>JADZCC010000001.1 GCA_020851785.1 Anaerolineales bacterium
GCGATAGGCGATGAATTCTGGTTTGGTGTTGACGGGGAGCAGGTAGAGGACGATCACAACGAGACACACAGCTATAATGCGGATGAAGCGTTTATGGTTTGGTTTGGTTTGGTTTGGTTTGGTTTGGCATTGCGTCGCTCCCTTGCGTAAGGTTAATCTCACGCTCATTTTATGAACCTTGTCTGGATGTGTCAAGGAATATACGGGTTTTTATTCGCTTGATTTGACATTCATAAAATTTCGAGTGTTTTTTTCCGCGTCTATCAGCGCTCGTCCGCGTCCAATTTTGAAATTGTCAAGCCGCTAGACATTTTTAGTCCAAAATCCAGGCGTGATATAATTTTGCAATCTCATCGCTGTGCAGGAGTAAATTGTGGCAGATCTTCGCGTTCAAAAGTACGCCAAAGTTTTAGTCGAACATTCCGCAAGAGTCGTTCCGGGCGACCGCGTTTTATTGGAAGGCACCACCGCCGCCGAGCCGTTATTGCGCGAGTTATACATCCAGATTTTAGAAAAAGGCGGCCACCCGCATTTGATGATGGCGCTTCCGGGGATGATGCCTTTCAGTCAGGACGAGATGTATCTGGCCCACGCCACCACCGACGAACAAATAGATTTTGTGCCTACCTTTTACAAAACTGCCTACGAAGAATTTGAAAGCCGCATTCGCATCCACTCCGCCACCAACACCCGCGGACAAACCAACGCCAACCCCGAAAAAGCCACGCGCCGTTCCAAAGCCTTAAGCTCAATTACGGCGGCCCAATTTAGTCGCGGCGGCGAAGGCAAATTTAAGTGGGTCACCACGCTCTACCCCACCAGCGGTTACGCTCAAGACGCAAACATGAGTTTGGAAGAATACGAAGATTTTGTCTTCAACGCCGTCCATGCCAACGAAGCCGATCCGATTGCGTTTTGGAAAAGCGTGGAAACCAGCCAGCAAGCCGCTGTGGATTATATGAAGGGCAAAAGCGAAGTGATTTTGCGCGGCCCCAACGTGGATTTAAAACTCTCGGTCAAAGGCCGGACCTTTATGAATTCCTTCGGCACGTTCAACATGCCCGACGGAGAAATTTACACCGGCCCGGTCGAAGACTCTTTGAACGGCTGGGTGAAATACACCTACCCGGCCAATTACGGCGGCGTGAGCGTGGAAAACGCCGAACTTACTTTTGAAAATGGAAAAGTTGTCAAAGCCACTGCCGATAAAAACGAAGCCTACCTGAACAAAGCGCTGGATACCGACGCGAACTCGCGCTATGTTGGCGAATTTGCCATCGGCACCAATTTTGACATTCAAAAATTCACCGGCAATATTCTCTTTGACGAAAAAATCGGCGGCTCGTTCCACATGGCGCTCGGCGCAGGCTACCCCGAAACCGGCTCCAAAAACAAAAGCGCCATTCACTGGGACATGATCTGCGACTTAAGAACCGACTCGGAAATTTTGGTGGACGGCGAGTTGTTTTATAAGAACGGGCAGTTTGTGTTTGGGAAGTAAGGTTGCAGGTTGCAGGTTGCAGGTTTAAGGTTAGAAGGTTGAGTTTTAGGCTCAACCTTCTTTTTATTTGTAGTAGAACATCGCTCGCTTAATACACGCCAATTTTTGAATCCACTTTTCGGGCGTAGGCGTCAATTCCGCCCGCCACATTGAAGACATTTTTATAACCCTGCTGAACAAGCCAGGCGGCAACTTGACTGCTCCGACTGCCATGATGACAGAGGATATAAATCGGCGCGGCCTGCGCGCGAACCGCTTCTGGCAGGGCGCTGGGGCCCGCGCTGGAAAGGCGGCTCAAAGGCGCGACCTCCAGCCTGCGATCTTCGATTTTGGCATAGTTCAACTCTGCGGGTTCGCGCACGTCCAAAAGGATGAACTCGTCGGCAGATTTCAACTTCTCGCCAAGTTCAAGGACTGTAATTTCTGGAAACATCGTTTCTCTCCTTCGACCATGAACGCCAGGCTACAGACGATGATTTTACGGTCGATCGTCCATTGTCGTATCTATTTTTTCAAAGCAGGCGCATAAAATTTTTCCACATATTGCTTCAGCATCCGGCGCGTGGAAAATTGCGGAATGACCGTTTGCATGGCGCGTTTCATGCGGGCGATCCAGGCGTGGGGGATTTCTTTGGCGTCGCGCTCATAATACATGGGGATGAGCTCATGCTCCAGTTTCTGGTACAGGTCTTCCGCATCCGCCGCGTCTTGAATTTCAGGGGATTCATACGCCTGATCTTTTCCAATCGCCCAGCCATTTTGGCCGTCGTAAGCTTCGCGCCACCAGCCATCCAACACGGAAAAATTGAGCGCGCCGTTGATGGCGGCCTTCATGCCAGAAGTGCCGCTGGCCTCATACGGGCGGCGCGGCGTATTGAGCCACACGTCCACGCCCTGCACAAGATAACGCGCGAGATTCATATCGTAATCTTCGATGAAGACGATCCGCCCGCCAGTCTCCGCTTTTTTGACGGTGCGATACACTTTTTGAATCAGTTGTTTGCCCGGGTCGTCGGCCGGGTGAGCCTTGCCCGCAAAGATAATTTGAACGGGAAAATTCGGGCGGTTAATTAACTCTAAGAGCCGCTCCACGTCCGCCAGGACCAGGCTGGCGCGTTTATAGGTGGCGAAGCGGCGGGCAAAGCCAATCGTCAGCGCGTAAGGGTTAATCAGCACGCCGGAAGAAACCACCTGCACGGGATGAAACCCGCCCGCCCGCCAACGGTCACGGACGCGTTCGCGCAGGTAAAAGGCGAGTTTATGCTTAAGGTGTAAATGCAAATACCAAATTTTTTCATCTGAAATTGCGTCAATTTTCTGGATGATCGCAGGGTCGTCCAAACGAGCGTACCAATCTGCGCCAAGCTCATTTTCAAGGAGCAGGTTGAAGCGGCGCGCCAGCCAGTTGCGGGTGTGAATGCCGTTGGTGACGTAATCAATCGGCGCGTCTTTGACCTTGCGCTGTGGCCATAAGAACTTCCACATCTCGCGGGCCACCTGCCCGTGCAATTCTGAAACGCCGTTGCTTTTGGCGGAAAGCTTCAAAGCCAGGATGGGCATCGAGTAAGTTTCGCCATGCGGTTGCTGGTGCGCGGCCACCTGCACAAATTCTTCGCGGGTCAGGCCCAACTCCGGCCAATAGCTGGCGAGATATTTATCAATCAGCCAGAGCGGAAATTCGTCATTCCCGGCCGGGACGGGCGTGTGCGTGGTGAAGATATTTTGTGCGCGACATTGTTGGGCGGCATCTGCAAAGGCGTGGCCCTTGCTCACCAGTTCGCGGGCCCGCTCCAGGGTCAGAAAGGCCGCGTGACCTTCGTTCATGTGCCAGACGGCTGGGGCATAGCCCAACGCCCGCAAGGCGCGAACGCCGCCAATCCCCAGTAAAATTTCTTGCATGATACGGCGATCTAGGTCGGACCAATACAGCCGCGCGGTTAATTGGCGATCGTATTCAGTGTTGCTTTCGACGTTTGAATCGAGCAGATAGAGCGGAACACGCCCGACGCGCACTTCCCAGATTTGGGCGGTCAGGGTGCGGTCTGGAAATTTAATCTCCACCGTAACTGGCTTTTTATTTTTGGTCACCAGCGCCACGGGCAAATCTTCAAAGTTTAATGATTTGTTGAAGGCTTCCTGCCAGCCATCCTCGCTGATGCGTTGGGAAAAATATCCTTGAGCATACATGAAGCCAACGGCCGCCAGCGGCAGGCCGAGGTCGGAGGCTTCTTTGAGGTGGTCGCCCGCCAGCACGCCCAGCCCGCCGGAATAAATGGGGAGCGTTTCGTGCAAGCCGTATTCCATGGAGAAATAGGCGATCGGGTTTTCAATTTCAGGATGCGTGGTTTGCGCCCAGGTCTTTTTTTGAAAATAGGCGTCGTACTTTTCGAAAACTTCCGCATAGGCGGCCAGGTATTCTGCGTCTTTGGCAATTAAGTTGATGCGCGCCGCGTCAATTTCGCGGAGCAAGCGAATGGGGTTGTGCCCCAAATGTTCCCAGAGGTCATAATCCAGTCGCCCAAATAAACGCGTGGCTTCAGGATGCCACGTCCACCACAGGTTTGTGGCCAGTTCGCCCAAACGCGCCAGGCTTTTGGGCAGGTTAAATTTTTGCGGGGGCTTCGAAAGGAATTTCATAATGTTGAATCATACCGCAAAAGTTTTTTTGGCGGCGTTTTGGTTTGACGTTTCAAATTTGGGGTGATACAATCCCGCGCGTTTCCAAGCATTGCCCCCATCGTCTAGTGGCCCAGGACGAGGCCCTCTCAAGGCCTAAACCGGGATTCGAATTCCCGTGGGGGCACCAACTCAACGTTTTCTAAAAAATAGTTGTAATCAAAGTGAGTCTCATTATAATGAGACTCACTTTGATTAATTTGCAGAGTCGCCGTTGGATGTTTGCGCTCGTCGTTGGAATGCTCGTCTGCTCCAACGCGGCGTTCACTACGGACCTCGCGCCTGCTCCCGCGCCCAATCCCCCACCCGGCCCAGACCGCTACTCTGTCATCGTCGTTGAATACAATTCCTATACCTGGTACATGGCGGCCTGGAAAAATGAAAAGGTGGCCTGCGTCATCACCACCGACCACCCCGAACCGCCACTCGCCAAAGAAGTCTATCGCGATTGCGACCCCGCCGTTTATCAAAAATGGATGAAACAAAAACCCTGCGTCACGGCCAAGCGCTATTTGTGCGATGGCTATTACGTCATGCTCGTGGATAGCGCCCCAAAAGAAAAAGAAGTGGGCATGTTGTTAGCCCCAGCCACCGCCTGGATTGCGCTTGAAGATTGTCAACCCGTTTTGAGCGTCTCCACGCATATCTGCGAATCAAAACCAACGCTGGTCTTAAGCGGGCGCGAGCCGCTACCCAACGAAAGCATCATCCGCATTGAGGGGACGTACGCAGACGAAGCCTTTGCCTGCGAAGGCGCCGACCCTTGTAAAATTCGCATTGACCAAACCAGCGAGGAAGGCGTAACCCTTGAGTTTTGGGCATATTCCTCTTATGGCGATAGTAGCCCGGCCTACACGGCCAAGGTGCGCGTTCAAAAAGTGGATGAAGGCGACCCCGATCAACTATATTGGTATGTGGATGTGCTGTCTTCGCAATGGCAAGGGGAAGCGCCAGCTACCTGCTCGCAAACCTGGGATGTTTTCCCGCCGGTGGGCGGCGCGCCCGAATGGCTTTCCACGCCCAAACACAGCGCCGACCTCAGTAGCGACATTCCCTACACCTACCTCGCTTCCAACTTGATTTTGCAAGGCGCGGTCAACGCCAGCGCCTGCCCGGATGGCGGACTGGATGCAAGCGGCAATGTGAACGCCTGCGGGTTGGAAGCGGCGCGCCCAGCCGTCACTGAATGGCAAAATCAATTTGACGAATTGATTCTCAACACGGCCCAGGATACCAAAGTGCCCGCCCATTTAATTAAAAATCTCTTCGCTAGAGAAAGCCAGTTTTGGCCGGGCATCTTTCAGGCGGCTGGAGACGTGGGCCTCGGTCAACTGACCGAAAACGGAGCGGACACCACCTTGTTTTGGAACGCCTCTTTTTACAATCAATTTTGCCCGCTGATTTTAGACGCTGAGGCCTGCGGCGCAGGCTATCTTCATCTTGAGGAAGTTCAAAAGCAAACTTTACGACGCGCGCTGGTCGGGAGCGTGAACGCAACCTGCGCCGATTGCCCGCTGGGGCTGGACCTTTCACAAGCGGATTTCTCCATCGGCGTATTCGCGCACACCATGACCGCCAATTGCGAACAGACCGGGCAAATCATTTATAACTATACGCGCAAATCCCCCGGCGAAGTGGCCAGCTACGAAGATTTGTGGAAGTTTACGCTGGTCAATTACAATGCAGGGGGCGCCTGTCTGGCAGAAGCGCTCACCCGCGCGCTCGGCGAAGACCTTGAACTGACCTGGGAGAACGTTTCGCCCTTTTTAGTTGGCGCGTGTTCCGGCGCAGTGGATTACGTCAACGACATCAGCCAATAACCCCAAATCCCCAAATCCAACGCAAGCCACATCCAAAAAATTTCGGATACAATCCAAGCACCTCGCTTCGGCGCAACTTTTAATTTGTGGAGAGATTCATGCTCACCTTCAGCGAAAAAATCCTATTCACTCTGGCTGTCCTCGTTTCTTTGGCGCTGACCTATCGCGGCGTAAAGAAAATCATCGGCCATATTTCCAGCGGGCAGGGAAAGATAGACTGGTCCCTACCGCTCCAACGCATTCAAGCCTTAATTCGCAAGTATTTTTTCTTTCAACCCGTCTGGCGACTGCGCCCCACCGTCAGCCTGCTCCACTCCTTCATCGGCTGGGGATTTTTCGTTTACGTTCTGGTCAACCTATCGGATGTGCTTTATGGCTATGTCGGGCTGAAAGTTTTTTATCACGCTGGAGTCCTCGGCAACGTCTTTCGTTTAATTGCGGATGTAATCAGCATGGGGATTTTGGTCGGCATGGCTTCGCTTTCCTTTCGCAGATATGTATTGCAACCCGCCACTTTAACTACCCGTGAAACTACGCTCTTAGACCCCAAAGCGCGAAGCGGCATCTGGCGCGACTCCGCCATCGTGACCGGCGCATTCTTCACACACACCTTAATGCGCATGTTGGAAGAATCCTTTCACCTCGCGCAGATTAACCTGGTTGACCCGTGGCAACCGTTTATTTCAGCGCTCGCAGGCGTATGGTCTGGGGCGTCCGCGGCCAGCTTGAGCGTTGGCGAACATGTGGCCTGGTGGGTTTCGCTTGGGCTGGTCGTCGCCTTCCTGCCGTATTTCCCCTATTCCAAACATCTGCACTTGTTTATCGTCCCGCTCAATTTTGGATTAAAGCCGGAGCGCAAATCCATTGGGCAATTGAGTTACATCAACCTGGAAGATTCTTCCATTGAACAATTTGGCGCGGCCAAAATGAAAGACCTAGGCTGGGAACAAATTTTAGACAGCTTTGCCTGCATCCAATGCTTTCGCTGTCAGGAAGTTTGCCCGGCCTACAACACCGGAAAAATTCTCTCGCCCGCCGCGTTGGAAATTAACAAACGCTATCATTTGAATTATGGCGGCTCCACCGACGTACCCATGCTCAATTTGATTTCCGAAGAAGCGGTTTGGGCGTGCACCAGTTGCGGGGCCTGCGTGGACATCTGTCCCGTTGGCAACGAACCGATGCGCGACATCCTCGACATTCGCCGCAACCTATCCATGATGGAGAGCAGTTTCCCCAAGCAATTGGAAAACGCTTTCAAGGGAATGGAGCGCAATCAAAACCCGTGGAACGTTTCGCAAGGCGACCGTTTGAAATGGGCGGACGGATTGAACGTGCCGACGATTGAGCAAAACGCCGAACCTGAAATTTTATGGTGGGTGGGATGCGCGCCAGCCACCGACCCGCGCGCACAAAAAACGGCCCAAGCCTTCGCAAAAATTTTGAACACGGCGGGCGTCAATTATGCCGTGCTTGGAAAAAACGAAGCCTGCACCGGCGACTCGGCCCGACGCGCCGGACGCGAAGACATCTTCTTTGGGTTGGCCACGCAAAACGTTGAACTATTAAATGAAGTTGCGCCCAAGCGCATCGTCACCACCTGCCCGCATTGTTTGCATACAATCAAAAATGAATATCCGGCCTTCGGCGGAAATTATCAGGTCATTCATCATACTCAACTGATCAACGAACTCGTCGGCGCGGGAAAAATCTCGATGAATTTGGATGGCGACATGATGAAAATCACCTTCCACGACCCATGCTATTTGGGACGGCACAACAAAATCACCGCAGAGCCGCGCGCAGATCTAAAATCCGCAGGATTAGAAGTGATTGAAATGCCACGGCATGGAGAAAAATCATTTTGTTGCGGCGCGGGCGGCGCGCAAATGTGGAAGGAAGAAGAACCCGGCGCGGCGCACGTCAACGCCACCCGCTTTGCGGAAGCGAAAGCCACCGGCGCAGAAATGGTGGCCGTCGGTTGCCCATTTTGCCTAGCGATGATGACCGACGCCTCAAAAAGCGACGGCGGGAATATTCCAGTCAAAGACATTGCGGAGATCGTCGCCGAACGCTTGAAGGCTTAAAGCTTCTTATCGCGTCTTCAATAAACTTCAAAAAAGATTGAGTTAAAGAAGAGGTTTTTATGAATCTTTTATCAAGAATTATTTTAATTTTGCTGACAACTTCGATGTTCATCACAGCCTGCACTGCCGCGCCGCTTGCTCAAACAAACATTCCAACGACACCCATCACTCGCGATACTCCAATCGCTCAGGTAGTCCAACCAACAAAGCCCTCATCTGCGACGCCCCAACCAACTCCAAGCGTTCTTCCTTCATTTCCTCCACTCACGGGATATCTTGGTCAGGGAGCGTTAATGAATCTTGGGAGAGGAAAAATTTATGATATTGCAGTTTCACCAGACAATAGTCAAATTGCAATTGGAAGCGTAGGCGGTATATATATATTAGACGGAAACAATTACCATGAAGTTCGCTTTATAGAAACCGAATCGCCTCACTACATCATCACCTCTCTTGAATTTACATTAGATAACACCTACTTAATAGCAGTAGCAGCATTTAGATCTCAATTCGATCAACACATCTATGTTTATAATGCAAGCACAGGTGAGCTTGTCAAACAAACCGTTTTTCCACAAATAATAGATTCCGCGCCTGGAACGCTTGCTTTATCTCCAACAGAACCGCTGGTTGCAACAATTTGGCATGCACAATATGTTAATGTTTGGAATTATGAAACAGACGAGTGGATTTACGCGTACAACACTCCTGGCAAGGAGAGTTTTGTACATGATATTAAATTTTCTCCCAATGGAGATTTACTATTATCAAATGACAAACACGTAACGTTAATTGAGCCAAAAAGTGGCAGAAAAATAAGTAACTTCACCGATATATTCAAAGACTATGTATGGAATCTAGCTATTTCCAAAGACGGGATGATGGCCGCCGCCCTCGAACGAAACAGGCTTGTAATTTGGGATCTTATCACAGGGAATGAAATAACAAGCGTGGAATCAATCCAATTCACTAACCCACCAATGTATTACCCAGACATCTTCTTTTCAACTGACAACAAAACTATATATACAGCCAGCAATGAAGGCATCCTCATTTGGGATGTGAAAACCGGAGAGCAAATAAATTCTATTACTGTATTCGCAGACAATCAGATATTTGTTCCCGAACGAATATCCCTAATTGACAATCAGCGCCTAATCACAGCAACAACAGATCAGACGCTGGTCGTGACGGACTTAAATGCCAACAGAACGACTTACAACTCTTATTATTTTTCCGGATATCAAGATTCATTCAGCCTCTCCAACTCTGGGCAGGAATTTGCGACAATAAGGCGAGATGCCAATTCTGTAGTAGTTTACGACCTAACAACAGGTCAGATAAAAAAAGTTATCAATGGGTTATCCAAGCCATACTTTGTACGTTACTCCCCTCTTGGAAATTATCTGTCAGTTTTCGACTCACAGGGAGGTCACATTTACGAAACTAAAACTTACAAAAATTTCTGCGAATCAGTAGGTTCAATTTATTCGCAAGATGAAAAACTTTTTTCATTTCAATATGAAGGTAAGCTATTTATCAATTCTCTTCCAACATGCAAAACGATCCACACTTTCAAATTACCCACTGGCAAAGCGCACATGTTCCTAATGGAAGATTTTAAATATTTAATAGAGGCAAATCTTGACGGATCCATCCATTTGCTCAACGTAAAAACCGAAAAAATAGACAAAAGCTTTACTGGCTTCTCGTCTGACTACCCATTGGTCAAGACATCTAGCGACGGAAAATATATTGCGCAATACGACGATACAAAAACATGGATTTGGGAAGTCGAAACCGGCAACAAAATCAAAGAAATGTCAACGGGATCTCCTACTTTTATTGGGCATCTAGTTTACACCCCAAGCAGATTACTAATTAACATCTGGGATCTAGATACAAACAAAGCGCTATCTCCCATAAGGCTACCTCTTGATAAAGATGCGACTATATCTCCAGATGGCAAGCTAGTCGCGTTAAGCGGGTATGATTACAAAAAAGGAATTTCAATTTACATTATCAATGCAATAACCAGCCAGACACTATACCGTTACTCTGCCCACACACAGGGAGATTTTCCAATTTTCAATATAAGTTTCATTTTTTCTGCCGATAGCAACAGATTAATTAGCATTGGCGACGATGGTTCAACGCTATTATGGGATGCATCGCATTAAATCATCATCAAAAAACAGCGCTAAACTTCAAAATCGAAGTGGTTTTTATATTAGAACATTCAGGGCTTACGCAGATCAGTTTATCACCTGATTCCCTCTCCATTTTCTAAAAAGTAAGGCCGCAAATACGTCAAGTCCATGTCCTTTTCTCTGCGTTAAATTTTTACCTCTTGAACTAGCTTTACATAAGTCTTAATCTTGTTATAACTATCCAACGGCTTTTTAAGAAAGCTTCAATCTTCAGACCACTTCCTTCTTATTTAGCTTGTATTTCAAGCCGCGCCTTGCGTTTTTGATAACTCAAACCTAAAAAACGCAATTTTATTCCGCCATATTCGCATTACAATCAGGCGTAAAAAAAACGGAGTTTCACTGAAGAGCATGGTAGAGCGCATCGTGACTTGTGAAATTTGCAAAAGCGGCGCATCTTGTCCCGGGGGAAAACCTGCAAGTTGCGCGGCTGATTGTAATTCAACCTTTCCATCGGTTCAAACGCCCGGTTTCGAGTTGAGGGAATAAACCTCATGCAATGGATGGATCAAGCCGAATTTATCAACCTGCCCACGCCGGCAGTTGCGGAACTCGTGCGCGCCAGCGATACGAAAGTGTGCGTCTTTCCATTCAATGGCACACGTCGCTGGTTTTTGCTGGAACACGCCGCACAAGCCCGCGAAAACTTTGTGCAGGCTTATATTGAAGCCACCGCCCAAGCCTACATCCAAACCTATCAATTGTTATTTGAGCATGGCATTGAAACCGTCATCGCGCCGGTCTTTGGCAGTGAAATTTTAAGGCGCGGCGAAACGTACATGCGTCAAATTGGCGCCAGCATGGCCCTTTTAGCCGAACACCCGGCGTTTCTGGATTTTTATAAAACCTACGACGCGCGCGTGCGGTTTTACGGCGACTATCGTCAGGAATTGGAAAACACGCCCTACGCCTACATTGTGAATCAATTTGACGAAGCGATGCGCCAAACTGCGACGCATCACACCCGCCGATTGTTGTACGGCGTCTTTGGAAGCGACGCCACCCAGAGCATTGCCAAAATCTCCATTGCGCATTATCAGCGCACGGGGCAAATTCTAACCCGTCAGGAAATCATCGCGGCCTATTATGGCGAAAGCCTGGAGAAGGCCGACCTCTTCATCGGCTTTGAAAAATTTTCGGCGTTTGATTATCCCATGCTCAATTGGGGGGAGGAGAGTTTATATTTTACGGTGGCGCCGTCTTTATATATGACGGCGCGACAACTTCGCAGTATTTTATACGACCATATTTACCTGCGCCCCATCCCGGAACCGGATTACGCCGCCCTATCCAAAGCGGAATTGGAAGCCATGCGGGCGTTCTATTTGGAAAATCAGGACGTGGCCCTGGGCGTGGGCGAAATTCGCAACGGCATTTGGTACGCCAAAAAATAAAAAAACATCGAGGCTAACAACATGGAAGCGCTAAAAAACTTATTAAAGATCATTGGTCCCGGCAAGATGAACAGCAACGCCTACGACACCGCCTGGGTTGCGCGCCTAAATCATATTGATTTGGATTTAAGCAACCGGGCGCTGGAATGGCTCAACGAAAACCAACTCCCCGATGGCAGTTGGGGCGCGCGGGAAGTTTTCTACTACCACGATCGCGTGATCTGCACGCTCACGGCGATGATCGCGCTCACCTATCGCGGCCGACGCGCCAACGACAAAGCTCAAATTGAAAAAGGCCTCTATGCGTTGGAACGGATCACCAAAGGGGCCACCAAAGGGCTGGCCTCCGACCCGAACGGCGCCACCATCGGCTTTGAGATGGTCGTCCCCACGCTGGTGGACGAAGCCGAAAAATTGGGCATCATCAACATGCAATGGGATCAAATTTTGGGGCGGCTGGCCAAGTTGCGCGCCGTCAAAATGGAAAAACTGGCCGGGTATCGCATCAACAAATATTTCACCCCCGCCTTTTCCTCCGAAATGGCCGGGCTGGATGGACAGGCTATTTTAGACATTGATAATTTGCAGGAAGAAAACGGCTCAGTGGCCAATAGCCCGTCTGCAACGGCCTACTTTGCGGGCTGGCTCCGCCCGGGCGAACCTCAAGCCATGGCCTATCTCCACAAGTGGATTGGATCAGATGGCGGCGCGCCAAACGTCGCCCCGTTTGACGTGTTTGAACCCGCCTGGACTCTCTGGAATCTAAAACTGATTCCAGACCTTGAGCCGGAAATCCTCCAACTCGCCGCGCCCCATCTGGATTGGTTGCAAGCCCAATGGGAGTCCAAAGACGGCATTGCCCACACCTCCAAATACGCTCCCAAAGACAGCGACGACACCGCCCTGACTTATGAAATCTTCTCGCTTTACGGCCGCAAAGCCGACATTGAAGCCGTGCTCAGTTACGAAGAAAAAGACTTCTTCCGCTGTTTTGCGCTGGAAGCCAACCCATCCATCAGCGCAAACATTCACGTCCTCGGCGCATTACGCGAAGCCGGGTTTGATCAGAATCATCCCAGCGTCCAAAAGGTTCTCAAATTTCTCAAAACCGCGCAAAGCCCAACCGGCTCCTGGTTCGATAAATGGCACGCCTCCCCCTACTACACCACCGCCCACGCCATTATTTTGGCACACATTTACAACAAAGCGCTCTGCGAAAGCGCAGTAGAATGGATCATCAAAAACCAAAACGCGGACGGCTCCTGGGGGTTTTACACCCCCACCGCGGAAGAGACGGCTTACGCCTTACAAGCTTTATCTATTTGGAAGCGGGCCGGATATAAAGTAGAAAGTAAAATCATTCAACTCGGGCTGGATTGGCTCACCGCACACACGCAACCGCCTTACCCCCCGCTGTGGATCGGCAAGACCTTGTATTGTCCCGAACACGTAATTCAAGCCACCGTCTTAAGCGCAATTGAATTGGTCAGGAGGACGATTTTATGAACAGATTGATTCGGCTTTGGGAACGAATTAACGCCTTTGCAGGCAAAGACCCCGACGTTGCCCGCCGGGGACGCCTGCTCAATGTCATCCTCGCCGGAATTGCCGGGCTGGGGTTTGCGGTTTTGCTCCTTGCCGCCGTCACCGGCACGCTGGACGTTAAACTTTCCAGCATCATTGGAATTTTGGTGGTGACCAGCCTCGCGTTGGTACATATCAATCAAACTTCAGTGCGGGCCGCATCGCTCCTTTTGCTGGTGCTCCTACTCATCATCCTGATTTTTAGCGACACCCCGGCCCAGTTGGTTAGCGGACGTTCTTCTTATGTATTCTTTATTCCGATTGCCGTTTCCAGCTTATTGCTAGCTCCGAGCGCCAGTTTCTTCTTCGCCCTCGCCTCAACGGCGATTGTCGCCTACTTATCGTATAGTGGAAATGTACCCAGCAGTCCAACGGTCATCGCCGGGTACTTCTTTCTGGCGCTCATCGCCTGGCTTTCATCTCGGTCGTTGGAACAAGCCCTGGAGGATTTACGCGGCATCAACGCCAACCTGGATAAATTAGTCAGCGAGCGCACGCAAGCCCTCTCCGAATCGCTGGATCGCGAACACTTAATCGCCGGGCGCAATCAGGCCATCCTCAACTCCATCGCCGATGGCGTGATCGTGTTCGACGCGCACAGCCGCGCTACGTTGGTCAACCCGGCAATGGTTAATCTGTTTGGGATACCACTTGAGAAATTAATTGGCAATCAGCTTCAGGATTTTCTCCACACCGAGCAGTTATCATCCGCCGACCGTGAAGCCTTTATTAAAATGAGGCAAAACCCTGATCTAGTTATTTCCGGCGTGCGCTTCGAATGGGGGCGGAAGACGGTTTCCACCAGCATCGCCCCGGTGCTGGACACAGAACAAAACAACATCGGGAGGGTGGCCGTCTTCCGCGACATCAGCCGCGAAGCCGAAGTTGAAAAATTGAAGGATTCCTTCGTGGCCATCATCTCACACGAATTACGCACGCCGCTCAACGCCGTTTTAGGACATGCCGAAATGTTGCGCGAGGCCGTGTATGGCGCCATGAACGAACAACAAACTTCAATTGCCGGGAGGATTATGGCCAACAGCGGGCGCCTGCTCAACATGGTCAACGACCTGCTCGACGAAGCCCAAATGAAGGCGGGCAAACTTTCGATTCGCCCGGAGCCTTTCAAGCCGGCCACCCTTCTCGAAAACGTACGCGGTACGCTGGATAAAACAATCGCAGACAAGGGGCTGACCCTGACCACTGAAATTTCACCCGACCTGCCGGATGAAATCATCGGGGACGCCCACCGCTTACAACAAATCCTGGTCAACTTGGTCAACAACGCCGTCAAATTTACGGAAAAAGGCGGGATTCACGTACGCCTCTTTCGTCCGCAGGCCAACCGCTGGGCAATGGAAGTCCGCGATACCGGCATGGGCATTCCAGAAGAAGAAACCGCCAACATCTTTGAAGCCTTTCGCCAGGTGGACGCAGTCACCACCCGTCAGCGCGGCGGGTTCGGGCTGGGGCTGTCCATCGTCAAACAACTTGTCGAATTGATGCACGGCGAAATCAAAGTTCAAAGTAAAATGGGAAGCGGCAGTACGTTCACCATCCACCTACCCTTGGAAACCAACAAATAAAGGAGTAAGACATGCAAAACTTTGCCCTGGTCATCGAAGACGATCCCGATCTTTCCGGCATCTTCGAAAAAGCGTTACAAGCCGCAGGCTTTGAAGTGGAAACCCTGTTGGATGGCGCGCTCGCTCAAAAGCGCCTGCAAGAAGTTACGCCGCGCGTGATTGTATTGGACATGCACCTGCCCAACGTGGATGGCAGTACCCTGCTGACTCAAATTCACGGCAACCCGGTCTTCAAAGACACCAAAATTATCATGACCACCGCCGATAACGTCCAGGCAGAAATTTATCGCAGTAAAGTGACGATTGCGATGATCAAACCCATCACCTTCTCGCAATTGCGCGACATCAGCGCACGGTTGAAATTAAATTAAGCGTTCGCCGCACAGATAAAAACGAGGATGGATTAAATTCCATCCTCGTTTTTTAAGCGCAAAAAGGCGCGCCCTGGCTCTACGGTATAATTCAGCCAACTTAGCTTCAGGAGAGATACATGGCCAACAAAAAGGGTTCGAGCGCTCTTTCCCTTAAAAAAGAAGACATCCTCAACGATTATCGCCTGGCCTATCAAAGCAGGCAGGCTTCACTGATCGGCAGGCGGGAAGTATTAAGCGGTAAAGCAAAATTTGGAATTTTTGGAGACGGTAAAGAACTGCCCCAACTGGCCCTCGCCCACGCGTTTCAAAAAGGCGACTGGCGCTCGGGCTATTATCGCGACCAAACCTGGATGTTCGCGCTCAACGCCGTCAACATTCAGGAATTTTTTGCCCAACTTTACGCGCACGCCGACGCCACCTACGACCCTGCCAGCGCGGGGCGGCAAATGAACGCCCACTTCGCCACGCGGCTGTTGTATCCCAACGGCGCTTGGAAACCCCAAACCCAAATGTACAACACCATCGCCGACGTTTCGCCAACCGGCTCGCAAATGCCGCACAGCGTTGGGCTGGCCTACGCGTCCGTTTTATATCGCCACATTCAAGAATTACAAAACGAAAAAGATTTTTCCAACCACGGCAATGAAGTGATCTTTGTGACGATTGGCAACGCCTCTTCGGCCGAGGGCATGTTCTGGGAATCGGTCAACGCGATTGGCGTGCTGAAAGCGCCCGCCGTCATTTCAATTTACGACGATGGCTACGGCATTTCGGTTGCCAACGAATATCAAATGACCAAAGGCAATGTTGGCAAATTGCTCAAAGGCTTTGAACGCGAAAATGATTCGGGCTTCAACCTGTATACCGTCCCCGCCTGGGACTACCCCGCGCTGATTGAAACCTATCAAACCGCAACCGCCGCCGCGCGCGAACAGCACATCCCCGCCCTCGTGCATGTCATTGATGTGACTCAACCGCAAGGTCATAGCACCAGCGGCTCGCATGAAAGATACAAATCTGCCGAGCGCCTCAAATGGGAAGAGGAGTTTGACGGACTCAAACGCATGCGCGCGTGGATGATCAAAGAACGCTTCGCCACCTCGGGCGAGCTTGATTCTGCGGAAAAGGCAGACTACGCGTCTGTGGAAGGGTTCCGCAAAGCCGCCTGGGAGGCCTATCTCTCCCCGATTAGAGATGAACGCAATCAGGTCATGGACATGCTCGATGAAATCGCGTCATCGTCGGCCAAACATGCGTCCGAGTTGAAACTGTTGAAGGATCGGCTCTCCAGCCTCCCGTCGTATACGCGGCGGGATGTTCATAGCGCGGCCCATGAAGCCACGCGCATCCTGCATGATGAAACGCATCCCAGCAAGCAAATCTTATCCGCCTGGAAATTGGATTACGACAAAATCAACGTGGAACGCTATGGTTCGCATTTATATTCAAACGTCGCTTTGAAGGTTGAAGAATGTAAACCGGCCTATTCGGAAAATTCGCCAACCATGTTTGGCTTTGAAGTGATCAACGCCGCGTTTGATTTGGCGCTGGGGCGCGAACCGCGTTTGATTGCATTCGGCGAAGATGTTGGCAAATTGGGCGATGTGAATCAGGGCTTCAAAGGGATGCAGGAAAAATATGGCGAATTGCGCGTGACGGATACGGGCATCCGCGAAGCGACGATTTTGGGGCAGGCGATTGGCATGGCTGTGCGCGGACTGCGCCCCATCGCTGAGATTCAATATCTTGATTACATTTTATACGCGCTTCAAATTATCAGCGACGATCTGGCGACGATGTATTGGCGCACGGCAGGCGGGCAGAAAGCTCCGGTGATCGTGCGCACGCGCGGTCATCGTCTCGAAGGCATCTGGCACGCTGGTTCGCCGATGGCGGGCATCATTCATCTGGTGCGCGGCATGCATGTGCTGGTTCCGCGCGACATGACGCGCGCCGCCGGTTTTTACAATACGTTATTAAAGGCCGACGAGCCCGCCATTGTGGTGGAAGTGTTGAATGGCTATCGCGTAAAAGAGCGTTTGCCCGATAACATTGGCGAAATTACCGTACCGTTGGGCGTGCCTGAAATTATTCGAGAAGGTAAGGACGTAACCGTCGTCACCTATGGCGCCTGTTGCCGAATCGTTTTAGACGCGGCCCAAAAATTATCCAAATTTGGAATTGAGATCGAAGTGATTGACGTGCAATCCTTACTGCCATTTGATCTGCACGGAAAAATTGTCGAGTCGCTTAAGAGAACAAATCGCATTTTGTTTGTGGATGAAGACATGCCCGGCGGAACCACGGCCTACATGATGCAGGAAGTGATCGAAAAACAAGGCGGCTATTTCCATTTAGATTCGCCCGCGAAGACCTTATCTGCCAAAGCCCACCGCCCGGCGTATGGAAGCGACGGCGATTACTGGTCCAAACCCAGCGCCGAGACGGTGTTTGACGCGGTCTATGAGATGATGAATGAGGTGGATCCGAGTCGATATCCAAATCTTGATTAACCGCAGAGACGCAGAGTTCGCGGAGAAAAACAAAATGAGTGGAAATGGCGCAAAAGTAGTTCAAGAAATTAATAAAACAACCGAGTCAATTATTGGCGCGGCGATTGAAGTACACAAACATTTAGGTCCAGGTTTGCTTGAATCTGCTTATGAAGAATGCTTATGTCATGAATTAAGCTTACGAAACATTCCATTTCAAAGACAAGTTCCTTTACCTGTTGCTTATAAAGGAACAAAGTTAGATTGTGGTTATCGAATAGATCTATTAGTAAACAATGAAGTTGTGGTTGAATTAAAGTCGGTTGATAGTATTTTACCAATTCACGAAGCGCAAACCTTAACTTACATGCGACTTGGCAGTTGGAAAGTTGGATTAATTCTCAACTTTAATGTGCCAATATTGGTAAAAGGCGTAAAAAGGCTGGTATTAGGACTCAAAGAATAAAAAAACTCGGCGCTCTCCGCGCCTCTGCGGTGAGACTTAAGGAGAACTATGGCAACTAAAGTATTTGTCCCAAGGTTAGGCGAAGGCGTAGACGAAGTGACCATCACCAAATGGCTCAAACAGGAAGGCGACTCGATCAATGAGTTGGAGCCATTGCTTGAAGTTAATACCGACAAGGTGGACACCGAAATCCCCGCCCCGACAACGGGAACGGTTTTGAAAATCATCGCCCAGGAAGGGATTGCCGCAAAGGTTGGCGAACTGCTCGCGGTGATTGGCAAGCCTGGGGAATCGGTTGATAGTAGTGAGTTGACAGTTGGTAGCGTTACAGAAAAGTCACAAGTCACAAGTCAAAAGTCCGTTGAGGCAAAACCTTCAACCTCCGACCTTAGACCTTCGACCGACCTCGGTTTCATCTCCCCCGTCGTTGCCAAGATAGCCGCAGAGCATGGCGTGAATTTGAGTCAAGTGAGCGGAACGGGGTTAAACGGACGAATTACGAAGAATGATGTGTTGGCGTTTATTGAAAGTCGCAAGTCGAAGGTTGAAGGTCAAACTCCGCAAACGGCAAACCTGCAACCTTCCAACCTGCAACCTGGAACCTTAATCAAACACACCCCCATCCGCAAATCCATCGCCGACCACATGGTGATGAGTAAGCACACATCGCCGCATGTGTTGACCGTGATGGAAGCGGATATGAGCAAGGTAGCCAAACATCGCGCCGCGCACAAAGCGCAATTTGAACGCGATGGAGTCAACCTCACGTTTACTGCTTACTTTATGGCCGCCATCGTAGCTGGGCTGAAAGCCTTCCCTGCCACCAATTCATCCTGGACGGATGAAGGAATTTTGGTGCATAAAAACCTAAATCTCGGCATGGCAGTTTCCTTGGGTGAAGATGGCTTAATCGTCCCCGTCATCAAAGGCGCAGATAATTTTTCCCTGCTGGCCATGGCGCGGACGGTCAACGATCTGGCGACTCGCGCCCGCAATAAAAAATTACAACCCGATGATGTCAAAGGCGGCACATTCACTTTGACCAATCACGGCGTAAGCGGTTCACTGCTGGCTTTCCCGGTCATCAACCAACCCCAGGCAGGGATTTTGGGAGTCGGCGCCATGCAAAAACGAGTCGTCGTCATTGACGATGCCATTGCCATTCGTCCGATGGTGTATATGTCCTTTGTCTTCGACCATCGTATTTTAGATGGCGCATCTGCGGATAATTTTTTGATGAAGGTCAAGGAAACGCTGGAAAATTGGATATAAGAAAAAGTATCGGGCAAGATGATCCTACCCGATACTTTAGTCTGGTCTTTCTGCTTTATTGAAACAACAGAAATCAGTCGTCCTTTTTCTCGTCATCCCGCTTCTCATTGTTCATCAAGAAGTACGTCGCGGGGCCGACAATCGGCAACAGTAGGATGACCAACACCCACACAGCCTTTGCCGTTTCTTCGATGTTCCGTTTGCGAAGGTTCAAAAGCGGAACCAGCGCAGGCAACAACCATAGAAGTATCAAGATAATACTGGGGAGTAACCCAGACAACAAATCCGCTAATGAAAACATAAGCAATACCAACCTCTACTTTGGATAGTTAACCTATTTGAAATATAGCCTTGCCATACAGGAGTAAATTATCATGGCGCTAAAAATGAAAACGCCCAAGGACCGTCTTTGGAACTTACAAACCCCTGTTCAGCTATTTTTTGTGCTTCGACTAAATCCATTCCGGCTGGGCTTTTTGTAATTATTACCAAAACGCCATAGCCTCCAGCTCTGTTGTCAATTTGACACAAGAAATCTAAATCCGGGTATTTTTTGTGTATTTCTATTTTTACAAATTCGCAATCGTTTTGAGTAGCGGCATCTAATGAATTAATCTCCATTTTTTCCAAGACAATTGTCGCTTCAACAGAACTGCTTCCAGCAAGAGCGCGGTGTTGCGCAGGAAAAGCAAAACGGTAACAGCGCGTAGTCGTAAATTGACTGAACCAATTTGATAAATCAATATTCTTTAAATCTGTTCTAAAAGTTAAAATTGGGTCTGCGTAAATTTTCTGGCTATCCAAGTCTAAATAAGTTTCTGGATACCACCCTTTTTGGTTCTCATAATTTATACACATATAAGCATATATGAACGAGGGAGTGATTTCAATTCGGTTTAGCGTTGAGACGATCCCATTAAAATCAACGCTTTCATCGGACAGCAAAGTTAAATTCCCGCTATTTGTCACATTGAATTCCAAATGAAAATCTCCATAATCGAAAATGGTATTTTGAACGCCGCTGTCTGTGACAACCCGCATTCCACCAATGCTAATATTCATTGCTAAGCTATGTAATGCACCCCAAGACTTGGACAGTCGCCCTAAACAAGATAAACTACTGTGCAAGAGAAGGAGTATTACATGGCCCGAACCCGCAGGATATTCAGCGCTGAATTCAAGGCAAAAGTGGTTTTGGAAATTATCAGCGGTAGTAAAAGCATGGCGGAGTCTTGCCGAGAGCACAGTGTAAAAGCGGACCTGCTTTCACACTGGAAGTCTCAGTTTTTAAGCAATGTCTCCAAAGTATTTGAAAACGC
>JADZCC010000002.1 GCA_020851785.1 Anaerolineales bacterium
CATAGTCTGACCAATTTTTGACACGGTATAATGGCTTTGGGTGTGATCGTGTTTTCTTTTGTTTAGGCATAAACCAAAATTACACGGTCTCGCCCTTCTTTGTCAATCCTTTTATGCACCAAAGCCCATTCACATTGAAAAACTATCAGATTGGGCATAAACAGTTCCCATGCTCCATCGAGCCGCTGAAGGAGATTATCCAAACCTGATATAATTTTCTTTATGAATTTCAAGCGTTTTTTAATCAGCCTTACCCTGATCCTCTTCTTTATGTTTGGCATTTTGCTCCCGGCCAATGCGGCCCCGGCCGGGCAGGTGATTCCCACCCCCACCGCCGGAGCGGACGGGCGCATCCTCTATGTAGTGCAGGCCAACGATAATTGTTACCGCGTGGCGGCGATTAATAACATTACGCTGGAGCAACTCCGTCAATTTAATACCAACCTGGATGAAGCCTGCACCTTGACCGAAGGCCAGCAATTGCTGATTGGGATCGTCTCTCTGGCGGGCACGCCCACCGCCGGGCCTTCGCCCACGCTTTTGCCGCCCACCGCTTCGCCCACGCCGTTTACTGGCACCACCGTCATTTGCGTTTTGCTCTACGAAGACAAAAACGGCAACACCTTCCGCGACGCTACCGAACCGGCCATCGCCGATGGCGCTGTAAGCGTCACCGAAATTAATGGCAAATTCTCCGCTTCGTTAAGCACCATCGCCAGCGCCGACGCGGAATATCAAGGCGAATGTTTTCAAGACGTGCCGGAAGGCGAATACAACATTACGGTCGGTATCCCCGACACTTACAACCCGACGATGAGTTTGAACCGTTCGCTTAAAGTCAATGCGGGCGATCAGGCTCAGGTGAGTTTTGGCGCGCAATCGAAGGATATTGAAATTGTCGATCCGCAAGACCCGGCCGAAGAAGGCGGCTCTTCTCCCATCCTCGGCATTTTAGGCGGCCTGTTTCTTTTAGGCGGCGTTGGGTTGGGGTTTTATGCCTGGCGCTCCGGGCGGCCGGAAAGCAAACTCTCTGGCGGAGGCCCGCTGAAGAAATGATTGCAATAAAAAATCCGCAAATCAGGTTTGCGGATTTTTTATTACCCAGCGATCGCGCCCGTTAACTTTGGCGTCATACAAGGCGCCGTCGGCGCGATGGAGGATCGTCTCCCAGGTGTCGGTTGGTTGATATTCGGCAATGCCCACGCTGACAGTGATTTGTAAAATTTGTTCGGCGGTCTGAATCTGCGTCTCGCGGATTTGCTTGCACAGGCGTGCGGCCTGGTCGGCGGCGGCCGTGGCGTCGGAACTGGGCAGGAGGATCAAAAACTCTTCGCCGCCGTAGCGCCCGGCCATATCCGGGTGGCGAATGCAATCGGTGAGGATTTGCCCAATCTGCTTGAGCGCTTCGTCGCCCGCCAAATGGCCGTGCGTGTCGTTAATCTTTTTGAAGTGATCCACGTCCAGAATTGAGACGGTTAGCGGCGTATGATAACGCTGAGCCCGTTGCACTTCGTCTTCCAGTTGACGCAGAACCTTGCGGCGGTTGGGGAGGAGCGTGAGCGCGTCCACGTGCGAAATTTCCGAAGCTTGGGCCATCACGCCGCTCATTTCCACTTCCTTGCGGCGGGCCAGTTTCTTGGCGGTTTCGCTTTCGTTCTTGAAGACTTCCACCTGTTTGCTCAGGCGGTCTACTTTATCCAACAGTTTGGGGGCGCTGTTGATTAATTCCGCCACGAACAGAACTTGTTCATTTTCCAACGGCAGGAGCATACAATCGCACAATAAGCCGGTTTGTTTGTCTTCGCCCGGAAAGATGTGCGTGACCCAGCGTTCCATTTTCTTGAATTGACTGCGCGACTGCGTATCCACGCTGTCGGTAAACAAATCGCCCAGTTTTCCGTCGGCGGGAAAGTTAGCCTTAAACGGCTCGAACGCGCGGTTCCAGGCGATTAGCGCGCCGTCTTTTTCCGCCAAAATTACAATGGCGTGAATATGATTCAAAATTGCAGACAGTCCATGACTGGAGAGGAGCGTCTCAAAATCTTTCATGGCTTAATTTTATAATAGTTTGGGCGATTTGGGCCGCCCAATTTTTTTTAATATGTAATTAACGCGAACCTTTGCGGCCGAATTGTTTCTCCAGCGCGTCCACCGAAAGGTGAATCATGGTCGGGCGGCCGTGCGGACAGGTGCGCGGCGCCTGACAGGCTTCCAAATCCAACAGCAGGGCGGACTGTTCCTCTTTGGTGAGCGTTTGCCCGCCTTTGACGGCCATGCGTTTGCACACGCGCGCGGCAAGTTTTGCTTCCACCTCCGCCGCCAGCGGACTCTCGTCCTCTTCAAAATCCTCCACCAAAGCGCGGAGGGCCGTGGCCGGGTCTGCGCCGTTAAACAGGGTCGGCAGGGCGCGGACTTGAAATGTGTTCACGCCAAACTCCTCCACTTCAAAGCCGAAGCGATTGAGAAATTCAAGTTGCGCGAGCAAAGCCTGGGCTGAATGCGGCGGAAGCGTCACCACTTCCGGCGCGAGCAGAGACTGGGAGGGGATGCTTTTATTTTCGCGTTGAGCCATCAACTTCTCAAAGAGGACGCGCTCGTGCGCGGCGTGCTGGTCAATGAGATACAGACCATCCGGGCCTTCCGCCACCAAATAGGTTGCGCCAATTTGACCGATCAGCCGCAAGAGCGGAACCCCGCCCGAAAAAGAGCGTTGATTGGGGGCAGGCGCTTCCGCAACAGGCTCTGAGGGAGCGACGATCAGCGGGTCGCTTTCCACGGAGAGCAAGCCTTCGTCGTGTGCGATGGACCAATCTATGCCCACTTCGCGCTTGGTAAATTCAATCGGCGGGCGCGCGCGCCATAGCTGTGGTGAAACGGTTGGCACGGGCGTGTAAGCCAGCAGGGCTTTTTTCACCGAGCGTTGGACAAAGCTGAAAATTTGATCCTGACGCTTGAAGCGCACTTCGGCTTTGGTGGGGTGGACGTTTACATCCACTTCTTCGGCGGGAATCTCCAAAAATAAAACGCTCAATGGGTAGCGCCCAACCATTAATAAGGTGTGATAGGCCTGCAAGAGCGCCGAGTTGAGGGAAATCTCCTGAACCCAGCGGCCATTAATAAAGAAAGTGATTTCCCTGCGATTGGAACGAGTGAGCGAAGTGGGGCTGACGAATCCGCTCAGGTGGAGCGCTGAATCTTCGGAAGCCATCACCTCCAGCATTTGTTTGGCGGTTTCCACGCCGTAGAGCGCGGCGAGGATTGCGCGGCGGTCGCCGTCGCCGGCGGTTTGCAGGGCAATTTGTTTTCCGTCCATTAGCTTGAAGCGCGTCTGCGGGTACGCCAACGCGTAGCGCGTGATCAAAGAATCAATGGCGCGTTTTTCGGTGGTGTCGGTTTTCAAAAACTTCAGGCGGGCGGGTACGTTATAAAAAAGGTTTTCCACGCGCACGGTTGTGCCCACGGGCGCGCCCACTTGTTCCACCTTGCCGGAAATGCCGCCTTCCACTTTTAAGCGCGCGCCGGTCTGTGCAGATTCCACGCGCGAGGTCAGCGTCATCCGCGAGACGGAGCCAATCGAAGCCAGCGCTTCGCCGCGAAAGCCCAAGGTCTGGATGTGGAACAAGTCTTCGGACTGAACCAGCTTCGAGGTCGCATGCCGCGCCGCGGCCAATTCCAGTTCGCTGGCGGGGATGCCGTGGCCGTCATCCGCCACTTCAATCAACGTGCGGCCTGCATCCAAAATCGAAATGGAAATATTTTTCGCGCCCGCGTCTAACGCATTTTCGAGCAGTTCTTTCACCGCCGAGGCCGGGCGCTCCACCACTTCTCCGGCGGCAATTTGCGAGGAAACATCGGAAGCTAACAAGCGAATAGGCATGTGCGGATTATACATGCTTCCGTCATGTATAATCGCAGGATGAAAATAACGACGATCTTTTTTGATTTGGACGATACCTTGTACCCGGCGCAGGTGGGGTTGTGGGCGGCGATTAAGGAGCGCATGAACGTTTACCTGCGCGAAAAACTGCAGATTCCAATGGAGGAGATTCCGCTCTTGCGCGAAAAATATTATCTGCAATATGGCACGACCTTGCGCGGTTTGCAGGAGCATCATCAGGTGAACACGGCGGAATTTTTAGCCTTCGTGCATGATTTGCCCTTGCAGGATTTTCTCACCCCGAATCCGTTACAACGCGAAATCATCGCCGCGCTCCCCGCCCGCAGGCTGATCTTTACCAATGCAGACATTCCCCACGCCCAAAGGACGCTGACGCAACTGAACCTGCTCGATTTGTTTTCCGAGATTGTGGACATCAACGCCGTGGCGCCGCATTGCAAACCCATGCCGCAAGCCTTTGAAACGGCCCTGCGTTTGGTTGGAGAAACGGACCCAACGCGCTGTGTGATGATTGACGACCTGAGTCGCACGACGCAGGCCGCGCGTCGAGTTGGGTTGAAGAGCATTCTGTATAATGAAGAATATCAGCCCGCCGACGCCGACGCGCAATTGACCGACTGGCGGGATTTGCCCGCCATTTTGGAAAGTTTGTAGGCGTAAGCCAACAACCGTTTCTTATATAAATCGTATAATGATTTCAGCCTGCTTTAATCCCGCTTCGGTATCTTTAAGCGATTGCTAAATTTGGAGGATTACGTGAAGAAAACGCTCAAGTATATTTTTGTCTTTCTGGTGGTGATTTTAATTGGCGTGGGTTCGTTCGCCGGAGGGTTTGTCACCGGCCATGTGTTCCCCTATAGCGGCCTGCCCATCCCCGGTTTGGAAACGCCCGCTGTGGCCACCGCCAGTCCGGAGCAACAAAGCGCCACGCCGGAAGACGTGCAGGCTTTGTTTGCGCCATTTTGGGAAGCCTGGAATTTAGTCCACAAAAATTATGTAGATCAACCGGTGGACGATCTGGCTTTGATGCGCGGCGCAATTACCGGCATGATGGACGCGCTCGGCGATAAGCATTCCTCGTACATGGACCCGCAAAATTATGCCGACGCCAATCAGGGTTTGGAAGGCGAATATGAAGGCATTGGCGCGTATGTGGATACAACGACAAAGTATCTGACCGTGACCAGCCCCATCCCCGGTTCGCCTGCCGAAAAGGCCGGGTTGAAACCTGGCGATCAAATTGTGAAAATTGACGGCGAAGATATGTCGGATTTAACGGCCGAAGCGGCCCGCCGCAAGGTGTTGGGCCCGGCCGGAACAACCGTTCACCTGACGATTCTGCGCGAAGGCGAAAAAGACCTGCTCGAGTTCGAGGTCGTCCGTCAAAAGATCACCATCGCTTCCGCTTCGGGCAAAATGCTGGAAGGCGATATCGCCTACATTCAAATCACCACCTTTGGCGATAAAACCACGTCTGAATTGCTGGCCACGCTCAAAGAATTAATGGATAAAAAGCCAAAAGGCATTATCCTGGACTTGAGAAACAACGGCGGCGGATATTTGCAAACCGCGGTGGAAGTCGCTTCTCAATTCATTGGCAAAGGCGTGGTCTTGTACGAAAAATATGGCGACGGCACACGCGATTCCTACGACGTGATTCCCGGCGGGATGGCCACGGATGAAAGCCTCCCGATGGTAGTGCTGATTAATGAAGGCTCAGCCTCCGCCTCCGAAATTGTGGCGGGCGCCCTGCAAGACGACGGCCGCGCCAAACTGGTTGGCGTGACTTCCTACGGCAAAGGCTCCGTCCAAAACTGGATTCCATTAACTGGCGACAACGGCGCAGTCCGTATCACTATCGCCAAATGGCTGACGCCCAAAGAACGCACCATCCACGAAATTGGCTTAACCCCGGACGTGGAAGTGAAGATGACCGATGAAGATTACGCCAACAAAAAGGACCCGCAGTTGGATAAGGCCATCGAAGTCCTTTTGGATATGATTAAGAAATAATTGACTGAAAGCACAAGGAGAAGCGCATGTTCTTTAGCCTCGATTACCTGATCTACATGATCCCCGCTTTTATTTTGATGGGGCTGGCTTCGTGGTATGTCAAACACGCCTACAACAAATGGAGCCAGGTTCCGGCCAGCAGTCGGCTGACCGGCGCGCAAGCCGCCCAACGGTTAATCTCCAGCGGCGGGCTGGTTGGCGTGCAAGTGCAGGGCGTAGGCGGACAGTTGAGCGACCATTACGATCCGCGCGATAAAACGCTCTACCTTTCGCCCAGCGTGGGCAATGGAACTTCAGTGGCCGCCGTCGCCGTGGCCGCGCATGAACTCGGTCACGCCATGCAAGACGCGGAAGACTACTTCCCAATGCGCGTGCGCTCGGCGCTGGTGCCCATGGTAAACATTGGTTCAAACCTCGGCTGGATTCTGATCATGCTCGGGTTGTTCCTGCGGATCACGGGCCTGGCCTGGCTGGGCGTGCTGGTCTTTGCGGGCGGCGCCTTGTTTGCGTTGGCCACCCTGCCCGTGGAGTTGAACGCTTCGGCCCGTGCCAAGCGCCTGCTCTACCAAACCGGCATTATCCAAACGGAAGAAGAGCAACGCGGCGTAAACACGGTGCTCAACGCGGCCGCGCTCACTTATGTGGCCGGTTTGCTCACGGCCGTCCTGCAATTGCTTTATTACGCTTCCATCGTCGGCGGGCGGCGCAGAAGTTGACCCAGCCTCACCACAAAAGAGCAGGCTCGCCCTGCTCTTTTGTTTCGGGCGCAGAACTTGCGCTCTGGGTATAATCCTTTTAATGAAGAAATTTTTTCTTGCCTTCGTTTTCTTTTTATTAATCGTCGTTGTGGTCTTAAGCTTTGGCGAATTGGAGACCATCCTCAAAACGCTCCAGCGCGCGCATCTCGGCTTTCTGTTCCTCGCTATTCTCGTGCAGTTGATCTGGTTCGTCAGTTCCGGGCGCATGTATCAATCCATTTTTCATCTGCTCGGCATTCATGATACCGTCCTCGAATTAAGCCGCATTGCCACCGCCGCGACGTTTATTAATATCGTCGCGCCCACGGCCGGGGTGGGCGGCGTGGCGCTCTTTGCCAGCGAAGCCCGCAAACGCGGCCATGCCGTGGGCAAGGTCACTGTGGCGGCCGCGCTCTTTTTATTGCTGGATCAAGCCTCGTTCTTGGTGGTCCTTTCCATTGGTTTGTTCATCCTCTTCAGGCGCAACGACCTCAATCCGGGTGAAATTTCCGCCTCGCTCTTCCTCTTGGCCATTGCCGTCTCGTATGCGTTTGTCTTATACCTTGGCTATCGCTCCGAACAAAAATTAGGCAATCTGTTGGCCAAAGCCGCGCATTTCCTCAATCGCATTTTTCGCTTTTTTCGCAAGGATGATTACCTCAGCGAAGCCCGCGCCCACGAATTCGCGCGCGAAGTGGCGGACGGCTTCTCCGGCATTACGGAAAAAAAATCCAGCCTGGTGCGTCCCATTTTATGGGGCATCCTCGACAAAACCTTGTTAATGGTCATCCTGATCTTTTCCTTTTTATCTTTTGAAGTTCCCTTCACCGCCGATATAATCATCGCCGGTTTTTCATTAACTTACCTTTTCTTAATCGTCTCGCCCACGCCTTCCGGCATTGGCATTGTTGAAGGCCTCATGCCCATTGCTTTATCTTCTTTGGGCGTCAATTGGAGTCAGGCCGTCGTCATCACGCTGGCCTATCGCGCCGTTACCTTTTGGGTTCCGCTAGGCGTGGGCGCGTGGACCTTCCGCTCCCTCCATGCGGAGAGCGAAGTCAAAAACGCGTGAACGAACTTCAAAGGCTTTTGAGTTTTTGGCAGAGGGATGAAGGAACCGCCCCAAATTTTTCAACGTGGCGCAAGACCCCGCCGCGCCCGCCGCACACGCAACCCTTCCCAACCGATTTGCCTGCTCCGCTTCGAACGGCGCTTTCTTCCCGAAATATTTCCGCGCTCTATTCCCACCAAGCCTCGGCCTGGAATCAAGCGCGCGCCGGAAAAAACCTCATCCTCGCCACCAGCACAGCCAGCGGTAAAACGTTGGCCTACAACCTGCCGGTTTTGGCCAAACTTTTGGAAGACCCAGCCGCCCGCGCGCTTTATCTGTTTCCCACCAAGGCCCTCGCGCAGGATCAATTTTCCAGCCTGCAAAATTTTCAGGGTTCAGTTCCCAACTTCGGCCCGGGCATGTACGATGGCGATACCCCGCAGAAGGATCGCCCGGCCATCCGTAAAAACGCGCGAATCGTTTTATCCAATCCAGATATGCTTCACACGGGCATTTTGCCGCACCATGCCAACTGGAGCGAATTCTTCTCCAACCTGCGCTTCATCGTCATAGACGAAGCGCACACCTATCGCGGAGTCTTCGGCTCGCATGTGGCTAACATCATCCGCAGGCTGAAGCGCGTGGCGCAGTTTCATGGCGCTACGCCGCAATTTATCCTGGCTTCGGCCACCATTGGCAACCCGCAAGAATTGGCTGAGAAAATAATTGAAGAACCCGTTGAACTGATTGACAACGACGGCTCTTCCAAAGGCGAGCGCCACTTCATCATCTACAACCCGCCGGTGATTGATGCAAGTTTGGGGCTGAGAAAAAGCGCGATCCTGGAAGGCGTGCGCTTGGCCGCAGATTTATTCAAAGGGGATGTTCAAACGGTGGTCTTTGCCAGAACCAGAAGGACGGTTGAAATCATCCTGACTAACCTGCAGGCGGCGCTCTTCAACGCGCCAGAGACTAACGCGAAGAACCGCATCCGTGGGTATCGCTCTGGCTATCTTCCCACGCAACGCAGAGAAATTGAACAGGGACTCCGCGAAGGGCAGGTGACGACGGTGGTGGCCACCACCGCGCTGGAACTTGGCATTGATATTGGCGGGCTGGACGCAACTCTGCTGATTGGTTATCCGGGGACGATTGCCAGCGCGCGGCAACAAGCGGGCCGGGCGGGGCGCGGCGTAGAAGCGGCCCTGGCGGTGTTGGTGGCTTCGCCCAATCCATTGGATCAATTCCTCGCGCACCATCCCGAATATTTTTTCGGCGCTTCGCCAGAGACGGCGTTGGTGAATCCCAATCATTTATTAATCCTGCTCGAACATTTGCGTTGCGCCATGTTTGAACTGCCCTTTCAAAAAGGAGCGAGCTTTGGAAGCCTTTCCGACGAACTGCTGGAAGAATATTTGCAATTTTTAGTGGACGCGCAAGACGCGCACTTCTCTAATCAAAAATATTATTGGATGCGCGATCAATATCCCGCCGCCAACCTTTCACTGCGTTCCGCTTCGCCGCAGAGCGTTGTGTTACAAACCATTGATGCAGATGGAAAGCCGATGGTGATTGGTTCTGTGGACGGCGCTTCCGCGCCGTGGATGATTCATCCCGGCGCCATTTACATGCACGAAGCCCAGCAATATTTTGTGCAAACGCTGGAACTTGAAAAGCAACTCGCGCAACTTGTGCCGGTGGGGTTGGATTATTACACCGAAGCGCAACAAAATTCTGAAATCGAAGTCCTCAGCCAAACCGCTCAAGCCGCCGTTTTGGGCGGCGCAATCCAACACGGCGAAATTCAAGTCACCACGCAGGTGGTTGGCTTTCGCAAGATTCGCTGGTTTACTTCTGAAACTTTGGGGCAGGAGCCTTTGGATTTACCGCCCGCGCAATTACAAACGACTGGCTACTGGCTGACGCTTTCAGCGGAAACGGTTACGCATCTGCGCGACGCGGGAGTTTGGTCCAACGACCCGAACAATTACGGCCCCGATTGGCCGCAGGTGCGCGAAGCCGTCCGCAGACGGGACCAGTTTACCTGTCAGGTGTGCGGCGTGAAAGAGACCACCCGCCAGCATGACGTGCATCATAAAATCCCATTTCGCGCCTTTCTCCGCGACGGTCAAATGGATCGCGCGTTGGCCAACCGTTTGGAAAATCTCACCACGCTGTGTTCAACCTGTCATCGTCAGGCGGAGCAGAACGTGCGGATGCGGAGTGGGCTGGCGGGTTTGGGGTTTGTGTTGGGCAACCTTGCCCCGCTATTTTTGATGTGCGATACTAGGGATTTGGGCGTGCAGACGGACCCCGCCTGGCCGGGCGCGAGCGCGCAACCGACTGTAATTTTGTACGATCTGGTTCCGGCGGGCATTGGGTTTAGCGAACGCTTGTTTGAAATTCACGCGGAGTTGATGCGCCGCGCTGATGAATTGGTGAGCGCGTGTGGCTGTGAGGATGGTTGCCCGTCATGCGTGGGGCCGGGCGGCGAGAACGGCCTGGGCGGCAAAAGCGAAACGCTCGCAATTTTGAAACATTTGCATCATTAGAGGAAATCAAATGAAAACCATAAAAAGTAAATTGAGTTTGTTCGCGACCATTCTGGCGACGCTGGCTTGCGGATCTTTAACGCCCACGCAAACGGCTCCGGCGTTGCCTTCGATTACGGTTCCGCTGGCCAATGCCAGCCAGTTAAAGGCCAGCCCATTTAGTGAAGAAAGCCCGGCTCCGGTTTATACCATTACGGCGCAAGTCCCATATATTGAAGGGGTGAATGATCCGCGCGTGCAGGAGTTTAATTCCGCGTTGAAGGCGATTGTGGAAAGCGAAGTGGAGGCTTTTAAAGGCGGCATGGCGGAAATGCCCACCGAGCCGCTTGTGGCGGGCAGTTCTTTTAATCTGGCGTATGAGTTGGTCAGCCAAAAAGAAAATATTTGGAGCATTAAGTTTAATGGAGAGGGCTATACGGACGGCGCGGCCCACCCATATCACTACAGCATTACGATCAATTACGATTTAACCAACGGACGCCAGTTGGAACTGGCGGAACTCTTTAACGCCGACCCACTGCCCACGATTGCAGAATATTGCAAAGCGGAACTTTCCAAACGCAACATTGGCTTTGACGACGGTTTTCAACAGGGCGTTGAGCCTATCCCCGATAATTATCGAAATTGGAATCTCTCCGCCGAAGGCTTGGTGATTACTTTTGACGAGTATCAGGTGGCGCCGTATGCGGCTGGCCCGCAAGTGGTGACGATTCCCTTTAGCGCGTTGCAAGGGCAAATTAATCCAGAGAGCGCGCTGAAACCTTATTTGCAGTAAGCGGCGTTTAATTGGCCAATCAAGTATGGTAAAATCGCCCCGCTTCCAAATCATTTGGAGGGATGGCCGAGCGGCTGAAGGCGCATGTCTTGAAAACATGTTTGGGTCACACCAACGTGGGTTCGAATCCCACTCCCTCCGCCAGACAGTTTACGGTTCATGCTTTTTGCTTTATGATTGGAGACTGTTGACTCACTGGGGAGGTGCCAGAGTGGCTGAATGGGCTCGCCTGCTAAGTGAGTGCCGGCTTTAAAACCGGTCGCGGGTTCGAATCCCGCCCTCCCCGCACTAAAAACACATCCTACCTGGGTGTGTTTTTATTTTCCGTTCGCGGGCCCTCAATATTTTTTTAGGACTTACGCAAAACCCCAAGACCAAGCCGCGAATTACGCGAATTACGCGAATTGTTTTTAAAAATTCGCGTAATTCGCGGTAAAAGATTTTAATCTGCGTAAGTTATGTTCTTTTAACTTCTTGCAAAAGCCTTTTGCCACAGAGAAAAAAAATAGATTAAAAGGTTTTTCTACCAGCCCTGGCGCAGGGGCGAGGTCAAAGGTCTCTGTGTGCTCTGTGGCTTGGTTTTATGAACTTAAGCAAGAGGTCTTTTGATTGAATTGCCAAATTACGAGTTAGTTTTGGGTTTTGTTAATTCCAAATGTTGCGGGTTGCGGCGGAGATAGGCAACTACATATGGACAGATGGGAATGACGCGCAGAGATTTTTTCCGCGCATATTCGAGCGCCGTTTCGGTTAGTTTGCCGGCCACGCCCTGCCCACGATGATCGGGATGTACGCCCACATGCGTCAGTGAAATGGTAGTTTGATCTTCGAGATAGTCCAACTTGGAGAGCTTTTCGTCAATCCAAATTTCAAAGCGGTTTTCCGCCGGGTTATGAGTCACTTGAAGCGTTTCAGCTTTAATATCCATGGCTTAATCCTCCATGACGATTGTAACTTAGATGGCTGATTTGATTAAGCGCCGCAAGGAAGATAGCGTTTATAATTTGTCCATGTCCGAACTTGCGACCCTGCAACCCGTGGAGTATCTTGCGCTTGGGCATGTGGCGGTAGACCTGACGCCTCAGGGAAAGCAACTGGGCGGTTCGGTGGCCTATGCGGCGTTGACAGCCCAAGCGTTGGGCTTGCAGGTTGGCATCGTTACCTCGTTTGCGGAGGACGCGCCAGTGATTGAACTGGCCGGGATACAAATTGTTAATCGCCCTGCGGAATTTAGCGCGACCTTTGAGAATGTAACGACAGCAGACGGTCGAAAACAAACGCTGTATCATCAGGCTGAAAAGATTTATTTTGAACAAGTTCCTCCGCTTTGGCGGGACGCGCCCATCGTCCACCTGGCGCCCATCGCGCAGGAAATGGATGAAAGTTTGGCGGGCAGGTTTTCGGGTTCATGGGTGGGTGTAACGCCGCAAGGCTGGATGCGCGCCTGGGATGAAAAGGGTCAGGTGCGGATGAAGACCTGGGAAAACAGCGAGCAGGTACTCGGTCCGGCGGGATGCGTGACGTTGAGCGCGGAAGACGTTAATCATGATTTGGAACTAGCGGAGGCGCTGGCGCGTCAAACGAAATTGCTCTGTCTCACGGAAGGCGCGCTTGGCTCCGTCTTGTATTGGAACGGCGATCGGCGCAGGTTTCGCGCTCCGCTGGTTGATGAAGTGGACGCCACCGGCGCGGGCGATATTTTTGCGGCGGCGTTGTTTGTGCGTTTATGGAAAACGCGCGACCCGTGGGAGGCGGCGCGTTTCGCTACAAATTTGGCGGCCTATTCGGTAACAAGAGTTGGGTTGCATGGAATTCCCACGCAGAAAGAAATTGAAAGTTGCTTGATGGAGGTTTTGTGGTGACGAAGATTTATACGTTGGTGAATCAAAAAGGCGGCGTGGGAAAAACAACTTCCACCATTAACCTGGCCGCGTATTTAGCGCGCATGGGGAAGAACGTGCTGGTGGTGGATTTGGACCCGCAAGCCAATGCCACCTCCTGTTTGGGCGTGGATAAATTGACGGTGGCGGGCGGCACGTATGAAGCCCTGCTTGGCGAACCGAATATCTTTCCGTATGTGTTACTGAACGAAAGGTTGAAATTATCCCTGCTTCCATCTTCGCCTTCGCTGGCGGGCGCGGAAGTGGAATTGGTGGATGAACTGGCGCGCGAATCGCGTTTGCGCAAAGCGATTTTATCCATTGCCAGCCGTTATGATTACGTGTTGATTGACTGCCCGCCTTCGCTGGGTTTGCTCACCGTAAACGGCTTGATGGCCGCGATGGATGGCGTGATCGTGCCGGTGCAATGCGAGTACCTGGCCTTGGAAGGGCTGGGACAACTAACGCAAACGATTGAGCGCGTGAAGTCCGCTTTATTTCCAGAACTGCACGTGCGCGGCGTGATCTTGACGATGTTTGACAACCGCACCAACCTTTCGACCGATGTGGTGGCTGAGGTCAACAAACATTTTCCCAACCTGGTGTTTAAGAGCGTTATTCCGCGAAGCGTGCGTTTGGCGGAAGCGCCTTCGTATGGTTTGCCCATTTCAGAATACGCGCCCACTTCGGTTGGCGCGCTGGCCTATGAAGCGCTGGCGAAAGAATTATTGAAGGGCGATAAGGCCTAAAGGAGCAAGGATGGCGCAACGCAAAGGTCTTGGTAAAGGATTGGATGCATTAATCCCCGGCGGGAAAGCTTCCGTGCCGCCGGCGGGCTTTGTCAGCGGCGTAGGCGCGCAACAGGTGGCTGTAGAATTGATTCAACGTAACCCCAGTCAGCCGCGTTTGACATTTAACGAAGAACAACTGAATGACTTGGCCGCTTCGATTCGCGAGCATGGCGTCATTCAACCGCTGATTGTTTTGCCGAAAGGCGATGGCACGTTTACCTTAATCGCCGGAGAAAGACGTTTACAAGCTTCGCAACGGGCTGGGCTGAAAACGGTCCCGGTGATTCTGAGAGAAGCAAACAACCAGGAATTATTGGAAGTTGCCTTGATTGAAAACGTCCAGCGCGCAGATTTAAACGCCCTTGAAGAAGCTGAAGCCTATCACCATTTGGTGCAGGATTTTGGTATGTCGCATGAAATGGTGGCCAAGCGCGTGGGGAAGAGTCGCGTAGCGGTGACCAACACCATGCGTTTGCTCGGCCTGGCGGATGTGGTCAAACAGGCTTTGGTAAATGCTCAGGTGACCGAAGGCCATGCCCGCGCTTTGTTGGCTTTATCCACGCAGAAGGCGCAGTCTTCCGCTTTGCAAACGGTGATGAACCTCTCGTTGAGCGTGCGCCAAACCGAAGAATTAGTCCGCAAACTTTCCGGTCAACGCCCTCTGCCCAAAGCGAAGAAATCCTTTCACGCGGCAGATATCGGCGACGTCGAAAAACGCCTGCAAAAAAGCCTGGGGACGAAAGTGGCCTTGAAGCACGGCAAAAAGGGCGGCACCGTCACCATTTATTATTATTCAAATGAAGAACTGGATTCGTTGCTGGATAAATTGACCTGACTTCTTGAGACATGGCGCGGCCATGTCTCTTTTTTAAAAGGATGACGATGAAACTGCTCTACAACGCAAACCTTTACACGCTCGATGAAAAGAATCCAAGAGCCTCGGCGATTTTGATTGACGGAGAGCGCATCCTTGCGGTGGGGGAGAAGGAAAGGTTGGAAAGCCTTGCCCACGGCAAAGTGGAGCGGCAGGATTTGCAAGGTAAAACCATTTTGCCCGGCCTCACCGACGCGCACCTGCACCTCCAACATTATGCGCTGGGGCTGACGAAGGTGGATTGCGAAACGCAAACCAAAGCCGAATGTTTACAGCGAGTCGCTGAACGCGTGAAAAATACAAAGCCAGGGGAGTGGGTTTTCGGTCATGGCTGGAATCAAAACGAATGGACTGATCAAAGCGGCTGGCCAACCGTCGGCGAGTTGGATGCGCTGGCTCCCAACAACCCCGTCTATCTTACGGCCAAGTCGCTTCATGCGGGCTGGGTCAATTCATCCGCCCTGAAATTTGCTAACATCACCAACGAAACCCCCGACCCGAAAAACGGCGCGATTCAACGCGATGCACAAGGCAATGCAACCGGCATTTTGCTGGAAACCGCCATGCGCCTGGTGAGCGCCAACCTCCCGGTCGCCACCGCGCAGGAAATTGAAAATGCAATTGAACAAGCCCAACCAATTTTATGGAAGCTGGGCTTAACCGGCGTGCATGATTTTGATCGCCGCGATTCTTTCATGGCTTTGCAATCTTTACATGCGCGCGGCAAATTAAAATTACGGGTGAATAAAAATATCCCTGTCGAAAGCGTGGAAGAAGCCCATGCGCTGGGCTTGCGGACGGGCTTTGGCGACGACTGGCTGTGGATTGGCTCAGTCAAAGCCTTTATGGATGGCGCGCTCGGCCCGCACACGGCCGCGATGTTTCAACCGTACGAAGATGAACCCAACAACAAAGGCATCCTCAACATGGACGGCGAAGAACTTTTTGAACTGGCGCGCAAAGCCGCAGACGTTGGCTTAAGCATGACGGTTCACGCCATTGGCGATCGCGCCAATCACGAAGTCCTCAACGCGTATGCACAGCTTCGCAGTTATGAAACGCAAAACCACCTGCCGCATTTGCGTCACCGCATTGAACATGTGCAAATTCTCCATCCCGATGACGCGCCGCGCCTCGCGCAGTTAAATGTGGTCGCCTCCATGCAACCGATTCACGCCACCTCCGACATGCTTGCCGCCGATCGCTTTTGGGGGGAACGTTCGACCCTGGCCTATGCCTGGCGCAATCAATTAGATCATGGCGTCACGCTGGCCTTTGGATCGGATGCGCCGGTTGAATCGCCCAACCCATTTTGGGGACTGCATGCCGCTGTCACCCGCAGGCGCGCAGACGGCTCGCCCTCCGCTGAAGGCTGGCGGCCCGACCAAAAAATTTCCCTGGCTGAAGCCTTGTCCGCTTACACCTTGGGCGCCGCCTACGCCGCCAATGCAGAACAGCGCCTCGGCAAACTCGCGGAAAACTACCTCGCCGATTTAATCGTTTTGGATGAAGACATCTTTTCAATAGACCCCCATGACATACGAAGCCTGTCCGCCTGTGCGACCATGCTTGGCGGAGCGTGGGTCCGGCAGGCATAAAAAATGAATCCAACCCAACCCAAATTAACGCCAGAAATGCTTATTCCCCGCCTGGGCGAAAACATCGTCCAGAAAGGCCTGCTCACCGAAGCGGATCTGCGCCGCGCGCTGGACTATCAACAGGAACAAACCGCGCTGGGAAAACCCTGCTTATTGGGACAGGCCCTGATGGACTTAAACCTCGTCGCGCGCGACACGCTGGATCAAGTAGTGACCGAGCAAATTATTCAATTGCGTTCCGCGCTTCAGGCCGCAAATCGCAATTTGGAACAGCGCGTTAAAGAACGCACGGCGGAACTGAACGAAGCCCTGCAACGCCTTTCTGAATTGAGTCAAATGAAAGCCAACTTCGTAGCCAACATTTCTCACGAATTACGCACGCCGTTGACGCACGTCAAAGGCTACCTGGAGTTAATGGTCACCGAATCGTTGGGCCCGATTTCAAGCGAACAGCGACATGGCTTGCAGGTCAGTCAGCGCGCGGCGGCCAAACTGGAAGGGATGATTGACGACCTGATCATGTTCTCGTTGGCCACGCGCGGCGAAATGAGCATGAAACTGGAGCAGATGGATCTGCGCCGTCTGGTGACGCTGGCTGTAAAATCTGCAACCTCCAAAGCGGAGGAGCGCGGCGTACGCTTAACCCTCAATGCGCCCGCCGAACTGCCCCCCGTTCAGGCCGACCCGGAGAAGATTGGCTGGGTAATCAATCAACTTCTGGATAACGCCATCAAGTTCACCGCTTTCGAAGGAAGCGTCACGGTGGATTTGAAAGTGGAGGGCCATAATTTAGTTCAAATTTCCATCGCCGATACCGGCATTGGGATTCCCAAAGAACGTTTGCAGGAAGTGTTTGAGGCGTTTCATCAATTGGACGGTTCCTCCACGCGGAGCTATGGCGGGACCGGGCTGGGGCTTTCGCTCGTGCGCCAAATTGTGGAGGCGCACGGCTCCTTGTTGGATGTACAATCAGCGGAAGGGAAAGGCTCAACGTTTAAGTTCCCGCTTTTGGCCGTAAACTAACCAGAGGAAACATGGATCCAAAAACGCTTTCGACCCTGCACGATGTTTTTAAGGAAGTTCAAAAGCAACCGAGTTGGAAGGCCGCCCTCGATAAACTCTTTGGCTCTCTGCGCGGCGATTTTGTTTTTGACAACGTGGCCATTTATTTTTTAGAGCCGCAAACCAAAGTGACCGACGTGATCTATGCGCGCGCGTTGGGGCGCGGCAAAGGCGGCGAGGCAGATATCTCCTGGGGCGAAACTTTTGCGCTCGACGTGATGACCAAAGGGAAAATGATTCTGCGCGAACCGCCCAAAAAGACGCGCGTGTTTGATCGTCTTTCGCAAGCCTATTTATTGGGTTTTCCAATTTCATTAAGCCCGCAAAAAAAAGGCGCCATCGTCTTTGTCCGTTTTGGCGGGCCGCCTTATTCTGAATTGCATATTCATCTGGCTTCGCTCCAATCCAGTTGGGCCCTGGCGCTGATCGCGCAAAAGGAATTGACCCACGCCTACGAAGAATTGGATTCTGTGCAAAGGCAAATGCGCCTGCAGGACGATTTCGTCTCCACCATTTCACATGAATTGCGGACGCCGCTGGGTTTTATTAAGGGCTACAGCACCAGCCTGCTCAGGCAGGATACCTCCTGGGACGAAGCCACCCAACAGGAATTCCTCACCATCATTGACGAAGAAGCCGACCGCCTGACCCGCCTGATTGAAGACATGCTCGAATCGGCCCGCCTGCAAAGCAAGACCTTGCAATTCAAGTTTGCTCCTGTGCGTTTGGACGCGCTGGTCCGCGATGTGGCCCTGCGGGTGAATACGCATCATCCCGACCTGAAAATAGACTTCGACGTGGAGCCTCTGCCCCCCGTCAGCGGGGATGGCGTGCGGCTCGCGCAGGTCTTTGAAAACCTGTTTAGCAACGCCATCAAATACGCCCCTAAATCCCCATTGAAGATTAAGATTCAAGCGGCTGGCAAAAAAGCGCGGATTGCTTTCTCCGATCAGGGCGAAGGGATTCCGGAAGATTATTTGCCGTTTTTGTTTGAGCGTTTCTATCGCGTGCCGGGCGAGCGCACCGTGACCGGCACCGGTTTGGGGCTGTATATTTGCAAGCAAATTGTTATGGCCCATCATGGTAATATTTGGGTAGAGTCGGTGTTGGACCAAGGCACAACCTTCTTTATTGAACTGCCTGCCGATCCAGCGCTCTGACCCGCATTCATCTTTTGTTTTCAAGGAGAATTGTATGGCCAAGCGAATTTTGATCGTGGATGACGAACCGCGCTATTTACGCCTCTTGGAAGCCAACTTGCGCACCGAAGGATACGAAGTCTCCACCGCGCAAGACGGCGTGCAGGCTTTGGACGTGTTCTCCGCCCAGCCGATTGACCTGGTGCTGTTGGACGTGATGATGCCCCGCCTGGACGGCTTTGGCGCCTGCCAAAGGTTGCGCGAATTTTCGAGCGTGCCAATCGTCATCCTCACCGCCCGGGGCGAGGAACAAGATCGCGTGCGCGGCCTGGACCTCGGCGCGGACGATTATCTGGTCAAACCTTTCTCCGCCACCGAACTTCTGGCCCGCGTCCGCGCTGTCCTGCGGCGCGCACAAGCCCCTTCCGAAGTGGGGCAGGCGCGCTTCTTTACGCACGATAACCTGAAGATTGACTTTGCGCGCGCGGAAGTCTGGATGAATGAGCAACCCGTTTCGCTTTCGGCAACGGAATACCGCCTGCTCCTTCAATTTGCCCACAACATTGGAAAGATTCTCACCTCGGAGGAATTGCTTTCCAGCGTGTGGGGCGCTGAATATAAGAACGATAAAGAAATTTTATGGGTGAGCATTGCCCGCCTTCGCCAAAAACTGGAGGAGGACGCGCACAGTCCCAAACATATCGTCACGCGTTCGGGGTTGGGCTATCTGATGCCGCCGCACGAAGCATGACCTAAAACAAGTACGCACAGCGTACGGAGAGCAGACATGCCTGAAAAAAAGATCTTGATTGTAGATACCGACGTGGCCAGTAGAAACTTTATCGCGCGCAACCTTGTGGCTCAAAAATATCAAGTTCTTCAGGCGGGTTCTGGAAAAGAGGGGTTAATCAGCGCCTGGCGCGACCGCCCAGACCTGATTGTGATTGAGCCCACTGTCCCGGATTTAAGAGGCGAGGAGATCGCCTTCAAACTCCGGCAGGATCCTCGTACCATTCACATTCCGCTGATCGCGCTCAGTAGCGACCCCAGCGTCATGCGAATCAAGTCCTGTCTGGATGCGGGCTTTAATGAATACATTACCAAAACCGGGCAGGCCGTGGCGACGCTCAATGAGACGGTTAATCGCTTGCTGGGGATTACCGCCGTTACGGCCAAAGAGGGCGGCTTATTAATGGTCTTTGCCAGCGCCAAAGGCGGGGCTGGCACGTCTTCTTTATGCGCCAATATTGCTACCAATATGGCCCAAACCCAGCCGGAAGCAAAAGTGGCCCTCGTGGATTTGGTTCTGCCAATGGGTTCAATTGCCCAACTGGTTGGCTATGCGGGCGCGCAGAATATCGTCACGGTTTCAAACCTGCCGCCGCTGGAAATTGCCCCCGAATATTTTGAAAAAGAACTTGCTGAAATTCCGCTCTGGAGGTTTAGTTTGCTGGCTGGTTCGCCAGACCCGGAAAGCGGCAACCATTTAAACGTGGCGCGGATTTGGGATTTGGTGGCGGGCGTGAAATCCGCTTTTGATTATGTTTTGGTGGACCTCGGGCGCTCGCTTTCTAAAATCAGCCTGCCCTTACTTCAACATGCGGACTTGATGACTCTCATCGTCGGCACGGACTTGGCCTCCGTGAATATGTCTAAAATTTTATTGGAGTACCTAAAAAATAAAGGCGTTCAAGAAAGCGCCATTTACACGATTCTAAATCGCGCAGTTGGGCTGGAAGGCGCCAGCAAACCAGACGCCGAAAAGATTTTAGGGGCGCCCATCAATATCACTGTGCCATATTTGGGCGGAAACTTTGGGCTGGCAAACAACCTCCATCAGCCTTACGCTTTGAAATTTCCAAAAGAAACGGGGACGTTTGTCCTGGCTGAAGCCGCGCGGGAGATATGGTTTTTGCAAAGTCGCTTGACAAAAGGTAGAAAATAAGATCCTTCTCGGTAGAATTGCAAGTGAGGACAAGCAAAAAGCCGAGGAGGATCTTGAAATGGAGTATAGCACGGTTGGGAAGGAA
>JADZCC010000003.1 GCA_020851785.1 Anaerolineales bacterium
CCGCAGGGACGCGTCGCGACAAAGTCCGCGTATGAGCATTTGGGGTTGGATTATGTGGAAGAGGGTCAGCCGAGGTTGTTGTAGGGGCGGGGTTTTCCCGCCCAGTTGTATAATGGCATTGGATCGGAGGTTCGCATGGTCGTTACGAAGATCACTCAAAAATATACGTTGAGCATTCCCGAAGAATATCGAAAAGCGTTACCTGCGGGGCAGGAGGTGGCGATCACGATTGATAAATTGGGACGCATGGTCGTCACTCCCATCGAGAAGATTCGCGAAGCGCTGGCGGAAAGTTTTGGGATGTGGGCGGATCGCACTGACATTTCCGCCGATTCGCTGAGGTATGTGCGTGAAATTCGGAACGGAGGTTAACATGCTACAGGAAATTGTGATCAAAACGACTGCTGAAGAATCGATCAAGCCGCTGGTGGAAGTGGCGATCCGCAACCAATTGAAGACCCTGCAACACGGCATCACCCGCACAAAAGAACGGATTGCCGAGTTCGAAAAACGCGCCAGCATGTCATCGGTAGAGTTCGAGAAAAAACTGCAAAGTGGAAAATTGGAAGAGACCGTTGAAACAATAGATTGGAACATGGAACTCACGGCGTTACGGTTGCTAGAGAGACAGTATCGTTCGCTCGGTGACGCGAAGGTTTGTTGAAATACAATCGGGGACATTTATGGAGAGTATCGCTCGCTACCTGATGCTTGGCGGAATTATCTTGTTCCTCATCGGCGGGGGCGCCTACCTCGCCGCGAAATTCGGCTTGCCGCTGGGACGGTTGCCTGGCGACATCCGCATCGAGGGGGAGAATGGCTCGTTTTATTTTCCGATTGCGACTTCGATTTTGGTTTCGGTGGTGCTTACCGTTTTATTGAACGTAATCCTTCGGGTGTTGAAAAAATAAGCCGCGTTGCGCGCGGAGGAATCTCATGAACCTTTCGCAGGAAAGCATCGAAAAAATCATCGTTGGGGTGGTCACTGCTATTGTGATCCTGCTTCTCTCCGAACCGATCAAAGCCGCGTTCAGAAAAATGGGCGAAAGGTTGGAAAAGTTCGTCCAGGCGCTTGGTTTTGGCGTGACAAAGCAGTATTACAACGCCCTTGTTGTCGGTCGTGAAAACCTCAAACTGATCGGCGCGTATGAGGACCGCGAGCGCCCGCCCAAATTGGAGAGCGTGTACATTTCGCTCAAGTTGGATTCGGAGGGCGACGCGCGTTCCGACGATTGGACGAAGATCTTCAGGAAACCCAAAAAACAAATCGCCATCAAAGGCATGCCGGGCTCGGGCAAGACCACCCTGCTCGATTATCTCATTCTGATTTTTACGGGGCGCGTCAGGCATTCCCTGAAAAAGGAACTCGGCAACCTTTTGCCGGTCTACGTTCGTTTGCGGAAGTTAAAGCAGATGCCGCTCAAAGAATTCATCGGGACGCGCGAACATTGCGAGGAGGAAATTCCCTGGAACTTTTTCGAGAAACGTTTGAAGGCGGGGAAATGTATCGTTCTATTCGACGGGTTGGACGAGGTGTTGGACGAAAAAGACAGGGAACATGCCGTCCGTCAAATTGGCATGTTCGCCGGGGAATATGCCGCCAATTGGATGATCGTCACCTCGCGCCCGGCGGGATGGAGTAAGCAATACTTCCCGGATTTTGACGAGTATGATATTCAAGACTTGAACGACGACGCCGTGCGGAAATTCATCGGCGATTGGTATCGCGTGGTGAAGGTGGCGGAATCGCGCAAGGAGTTGCCCGAGAGACCGGGCGAGGAACAGGTTCGCAAGGCGGAAAGAGCGGCGGAGCGTTCCGCTTCGGAGGAGGCGGCAAAACTTTGGGCGGCGTTATCGAAGAACCAGGGACTGCTCAAGGTCTCGCGCCGACCCTTGATCCTCGTGCTGATCACGCTGGTCTATAAATATCAGCACAGCCTGCCGCACGGACGCGCCGAACTCTATAAGGAATGTTTGAAGATCCTGTTGGATACGTGGGAGGATAAAAAGGAAATCGATTCGTCCATCCGCGCCATTCCGCCGAAAGACAAGCAGTCCATTCTGATGGTGGTCGCTTTCGAGTTCCTCAAACGCGAAACTTTGCAAATGAGATCGGCGGACCTGGAAGCCTTGGTCGAGCCGTTGCTGGCGGAACGGAAGATTCAAATGGACGCCGGGGAATTCATCCGTCAGATTGCCAGCCGTTCGGGCATTCTCGCGGACTTCGGCGTGGACGAATACGGCTTTGCCCATCGCGCCCTGCAAGACCGCCTCGCCGCCGATTACATTGTGGATGAAAAACTGACCGACCTTCTGCTCGAACACGCGGAGCGCGAAGAGTGGCGGGAGGTCATTCTCATTGCCGTCGGTCTTGTGACGAGGGATTTGCGTTCCGATTTATTGAAAGCCTTGATGAAGCACAGCGGCGAAAGCGCGGCGGGTTTGGCGATGGCGGGCTGGAGCCTTGCCGAGGGGATTCAGGTGGAGCCTGCCCTGCGCGCCGAAGTGACGCAGAAGTTGACCGCGCGCCTAAATGCCGTGAAGACTTCGGGCGACTTTGCCTTATTGAGCGCCGCGCTTGCCGACGCGGATGCCGCCGCCATGCAAGATTGGATCGGTACCGCGCTGACGGCGCGGGACACCGACCTGCAAAAGCGCGTTCTTTCCTCGCTCATCCCCGACCTTGGGCTGGAGGGCGCCAAACCGTTTTTGCCGACGCTGGCAAATGTGCTCGCCGACCCTCACGCCGACGCCAGCCTGCGCGCTCAATGTTCGCTGGCGATCGCAAAACTGAAACCTCCCGCCGATACCGAGTTGATGAACGCCTTGTTCTCGGCGGCGCGCGACCAGCAAGAGAAGACCCTCAAACGCGCCGCCACGTGGGCATATTGCGAATTGGGCGGCTTTGAACGATTCGGTTTGCTCAAAATTCCCGCAGGCGAATTTTTAATGGGCAGTTCTGAAACGGATTCACGAGCAATCGACGATGAAAAACCCCAGCACGCGCTTTACCTGCCGGATTACTACATCGCGAAATATCCTGTGACCGTGCAAGAGTATCAAAGTTTTGTGAACGAAAGCGGATATAAAACTTCTGATGGACGAAGTCTCAGAGGCATAAGCAATCACCCTGTTGTGAATGTAACATGGAAAGACGCGCTCGCCTTTGCCCGCTGGCACGGCGTGACGTTGCCCAGCGAAGCCGAGTGGGAGAAAGCCGCGCGGGGAACCGACGGACGTATCTATCCGTGGGGGAACACTTGGCAGAGTGGGCTTGCAAATACATATGAATATTGGGACGAGTCGCAAACCCTTTGGGGTCGCTGGTTGCGAAGAAAGAAAGGCAATTTTTCTACCACGCCTGTTGGTTCATTCCCAAAAGGGAATTCACCTTATGGCTGTTCGGACATGGCAGGCAATGTTTGGGAATGGACGCGCAGCATTTCAAAAAAGTATCCTTACGATGCGAACGATGGTAGGGAAGATGAAAGCGTCTCTGCACGCCGTGCGTTGCGTGGCGGTTCCTTCAACAACCTTCAGAGGCTCGCCCGCTGTGCCTCCCGCCTCGAGCTCATCGTCGTCCTCGACGACGACTTCGGTTTTCGTGTGTGCGCGTCCCCTTTTCTCTCCTGAAAGGTTTTGAATCTCTGTTTTCTGAAAATCTGTTTTCTGATTCCAAAGTTTTTCGTTCAAAACGATCGTGGAGAGTCAACCCACTCCTCCCGCCGCAAGGCGGGAAATTTTTTTTGCGCACAGACCTGACACCTAAATTTAGTGCAAAATAGGCTACAAGTCATTGGTGAAAGTTGGCAGTAGTTACAAACCGAGTATAAGAGGGTTTAGCGAAAACCATACTTGGAAAAGGAACTACTGCCATGGAACAGTATACAGGATTTTCAGCACATGCCAGCTTGGCTACGATTGGCGTCTGGATGCAAGAGCATAACCTCTGGCAGAAGATAGAAAAGCAGGTCACCATCAAACAAAAGACGATCCGCCATGCGCCGCATGAGAAATTGAAAGATGCCTTTATCAACATCTTGGCGGGCGGACACGGGATTGTGGAAGTTAACCAGCGCGTGCGCACAGATAAAGCCTTGCAAATGGCATTTGGGCGGAGTGCCTGCGCTGAGCAGTCGGTGATTAGCGAGACGCTGAACGCTTGTACGGAGATCAACGCCATGCAAATGGAAGAAGTTTCTCGAAGTCTCTATCAAGAGTTTGGGCAGGGGTATCGGCATAATTACGAAAGAGCCCATTTATTGTTGGATGTCGATCTCACAGGCTTAGTGGCTGGTCGGCAAGCCGAAGGCGCGAGCAAGGGGTATTTTTCTGGGGCGAAAAATGCGCGCGGCAGACAATTGGGCAGAGTGACGGCCAGTGGATACGATGAGATCGTCAGCGAGCAGTTGTATGATGGAAAAGTGCAGTTGGAAAAAAGCCTGATCGGATTGGTTACCATGACTGAAAATGTACTGGATTTGAATGAACAACGAAGAAAACGCACGATTTTACGCGTGGATGGCGGCGGCGGAACCGATGGAAACATTAACTGGGCGCTGGCGCGTGGTTACTTTTGGATGAGCAAAGTCAAGAATTGGCAAAGGACGAGCAAATTGGTGTCTCCGATTACAGACTGGCAGGCTGTGCCTGAATTGCCTGGTCACCAAGTGGCGTGGGTGCCTGTGCCGCACGCCTATGAACAACCCATGCGGCAGTTGGCTGTTCGGTGGGCAAAGCCCAAAGGCGGTTGGCATTATTGCGTGTTGGTCTTCAACCTCACCAATGCTATGCTTTTTGATTTGGCAGAACGTAAGCGCACAACCGACACGCAACAAGAATTGCTATCCGCCATCCTGAAAGCCTACAACTTACGCGGTGGCGGTATAGAAACCTCCTTCAAAAACAGTAAGCAGGGTCTTGGATTGGGCAAGCGTAACAAGAAAAGCTTTCAAGCCCAACGGATGCTCGTCTTGCTCGCTCAGCTGGCTTACAACATCACCGTTTGGGTTCGTACTCAACTTGCCAAACACAAACCCGATCTGCAACACTACGGAATGGTACGCATGATCCGTGATGCTTTTTCGATCAGCGGACAACTACACTTCGACCCCAGTGGACGCCTCGTTAAAATTGTCCTGAATAAATCGCATTCGCTGGCCGATACATTTCACAAAACGTGGCTCACGCTCTTTGCCCATCACGACTTGTCTCTTATTTTGGGCGAAATTTAGGTGACAGGTCTCACACGCGCCGCTGTAAACTGAGACGCTTGCGGGGACGATGGTCATGATTGACCAACCCCTCTCGGAGACCTGTCAGGTCTTAAGCGAGTGTATAATACGCTAGTCGCCTTCGGGTGACGGGGCTGACCGATTAAACGCCGTGCGTTGCGTGGCGGTTCCTTCAACAACAATCAGAGGAACGCCCGCTGTGCCTACCGCAACGAGAACATCAACGACCTCAACAACAACATCGGTTTTCGTGTGTGCGCGTCCCATGCCTCTCTACATTCATAAGCAAAATCTCCGAGTTCTTTAAGAACTCGGAGATTTGCGAGCCGGAAATGCTCTACGCCCACGAGACGTAAGCCGAGGCAAAACAGGAGAGATAGCGCGGTCACGTCCTGGCTGACCTCACCCCCAACCCCTCTCCTGA
>JADZCC010000004.1 GCA_020851785.1 Anaerolineales bacterium
ATTTACGTCGCCGCGCATAAAGCGGCCGAGCGCCTTGTGCCGCTGGAATTTTTCCTGATCACCTTGTTGGATGAGGAAAAGAATGAAATTGACCCGGTCTATTTGGTGGATCGCGGCAAACGCTTTAAAAGCGAACGTTTTCCATTTGGGCAGGGGTTAAGCACCCAGGTGATTCAAACCCGCAAACCGATTCTGATTTCATCCTCAGAAGAAGCGGAACGGGCGACAACCGTTCACATAGGCGACCCTGAAAACGAAGTTACCCAATCTGCGATGGCTGTGCCCATGCTACTGGGCGGTAAGGCCCTGGGGATGCTCTCCGCGCAAAGCTATGCCCCCGGCGTATACACCGAAGAAGATGTGCAAATTTTGGGAACCTTTGCCAACCAGGCCATCGTCGCCATTCAAAACGCGCGGCTCTTTGCCGAAACCCAAAACCTGGCTTCGCAAATGGAAGCGCGCGTCATTGAGCGCACGGCCCAATTACAGCGCGAACAACAAAATACAGAAACGCTCCTGCGCATCCTGACGGAAGTTTCTTCCAGCCTCGACCTGGATCGCGCCTTGAATCGTACGCTTTCATTGCTGAATGACGCGATTGGCGCGGAGCAAGGCACCATCATGCTGGTTCACGCCGAAGACAACCTGCTTCACTACCGCGCCGGATACGGCTACCTCACCGATCAAACAGACGGCGGGAGTCGCGGCTTCACCCTCAAAATTGGGCAAGGGCTGGCCGGATGGGTGGTTCAAAACCGCGAAGCCGCGCTTATCCACGATTTGCACCAGGACCCGCGCTGGGTGCGAAGCTCCAATTCCGGGCAGGATCATCGAAGCGCGATGGCTGTGCCCATGATGGTCGGCGAGGATGTGATTGGCGTGCTGATGGTGTACCAGCGCTCTGAAAATTTCTTCAGCGCCGAAATGCTCAATCTGGTCAAAGCGATTGCCGGTCAGGTGGCGGTGGCGATTAACAACGCCCACTTATACGAACTGATTCGCGATCAAGCCGAACGCCTGGGCGTCATGCTTCGCAAAGAACAGGAAGAAGCCAGCCGCTCCACCGCCATCTTGGAAGCGGTCGCAGATGGCGTGCTGGTCACCGGCGCCGACAATCACATTACCTTCGTCAACAGTTCCGCCGAAAAAGTACTGGCTTTGGACGACACCCAATTATTGGATAGCCCGCTGGACGCATTTGCCGGGCTGTTCGGTCAGGCCGCTGGCACATGGATGGACACCATTCGCCGTTGGTCGGAAGACCCATCCTCCCATCAAGAAGGCGAAAGCTATGCCGAACAAGTGGAGTCTGGCAACGGCCGCGTGCTTCTCGTCCATCTGGCCCCGGTGATTCTGCAAAACGATTTTCTGGGGACGGTTTCCATTTTCCGCGATATTACGCACGAAGTGGAAGTGGATCGCCTGAAGTCAGAATTCGTCGCCACCGTCAGCCACGAACTGCGCACGCCCATGACCGCGATCAAAGGTTATGTGGATATTTTGTTGATGGGCGCCACCGGCGCGCTGAATGAAAATCAGAATCACTTTTTACAAATCGTTCACAATAATATCGAACGACTCAACATCCTGGTGGACGACCTGCTCGACATCTCGCGCATCGAATCCGGGCGCATTACCCTGAACCCACAACCGGTGGACTTGCGCGAATTAACCGAGGAAGTGCTTCAAGACGTCATGCGCCGCTCACAAAACGAGAACAAGCCGATGGCCGTCTCGTTGGATGCGCCGAAGAAAGTTCCGCCCGTCGTTGGCGACTCGCAAAGAGTCCGCCAGATTATCGGCAACCTGGTGGATAACGCCTATAACTACACCCCGCAAAATGGCATCATTCGCGTTGGCATTCATCAAGTCAATGGCGATGTGCAGGTGGACGTTCAGGATAACGGCGTGGGCGTGGACCCGGCCGATCAGGAACGACTCTTTGAGCGTTTCTTCCGCGGCGAGCATCCCTTGGTCCTCGCCACCCCCGGAACCGGGCTGGGTTTGCCGATTGTTCGGCAATTGGTTGAAATGCACAATGGAAAACTTTGGATGACGAGCGCAGGCGTGCCAGGCGAAGGAAGCGTGTTTTCCTTCACTTTACCGCTTCATAAATAACGGAGAATACATGGCCCGAATTTTAATTGCAGAAGACGAACCGGATATCCGCGAACTTGTGGCTTTTACCTTGCGTTTTGCCGGTCACGAAGTGACCGCCACCGCCAATGGCGAAGAAGCCTTGCAACAAGCCGGACAAATTATCCCGGACCTGATTCTGATGGATGTCCGCATGCCCAAAATGACCGGCTACGACGCCTGTCGCGCCATGAAACAAGACGCTACCTTGAAGGATATTCCCGTGGTCTTCCTTTCCGCCAAAGGACAGGACACTGAAATTCAAACCGGCCTCGAAGCTGGAGCCGAGGAATACCTGCTGAAGCCCTTTGCTCCAGATCAACTCACCGAACGGATTAAAGCCATTTTGGCTAAATTTGGAAAATAAACCCGAAAACAATGAGCGCAATTATTCTTGATGGTTCGATGGTGCATTACGAAGCTTTGGGGCGCGGCCGCCCGATTGTCTTCCTGCATGGCTGGGTCGGCTCCTGGCGCTATTGGATTAACGCCATGCAAGTCGCCTCCACGGCTTATCGCGCCTATGCCATGGATCTGTTTGGCTTTGGCGACAGCGCCAAAGACCCACTGCGCTACCCGTTGGACAAACAGGCCGACCTGATTAACCGCTTCCTCGAAGAGATGGGCATTGGCAAAGTGGCTTTGGTAGGGCATGGCCTGGGCGCCTTGGTGGCCATGTCGTTCATCAAACAATGGCCCAAAAGCGTGGATCGCATGATGGCGATTAACAGCCCCATGGATTACGATGCGATTAATGCCCGCTTGCGGACTGCGACGCCAACTGAACTGGTGGATTGGCTCTCGGCCCGCACGCCCGAATCGGCTTCGGCGCTGGCAGACGCCGCCAAAGCCGACCCGACGGCGATTTCCGCTTCGATTGCCAGTTTTCAAGCCAACAACCTTTTCCCGGAAATTCGCAACCTGGGCGTCCCCTGTTTATTTGTGTACGGGCCAAACGACCCAGCCATTGCCACGCCCACGCAAGAGCGGGCGGATGCGCTCCCTCTGCACATGCACCTGATTCAACTGGAAAATGAGGGCCACTTTCCGATGGTGGACAACCCCAGCCAATTCAATCGCCTGATGACCGACTTCCTGGCCCTGGATTCAGGCGCCTTACCCAGAGACTTGCAACTCAAGGAAGAATGGAAACGCCGCGTGCGCTAATCGCGGAGGAAATTCCCTTCTCCAGCGGGAGAAGGGTTGGGGATGAGGGGGATCAAGTTGGGTTATTAACTTGACAGTCCACCCGCACAGTCATATACTGCCTGCACAATTGAACGGGGAGCCTGCCCAAACACAGGCTGAGAGGAGCGTGATACGCTCGACCCGCATTACCTGATCTGGTTCGTACCAGCGGAGGGATTTTCAGCCTGTTGATTTCATCATCCTCCGCTTTGGAGGATTTTTCTTTTCAACATGAAGCGCGTCTTAATTTTTGCGAACGGCGAACTGCCCAACTTGCCGGCCGCCCGCAACATTTTGCAAGCGGATGATTACATCCTCTGCGCGGATGGCGGAACGCGCCACGCGTTGGCGCTGGGCCTGACTCCCAACCTGATCATTGGCGATCTGGATTCGCTTCCTGTGGATTTCAACATTCCGACAACGACGCAGGTTCTTAAATTTCCAACCGATAAAAACGAAACCGACCTTGAACTGGCCATTCAACACACGCTGACTTTAAACCCGGATGAGGCGATCATCCTCGGCGCGTTGGGCGGGCGGCTGGATCAGACGCTTGCAAATATTGCTTTACTTGCCAACTTTCAACTTGCAACCTGTAACTTGAAAATCAATGATGGGGTGGAGGAAATTTTCTTTTGCCGCCAGCAGGTTCAGGTCCGGGGAAGAAGCGGAGACATTGTCTCGCTGATTCCGTGGAACGGCGAAGCGCGCGGCGTCACCACTGAAAATTTGAAGTGGCCGCTTCGCAACGAAACTTTGTACCCGCAGAAGACGCGCGGAATTAGTAACGAAATGCTCGGCGGGGAGGCGTCCGTCAAAATTGAATCCGGCGCTTTGCTGGTCGTTCATAAATTTAATTTGGAGTAGTGGATGAAGAAATTGACGTTAATTGGATGTGTGATTTTGAGTTTTATGTTTGCGGCCTGCGCTCCGGCCGCGCCCGCTGAGTTGGTGGTGATGACGCATAGTTCGTTTGCGGTTAGCGAGGCGGTCATTCGGACGTTTGAAACGCAGAACAACGTAAAGGTTTCGTTCGTGCAGGGCGGGGATGCGGGCGAAACGTTGAACAAGGCGATTTTATCCAAGGATGCGCCGCTGGCAGATGTGCTGTTTGGCGTGGACAATACCTTTTTATCCCGCGCTGTGGAAGCGGGAATTTTTGAAACCTATGCCTCGCCGGAGTTGGCGAACGTTGACTCAATTTATCAACTTGATTCTACCCATCAACTTACGCCGATTGATTTTGGCGATGTCTGTATCAATTACGATAAAAGTTATTTTGCCCAGCATAAACTGGCGCTTCCCAATTCTTTGGAAAGCCTGACTCAGCCGGAATATAAAAACCTGCTGGCGGTGGAAAACCCAGCGACCTCATCCGTGGGACTGGCGTTTTTATTAGCCACCCGCGCACATTTTGGCGAGGGCTATTTGGATTATTGGCGTGAATTAAAAGAGAATGGCGTGGTGGTGACGGATGGTTGGGAAACCGCCTATTACACAAACTTTAGCGGCTCTTCCGGACATGGAGCGCAACCGTTGGTGGTGTCATACGCTTCTTCTCCAGCGGCGGAGGTGATCTTTGCCGAGCCGCCGTTGACGGACGCGCCCACCGCCTCGATTCTCGAAGCTGGAACCTGCTTCCGCCAAATTGAGTTTGCGGGCGTTTTGAAAGGCGCGACCAACCCAAAGCTCGCCGAAAAATTTATAGACTTTCTGTTAAGCGCCGAATTTCAAAACGACCTGCCCTTGCAAATGTTTGTGTATCCGGTCAATCAAAAAGCGACGTTGCCCGAAGCCTTTGTGAAATACTCGCAAATTCCCGCGCAACCGGCGGAGCTGACTCCGGCGGAAATTTCCGCCAACCGCGACGCCTGGATTGAAGCCTGGACTGAAGCCATGCAGTAGGAATCGAAAAATGAATTCTAGCCGCCAGACACTTTTCTTTTGGGACGCAGATTTACGCGGAAAACGCGGAGATTTTCGAGAAAAAAGATGGTTTTCCGCGTCCATCGGCGCTCGTCCGCGTCCAATTTAGAAACTGCCAGGTCACTAGAATGAATTTAGACAAGCGGATTGCTCAGGAAGGGCAGGCGTATGGCGGGCCTGCCCGCTGGCCAATTTCGCGCTTCATCTTGTGGGCCCTCCCAAGCGCCTTTTTGCTGGCCTTTTTCTTTTATCCGCTTGTAAAAATTTTTGCGCTGACGTTTGAAGCGCAGGCTCTGACCGCTCAGGAAAATTTACAAATTGTCTGGCGCGTCACGCGCTTCACGTTTTATCAGGCCGCGCTTTCCACACTGCTCACTTTGGCGCTGGGACTGCCCGCCGCGTTTTTGTTTGCGCGTTTTAACTTTTGGGGCAAATCTTTTTTACGCGCGTTAACCGCCATTCCGTTTATGCTTCCGACGGTGGTCGTCGCCGCCGCATTTAATTCGATTCTGCAACTGCCGGTTTTCTCCGCCCTGCGCCAGCCCGCGCCCTTGACGCTGATTCTGCTGGCGCACGTGTTTTATAACGCGACCATCGTCATTCGCATTCTGGGCGCGGCGCTGGCGCAATTAGACCCAAAACTGGAGCAGGTTTCCCGTTCGCTGGGCGCGAATGGGGCTCAGGTCTGGCATGAAATCCTTCTGCCGCTTTTAAAGCCCGCTTTGCTCTCGGCCGTTTTACTCATTTTTATTTTGGACTTCACCAGTTTTGGCGTGATCCTTTTGCTGGGCGGGGGAAAGGTTTCAACGCTGGAAGTGGAAATCTACCTGCGCGTGTTAAAACTTCCCAACCTGCCGTTGGCCGCGCTCCTGGCGATTTTGCAACTTGTCTTTACTTTGATTTTTTCGATTCTCTACGCCCAAGCCTTGCGTCGCTCCAGCCACCCCACTGCGCCGCGCTTCTCCATTGCGCGCCCGCCGCAAACCCTGCGGGAGAAAATTTTCGTCGGCGTATTTTCAATCCTCTTGTTGAGTTTCTTTTCGCTTCCTCTGATTTCCCTGCCGTTTCGTTCTGTGCTTCGCCTTGAAGCCGATCGTGGAGATCGCGCGCAAGTTCAAATTGGCCTCACGACTGAATATTATCAGGAACTTTTTATCAATCGGCGTAACGCTTTATTTTATGTCCCGCCGATTCAGGCCGCGATTAACTCCATTGTGATTGCGAGTCTCACGGTTTTATTTTCGCTTGCTTTGGGTATTCCAACGGCGTGGGCCTTGGCCAAGCCCACCAACCTGGAGAAAATTCTCGACCCGCTGATCATGCTTCCGCTGGGTTCTTCGGCGGTGATGCTCGGACTGGGCCTAATCCTCACGTATGGGCGCGCGCTGGCTTCGCCCATTTTCATTCCCATCGCGCACACGCTCATTGCTTTACCGTTTGTCATCCGCGCCTTGCAACCGGCCATCGCCTCCATCCCCGAAAGGTTGCGTCAATCTGCCAGCGTCTTGGGCGCGTCGCCCTGGCGCGTCTGGCGTCTGATTGATTTTCCAATCCTACGCCGCGCCGCGTTAACCGCCGCCACATTCGCCTTCACCATTTCGCTCGGCGAATTCGGCGCCACGCTTTTGCTCTCCCGCCCCGAACTGCCTACTATTCCCGTCGCCATTGCGCGTTTTCTTTCGCAGGCGGGCGGGCTCAATTATGGTCAAGCCATGGCCATGTCCACAATTTTGATGGCGTTAACGCTGGCGGGCATCCTCCTGCTTGAGAAAGACCACCATGCTTGAAGTCAAAAACATTTTCAAAAGTTATGCCGGTCAGCCGTTATTAAAAAACATTTCGTTCAAAATCAAAAAGGCGGAAACGGTCTGCCTGCTCGGCGCTTCGGGGAGCGGCAAATCCACGTTACTGCAATTGATTGCGGGATTGGAAAAGCCCGATGCGGGCATGATCCGCTTCAACGGCGCGGATCTGGCCCAAACGCCGCCGCACCTTCGGGACTTTGGGCTGGTCTTTCAAGACTATGGGCTTTTTCCACACCTCAACATTTACGAAAACATCGCGTTCGGGTTGAAGATGAAAAATAAACCTGCGGCAGAAATTCAAGCGCGGGTGAGCGCGCTCCTGACGCAGGTCAATTTGACCGGCTTTGAACAGCGGAAAGTAACCGAACTCTCCGGCGGAGAACAACAGCGCGTGGCTTTGGCCCGGGCTTTGGCCCCCAACCCGCGGCTGATGATGTTCGACGAGCCGCTCGGCGCGTTGGATAAAAATCATAAAGAAAGCCTGCTGAATGAATTGCGCGCGCTCTTACGTCGGGAAAAAATCCCGGCCCTCTACGTCACTCACGATCAGGAGGAGGCCTTCGCGCTGGCGGATTGCATCCTGCTTTTGCACGACGGCCAAATCATCCGCGCCGGAACGCCCGAAGAAATCTGGAATGATCCGCGTTCGGCGGTTGCGGCCAAATTCTTCGGCGTGGGGAATGTCGTGACGGGAGCGATTAAGCTCACGGGGAAGAAAACGCAGGTGGAAACGGAATTTGGGACGTTTAATTTGTATTGTAAATATAAGCATAAACCCAATGAAAGCGTCAGCGTGTTAATTCGGCAATGCGACGACGGGTCGGAGGCGCTTAAACTCAAAGTGGAAGACCTGCTGTTTAAGCAGGATCAATTTCAGGCGCAGAGTCGCGGCGCGTTTTTTTTCGTCAAAGAAAAACCGAAGCTGGGTCAACTAATTCGTCTGCGGGTTAAGGTAGAATGCCTGCATGAAAATTCAGAAGAAAAATATTAAAGGCGAAGTTGTTTTTGAATATGACGGGGAGGCGCTTAACCAAAATGAAGATGAAATTATTTTGGAGGCGTTCTTTGGGCGTGAAGATCTGGCCTTTTTGAACACAACCTTGAAGCGCGGCGACCGTTTCGTCGAGACGTTTTATACGAAGCGCTGGTATAACATCTTTGAAATTTACGACCGCGACGATTTCGCTTTTAAGGGCTGGTATTGCAACATTGGCAAACCTGCCGTAATTGAAGGCGATACGGTTTCGTATGTGGATTTGGCGCTGGATTTATGGGTGGAACCGAACGGCGCGCAAACCGTTTTGGACGAAGACGAGTTTGAAGCCTTGAAACTGGACGATGGGTTAAGAAAACCGGCATTGGCCGGGTTGGACGAATTGCAGGCGTTGATGAAACAAAAAAATCCTCCAAAATAATTTGGAGGATTTTTTATACCGCAGAATGAATTAGGCGAAGTTGGCGATGACTTGCGCGGCGTTCCCCAGCATTGCGTCGCCGTTTTCCCAAAGATACCAGCCGCCAATTGCGCCAGCGCAACAGCAACACAGTAACACGACCACCACGACGGCAATAATAATCGTCTGGTTGTTTTTCTTGGGTTCATCGGCGGGATTAACAGGCATATCAGACATGATTTCTTCTCCTTAAGAAAATGGATTGAATGAATACGAGTCGGATTATATCAGGCTGTTTGACGTTTGTCTTTACGCCCCGACCACCATAAATACACCAGGACAACCAGGATGATGAGCAGGATGGCCATGATGATGGGGAGGACGATGGCCAGGATGGAGATAATGGTGGAAACCACATCTTCCGCGATGGAAACCGGCACGTTGCCCGCCCCGCCGGTGGTGGCGGTGACGATGGGGCGCACCACTGCAGACTTGGCGGTGTGGACGGTGCCTGCCACGAGTAAACCGCAGGCCAGCGCCACGATCGGATGCACGTCGGTGATGACTTTGGCGCTGGCGGCAAAGGCGATGGCGCCCGCCGCCGGACGGACCAACGTTTGAATCAGGTCGTTGAGGTGGTTGACCGCCGGTACTTTATCCGCCAGCATTTCGATGATAACGAGTACGCCCAGCAGGAGCAGAATCCACGGGTTGGCGATCAAATCCCAGGGCTGGCTGAGGTGAAGCAGGTTTGGAAAGTAATGGGAAATGACGCCCACCGTGAGCAGGGGGATGTAGGCGTTGAGTCCAGCGCTGGCAGACAGGCCAAAAGCTGAAAAGATTCCGAGGAAGGTGTCCATTTGATTTCTCCTTTGTAAAACCGAACTTTATAAAATAACCGTACTGCTACCCATAAAACTGCATGGCGTCTTGCTGATATTGTATCTACGTTTGTGAAGCGTTTTTGTTGCGTTATCCGTTCAGTCCGGGGAAGCCGCTCCAGGTGCCGGTGAAGTTTAAGCGTAGAAAGTCAATGCTCAGGACGAGGAGCAAGGCCAGGGTAAAACCGGCCAGGATCGGCAGAGCTAATTGCCGCGCTGATGTGAAGGTGTTGTCGCTTTTCATGATCATCATCCAAATCAGGCTGAAGACAATCACCAACAAAGATAATGTGCCCAACGCGCTGAGGTAGGCGATTGGATACAGGACGATGGGATTTTCGGTGAGGATTAACAGGTTGATGACCACGATGGCGAGGACCAACGCGCCGAACGTTTTCCAGTTGAGCGCGGGCTTTTCCTCCGCGGTTTGCCAGATGGTTTGATTCAGCACGGGGTAGAGAACTGCCGCGAGGGCAATGCCCATGCCCGAACCGGTGAAGAGGCGCAAGACGCTGTTGGGCGCATAGAGCGCAGGAATCTGATTCACAAACGAATCGGCGGGCGCGGTTCCTTTTAGCAGATAGACGTAGGAGTTTACGCCGTCGAAACCGAAGGCCAGAAAAAAGAGAAACAGGACGGCCAAAATTCCACGCGCGGGGAATTGAGCGCTTTTGCGGCTGACGAAGCCGAGGACGATTAAGGTGAGCGCGGCGGAATAAAACTCGCCGGTGCAACGGGCGCACAACGGAAGTTGGCGCTCGCCGAGGTGAAAGGAACGCGCGTCAATCCGGTGACAGACGGCGTAGCCAATCGCGTCCAGTTTGCCCAGCGCGCCCTCGGGCGCAAAGGACATCCATGCGGCAAAAGCGATGATGGCGGCGGCTGGGACAAGCCAGCGAATGATTTTTTGTAAAGTTGACGTTGAGGGTTGGGTTTCCATTCTGTGAATTATACCCAGCACGTCATAAATTGCGCCTTTTTCGGCCTTCGCGGTATGATAGGCTCAATTATTGCACAAGGAGTGGCTGAGATGAAACGAATTGGAATCCTAACCGGCGGGGGAGACGCCCCCGGCTTAAACGCAGTCATTCGGGCGGCGGTGAAAACCGCGGTCAACGAATATCAATGTCAGGTCTTTGGCGTCAAAGACGGCTACGACGGCTTTTTGATGGATGGCGGAATCCTTCCGTTGGGGCTGGAGGAAGTGCGCGGAATTTTAGCGCGCGGCGGAACGATCCTCGGCGCGGCCAATCGCGGCAACCCATTTGCGCGGAAAGTTTTTCGGCGTGGAAAGCCCATTACGCTGGATGTTTCAGACGAAATTGTCAAAAAAATACATAAGCAAAAGCTCGACGCGCTCCTCGTCCTCGGCGGAGATGGCACACTGCACATCGCGCATGAACTCTGTCAGAAGGGCGTGCCGATTATCGGCGTGCCCAAGACGATTGATAACGACATTGGCGGCACGGAAGTGACCTTCGGCTATGATACCGCGCTAAACATCGCCACCGAAGCGCTGGACCGTTTGCAAACCACGGCCGAGTCGCATCATCGCGTGATGGTCGTGGAATTAATGGGGCGCGACGCGGGCTTTATCGCGCTCAACGCCGGCATCTCCGGCGGGGCGGACGTAATCCTCATCCCGGAAATTCCGTTTAAGTTTGAAAAGATTCTCGCCAAGATTCACGAACGCGCCAAACGCGGCCGCAAGTTCAGCATCATCGCCGTTTCCGAAGGCGCCAAACCGGCTGGCGGCGCGCAAACCTTCTCGCGCAAAGGCGATGAAATTTACATCCCACGCTTGGGCGGCATTGGTCAGGTGGTGGCGGAATACGTTGAACGGCAGGGCTTTGAATCGCGCGTCACGGTCTTGGGGCATATTCAACGCGGCGGCACGCCCACTGCGTTTGACCGTGTCCTCGCTACACGCTATGGTTCTGCCGCAGTGCGGCTGGCCGCTCAGGGCAAGTTTGATCGCATGGTCGCGCTCAACGGGGGAGTCGTTACGGAGATCTCTTTGGCGAAGGCCACCACGCATCCCAAACGCGTCAAGTTAACCGACGACGCCGTCGTCACTGCCAGAAAGATTGGTATCGCGCTGGGCGATTAAACCAGAACGCCATCCTTGCGGATGACGTTCGTGGGGCGCTATGGCTTCCTGAAACTTACTTGAGGAGGGATGCCATAGCGCTGGGTTTATTACTACTATCCATATGAGCAACACCTCCTCCTTTCTATAGGATGGCGAATTGATGTTTTACCCCGCAACCTGCCGGTAGTATGGCATAAAATAAAATGAATGTCAATAGGCGCAATGCCCCGCTCACAAAACTGTAATTTACGGCTCAGACAAATTTTGATACGTTTTGACAGCCTTCGCCAGCCTCGCGCCGGTATCCTTGGCTGAAAAATTCATGGAGAATATATGCAAAACAAACCGAACAAACTTTGGATCGCTACCCTGCTCTTGGGCTGGACGTTTGACTTCCTGTTTTGGAATAAAGGCCTGGGCGTTAACTTTGCGATCTTTACTTCGCTCTGCGTAATCGGGACGTTCTACCTGCTCTTATCGGAAGGGCTTCGCCCGCATCGGGCGACCCTGATCCTGCTTCCGCTCTTTGGCTTTTTCGCCGCCGTGACATTCACCCGCGCCGAACCCATGACCGTCTTTCTCGCCATCCTGTTCACCTTCCTGGCGATGATCCTGATCGCTTCCAGCTATCTGGGCGGGCGCTGGCTTCAATATACGCTGGCCGATTATGTGATCAAGCCGGTTTTGTTGTTCGTCAGTATGCTCTGGCGCCCAATTGGTTTTCTCGTTGAAACCGCCAAAGTGAAAAAAGAAGACGCGGCAGAACCAGCCAAAAGCGCCCTCTGGCCGATCCTGCGCGGGTTGTTAATTGCCATTCCCGTGGTGGCCATCTTTGCCTCTTTGCTAGCCTCAGCGGATTTAATCTTCTCCCAAAGGCTGGGGGACTTTGTCAAACTATTTAATCTGGAAAGATTGCCCGAATATATCGCCCGTCTGATTCTGATCGCCAGCGTCGCCTACGGCCTGATGGGCGTAGCCTTGCACGCGATTAACGAATCCAGAGATGAGAAAATTACAGCGGATGGCAAGCCGCTCATTCCCGCCTTTTTGGGTTTTACCGAATCGGCGATTGTGTTGGGAAGCGTGATCGTCTTGTTCGCCTTGTTTGTGACGATTCAATTTCAATATTTCTTTGGCGGACATGCCAACATCAACGTTGCCGGCTATACCTACTCTGAATATGCCGTGCGCGGGTTTAATGAATTGGTCACCACCGCGTTTTTGGCGCTGGCCATGCTCTTAAGTTTAAGCGCCATTACCCGGCGCGAAACCGAAAAACAACGCTGGATTTATTCCGGACTGGGCGTTGCTTTGGTGGCCTTGCTCTTGGTGATGTTATTCTCCGCCTATCAGCGGCTTAATTTGTACGAAGCGGTGTACGGCTTTTCCCGCTTGCGAACCTACACCCATGTCGTGCTGTATTGGATCGGCTTGTTGTTAATCGTCACGCTGATTTTGGAAATCCTGCGCCGCGAAAAATATTTCACCCTGGCCTTACTTTGCGCTTCCTTCGGCTTTGCCATCTCTTTGCCGCTCCTCAACGTGGATGCGTTCATCGTCAACCAGAACATCCGGCATGGAATTACGTTGTCGGAGATTCCAGTGGCGGGCGTTTCTCGAAGCGAAGACGCTTTGGACGAACAATATTTCATCCAGCTTTCGGACGACGCAATCCCGGCCTTAGTCTCCGCTCTAAAAGACCCCAGCGTGGCGGAAGATTTAAGCGAACAGGTCGGCGCGTCGCTGGCTTGTATTCAGAATGCGCGCCACACAACTGACGAAAAGCCAACCTGGCAGGCTTTCCATTGGTCGCGCTTTCAAGCAGATCTGGCGCTGGATTCCGTCAGCCGCATTTTGGCGAAATATGAACTCACCGGCGAGGATTGGAATCCCACCGTGATTGCTCCTTCCGGCCGGGAATTTCAGTGCTTGCCAGTTTACATGGATTAGTGTTTTAATCTTACGGGTAATGAAACGCACTTAATGTTTTTCGAGAAACCGATGGACTTTGAGAAGCAACCTGATGATGAACAACAAACAACTGGCCGATACATTTACCCTGATTGCGGATTTGCTTGAAATTAAAGGCGAAATTGTCTTTAAGACGATTGCTTATCGCAAAGCCGCCGAAAGTTTAATCGGCTTGACTCGCGACGCCAGCGAATATTCGAAAGAAAGAACCTTGCAGGAAATTCCCGGCGTGGGCAAAGCGATTGCCGAGAAAATTGACGAGTTGCTTTCAACTGGCAAGTTGGAATTTTTAGAAAAGCTAAAAAAAGAAGTGCATCCCGATTTGGCGATATGGATGAAAGTGCCGAGTTTGGGCCCCAAAAAAATCGCCATGATTTCGAGGGAGTTGGGCATCACCTCGTTGGCAGATTTGGAAAAAGCCGCCAAGGCAGGCAAGTTGAAGGATTTGCCCGGCATGGGCGCCAAATCTGAAACCGCAATTTTGGAAGGGCTGGCTTCGTTAAGTAGAAGGACGGGCAGAATTTCGGTGGGCAAAGCGCTTCCGCTGGCGAATGAAATTATTGCGGCGTTGAAAAAAGTAAAAGGCGTGGTGGATGCCCAACCCGCCGGAAGTTTAAGGAGGATGCGCTCCACGGTGGGGGATTTGGATATTTTAGTTGCCGCAAAAGATTCTAAAGCGGTGATGGAAACTTTTACAACTTTGCCGCGCATCAGTCGTGTGTTGGGAAAAGGCGAAACAAAGTCGAGCGTTGAATTTTCGGATGGCGTTCGCGCGCAAGTGTGGGTCCATCCGCCCGAAAAATTCGGCACGGCCCTGCAATATGCGACGGGTTCAAAAGACCATAACGTGCAGTTGCGGCAGTTGGCGCTGGATCAAGGCTTGTCTTTATCTGAGCATTCTTTTGCAAAAGTTAAAGGCGGTAAAGAAATTTTCTGCGCAACCGAAGAGGAAGTGTATAAAACTTTAGGCTTGCAATGGATTCCGCCGGAACTGCGCGAAGGTCGCGATGAAATCGCATTGGCGAAAGCCAAGAAACTTCCCAAGTTGATTGAAGTCAAAGATATCAAATCAAATTTGCACATGCACTCAACGTATAGTGATGGCGCGTTATCCATGCTGGAGATGACCAAAGCCGCCATCAAACGTGGGCTGAAAGTGATTGTGTTTTCAGACCATTCGGTTAGCTTGGGCGTGGCCAATGGTTTATCCATTGAACGGCATAAACAACAAGCCGCTGAAATCAAGAAACTTCAAAAGCAATTTGGCGACGCAATCACGATTCTGCATTCAAGCGAAGTGGAAATTAAAGCTGATGGCTCGCTGGATTATCCCGATGAATTTCTCGCCTCACTTGACCTGGTAGTTGCTTCGCTCCATTCGAGCTTGCGCCAACCCCGCGAAAAAATCACCGAGCGTTTGTTGCAGGCGGTGAATAATCCGCATGTGGATATTATCGGTCATCCGACTGGACGCGAAATCCCAGACCGCGAAGGCGCGGATTTGGATATGGAGGTGATTTTGAAAGCCGCCGCCAAATCTGGCGTGGCCATGGAAATGAGCGCCAGCCCCTATCGCCTCGATCTCGACGACCATCATGCGCGCCGCGCGAAAGAATTGGGCGTACTCCTCAGCATTAACACGGATGCGCATTCCGAAGCGGATTACGATATGCTTCCGTATGGCGTTGCCATTGCGCGCCGCGCTGGATTGGCGAAAGAGGATGTGATTAATACCTGGTCGCCAAAGAAGCTGTTGGATTGGTTGAAAAAGAGAGGATAACGAAGATGAATAACAAACGAACCGTCTTTATGATTTCAGGGGCGACGGACGCTGTGCTGGGCGGCGTTGGACTGATGATTTATTTCGGCTGGCTTCCCATAGAAACCGGCATTGAAAAATGGATAATCGGTTTAATTGGCGCTGCTTTGTTTTTTAGCGGGCTGACCCTGTTCACGTTCTTCTTGCTAAAAAATGAGCAGAGATAGTTCCATGAATGTTGAAATCCGCCGCGTAAATTCGCAAGATAAAGAAATCTGGCTTCAGATGCGTAAGGGCATTTGGCCCGACGCGCCAGACGCCGACCTGAGTTATGACATGGACAAACTTTTGGCAAATGCAGATGGCGCGGCCTTTATCGCTTTTGTGGATGGCCAACCGGCCGGGATGATCGAAGCCAGCTTGCGTAAAGACTATGTAGAAGGGTGCGAGACCAGCCCTGTCGGATATATCGAAGCTTGGTTTGTGTACCCCAACTTTCGGGGAAGTGGCGTGGCGGGCGTTTTAACCTCCGCCGCTGAAAATTGGGCCCGTGAGAAAGGCTGTGCGGAAATGGGGTCAGATACCTGGCTGGAAAATGAAGCGAGTATTCGCGCCCACAAGAAGCTGGGCTATGCCGAAATCGAGCGTTTGGTTCACTTTGTCAAGCCGCTGGGCTGAAACTCAAAAGAATGGTCAAAAACATGCCAAAACACGACAGAATCGGTGGAATTTTCAAAGTTGTCGGCTGTTTCCCCTGAAACATCATTATAATAGGCTTACAGTTCCATAAATTATGAGGGCTATTTCTTATAATGCTCTCATTACTATCTGGATTTCCTTATGAGTATTCGGCTGAAAGTCATCCTGCCCTACTTGATACTCACTCTGTCTATCGCGTTGATTGGAGTGTATATCGTTACGCGCCTGGTGACCAATAGCCTGAGCGAGCGGTTGACCAACCAGTTGCTGGAGGCGGGCCGCGCCGTTTCAGATGCGTTTAACCGTCAGGAAAGCGCACATGTGGATGAGGCGCGTACAATCTCTTTTACCGTGGGGCTGGCCGAAGCGCTTCAAAATTCGGACCGTCAAGCGGCTCTGGCTCTCGTTCAGCCAATCGCTTCCGGTTTGAACGTTCAAAACGTCATTTTGGTGACGGCCGACGGCAAGGAACTTCTGCACCTCTTGATGGACGAGCAGGGCAATTTGCAACCCATCAGTCAGGAGACGGGCGCCGGTCAATCGCCGATTGTTGTGCCGTATTTGAAAAATAGAAATGCGTCTGCGCCGCCCAGCCGCGCGTTTGGACAGAACCTGGTTAATAAAAGATATTTTTATTACACAGCCCTGCCCGTTGGGGTTGATTCCGAATTTGTTGGGGTGATTGTGATTGGCACGGCGGTGGATGCCATTTTGCCAAGTTTGAAAACCGCAGTTCTGGCGGATATCGTTTTATATGCGGGCAATGGGCAGGTGATTGGCACGACCCTTTCCGCAGACGACGCCAGCGTGAATGTGATTCAAGCTTTGAGTATTTCCCCCCAGGAATATCAAACGCTGATTTCCTCCAGCAATATTGTGCAAGGCGATAATGAGGTGGCGCTGGGGAGTAGGCAATATGGTTTGGCGCGTGGACCGCTTCAGGTTGGGAACGATCGGATCGGCGTGTTTGCGGTGGGCCTGCCGCTCAACTTCGTCTTCCAGTCTGCGACGGAAAACCGCACCAACTATACCTTGTTGTTCTTTGCCGAGATGGTGATTGTGGTGGTGGTGGGCGTGATTGTGGCCCGCATTATTACCCGGCCTTTGAGTTCTCTGGTGAATACCTCGCAAGCGATTGCTGGCGGAAATTTGGAACAACGCACGGGCATTCAATCCAACGATGAGATCGGCGAATTGGCGACAACGTTCGACATGATGACCAACAGCCTGCAAGAACGCACGCGGGAACTCCAGACTAAAAACGAACTTCTGGAAAAGATGGATCGCACCAAGGCGAACTTTATCCAAATCTCGGCTCATGAATTACGCACTCCGCTGACCTTGATTGTTGGCTACGCTCAAATGCTTGAATACCTTTCCGAGGGAAATGAGGAAGCCCTGAAGTTGATTAAGGGAATCGTGGAAGGCTCCGACCGGATGAAGGAAACGGTGGACAACATGTTGGACGTTTCGCGGATTGACAGCAACATGCTCTACGTCCGTAAAAGCGAAGTTCAAATTGCGCCAGTCCTTCAACGCGTTCAAAGGGTCTTCTCGGCAGATTTGAAGGAACGTAAAATTAACCTGGAACTAAAAGACCTATCCAAACTCCCGGCCTTACAAGGCGACCCGGAGATGCTTCAAAAAGCCTTTTATCAGGTGATTATGAATTCAATTAAATATACGCCGGATGGTGGGCTGGTGACAGTCAGCGGACAATATAAAAATGGAACCGAGCCGCCGCATTTGGAGATTGTCGTTCAAGATACGGGGATTGGCATTGACCCCAAAGAACTCCCCAATATCTTTAACAAATTCTCGCAAACGGGCGACGTGATGTTGCATTCTTCGGGGAAGACCAAGTTCAAAGGGGGCGGGCTGGGGATGGGCTTGGTGATTGCACGCGGGATTGTTGAAGCGCATGGCGGCAAAATTTGGGCAGAGAGCCGCGGCCATGATGAAGTGAATTTTCCAGGAAGCGCTTTTTATATTTCTCTGCCTGTGGAAAAAGAAGGTAAAGCATGAACGCTACTCAAAAGAAAAAGCGCGATTGGCAGATTATTATCTTAATTTTCCCAATTGGCATCTTGTTAATGTTGGTTTGTGGGCAATTGGGCGTGCGCCTTTCTCCGCATTGGTCGGTGGAGGCAGATATGAACTCCGCTTTAGACCCTGAGAACATTTCTCAAAAGGACGCGCTGGTTGTCCCGCCAATCTCAAACGACATCCTCACGCCGGTGGATTGGCTGGATAAATTTCTAACCCCATCCGATAATTCCGGCGTTGTCTTTCCGCCGTTCATTACATTTGAACCCTCGTTGACGCCAACGGCCAGCGCTTCGCCAACCGCGACTGGTACTGAAACGCCTTCCCCTTCGCCAACGGTGACGGATACCGTTACGCCAACGGCGACCACCACCACGCCAACCAAAAAGCCGACAGATGATGACACCACTACGCCAACAGCTTCTCCTACGACCGTTACGCCCACCGCTACCACCACCACGCCGACGGCTTCTCCTACGACCGTTACGCCTACTGCCACCACCACCACGCCAACGGCCACTTCAATTACTTCTACTCCAGTTGGTACGCAAGTAACTGCAACGCCGCCTGGCTTTAATGTTGGCAACCCCGGTAGTGGCGGAGGCGCAAGCGGAAATATTTCCAGCGGAACATACTACGTGGCCACCCTGCCAGTCCCAATCATTGTTAACGGGCCAACCGATACAAATTACGATCTGGTGTATTACGAACTGCAATTTGGATTTGGACAAATTGCCATGGATTCAATCATCCTCAGTATCTCTTCCGATGGGAGTACTTATTATGAGGTCTTTAATTGGGGCGATGGAACTCCTGACACTAACTCCAATGTGGGCGACGTGGCTGGCGCAGAAAATGACAATCAGGTTATTCCAACTTCTGAACTGTATGGAACGCCGCCCAATCAAACTGGAATATTGATTGATGTGGACAATGCGCCCAGCGCGCCGCCGCCTGGCTCCTACTCCTACCTCGCCATCCAGGCCCCAACGCCAGACGGAGATGGCGGGTTGGATGTTGACGCGGTGGATGTGGTGGACGTCGCGCCGTAATTAAAAGATTTATGTAGAAGCGTCTCGCAAATCGGCGGGACGCTTTTTTTATATGTAGACCTCAAATGTTTTTAGATTCTAATAAGAATTTTTCTTTTTAAGTCAGACAAGATTATAATTTCATTCAGGGACAAAAACATCTTCGGAGGATATGATGATCGCTAAAAATTGTTTGGTTTTTCCTTTTGTAAGCATTTTGCTGGGCTTCGCAATGGCGGCAACTTGGGTTGTTCCGGTTTTTGCGGATGGCGAACAGCCTCCCGTTGCGCCGGAAGTTGTCATTGCGCCGGACGATTCGGGCGATCCCGGCGTTCCTGAAGAATCAGCGGTCCCTGCGGCTGTTGAAGAGACTCAACCCGCAGTGGCCGGCGACCCGCTTTGGTGCCCGGCTGGGGTTGCGCCAAAAGCCAATACAGGGGGATGTAGCCCAACCTTTAATCGCTTTGGTTCTTCCAGCGATTCGGGTAGCTTGATAGATTGGCTGGAAGCTAACCAGCCTAATAAGGCTGGGACCATCTGGGTGGAACATGATTACGATAATTCCGCGGTGGAGACTTTGGATATCGTTTTGTCCGGCGCAGACTATGCGACTTTGGATAATTATGCGTTGACGATTCAGGGCGGTTGGAACGGAATTGCCGCCAGTAAATTACTGAACGCAACCGATCCCTACTCCCACTTCAACAAATCCCTTTCAGTCATTGGCTGGTCGGGCGCGGTGACCATTAATAATGTGATTATCGGCAACGCTTTAACGAACGTCGCTTCGACGACCTTCGGCCTCAATGTGGCAACGAAGGGCAATATTCTCCTCAACAACGTCTTTATTCAAGGCGGTCAAAATACGGATGGTTCCCATGTGATGAACGGCGCCGTTCTGGATAATACCAGTGGCGCAGGGACAATTACAGTCAATAATAGCGATTTTTCAGGGAATGAAGGCTTTGGCTTAAGCGCGCTTTCCAAGAACGCCATTACGCTGAACGGCATTTCGGCAAATTTAAACGGCGGGGACGGCGTGGCTTTAACCAATAATTCCGTGCAGGGAAAGGCTGTCACCTTAAAAGGTTTAAAAGAGTTCAATCACAATGCGGGAGATGGCTTGAAAATCACATCCGCCGGCCTGATTACCTTGAGCAATCTTGTCGCGCACACCAATGGCGGCGCAGGCGTTTTCCTGGATAATACAAGTAGCGTGAGTAATTTGGGCGTGACGGTGGGCGGCGTCAATTCCCTGCTCTCAAATGGGGGAGTCGGAATTGAGATTTACTCACACGGCGTAATCACTGCCAGTAACTTAAACGCTTCGTATAACTCTGAGACTGGAGCCATCCTGGATAATTGCGACGATGAAGGTTTAGGGTGTACGGCAATTGTTGCCAAGTTTATAAAACTAACCGGAAGTAACATTTTTAATGGCAATGGCGCTACAAATGAAAATGGGCTTGAAATCCTGTCTTTTGGGGCAATTAGCGTAAACGCCTTGAACGCTTCTGGCAATGTGGGCTCCGGCGCTTACATTGATAACGCCCGCGATAACGTTAATGGACTTGCCTCCACGGGCACGTGGACGTTAACCGGCTACGGATCTTTTAATGACAATGGCGGAAATGGTTTGGAAGCTCATACAAATGGCAACATGGTTTTGCTTAACCTTAACGCCAGCAATAATGGCGGAGACGGCGCAAACCTTGTGACGGATAAAGCCGCTGGCGGCTCCAACTTTACGCTGGGCGGTTTTAACGTCCTTTCTGATAACGGCGGGTGCGGTTTATGCGTGGTGGCCGCTGGCGCAATTACGGCCAGCAACATCACTGCAAATGGAAATGGCGGCGTCGGCGCGTCTTTAGACAACCTCTATGATGCGGCCAAGCCTTTCAATACCGCTATTAAAGGAACCAATCTCTTTAATCATAATGGCGGCGAAGGCTTAAGCGTGCATAGCTTTGGGACGATCCTGGCCAATAATTTAACCGCAAATTCGAACGGCGTTTCAAGCGAGGTGGGGGTTATTTTGGACAATTGCAATCAGGTGGTCTTATGCGGTACGACCATTGCGAAGACCATTACCGTAACCGGATATTTAAACGCCAGCCGTAACGCCGGAAATGGCGTTGGAATTGACAGCCTCGGCGCGGTGACCATTACCAATCTCTTAACCGAATTAAATAACGGAGCTGGCGCAATCCTTAATAACAACTATGACCCTACGAAAGCCCAGGCGGTAACGCTGAAAGGCTCGAACTTTTTTAACTACAATGGCGATACCGGTTTGACAATTGCCACATTTGGCGCCATTACCGCCAACAATCTCACGGCGCTGGGCAATGACGCTTCCGGCGCAATTTTGGACAACATAGGCGGCGTGACGCCGAAATCCATTACCCTGACGGGTGCGAATATTTTTGTGGGCAACTATGCCGACGGGCTCAACTTTAATGCCAGCGGCTCCGCCATCCTCAATCGAATTAACGCCGACGGAAACGGCTGGAGCGTGGCTGGTAACGGGCTTACCGGAACCGCCGGAACCTCGATTACGCTGGCCTGCGCCCATCTTACCAATCAAACCAACGGCGCAGGGTATGATCTGTCCGCCGCCGTTTCAATAACGCTTAGCGGAATTTATCTTTACAACAACAACTTAATTAATACAACTCATACCACTCCAACGGTGACAACCATCTTTAAGCCGTGCGTTTTACCGTAAACCTGACGCGTAAACTAAGTAAATGGATGGAGGCGACGAAAAGTTGCCTCCATCCATTTTTATGATCCGCGTGCCTCAACCTTACCCACAGCCTGATTCTGTTTCCAGACTCAGCGGCCCGCCCGTTTCATTTTCCACTTGACCCTTGCCCCGTATCGTTCTACAATTCACAATAAAATACATCACTTTTGGAGACTGCTCAATGCCTGATTATTTGTTTCGTGGCTCGCTTGAAAAACTGGACCCGGACGTTTACGAACTGACGCAACTGGAAGCTGAACGCCAATATCGTAAATTGATCCTGATCGCCTCCGAATCTTCCGCGCCTCTGGCCGTGCGCGAAACCTTGTCTTCCGCGTTTCAAAATATCTACGCTGAAGGCTACCCCGACGAAGAAACGCGCCAAATGGACGACGCTGAAATTTTAGACTACCCCGCGCGTTTGGCGGATTATCGCCGCAACAGCGACCCGCGCTATTACAAAGGCGTGGAATACGCGGACGCCGTGGAAGCCCTGGCGCGCCGCCGCGTGGCCCAAACTTTTGCCGCCAATGGCGTTTCTCCCGACCAACTTTATGTCAATGTGCAGGCCCTCTCTGGCGGCCCGGCCAATAACGCGGTCTATCACGCTCTGATCGAATTGGGCAGTACTGTCATGGGATTGAACCTCCTGCACGGTGGGCATCTTTCGCATGGCTCGTCGGTCAATCGCTCTGGTAAGTGGTTCAAGGCCGTGCATTACACCATTGATCAAAACGAAAAGATTGATTACGAAGCCGTGCGCGCCCTGGCTTTGGAGCATAAACCCAAACTCATGATCGCCGGTTATTCTTCCTATTCCTGGATGCCAGACTGGAAAAAGTTCAGGCAAATTGCCGACGAAGTTGGCGCCTATTTCCTCGCGGATATTTCACACATTGGCGGGTTGGTGGCGGCGGGCGTTGTGCCTTCGCCAATTGGATACGCCCATGTCGTCATGTCCACCACGCACAAAAGCATTGATGGCCCGCGCGGCGCAGTCCTGCTGACCACTTCCGCTGAGATTGCCAAAAAGATTGACAAGGCCGTTTTCCCCGGCGAACAGGGCGGCCCGCACGTGAACGTCTTTGCCGGGCTGGCGCTCACTTTTAAACTGACGCAAACCAAGCAGTTTAAACAACTGCAAGCGCAAACGATTAAGAACGCCAAAGCCATGGCCGCTCAATTTGAAAAGCGCGGCCTGCGCGTGCCGTTTGGCGGAACCAACACCCATCTGGTGAACGTGGATTGTACGAGCATCGTCGGCGAAGATGGCACGAAACTCAGCGGCGATCAGGCTTCGCGTATTTTGGATTTGGCGGGCGTGGTGGTTAATCGCAACACCATCCCCGGCGATAAAAGCGCCATGGACCCCAGCGGCATTCGTCTCGGTACGCCGTGGATTACGCAACGCGGCTTTGACGAAAAAAAGACGCGCGAACTGGCCAACATTATGGCCGACGTTTTGTTGGCCTGCGCGCCGCATTCGGTGGATACGGTTCGCAAAGGCCGCCAACGCCGCGCCAAAATTGACTTCAACGTTTTGAACGAGGCCAAGCTCAAAATTCGTAAGTTGACTCAATCTGCCGGAGTTGATTACAAGCCGACCCAACATGGCTACCCTCACTTTTATTATCTTGACGAGAAGGCTACCAGCGGCGTGTATGAATTGAGCGGGGGGCGCGTGCGCCAGATGTTGGATTACGCCGTCTCAACCGATTTATCTACATTGAAAAAAGGCCAAACCCAATCTACGGAAATTGCCACGCCTAAAGGCAAAATCAAAGGCCTGTTGAAGAACGTGGACGGAGAAACTTATCAGCTGGCTGTGCCGTTGAAGAACGCCAATGCAGTGGCTACCTGGCTGAGAGATTTGTCCGATGGATATACCTCGTTTAATTTGAACGGCGCTAAAGATTTTTCAGCCAAGCGCCTGCCCGGCCCATTCATTGTGAATGAAGTCAAGGCGAAACTTGTCGAGCCGAAGGGCCAAAGCGTCGGCGTGGAAAAACCCTTTTATATCGGGGCCAGCCCCGAGGTCAAAAAAGAGGCGCTCCCTCCTTTCCAATGGAATGAACCGGCGGAAGGCGAACTTAAGAAGACAGCGCTTAATCAAACGCATCGCGAGTTGGGCGGCAGGATGGTTCCGTTTGCGGGCTGGGAAATGCCGGTGGTGTACACGTCCATTTATGAAGAACATCTCGCCACGCGACAGGCGGCCGGGTTGTTCGACGTGAGTCACATGGGCGTGTATGATTTGCGCGGCCCGGATGCGGCTTCGTTCCTGGATTCGGTCTGCGGCAACGATTGCGGTGGGTTGGTCCCTGGCGCCAGTTTGTACACGCACTTCCTCACGCCCGAAGCGGAAGTGTTGGATGATACGTTGGTGTATCGGCGCGGCTGGGATAATTACCTGGTCGTGGTGAACGCATCCAATGATGATAAAGTGCGCGCCTGGTGGGAAGCTGTGCGCGACGGCAAAGCGTTGGTGGACACTGCGCGACCGAATGCCCGCGCGTATGGGTACGATGTAAACCTTCGCAACCTGCGGGACCCGAAAGCTGGTTCTGCCATGCGGGTGGATTTGGCGCTTCAAGGGCCCAAGAGCCGCGAGGTTCTGTTTGCGCTCGGCGTGGACGATCAGACGCGCGCAAAGATTATGAAACTCAAGCGCACGGAGTTGTGCGACGCCACGCTCGGCGCCCAGCGCTTTGACTTGATCGTTTCGCGCACGGGATACACGGGTGAGAAGATGGCCTTTGAATTGTTTGTTCATCCCGAGCGCGCCGTTGAATTTTGGAATGCGCTTCTAAAAGTGGGGGAGCCGTTTGGCGTAAAGCCAATTGGCTTGGGCGCGCGCGATTCGCTCAGAACGGAAGCCGGATTGCCGTTATATGGCCACGAAATGGGGCTTGGCTCTGCGAATGCATTTGTTGGCGGGCGCGATTTGGGCGTGGCCGAAGGCGGCTTTGGCTCATACGTGAAGACCTATAAACCCTGGTTCATTGGGCGCGAGGCTTTTGTGGCGAAAGAGAAAGCAAGAAAGGGCGTGGTGATTCGCTTCCGCTTTGATGACCAGCGTGTGCGCCCGGCCCACAACGGCGACCCGGTGGTGAATGCCGCTGGCGAGCAGATTGGTTTTGTTACTTCCTGCGCGATTGATAGCGAACGCTTCTTAACTGGCCAGGCGTATGTCCAGTTGGAATACGCCAAAGAAGGCACAGCGTTTGGCATTCATCAAGGCGGCGTGATGGATCGCCCGGCCAGTTTGGCCAAGGTCGTGAGCAGGTTTGCGAAACTGTAAGCGGATGAATTTCTAAAAGATGGAGACGGCATCTTCTGCCGTCTCCATCTTTTTATTTCAAAAAAAGAACAGGGCTGGTCTTCTGTCCTTATTTATTCTTCGAAATCGCCTCAAAAGTTCCATCCAAATGCAGATAATAGGTTTCAATTTGCAAATGGGGGTATAAGGCTAAAAGTTTTTCCTGCGTCGCTTTGAGGTCGTGTTGGTGGCGCGGATAGGTTCCGGCTTCGCCATAGGCCCGGCAATCTTCGTGATTGACGATGCACACGACATCCACCGTATGCACGCGCACGGCCAGTTCCACGTGTTTCAGTAGCATGTTGTAGTCCAACGTGCAACCGGCAATGGCGGTTGTGTCAAAGTTGTCGTAGCCGAAGCGCTGGACCACCCAGGGGTAAATGTATTTTGGCAAACGATAGTCCATACAGTGAATGATCAGTCCGTCGCAGTGGTTGTTGGGGTTTTGAATGGGCATTACCTATAAAATCTCGCCTTCTTTTCTTTTGATAAATTTTCCGTCGCCGCGTTGACCGCGCCATTCGACGCCATCTACAATTAATTTGCCGCGCAGAAAAACTTTTTCGGGATACCCGGCAATTTCCCAGCCTTCGTACAAATTGTAATCTGTGCGTTGATGTGAATGCACGACGCCATATTTGAAGCGCGTTTCAGGATTCCAAATCGCCAGGTCGGCGTCGGCGCCGGGGAGGAGCGCGCCTTTCTGGGGATATAACCCGAAAATCTTCGCAGGGTTCGTTGCCGTGTAGGCGACAAATTGATTGGGCGTAATTTGCCCGCTTTGCACGCCATACGTCCAGAGGATGGGCAGGCGATCTTGCACGCCCGGCAACCCGTTTGGAATTTTCGTGAAGTTGTATTGCCCCAGTTCCTTGCCGGGGATGGCGACTGCTTGACCTTCATATAAAATTGATTTTGCGCCGTCAAAGAAAAACGGGCAGTGATCCGTGCCAATGGTTTGGAGCGCGCCGTCGTGTAGCCCTTGCCACAGCCGCGCAATATCCGGCTCTTTGCGAATTGGCGGCGAACAGATCCATTTTGCGCCATCTTCGCGTTGCAGAAAATCCTCGGTAAAAAATAAATATTGCGGGCAGGTTTCGCCCATTATTTTGACTCCGCGTTCGCGCGCATATTTGAGCATATCCACTTCGCCTTCCGCGTTCATGTGGACGATGTAAACCGGCGCGTCCGCTTCTGCGCTCAGACCTGCCACACGTAAGACGGAGTCGACTGCGCCCCAACTGGGCCGCGTCCAGGCGTGCCAGATCGGGCTGGTGTGACCGTTGGCCAGCGCTTGTTGCGTCAGCGTTTCGATCACGTCGCCGTTTTCGCAATGCGCCATCACCAGCATTCCATTCTCTTTGGCAATTTGCATGGCTTTAAAGATACTGGCGTCATCGAGGCGCAAGCGCCCGTTGTAAGCGGTGAACACTTTTAGCGTTTGAATGCCCATTTCGCGCAGAGAGGGAATCTGTCGGGCGATGTGGTCGTTGAACTGCGTCAAGTTCATGTGGAAGGAATAATCAATGGCGGCTTTTTCGGCTTTCTTGAGCCAAAGGTCAACGGAATATTTGAAATCACCCGACCTCACCCCCGGCCCCTCTCCTAAAAGGAGAGGGGAGTCGAGGGGCACAAAATCCATGACGGTGGTGGTGCCGCCAAATGCCGCCGCTTTATGACCGGTGTAATGATCGTCCGATGAGACGGTCTCGAACATCGGCAAATCCAAATGCACATGCGGATCCACGCCGCCGGGCAGGATCATTTTTCCCCGCGCATCTACAACTTCCGCGCTGGGATGTTGCAAATTTTTCCCAATTTGCGAAATGACTTCGCCTTCAATCAAAATATCCGCTTCGAAAGTTTCTGAAGCGGTAATGAGCGTGCCATTTTTGATTAAGATTGCCAAAGGAAAACCTCCTGCATTAAGCCGCTCCGTCAAAACCCAGCAAGGCCATGAGCGCTTCCGCTGGCAAATCGGCTTCGGGCAAATTCACTTTATACAATTGCTCGTTCTCGGCGCGTTCGCGCAGACTCTTCCAGAGCAGGTCGCGCTCTTCGTTTTGAACGACGAGGTCGTTGAGCGTTTTGGCGTTGAGCAGATATTCGCCAGTGGAATATAAAAACGTCAATCGTTTCCACTTGTCTGTTTTGACGGGTTCTTTGAGCTTTTCCAACGCGCCGAGTTGAATTTTGAAATATTCTTCTTTGGCGCGCGGATGGGCGGCTTCGTCTTTGAGCAGTTCGCCGCGCGTGGTGAGTTCGTGCCCCTTCACCGGCGCGATGAATTCAATCTGTCCGCGGTGGGCGCCAAATGCTGAAGGCTGGTAAAAAGCCAGATAGTCCACCGCCACAACTTTGGGCGCGGTGCGAAGCGGGATGCGATACCAGCCGAAGAGTCGCGCAATTTCGAGATCGCGCGGGGTTTTAATCAAACATACCAAAACAAGAGAAGTGGGGAGAAGCATGGAAAATGGCGCTTGGCGAATTCGCTATGAATACCCAACTTCTTTGTTAAACCCCATAATCAACGCGTCCATTTCAGCGCTGTATTTTGGCGCTGACAACATCCCAAACGATCTTTGGGTGTTTTGCCGCGACTTGTAAAAGCACGCGCGCCGCGCCCTCGGGAGCGCGCCTGCCTTGTTCCCAGTTCCGAAGCGTTTTTACGCTGATGCCCATTAGCGCCGCAAATTCATTTTGCGAAAGTTTATAGTTTGACCGAATCTTCTTTACGTCTGGCGCCGCGACTTTGAAAGTGCGACTTGGTTTGGCCTTCCCGCGTAGGATTTTTCCGCCTTCGCGGATGCTGGCAATTAACTCGTCAAATAGTTCATCTTTCATTTGAACTCCTTTTTTACAATCTCTCGCAAAACCTTTAATTGTGTTGGCGTAAGATCATCCTTCTCGTTTTTTGAATACATAAACAACATGAGAATTTGGTCTTCTGCGACAACCCAATAGTAAATGGCTCTTACGCCGCCGCGTTTTCCACGCCCTGTCATTGACCAGCGGATTTTCCTTAACCCGCCGCTTCGAGGAATGATTGACCCGGAGTCGGGATGGGTGGAAAGCGCAATTTGCAGTTCTCCATACTCGTCATCCGTCAATAATGCGATTACCTGACGAGTAAAGATACTGGTTTCAATGAATTGCATAGGCGGATAGATTGTACGCCAATGGCGTATATACGTCAAGGATAAAACGACAGACGGCTATCTTCATTTCCAAATTACGCCAAGCCAGTTTCCTTATTAAACTCAACGATTAACTCGTCAATTTCATCAGCTTGGGTCTGCACATCCGTCCAATAATTTGGTTCATACCACTGCTTTTGAATCTCGTCATAGGTGCGTCCCTGCTGTTCGACCCAGGTGTAATATTTGAGGTTGTGCACGCGGCGGCGGTCGGGGTAGCGGAGTTCGAGCAGGTTGTCGGTAGATTCGCCTTGTAGGTAGCGGGCAAAATCGGCGGCGGCGGAACGTTCGCTGTATTCGCCGAATTCCTGACTCATTTCATGTAGGCGCGAGCGATAGAGTTCCATTGAGTCGGTGAGGATGGTGATCATCACGTCGTTCTCGTCCATCTCATAATATTTTGCGGTTTTGATACAAGATAATACATTTGAGATGCCGGAGAAGCCAAGTAGATCGAGATTAGAGACCAGAGATTCTGGCACGCCCTGTTCGACTAAATATTGCCGCCCCGATTCTTCGTTGAACAAACGCGCAAGGTTGACAACGGCATGATCGTCAATCGCGGTGACGACATCCGTGTTCTTCACATTATGGACCCACGGCACATGCTTGTCGCCAATCCCTTCGATGCGATGCGCGCCGAATCCGTTTTCGAGGAGCGTGGGACATTGCAGGGCCTCGCTGGCGACGATCTTTGAATCAGGGAATAATTTTTTCATGTAATCGCCGCTGGCAATCGTCCCTGCCGATCCCGTCGCAGAGGCCATGCCGCGATAACGTCCGTGCTTGCCCGCGACCTGCTTGAATACTTCCTCCATTGCGTGGCCCGTCACTTCAAAATGCCACAAGTAATTTCCGAACTCTTCAAATTGATTGAAGATCATCAAGTCCTGCCCAGACTTTTTCAACTCCCAGCATTTATCGAAGATCTCTTTGACGTTCGATTCGGAGCCGGGGGTTTTGATGGTTTCGCCCGCTACTTTCTCCAGCCATTCAAACCTTTCTTTGGACATGCCCTCGGGCAAAATGGCGATTGATTCACAACCAAGCAGAGCGGAATCATACGCGCCGCCGCGACAATAATTCCCTGTGGAGGGCCAGACGGCTTTCTGCGTTGTCGGGTCAAACTGACCTGTGACCAGTCGCGGCACGAGACAGCTAAACGCCGCCCCAACTTTGTGCGCCCCCGTTGGGAACCACTTGCCGACGATGGCGATGATGCGGGCGGGGACTCCCGTCAGCGTGGAGGGCAGTTCGAGGTAGTTGACTCCGCTAAAGGTCCCGCCTGAAGCGCTGGGTTGATTGTGCCAGTTAATCCGAAAGAGGTTGCGCGGATGAATGTCCCATAATCCAATCTTTGTTAATTCATCCTTCACCTTCGCGGGAATCTTCGATGGGTCTTTCATCTGCGCGTAAGTGGGGATGATGATATTTTTTTCTTTGGCGCGTTGGATGGCGCGCGCGCGGCGATCTTTGTGGATGGTTAAGTCAATTGTGGTCATGGGAACTCCTCCGTTAATCTATTGTACATCAGTCTAAATCGGTTATATTGGTTGTGTGCAGACAAGTTTATCGTTATGTAGAAGGAGCGAACATGAACAAAACGAAGAGCGCCGTACTTTCAGGATGTTTGATTTGGCTGGTTTTGCTTGGCACGGTGGGCAGTTGCATTATGCCCATCTTTTTTGCGATTGGCGGAATCAGTTCGGTGAGCGACTTTGCGATTCAAACCACCGGCGCGTGGATTTGCGACGACGGCATGACGCCGCAAACGCGCACGTACGCAACCACCACCACCGACAGCAATGGAAACCGCCAACCGTCCACCGCCTACGTTTTGCAATGCGTTGATTCGAGCGGCGTGGTGGTGAAAGAAGACCCAGTCGCTTATGCGTTTATATGGATTGGCCTGTGGGCGGCGCTGGGAATGGCGGTAACCGCCATCTTGTGCTTTGTGTTTGCGGCGCCCGGCGGCTTGCTGGCCGCGAAGTTTTTAGAGAAGATTAAAGTACGGAAGCCTGCCTCAGGCTAAGGCGTTTCGGGTCTTGGACCAGCGCCAGCAGGATGAAAATCAGCGCCACGGACAGCGCGGTTGAAATTGAAAACGTGGGGACGAATCCCGCCGAGTCCGCGATCCAGCCGCCGACGAGCGGGGCGATGATGGTGGCTGGCGCAGTTAGAGTTTGCGATAAGCCAATGTACAGCGGACGCTCCGCTTCACTGCCAAAATCCACGGTCATGGCCATGCCAATTGTCCAGATGGAGACGTTAGCGACGCCCGCCAGGGCGAAGATCGGATAAAACCAAAGGAGCGAAGTGGCGCCCCAGGCCAACCCTGCGCTGAGTAACGCGGCGAACGCGCCGACGATCAGCATGGCGCGATGGCCAATTTTGTCGCCGAGCCAGCCCATGCCCATGTTGGCAACAGTTTGGGAAATGGTCAGTGTGGCGGTCAGGTATCCGGCCACCACGTCGGTCATGTCAAATGCGCGCAAGGCGTAGATGATGTAAAACGAAAAGCCCATGGTCGCAAATTGAGATAAAAAGCGGGCGGCGAGAAACCAATTGAAATTTTTGTCTTGCTTGAGAATTTTTTTAGAGTCTTCCCAGAAGTGCGTCTTTTCTGCGGGGATGATTTTCTCCTCGTCAATCGGCTCGCGCGTGGCCGAGAGGGAGAACCATGAAATCGTGAAGAAAATGCTGGCGATGAAGAAGCAGGCCGCAAAGTCGAAGGGGGCGGCGAGGTACTCCAGCAAATACCCGGCTCCCACCGCTGAAGCGCTGATGAATAAATTGGCCAGCCCGGCTTGCATCCCAAAGAAAGCGCCGCGCGAATCGGCGGGGATGATTTTTGAGATCATCGAAGTCCACGGGTTGGCGGTGAATCCGCCGCCCAGCCCCTGCCAGGTTAATAGGATAAACGTCAGCGTCAACCCGGCGCTTGCGCCAAGGACTGGCAAGGCCAACGCGACGAGGGCAAAGCCTAAAAACGGCAGGCGTTCGTGAATGGTCATCATCAAAACGTTGCGCTTGTATTGGCGAAGCCGAGCCACATGACTGGCGGTGAATAACTGCGGCAGTTGCCAGCCGACCGAGTGAATGGCCGGGACGAGTCCAATGAGTAGCGCCGAATCCGTCATCGAGGCGACGAAGAGCGGCAGGATGGCGCTAAAGGAGGCAAAGCCGAGCGCCACGCCGAATAAACTGCCGTCGCCGAGGTTAACGGCGACGTTGTACTTCAAATTTTTACGAACTTCTTTTTCCAGGGGAGTGAGCATGAAGGAATTTTACCTGAAAGCCCCTTGACAAAAAAATGATTCCCCGTAGAATAAGAACGAACGTACGTTCATTTTTTATAGCGAGGAACCATGCCTGTTAAAACTACAGCGACTCAGACCAAAGGCGAAGCTACGCGCGCGGCGCTGGAAGACGCCGCGATTGAATTATTCATGGAACAGGGCTACCACGCCACCACCATGCGGCAGATTGCCGAACGCGCCGAACTGGCCTTGGGCGGCATTTACAACCATTTTTCCAGCAAAGAGGAGATTTTTCAAGCCATCATCCTTGATAAGCATCCGTATAAAAAAGTCCTGCCTGCCATCCTCAAAGCGCAGGGTGAGGATGTGGACGAATTTATTCGCAACGCCGCCAAAGTGGCGCTTGAAGAGCTTAAAGCCCAGCCGTACTTTATCAAACTGATGTTGATTGAAATTGTTGAATTTAACGGGAAACATGGCGCGGCGCTGATCAAAGAACTTGCCCCCAAAGCTCTGCCGATCTTTGAGAAACTGATTAAGTCCAGAAAAAACCTGCGGATGACCAACCCGGCCATGTTGTTTCGCACCTTTATCGGCCTGCTAATTTCCTACCTGCTGACCGACATCATCATTTCTAACTCCATGATGCAGAAGCTAATGCCCAAGAACGCGGCGGATACGTATGTGGATGTTTATTTGCACGGCATTTTGAAGCCGGAGGCCTGAGATGTTCAACTCCAGAATTTATTCCATCGTCCGCAAGGAGTTTGTCCAACTCTTTCGCGACCCGCGCACCCTGGCCTTGGCCGTGGTCATTCCGATTGTGCAATTATTTCTGCTGGGGTATGCGGCCACCTCGGATGTGCGTAACGTTTCATTAGCCGTCTGGGATCAAAGCAAAACGACCGAATCGCGCCAGTTGATTGACGCATTTCAGGCCACCAGCTATTTCACCGTGAACTATCGGGTGAATGCTTCGGAGGAATACCAGGCCCTGATCGAATCGGGCAAGGCGCGCGTCGCCCTGGTCATCCCGCCGGATTACGCTCAGCGCTTATTTGATGGAAACGCCACAGCCTTAATGGTTTTAGACGGCTCCGACGCCAGCATTGGCGGCACGGCTTTATCCACAGCCCGGCTGGTGGGGCAATCTTATGCGACAAAGCTATTAACTCAACAAGCCGTCTTAAGCGGGCGCCCTGCGCCCAACCCGCCGGTTGAAGTTCGCACACAAGTTTGGTACAACCCGGATCTGAACTCCGCCTACTTCATGATTCCCGGCGTCATTGGCATGATCCTTTCCTTCATCACCACCATCCTGACCGCCACCGCCATCGTCCGCGAACGCGAACGCGGCACGATTGAACAATTAATCGTCACGCCGATTCGTTCATGGGAACTGGTCCTGGGAAAATTACTGCCGTACGTCATCCTCGCGTTTGTTGAAACGTTTGAAGTGTTGATCATTGGGCGCTTTTGGTTTGGCGTCCCCGTGCGCGGAAGTTTAACGCTCATCACCGTCACTTCGGGCATTTTCATCATGTCCAGCTTGGGTATTGGGTTATTGGCCTCCACGGTTGCGAACACCCAACAGGAAGCCATGATGACGGTGATGATGTACAACCTGCCGAGCATTTTCCTTTCCGGCTTTTTCTTTCCGCTGGAAGCCATGCCGAAAATTTTGCAAGTGGTTTCATACGCCATTCCGTTACGCTATTACCTCGTGGTCATTCGTTCGCTTTTATTAAAAGGCGTGGGGCTGGACGCCATTCAAGGCGAAGTGATTGCATTAACGATTTTTGGCTTGGTCATTATGGCGCTGGCCGCATTACGTTTTAGAAAACGCCTTGATTAACCTTCAACCTTCAACCTGCCACCTGTAACTTTAGGAGATTCCATGCAACATAAACTTCCCCCCGTTCCCGTTCGCATTCTGATCATCGTCGTCATCGGCGCGCTGATTTATTTTGGAGTTCGTTCGCTTAACCAAAACGAATCCACGGCCATTACCGCCTCCGGCTCAATCGAAGCTGTGATTGTCAACGTCTCGCCTGAAATTTCCGGCAAGGTCGTGGATGTAGACGTGAACGAAGGCGACGCGCTGACAAAGGGCCAACCGCTCCTTTCCCTCGACCCAAGCCTGCTGGCGGCCCAACGGGCCGTCGCGCAATCCCAGCTTGATTCTGCCAACGCCGCCCTGGCATCCGCCCAACTGAAATACGACCAGACTTTGCAGGCCGCCATTGCCGCCCAGTCCGCTCAACGCGCAAAAGATTGGAAGACTTCCACGCCCAACGAGTTTGACCAGGCCGGTTGGTACATTGACCAACCCCAGCAAATCGCCGCCGCCCAAACCGAATTGGACAACGCCAAAGCAGGGATTGACCTGGCCAACGCGGCTCTGGATCAGGCCATCCAAAACGTCAATAACGCCGAATATGTCAACGCCGAGAAAAAACTAGCCTCAGCCCGCGCCGCGTTTCTAATTGCCAGAGAAGTTCGAGATCAAGCCGAGCGCGCCTCGCAAAGCGGGGGACTGGCGGAAGCCGCGAACGATTATTACGAATCTGCGCTGGATGAACTTGATACAGCCCAGGAAAAATATAACGACTTATTAGACAGCGCCGCCGCCGAAGATATCGAATACGCTCGCGGACAAGTTCTTGTCGCCCAACAAAGATACGACGCCGCCTATGCGCGCCTGCTCGCTCTGCAAACCGGAGAGTATTCCCCGGCCGTCATTTCCGCCGCGCAGGCGTTGGCTCAGGCTGGGAAAAATGTCAAGCAGGCCGAATCAAGCCTCCGCTTGATTGAAGCGCAAATTTCAAAACTTAATGTCGTCGCGCCCATGGACGGAATCCTCTTAACGCGCAACGTCGAGCCCGGCGAAATTATTCAGGCGGGCGGAACGGCATTGACGCTGGCGGATTTAAATCAAATTACGCTGACGGTCTATGTGCCTGAAAACCTGTATGGAAAAATTTCTTTGGGGCAAACGGTCAGCGTGCGCGTTGATTCTTTTCCGAACGACCCATTCAAAGCCACGGTGATTTGGATTTCAAGCCAGTCGGAGTTTGCGCCGCGCAACGTGCAAACCGTGGAAGGGCGTAGCGCCACCTATTATGCAATCAAACTGCGCGTTGAAAATGTGGACGGCAAGTTGAAGATTGGCATGCCTGCGGATGTGGTTTTCGAATAAGTCGAAGGTCGAAGAGTCAAAAGTCACAGGCGAAAGTCAAAAAGGAGAATCGTATGGCTGGCATTACTCGCTTTGAAGAAATTGAATCTTGGAAAACCGCAAGAGACTTAACAAATAAAGTTTATGTTTTTTCAAATCAAGATGGTTTCAATCGTGACTTTGGATTGCGCGACCAGATTCGCCGGGCGTGTATTTCTATTATGAGTAACATCGCCGAAGGTTTTGAAAGCCGAACGGATGCGCAATTTATAAATTTTCTTGGCATGGCTCGCGCTTCGGCTGGAGAAGTTCGTTCTCAACTTTATATTGCCTTAGACCAAAAATATATTTCACAAGAGCAATTTGATAATGCTTTTCAACTTGCACAAACTTGTTCGCGGCAAATTGCAAATTTTATTAAATACCTTGAAGCAAACCCTCGCCCTAAAAGAATCTCGGATGATTCAGCAGATTACAATGTTTAGCCGACCTTCGACCTTTGACCTGTGACGACCCCATGAATGAATATTTAGTATCAGCAAAAAATCTACATAAAAAATTCAACGACACACATGCTGTCAACGATGTCGCGTTAAATATTAAGGCCGGCGAAATTTACGGGCTGGTCGGTTCGGATGGCGCGGGCAAAACCACAACCATGCGCATGTTGGTTGGCGCGCTGGCGCCGACTGCAGGCTCGATCAACGTGTGTGGCTATGATGTATTGAAACAAGTTGAAAATGCCCGTGCGCAAATTGGCTATTTATCGCAACGCTTTTCTTTATACGAAGATTTAACCGTGCTGGAAAACATTCGCTTCTTTGCCGAAATTCGCGGGCTGTCTTCCTCCGCGTGGCTTCCACGCTCGCTCGAAATTCTGGAATTTGTGGGGCTGGAAAAATTCAAAGACAGAAGGGCGGGGCAACTTTCTGGCGGCATGAAGCAAAAACTTGGGTTGGCCTCGGCATTGGTGACTCGTCCGCGCCTGCTCCTGCTCGACGAACCCACCACCGGCGTGGACCCCGTCACGCGTCAGGATTTTTGGCAATTGGTGATTAAACTGGTTGCATCCCCCGCCCCCGATTCTGAGGGCGTCAGCGTCATCATCTCCACGCCGTATATGGACGAAGCCTCGCGCTGTCATCGCGTTGGCTTTATGAAAGCCGGAAAAATTATCGCTGAAGATACGCCGTCCAATTTGCGTTCGCGCTTAAATGATTGTATCCTTGAATTGCGCGGCGAGCCTTTGCGCGAATTGAAAAACATTTCCACGCAGGATCAAGACGTTGAAGAAGTCGCCGCGTTTGGCGACAAACTACATTTGCGCGTAAAAAGCGGATCGGCGCAGGCGGTCATTACAAGGCTTCAAAAACAAATCAAAGCGCAAAATGCAAACGCGCATAATTTACGAGTCGTTCCGCCAACCCTGGAAGATATTTTCATCTTATTAACCGAGTCTACAGAAAACGTCCCGCAGGTTGAGTCCACGCATCAAGCGCTTCAAGAAAACCTGCGGGACGGTTAAGGTAAATAGTTTATGTTAAATGAACCTGTCATCGTCGTTCAAAATCTAACGCGCCGCTTTGGCGAATTCACTGCCGTTGACCATGTCAACTTTGAAGTTCGCCCGGGCGAAATCATTGGCTACCTTGGCCCAAACGGCTCTGGCAAAACCACCACCATTCGCATGTTGCTGGGTTTGCTCGCGCCCACCGAAGGTCGCGCCACTGTGTTGGGGTACGACATTGCCAAAGAAAGCGAAGCGATTCGCTTGCGCGTCGGATATATGTCTCAAAAATTTGCGATTTACGACGACCTGACCACGCTTGAAAATTTGACGTTCTATGCAGGCGTGTACGGCATCCACGACAAAGAGCGTGTCAATCGGACCTTGCAGTTGGTCGGTCTTAACCAGCATCACCACACGCTGACCAAGTCGCTCTCCACCGGCTGGCGCCAAAGATTATCTTTAGCCATTGCGCTGGTACATGAACCGAAACTACTATTTCTCGACGAACCCACCTCCGGCGTGGACCCTACCGCCCGCCGCGCCTTTTGGGAGTTGATCTATCAACTGGCGGAAGGCGGCGTGACGATTCTCGTCACCACGCACTATATGGACGAAGCCGAATACTGCGGGCGCGTGGCGGTGATGCGCGATGGAAAATTACTGGCCATGGACACGCCTACGAATCTAAAACAAAAAATCATTACTGGGGAAGTCTGGGAAGTGTACGCGCATCCGCTTGAAGGGGGGCTGGACATTTTGAATAGAATGGACGGAGTCGTAAGAGTCGGCTTGGCGGGAGATCATTTGCGAGTAATCAGTTCAAAGGTTGAGAAAGAAACCCTGCAAAGCGCATTACAAGATCATCAACTGCAAGTTGAGAAAATCGAAAGGGGAGAACCCACTCTGGAAGACGTGTTCCTGGCGCTGGCGCGTTGAAAGGTAAATCTTTGTATGGAATGAGCTTTATCTAGGCGCTGATTATCGGTGTGAGAGAGGAGGAGTGATGCGCTTAAAAACATTATATTTAAGATTTTACAATATACTAGACATTATCGGAAGTAACTGTTCCTGACCTTGCCCCAATAAAGTAGACACAAAAGATGTCCATCCTCCATTAAGCTAAAAGAACAGGAGCAGGATCAAGCATTTAACAGTATGCCGAAATTTCATGTGCGGAGATCTATAAAGTGAATTTACGAAATATCCTGGGTATGTTGGTAAGAATGATGAGAAGGATTCTTTGTATGAAGTTCCATGTGGAGAAATTGTTGAACTGCTGGGTCCAACAAAAGAGGTAGATGGCTTAACCTGGTGGAATGTTTATTGGAACGGATATACTGGATGGATAGCAGACCATACGGGAAGTGGAAAGATAATTTTAGATTTCACTCCTTGAGAATAGGGAGATTTATTGATACTACTTAAGATAATACCCTCCCCGCCCTGAAATTTATTGGGGCGGGGAGGGTTGAGAAAACCGGAGCAGGCTAAGGTTAGGGTTTGTGCGGCGCCTGGATGAAGGCTTCCACGCGGGCCCACAGTTCGCGGATGTTAATCGGCTTGGACATGTAGACGTCGCATCCGGCGGCGAGCGCTTTTTCTGCGTCGCCTTTGAGGGCGTTGGCAGTGATGGCGATGATCGGGGTGTAGGCGAGGGTGGGCTTGGCGCTTCCGCGCAGGCGGCGGGCCACTTCGTAGCCGTCAATGTCGGGCAGGTTGATGTCGAGCAGGATCAGGTCCACTTCTTTTTTTTCAGCCATGGCTACGCCGTCCAACCCGCTGAGGGCTTCGAGCAACGTATAGCCGCGCGATTCGAGCGCGCGTTTGACCAACATCATATTATCTGGATTATCTTCGATATAAAGAATGACGCTTCCCATAATTTGATTCTCCTTCTTATCCGTTTTTATCTTTATCTTCAATCACTTGAATCACCTGATCGACGAATTTGCGCGTGGGGAGCGATCCCTTTTGATAAACCGCTTCAATGTGTCCGCTCAGTCTTTGGCGCTCTTCGGCGGTGATGTCTTTGGCGCTGACTACGACGACCGGAATGTCTTTGGTGCGCGGGTCTAGCTTTAATTCTTCCACCAGCCCAAAGCCGTCTATCCCGGGCATGGTCAGGTCGCTCACGATCAGGTCTGGCAGTTTTTGGCGGGCCATGCTGAGGCCTTCCCAGCCGTCTTTGGCGTGATAAACCCGATATTTTTTGCGTCCTTCCAACAAGCGTTGGATGAGGAGCGCGTCGTCGCTGTTGTCGTCCACCAGCAGAACGGTTGTGGTGGTTTCGTCCAGGTTTTCCAGGGCGGCGAGCAGACCTTCGCGTGGGGCTGGCGTTTGGTCTTTGCTGAGATGTACATCCACGGCCCATTGGTCGCCGAGGACGTGTTTTTCCACCGGGAAGGTGTGACCGGTACAGTTGATGACGACCAGTTCGTCCTCTTTGAGGGTTCCGGCTTTGCGGAGTTTTTCGTACCCGGCAAAGGCGACGGCTGTTGCCGGTTCGACAGCCATGCCTTCGCTTTTAGCCAAAGAGCGCATGGCGGCGAAGGCTTCCGCGTCGCTGACGGCCTCCATTGTACCGCCATAGTCCTGAGTTAGATTCCATAAATAAGTATAGGCTTCTCCCGGACTGCCAGTGGAGAGGATGATAATGCGCGTATCAGGGATGACCGGCGTGGCGATGTTGTGGCCTGCTTTGAAGGCGTTGACCATCGGCGCGCAACCGGAAGATTGAATGATGGCAAGCTTTGGAATTTTGGAAATTAAGCCCATGGCGTGGAGTTCTTTGAAACCCTGATAAACGCCCAGCGGGCCCAGCCCGCCGCTGACAGCCTGAATGTACCAATCGGGCGCTTTCCAGCCGAGTTGTTCGACGATTTCATAAGCGATGGTTTTCATCGACTCGCGCGCGGGGATGGAGTTTGCGCCGCGATCCAAGAGCAGGTTTTTGCGTTGGGCAAATTGCGCGGCGATCTGTTTGGTTTGGTCGTAGTTGCCGCTGACGCGAATCACTTCCGCGCCGAACAAGGCGGCTTCGCGCAGTTTTTCCTGCGGCACGAGGCTGGTCATAAAGACCCAGAGTTTGATGCCGGCGCGGGCGCAGGCGGCGGCGTAGGCCACGGCCGCGTTGCCGGTGGAAGCGATCACGGCTTCGCGGATGCCGTTCTCGTTCATGGCGGCGACTGCAACAGCCGCCTGCCGGTCTTTGAAAGAGGCGGTTGGGCTGTAGCGTTCATCTTTGAAGTAGGTTTGCACATGCCCGAGGTTGGGGGCGAAGCGTTGCGAGAGCCAAAGCGGCGTTCCGCCTGCGGGGTATAAATCCAAAGCGGCGGGATTGTCGAGCGGCAAGACATCCTGATAACGCCAAAGGTTGTTGGGGCGGTTGGGTAAACCGCGCAGGATTTCACGTTTGAACGCTTCGTAATCGTAACGCGCTTCCAGCCATTGAGATTGGCACTGCGGGCAAACGGCAGGCGTAAAGGGTTGGTAGGACTGCTGGCTTTTGCAGGCCGCGCATTCCAAGATGGGCTTGGCCATGTTTACTTGGTTTTCTCCAGCGGTCCGGAGGCGGTGGCTTCGGAAACGATCGCTTCAATGGGTAGCAAAATGTTGAAGGTTGTGCCTTGACCGGTTTCGCCTGCGCTTTCGGCCCAGAGTTTTCCGCCGTGCATTTCGATCAGGCGACGGCTGATGGGCAGGCCCAGTCCGGTGCCTCCGGCTTTGCGCGTGGTGCTGGTGTCCACCTGGGTGAACTCGCTAAAGACCGATTCAAGATGCTCCACTGGAATGCCCAGTCCGGTATCTTTGATGGCCACCAAAACGTCGTTGGCTTGATGCGTGATGCGGACGCTGACGCTCCCTTTTTCAGTGAACTTGATGCCGTTGTTGATGACGTTGATCAGCACCTGGCGCAGGCGGGTATGGTCTGCGCGGATGAAGACGTTTTTGTCGGACTTGGGTTCGATGAAAATGGCTAGGGCCTTTTCGTTCGCCAGGGATGAGGTGAGGCTGAGCACGTCTTCAACCGTCTCGTTTAAGTTGAACTTTTCAATCACCAGGTTCATCTTGCCGGATTCGATTTTGGCCATATCCAGTACGTCGTTAATCAGGTGGAGGAGGTGCTTTCCGTTTTTCTGAATGAGTTTGAGGTCGTTGTCCATGTTGGGCGTGAGCGGGCCGTCCAGTTCTTCGAGCATGACGTCGGTGAAGCCGAGGATCGAGTTGAGCGGGGTGCGTAACTCGTGCGACATGTTTGCGAGGAAGGACGATTTGAGACGATCGAGTTCGCGCAATTGGGTGACTGTGGAGGCCTGTTCTTGATACAACCGCGCGTTTTGGAACGCAATCGCGACTTGGGCGGCAAGGGTGGTGAAGATGTCGGCGTCTTCCTGCGTGAAACGATTCTCAATTTCAGATTGTACGTCGAACACGCCGATGACGTTGCCCGCCACAATCATGGGGATGGCCATTTCTGCATGAGTTTCCGGCAGTTTGGGGTTGGGTAAAAAGCCTTCTTCTTTGCGAACGTTGTTGACGATGACGGCGGCGCGTCTGCGCGCCGCGCGCGCTACCAGCGATTTCTCCGCATCGGCGGAAATGGAATGTCCGGCGGCGGCCATTTCTTTCCCGACTACGCCTGCGCCGGTGGAAAGCGTTAAGGCGTTTTGAGCTTCATCGGTCAGGTAAATGTGCGCGTGATATAAGTCAAACTTTTCTTTGGTAATGTCCACCACCGTTTGGAGGAGTTCGGCCGGGTCGAGCAGGGTGGAGGTGGTGGTACTGACGGTGGCCACTGTCGAAAGGTCAGTGGCGCGGCGTTGAAGCGATTCTTCAATGCCTTTCAGCGTGGTGACGTTGACGGCGCCGATCAGCAGACAATCGTCTGGGCCGTAGCGAATGGGGAAGACGTTCAAGAGCGTCCAAATGAGATGCCCGTCGGAATGCTTGGTGCGGAGTTCGTATTCAGTGAGCGAGCCTTTCGCCTGTAATTCCTTGAAGAGGCTGGCGCGTTCGCTGGGGTCGTAATAGAAATCCGGCGTGCGTTTCCCGATTAGGTCATGTGAGTTCAGCCCGTAGAGTTCAGTAAAGGCGGCGTTGTTATACATGAGAACGCCGTCGGAAGCGCGGCTAATTACAATGGAGATTGGCAGAGCCGCTAAAATATTTTGCAGTCTTCTTTCGTTTTCCTGAATTTGAGCTTCCGCTTCTTTACGCTCGGTGATGTCCGTGTGCGAACCAGCCATACGATAGGGAGCGCCTTCGGCGTTGCGCAGGGCCTTGCCTCTGGCGAGGATCCACACATAGTGACCGTCTTTATGGCGGGCGCGGAACTCAATGCTATATTCCTCAATCTTGCCTGTCAGGTAGTTGTTGATATGGGTTGAAACGCGTTCTTGATCGTCTGGATGCAGGAGCTTTTCAAAATCGGCAAAGCCGCCGTTTAATTCGTCTTCGCCGCAACCAACCATCGCTTTCCAGCGCGGCGAAAAATAAACTTCGTTGGTGATCAAGTTCCAGTCCCACACGCCGTCGTTGGAACCGCCCACGGCTAATTCGTACTGTTCCTGACTTTTTTGCACTTCTGCGTGGCTGAGTTCGGCTTGCTCCAGCAGGCGCAGGTTTTCAATGTGCGCGCTCAGTTGCGCGGTGATGGCGGAGATGACCGCGGCGTTTTCCTCTTCGCCAACTTCCACTTCCAGCTCGCCGATTTTTTGGTTATGGACATAGACAGGATGCGCGTTCAATGAATCTGTCAGAGAGTTCAGTTGTTCTTTGAGCGGCTCAACCTTGTTTTGATCGTAGAGGAAGCCGGTGGCGACGCTTTTCCTCAAGTTGAGATATTCGCTCCACGATTCGCGCGTGAGGCGTTTGGAAATTTGTTCGGCGTCCACGCGGTATTTTTCAGATTGCGCAAGCAGGCGGAGCCCTTCAATTTGTTGGGCGACCTGCAGGGCAGTGGAGTTGATCACTTCCGCGTCGGCGGTGGACCATTTTCGATTGCGCGTGTCCGTTAGCTGAATTTCGCCCACGCGCGCGCCAGCCACCTGAATCGGAACTACCAAAGCCTCGGCTGGTTGGCTGGCGGGTTGCTCCAGCTCCACCCAGGGCAAAATTTCCTCCTGTTTGAAGATATAACCAATGGCTTCGCTTCGGTCAATTGCGTTTAAGAAATCTTCCCAACTGGAGAGTGAGAGTCGTTTGGCTTGTTCCGTGACTTCGGCGCGGGCTTGTTGGGCCTGTTCAAAGAGCGCCGCGTTTTGAATGGCAACCGCCAATTGCCCGGCGAGCGCTTCAAAGGCGGGCAGGTTGCTTTCGTTCAAACTGTTGGCGGATTCGCTTTGCAGATCCAGCACGCCGATTACCTGATCGCTGATCGTCAGCGGCACAGCCATTTCGGATTGCGTTTTGGGCAGGAGCGGATTGGGCAAAAAGGCGGCGTTGGTGGAGGTATCTGCCACGATCACGGTTTCCCGGTTTAGCGCCGCGCGCCCGTTCAGCGAATCGCTGTTGATTAATAATTGATGCCCGCGTTGTAAAAGTTGCTTTCCAGCTTCGCCGGTTCCGGCGCGTAATGTGATGGCGCGATTGGCGCGGTCTGCCAGATAAATTTGAGCGTAATAGAGGTTGAAGCGTGAACGAATTTGTTCCACCGCTTCGGAGAGCAGAGCAGGCAGGTTATCCACTTTTGCAGTAACGGTTCGGCCGACTTCGGAAGCCAATTCCAGATCGCGCGTGCGTTCATGAACGCGCTGTTCCAACTGGGTACGGCTGGCAACCAATTCTTCGTTGGCAATTTGCAATTCTATGTTGGCTTCTTTGACTTCTTCGAGGCTTTGGCGCTCGTTGCGCTTGCGGAAGTTGGTTAATAGAATCAAGATCAGCCCAATCCCGTTAATCAGCCCGGCTTGTACGCCAAACCCATCAGGCGCGGCGGGCAGGTAGGTTTTCACCGTGAAGACATAGGCGAAGATATTGTAGAGCACTAACGCAAATACGGCCCAGGAAGAAAGGAAGGCGCTGGCGACGATGAAGGCGATTGGCACGTAGATGAATAATAATGTGGCGGTGTTTGCGGCAGTCCCATCTCGGGCAATTGTCAGATAAGCCAGCGAACTATAAAAGAGGGCAAAAATGAAGATGGAGGCGCGATACCATTTTGTACGCGAAAGTAGGTAGCTGGTCGCGGTGGCGATAATGGGCAGGCTGAATGTGCGGTAGGCATTGGCAAAGCCCTGGCTGGATGCGCTTGCAGTGAAGCCAGATAACTCAAGGAGGAGGATGATGAATAGAAATGAGGCGGCCAGGCGGGCGGAATTTCTTTGTTGCGAATCTTGAATGCTGGGGTGCGCGTCCACTATGCGATTCCAGAACTTGATCAGCCAGAATCCTTTGATCGGAGTCGCTTGGGCAGGCCTGGGCGTGATGGGAATTGTGGGGCTTAGGGTTCTTTTGTTTAACGCTTCCTGCTCCGCCGTTGCGGCGCGCTGTTTCTGAAGGTTAAGCGCATCTTCAAGTTCTTGAATGCGCCTTTGCATGGCCGCCATCTCGGTCAGGCTGGCAGGCGCGGGGACTTGCGCCTCATTGAAGATATTATTAATCTTGTCCGGTAAATTTTTGTCAGTCATGTGAATCTACTCTTCCTGCCCGTTGGATTGGGTTAAGCGAATTGCGGCGCGCGTGCCCAACGCGCGTCCAATTTCCCGCACAGCCACTTGTAAAGCGCCTTCCACGTTGTTTTCGCTGATGATTTTCTGATTAATTGAAGCGATGAGTTGTTCGCGGTTGGCTTGCTGTTGGATGCCCGCCAGCGTGCGCGCATTTTGAAGCGCGATGGCGATTTGGTTGGAGATGGCTTGAAGCAGGTCGGCGTCGGCGGCGCTGAGGCCGTTGGTGACGTTTTGTTGCACGTCCAACACGCCCAGCACACGATCTTCAATTGAAATCGGAATCGCCACCTCCGATTTTGTTTCAGGGAGCAGGGGGTTGGGGAGCCAGTCTGGGTTATTGGTTGTATCCGCCACCAGCACTGGCGCGTTGGTTTCCGCCGCGCGCCCCACCAGGCCTTTGCCAAACGCAATTTTATGTTTATTGGCCAGCATGGTTTTTCCAGCTTCGCCGGTGCCGCCCGCCATGAGCAGTTCGTCGCCGGTTTGATTTAATAAGTAAATGTGGGCGTGATAATAATTGAAGGAGGTTTTTACTTGCTCCACAACTTCCTTCACCAAGTCTGCTTCCACCAACAGGGAGGAGAGTCGGCGGCTGACTTCGGTGGAGGTGGCCAGCGCTTTCGTACGGTCTGAAATGCGCTGTTCCAATGAACCGATTAATTCGCGCAGACGGCTGGTCATGGTGTTGAAGGATTCTGCCAGGACGCCAATTTCATCTTTACGACTGGCGTCCGCTTGTAAGGTCAGGTCGCCATGCGAAACTTTGTCCGCAATTTCTGCGAGGTCGGCGATGGGAGTGGTGATGCCTCTGGCAACGATGTAGGCGATGAAGAGGGCGAGCAAAATGGTCACAATGGCAATCCCAATCACGGTTAGGGTGATGCGGTTCGTCGCCGCCAACGCCGCCGATTGATTATGCTCCGCGATGAGCGCCACTTGCAATTCTGGAATCCAGCGATACGCGCCAAAGACGGGGTTTCCGGCGTAATCCACATAGGTTGCGGAACCTGCAGATTTTTCCTGAATGGCTTTGGTAATGCCTTCCGTGCGGATGTAGGTTTCGCCGGGGATGAGTTCGATATACGCCAACTGAGTTAGCACTGCGTTGTTGGCGGTCACGAGGTAAGTTTCGCCTTCTTCGCCCAACCCGGTGGCTTGAGCCATGATGCCGCTGAGGGTATCGAGGTTGACGCGCCCGGCCAGTACGCCGATGGTCCGGCCGCTGGCGTTTTTAAGCGGCTCTGAAAGAATGATGGAATAGCGTGCGCGCGAAACTTCATAAGAAGGCGGTGAGGTGTATTCGCCAAGCAGGCCTTCTTGAAAATAAGCCTGGGTGATTTGAATTTTTCCTTCCTGATTTGAATCGGTAGAAAGGACAACCTTGCCTTCGGGACTGATTAGAAAGATTTCAACAAAGTAATTCCCGTTTTTGTTAAAGGCAATTAATTCGTTGCGTAGTTCGTCTGGGCTGACGGTCGCTTCGGGATTGTTTTGCAGGAGTTCGTTGAGGCCTTGCCGAACGAGTTTATCGTTCCCGGCGAGCCGCAAATTTACACGAACGGTCTCCAGCCATTCCCGAATGGCCTCTTCCTTCAGCGTGGCGATGGATTGAAGCCCCTGGATGATTTCATTTTTTAGCCCGTTTGTGCCAATCGTGGCTGAGACTGAACTGTTGATGAGCATGGGGACGAGCGCCAGCGCAATAAAGGCCAAAAGCAGGCGATTTCTCAACGACATATTCCGGAAGAATTTGAAGTTGAAGAAAGGCAGACCTTTCTTTGAGGGATTTTGTAAAACTGGGTTTTGGCTCATGGAGACCTCCGCGATTGCGCTGGCTAATCGTTCGAATTTATTTCTGCGTGACAAATTGATTGGTGTAGATGGTATTCAGGTCAATTGGTTTTTGGATGACGTTGAAATCCAGCAAAATTTCCTGCGTGGTATTCCAAACGCTTTCGCTCATTTCGCCAATTTGGCCGTCGCCGGTGTTGATGTAGGGAATTTCGGCTTGCATTACCTGCTGTTGATAGGCCAGGTCTAGAGAGCTATCGTAAGTCAGCGCGAGTTTGGCCATTTCGTCGGTGTTTTCAATTGCGTATTGATAGCCCTTCAAGGTGGCGCGAACGAAACGCGCAACGAGGTCTGGGTTGTTTTTGACCAGGTCCTCAGTGGTAAAGAGCGCGTTGGCGTACAAATCCACGCCGTAGTCGCTGTAATACATCAGATTGACTTCATCGCCAGCCTGCTGAGTCATCACTTGCATATCGGTGGCGAAGATACTGCTCATCACGTCCATTTTTCCAGCTTTGATCTCGTTGACGCCCTGAAAGTCTTCAATCAACGCGTACTTCATTTGATCTTTTTGCAAGCCAGTGCGGTTGAGGAAAGCGACATACGGAAAGTCTGAAAAGTTGGTTAAGTCGAGCGAGTACGTTCCCACGGTTTTGCCAATTAAATCTTCCGGCTTTTGAATGTTATCTTTGGCCAGCGAGACGATGGCCACCGGATTTTTCTTGAAGATCGCCGCGACGGCCATCAGGTTTTGTCCCTGAGTTTTGGCGGTAATCAGCGCGTCTCCCTGTCCAATGCCAAATTGGGCGCGGCCGCTGTTGACTTCATCCAAAGGGCTGGTTTCCGGCCCGCCGGGGTTTAAGGTCACGGACAGGTTTTCGGCGGCGTAATAGCCTTTCTCCACGGCGGCGTAAAAACCGGCATACTCCACGCCATGAAACCAGCTTAATTGCACAACGACATTATCCGCCGGTTTGGCGGGCGCGCCACAAGCGGCGAGGACCAGCGCCGCCACCAGCGCGAAGATGAAAAATTTACTTCCTTGTTTTGCGTTCATAAAAAATCTCCTTGTTTTGTCTATGAAGTTAATCGTTAGTAGGCGGATTCACAAACCGCCTAGCGCGAGCCACTCTTTTCTTTGAGTTCGTTCACGTTGAGCATGATCCGCGCTTCCTGCACGCCCAGCGCCTGGCTTAATTCGCGGAGCGCCGTTTGAAGCGCGCCTTCGACAGACCGGGTGTTTTGAATCTTTTGACCAATTAGAGAAATGAGCGCCTCCTGCTTGGCCTGCACTTGAATTTCTGTATAAGAAGAGGCGTTCTTCAGCGCGATGGCCACCTGATTGGCAATGGACTGAATTAACGCCGAGCTTTCTGCAGAAATGCCATCCACCTGATTGTGTTGCACGTCCAGCACGCCTAGGACTTCGTTCCCCAGCGAGATTGGCACAGCCACTTCGGATTTGGTCTCTGGCAGTAGGGGATTGGGAAGCCAGTTCGAGTCGGCTTCTGTATCCTCTACTAATACCGGCGCATTGAGGCTGGCGGCACGCCCGACCAACCCACGGCCTTTCAAAACTTTGTGCTTGCGTTCCAACATAATTTGCCCGGCTTCGCCGGTGCCGCCCGCCATAACCAAATCTCCCGCTTCATCCACCAGGTAAATGTGCGCATGGTAATAGTTGAAAGCCGTCTGTACTTGTTCCACCACTTCCTTTACCAGTTGTTCCTGATTTAAGATCGTGGAAAGGCGGCGGCTAACCTCGGTGGAAGCGTTTAGCGCCTTGGTACGATCCGCCACGCGTTGTTCCAGCGAACCTACCAAATCGCGCAGTTGAGCCGCCATATGATTGAACGACTCGGCTAACGCGCCAATTTCATCTTCACTTTGAACGTTTGTAGTTTGGTTTAAATTCCCCGCGCTGATTAATTGCGCCGAAGTCGCCAGTTCCTGAATTGGCGCGGTGATCTGACGCGAGGCGCGTAAGCCGAGAAAGCCTGCCCCGAGCATGGAGAGCAGGATGACGACGACAGTAAGCAATACGGCGCTATACGCGGACGCCAAGGCGATGGAGGTGGGTTGTTCGGCAAGGATATAAAAAGTTTGATCTTCAAACTTAAGTTGTTTTACCGCCAGAGCGACGGAAGAACCGTCCAGCCCGGTGGTGAACGAATTTTTTGCAGGCGGGGTAATTTGCTCCCGTTGTAAGACCACCGAAGGGTTGGCGTGGGCCACTACATACCCGTTGCTATCCGTCATATAAACTTCGTCGCTTTCAGACACGCTCTCCTGCCCCATCAGGTCCCAGACAGATTTGAAACGGAATTTGGCAATGATGACGTTAGCCAATTGTCCGCTTTTTAAATTAAAGGAAGGGATTGAAATGATCATATACGGCTCACTGGTGGTTTCGTTAAAGATCACCGGGCCAAAATAGGGTTCGCCGGTTGCTTTGGGCTTTTCAAACTCATCCGCTCCGGTACGGTTGCTAAATTCCTGGGAAGTCACCACATCCAGCCGCGAAAGGTAGAGCAATTCTTTTCCACGCCCGTTGGTCAGGATGATTTCTTCGTAAACCGTCTGTTTGGCAAACAGAGTAGACAATAGCGTTGATTGTTGTTCAAATGTGGCGTTGGAGAAATTGTAAACGTCAATCAGCGCCTGCAAATCGTTCTTGCGCCCGTCAATGAAGTTTTGGACTCGTTCAGCCGCCAGTTCGGCCTTTTCCGCTTGAATTTCAAGTGCGTATGCCCGTTCCTGAGTGTAGGTTAGCCAGTTTGCCACCACCCCAACCAGTAATAACGGGAGCGATACCAGGGCGATAAAATACACGGTCAAACGGGTTCGTAAACTCTTTTTCATTTCAATCTCCATCCTTTTTGGCGCATGGCTATTGCTGAGCCGCGACAAATTTATCTTCTATAACTTGGCGAATCTGCCCTGCAGAATTTCGTAAACGCTCCAACACTGTGGCTTGTTGCGGGTTGAGTGGCCCTGCCTGGGCGAGTAACGCGCCGCATTCTTCAATCTCCAGCAGTGGTTTTTGTAGGTCGTGCGCAATGGCGGCCAGCAGTTCGCTTTTAACTTTTTTAGACTGGTTTTCTTCGTCGCCCACGCTTTGATACAAGCGGATGTTTTCAATCGCAATCGCGGCCTGGCTGGCAATCGCCTGCAGTAATAAAAGCTGTTCCAGCGTGAAGTAGTTTTCCTGTTCGTGAATTAAGACCAGCAAACCCAGCATGGCGTGGCGCCCAAACAGCGGAGCCACCATCGCCGAACGCCCCGCTTCATTTTGCCGTTTCACCCAATATGGGTCGTTCAGCATGTTTTTGATGATGACGCCCTGGCGCGTATCTTGAATGCGCCCGATTAGATTTTTGGCAAATTCAATCGGCTCAGGCGAGATTTCGGATTTGTTCAGCGGGGCTTTAAACTGCTCAATGATTTCAGCTTGCGGGTTGGTTAGAAACATCACGCCGTCAATCGCCCCCATGGTTTCGCACGTGCGCTTCAAGACGGTCTCCGCAATCGGTGAAATTTCGGTGCGCCCGCTAAGTTCCTTGCCAATTTCCGGCAAAATGCTCAATTCGCGGTTGCGGCGGCGAATCGCGTCTTCCGCTTCTTTCACCCGTAATTTTGTGCGAATGCGGGCCATTAACTCGTGACGGTCAAAAGGCTTGGTCACGTAATCGTCCGCGCCTAAATTAAAGCCAGACTGCATGTCCGCCGGGTCCAACCGTGCGGCGGTGAGGATGATGACCGGAATGTGTTCGGTAAAGGGGTTGGCGCGAATTTCCTCCAACACCACAAACCCGTCTTTGTGCGGCATGTTGATATCCAGTAGCACCAGGTCTGGTTGTCGGTCCTGAATCACTTTCAGCGCTTCAACCCCATCTGCGGCGGTTAAAACGTTGTAGCCTTCAAACTCCAAATACCGGCCCAGTAAAGTGATGTTATCGGGCTGGTCGTCCGCCACCAGCACGTTGAATTTTTTATGCGGTCGCAAATTCAACTTGGGCGGGCGGGTGGTGTGCTTCATTTCTTCAATCGCTTGCGTGGCAATTTCGCAAATGCGTTCCGGGCGCACCGGCTTGATGATCACTTCGTTGACCTTCAAACGATGCGCGGTTACTTTGAGGCCGGGCACATCGTAGGCGGTAATTAAATATGAAAATGAAGGCCGCCCCGCCGGGTGACTTTGTAGTTTCTCAATTAACTCCAGCCCGGTCATTTCTGGCATGATCATGTCGGTAATCAAAATGTCCACCCCGTTGTCTTTCACTTTGGCCAGCGCGTCCCCACCGTTGGAGGCGGAGGTGACTTGCACGCCCGGCCCCAACTGGCTTAATGCGCGAGCCAGCATGGCGGCGGTATTGGGGTGATCGTCCACCACCAAAATGCGAACAGGGTGAGTGTTGGAGGGCGTTGTCATGCCCCCATTTTAGGGGCTTTCGCTGGATTCAAACGATAGCGATGGGCGTGGAATAGTTGGCATTCGTTGGGGGAGAAAACTGCCCCTTGAAAGCGAAACCCGCCTCGGGCTAAGCCGGAAGCGGGTTTAATCCAATTTACATTTAACCACGTTGAGTTAATCGGCCACGAGCTTGTAGCCCGTCCCGCGGACGTTAATCAGCAGGCCGGTTTTTTGCGCCCCTTTTTCCAAAGCCTGACGGATTTGATGAATGTGCCATTTGCTGAGTTCTTGCGCCTCGCGGAGTTCGGCCGCATAGCCCTGGGCTTCAGCCACCAGCGTTTGAAAGTCCACCACGTTGGGGGAGTGGCGCATGAGCACGAGCAGGTAGTCAAACGAGGTCGGCGGCAGGGCGAGCAGTTCTTCATCCACTGCCACGCGATGCGCGTGTAAGTCGAGGACGATGGGGCCGCGTTTAAGATAGCGCTCGGTTTCAATGACCGGAGAAGGCGCTTCGTTCGTTTCCAGTTGGCTTTCGAGGGTTTTTAATTCGGCCTGTAGCGCCACAATTTGCAGGGCAATTTCACGTTTGCGATTTTCCCGCTTTTGCGCTTTGAGGATGGTTTTGGTGCGCTCGATGATGGCTTCCGGCATAAGCGGTTTGAGCAGGTAATCAGTGGCGCCGTGGCGCAGAGCCTCCACAGCGGAGTTTACGTCGGGTTGGGCGGTGAATAACACTACGGGAATGTTGGGGTGATGGGCATGGATGAATTTGAGGGCTTCCAACCCGGCGATGCCAGGCATACGCAAGTCGGTAAAGATCAGGTCGAAGACGCTGGTTTTCAGGAAGGCAATGCCCTGCTCGGCGTTTTCGGCGGTGGTCACGTCGAACCCGGCTTGTTGCAGGATGCGGGCCAGCGTTTTGCGAAGCGTGGCTTCATCGTCAATAATCAGGATATGGCTGTTTTTCATTCGATCTCGATAAAGGTTTTTGGAAGCCAGACTTTAAACATGGCTCCTCGTTCTGATAGATTTTTGGCCTCGATTCGCCCGCGATGCTTATGAATAATATCATGGGTGATCGTCAGCCCCAGCCCGGTGCCAGTCTCTTTGTTGGTGATGAAGGCTTCAAAAATATGCGCCAGAATTTCCGGCGCGATGCCGGGGCCGGTATCTGAAATGGTGATGAGAATCTCCGCTTCGCCTGCGCAGTGATCGGTGCAAATGGTCAGCGTCCCGCCGCTCGCAGACATCGACTCACCCGCGTTGACGATCAGGTTGAGCAGAGCCTGACGAATTTGATCTTGAATCGCCGGGATGGTGGGTAGTTCCGGGTCGGGATTAAAGACGAACGCAACCTGATTATGCCGGAGCATGGTTCCGATGAGCGCGTAAAGTTCCTGAATGGTTGCATTAATCTGCACTTCTTTGAATTCTTCCACGCGCATCGGGCGGTAGGTGGCGCGCAGTTGGGCGATTAAACTAGCCATCCGCTCTGATTCGGCCAGCACGGTCTCTAAATCCAACTTGCCTTGTGCGGAAAGCCCGCTTTCAGACTTGAGCAGGAAGAGCGCGTTTTGAATGGCTTGCAGGGGGTTGTTCAGCTCATGCGAGACGGAAGCCAGTAAACGTCCCATCACGGCCAGACGTTCGCTTTGAATTAACTGGGAGCGAACCGCTTGTTCTTGCTGGAGGGAAATTTGTAAATTGCCGTACAAGGTTGCGCGTTGTAAAGCCACCGCCAGTTGATTGGCCACGGTGATCATTAATTGAAAATCGCTTTCAGTAAAACGCTGGTGTGGCCGGTTTTGAACGTCCAGCACGCCGACGACTTCCCGATCCACCTTGATGGGGACGGCAATTTCCGATTGCGTTTCCGGGAGCAGGGGATTCCGCTTAAAGAAGACGACGCCCTCCACGTTGTTGGTAAAGAAGGCTTCGCCGGTTTCGGCGACATGCCCGGGAATGCCTTCCCCGGCCGGTATTTGATATTGCGCATTCCAGGCTTTATTGCCAAGATAGCCGCTGTTGTGCTGGAGGAGCAATTCGCGGCTTTCCGGGTCCACCAGATAAATTTGAACGTGATAATATCCGAAATTTTGCTGGAGTAACGTAATGACTTCCCGAATTAATTCGCCGGGATCCAGCGAAGCGGCCAACCCCTGGTTGATTTTGTATAACGCTTGAACTTCTTTTAAACTTTGCTGGGTGGCTTCAAAAAGTTTTGTGTTTTCGATGGAGATGGCGGCTTGCACGCCCAGCCCGTTGAGCAAATTAATTTCTTCCGCTGAAAAGGCATTCGTCTGATCGCTGTGTAGGCTGATCGTCCCAATCAGGTTTTTGCCGCTTTGAATAGGCACCACCAACAGGGATCTGAAAGTGGGAGCGGCGTCTCCGGTGACAAAGTTTGGGGAAGCGCTAATGTCTTTGATGTTAATGGCCCGGCCTTCTTGAATGGCCTGTCCGGCTACGCCTTCGCCAAGTTTCATCTTTAGCGTGGCTTTTTCCCGATCTTGTCGGTGATAGCCGGAAACGGCGCGCGCGATTAACACTTGCTCGTCCACGTCCAACAGGTGGATGACGCTTTTTTGCGCCTGTTGGATGAGTTCCAGCGCCGAATCGGCAATTAACTGCAGTACGTCGCTCACGCCGGAGAGTTCTGTGGCTCCCAACGCGCGCCCAATTTTGGTGAGAACCTGACTTTCCTTAAGGCGTCGTTGAATCTCCAGTTCTTGCTTAAAGTTCCAAAGCGCCAGCGCAACCTGCGCCCCGGCTTGTTCGGCGCGTTCAATTTCCATTGGAGTAAATGGATGCGCCGTATTAAAGGCGATGATGATTGCGCCCAGTTTTTGTTCGCCGACGATTAAAGGGGCGCTCAACATGGAGCGCGTCGGATACTGCGCAATAAATTCTGAATTAATGTAAGGGGAGTTCAAAACGTCTTCAATCGCCAGCGCCCGCCCGGTTTTTAAAACTGAGGCGGTCAGGTTTATATCGTTTGGGTCAATCGCGTGTGTTGGAATTTTGATCTGAACGGTGCTGGCGGTAAAGACGGCTTGTTGTCTTTTTTCGTCCCACTGGGTGACGTAGCAATCGTCGGCGTTGGTCAACTTGGCGATGTCGTAAGCGAGGCGGGATAAGGTTTCTTCAAAATCATCGGCCAGCAGGATCGTCTGCGTCATGTCGTTGAGGAGTTTGAGAAATTTTTCGCGGGCCAGCAGGCTTTCTTCCGCTTGTTTGCGCGCGGTAATGTCCAGCATAAAGCCCTGACGATATAACGCCGTCCCTTGCTTATCCCGAACCTCGGCGACTTCGTCTAATATCCAGCGTACCTCTCCGCCTTTGGTGATCAGCCGATATTCCTCTTTGAAAGGTTCGCGGTTTTTGATAATTTGAGCGATGCGCTCTAAAACCCGATCTTTATCGTCGGGGTACAGCCGTTCCAGCCAGAGTTGGGGAGCGTTCAACCATTCCTCTGGCGTAAATCCCAGGGTTTTGATCTGTGGGCTGATGTAGGTTGCGCCAATATGCTGACCCACGCCTGCCGTATAAATAATCGGTGGGATTTGTTCCACCAGCGTGCGATATTTTTCTTCCGCCGCGCGGAGCGTTTCTTCAACCAGTTTTCGCTGGGTAATATCTTCCATCGAGATGATTACTTTGGAATAATCCGCTTCGTGCCCAGGCATGACGGTCCAATTGATGTTGACGTAAATTTCCTCGTTGGTCAGCGTGGGATACTTCATCTCAAATTTAAAAGCCTGAATCCCATGCGCGATATTGATTAACTCTTTGCGGAAGTATTTCAATGACTTTGGGTTGGTCGCTTCGTATAAATTAGAAAGTAAAGCCTCCTTGCTGGGAGCTTGTTCCAGTTTGATCGCGGCACGATTGACATTTAAAACCTTCACTAATTTGGCGTAGGTCACCAATTCTTTCGGGTGTTCGGAAAAATAGGCTTCAAAATCGCTCGTCCCGTTTTCGCGTAAAAAGTCAAGTTGACGTTTGACCTGCGAGAAATCCTCCTCCCAGATTGCAATCGGCGAATCCTCAAATAGCGCCCGATATTGCCTTTCAACGCTCCGTACGCTTTCTTCAACTTGTTTGCGTTCTTCAATTTCTTCAAAGAAATCGCTGATGGCGCGCCCAATGATTAACATCACGCCGGATAGGAAAAGGATGTTGAAGTTAACGTCAATGTAGGTCTTGAAATTGTCGCTACTCAATGACTTTGACGTGAGGATCGGGATGAACATGGCGGTCAGCCCAACCCAGCCCGCTCCCACGGCGGCCACCGAAATGCCGTAACGCACGGAGAGAAAAATTAGAAAAAAAGCGTATCCGATGCGTAAATCTTCCAGTTGAAAGACCGCCATCACCAGCGGGGCGATCGCCAGCGTGGCCGTGATGAATAAATCATTAACGCGGGAGTTGCGCCCTTCCGGCAGAAAGGGATGGACCGGAATTTCTGCCGGAACGTTGGTTAGCTTTTTTGTGGCAAGGAATTTTGAAACCAAAATCAGGAGCGGCGCCGTGATGACGAAATGTGTGGTCAAGTCGGCAGAGCCAATCACGCGTAGCGCAAGCCAAAATGATTCTGTATCCAGGTGTCCGCTGAGATAGGGTTGGAGGGCTAAAGCAACGTCGGCTAATAGCGTGGGGAACAGGGAGCCAAGCAGGAGAAATTTTCCCAGGTTTAATAAATCTGGCAGATAAACTTTCCCTTTTCCCAAACGCACAAAGAAAAGCCAGCTTAACCCAATTTCGAGGATTTCGGGCAACCCGTAAAAAGGCGCCTGCTCCCACGGAACCCCCCATAAGGGCATGCAAACTAAAGTGTTGAGGTAAATCCCTACTAAAACGCGCGGCCCCCACCAGTAGATCAGCGCGATTCCCAGGGCGGTGGGGAAGTACCAAATTGAAATTCCAAAATCGGTTTTGAAAAATAGGGAAAGCCAAGTGCCCAAGTTGGCGATGAAAAAAGGCAGGATCCAAGTCCACCAAGGCAGGGGCGGTGTGATTGTCTTTAGGTTACGTTGGGCTTCAGTCGGGTTGGCATCCAATGGCGACGTTCCTCTGAAAGACTTGAAACTGTAAATTATCGAGATAAAAAGTATAGCATAGTCAGGCGCGTGGCGTTATGAAAAGCCGCGCTCAAAAAATAGTAAGTTGGATGAAAAAGGCCCCATTTCCGCAGTGCGAATGAAATTCATTCTACCGCCTTGCGAAATGGGGCCTTTGGTTTGCAAGCGCCTTGCAATGAATTATTTGGCGTACTCTGTGGAGCGCGTTTCGCGGATGACCGTCACCCGGATTTGGCCGGGATATTGCATGGTCTCTTCGATTTTCTTGGCGATGTCGCGCGCCAGCCGCGCCGAGCCTAGGTCGTCAATCGCATCCGGCTTGACCAGAATGCGCACCTCGCGCCCGGCCTGAATGGCAAACGCCTGTTGCACGCCCGGAAAGGATAGCGACATTTCTTCCAGCGAGCGAATCCGTTTGATGTAGGCTTCCAAATCTTCGCGGCGCGCGCCCGGGCGGGCCCCAGAGATCGCATCCGCCGCTTCGGTGATCACCGCTTCGACCGTTTCCTGATCCACTTCGTGGTGGTGCGCGGCGATGGCGTTCACGACAATCGGGTTCACGCCGTAGCGTTTGCAAAACTCCGCGCCCAGCCCGGCATGAGTCCCTTCCTGATTATGATCCATCGCCTTGCCGATGTCGTGCAGGAAGCCGCCCAGCTTGGCATATTCCACGTTCGCGCCAATTTCTGCGGCGAGGATGCCCGCCAACTTCGAGACTTCCACGGCGTGGGCCAATTGGTTTTGCCCATACGAAGTGCGGAACTTCAAACGCCCAATCATGCGCAAGACTTCAGGATGAATCCCGGAGACGTTCGCGTCATACGCGGCTTGTTCGCCCGCTTCATTGATGATTTTTTCAACCGCTTTGGTTTCGTCTTCCACGATCTTTTCGATGTGCGCGGGATGAATGCGCCCGTCCAGAATTAATTTCGCCAGAGCGCGGCGTCCAATTTCGCGGCGTACCGAGTCGAAGCAGGAAACCGTCACCGAGTCTGGCGTATCGTCCACGATCACGTCCACGCCGGCGGCCTGTTCAAAGGCTTTGATGTTGCGCCCGTTGCGGCCCACGATGCGCCCCTTCATTTCTTCGCTGGGCAAAGTGACCACCGCCCGCGTCACTTCGGCCACATGTTCTGAAGCGACGCGTTGAATCGCGTCTGCGATGAGTTTGCGCGCGCGCTTCTCGCCTTCTTCGCGCGCTTCCGCTTCAATCTGCCGCATGATTCTGGCCATGTCGCCGCGCGCTTCTTTTTCCACCGCCGCAAAGAGTTCCTTGCGCGCGTCTTCCGGGGTCATCTGCGCCACCTGCTCAAGTTTCTTCACTTGATCTTCGTGCAGTTTTTCAATTTCGTTACTGCGCTTATCCACTTGCGATTGACGCTTGTTCAGGGTCTGTTCGCGCTGTTCAATTTTGTCAAAGCGTGAATCCAACTCGCCGCGCCGTTTGTCCAGGCGTTCGGTTTCGCGGTTGAGTTCAATGCGGCGCTCCTTCATTTCAGATTCGGCCGCTTGCACAATCTTGGTCGCGTTATCGCGCGCGCCGCTTTCAATTAAACGGGCCTGCGAATTGGCGGCTTTGAGAATGTCGTCGGATTTGTCCTGCTTGGCTTTGTTGGCGCGGTCCACCTGATATTTTCGGAAGAAATACCCCAGCCCGCCGCCAATCAGCAAACCCAAAAGTACAATTAGTAATATGGTAATCGGATTCATGTCATATCCTCGTGATCTTCAAAATATTTGTTATCTGCGTGGGTCTCGTTCCAGATTTGTGAAACGACCGGAGCGATGACGGCATACGAGAAGCCGCGCCGCGCAAGATACTCTGATAATTTTTTGCGAAACTCGTTCCACTCCAGACTTTTGAACCGGCCAGCCCTTTTTTGAGCGGATGTGTACGCGAGGGCTTGGTCGTCCACTTCCGCCACGGCAGATTGGACAGCCTCGTCGGCGAGGCCTTTTTGGCGAAGCTCCATCGTCAATACGCGACGGCTACGCGGGCGGAAGGTGTTGCGATTTTCCACCCAGATGCGGGCAAATTTGTCGTCGTTCGCCAACCCGTCCGCTCTAAGCCGTTCAAGCGTATCTTCAATAATTTCGGCGGGAATCTCATGCTTGCTTAAGTTCTGCCGAATTTCTTTCTCCGAGCGTGGGCGATAACTCAAAAAGAGCAAAGCCTGTTGAAGCGCGCGCTCGCGGGCGTCTTCGGCCTGCAGGCTGGCGATCTTCTCAGCGCTTAAGCTGTCGCCAACTTTGAGCCAGGCGGCGGTGATGCGGGCCAACCCGAAGGCAAAAGTTCCGTCTAAATAAATGTTCAGCCGGTTGCGGTTCTTTTGCGGCTCAATCGCGGTTATCTTTTGCATGGCTCGATCCTTAAACGAACACAGCCGAGTCTGCCGAACGAATCGGCCTCGGCTGTGAAAATGTCTGGGTAGGGCAACCAGTTCCCCAAGTCTAAGTAAGAAGCGGGGAGGGGAAGGATAAAATTATGCAGGGGTGTTGCGTCAAGCTCAGCATAAGTTGTGGGGTGAAGCCGGTGGGCTTTCAAATGTCGCCGGTTGAAACTTCACAAAGTAACTCCCAAAAATTGGAGGGAGGCGGTGCGCCAGGGTCCAGTCAGGTTCAAGCAAAGGCCGCGTGAGCGGCAGAGATTTCTAAAAACATCCTTGCGGATTTCTTTAATTATACATGAATTTCAAAATTTGTTAACATTCCGATTTTATATTAAAATTATTTTAGTTAATCCTTGCAGGTTTGAAATTTTTTTAATCAGCCTGCCAAACCTGTGTATAATCGAAAACTCTTCGAACAATAAAAAAATTTAACCGCTGGAGGTAACCTGATGACCGATTCAAAACCGGAGGACCGGGGGGATGTCGGCAAGATCAAACGGTTTGTCGCCTTTTTAGGCCTTTTCTTTATTCTGCTGAGCCAGCTTTTGGTGTTTTCCAAGCCGCCAGAAGACGTTTGGGTTCCGCCGTATTTTTGGCTGACGGGCCTTGGCCTGCTAACGCTTGGGTTAAGTCAATTAATTAAGCCCATTCCCTTTTTTGTAAAAATTTCGCAGTCGTTTATTTTTCAAGACCAGCCGTTTTGGATCATTACCGCGTTCTTGCTGTCTTTTTTAGTGACCGCGGCTAACGCCAAACTGTTGAACTTCGCGCGGATTAATTTTATTCCGCTGGTGACCGTCTGGTTGTTAAGTGGGGTGGTTTACTTTTATGCGTTTTTCAATGCGCCGGTGGATCTTAAGAAGCTTGTGGAATGGTTGCGCGAAAACCGCGCCGAACTGCTCGGCATCCTGGCGATTACGGTTTTGGGGATTGCGCTTCGCTTTTATCATTTGGGCGACTCGCCGCGCGTGCTGGATGGCGACGAGGGACTGGTTGGGTTGTTTGCTCAAGGTTCCATCTCCGATTCGCTGGTGAATCCCTTTGCGTTATGGGAAAATTTTGGGGCGTTATACCTGCAACTAATCAATATCGGGTTGAAAATTTTTGGAAGTAACAGCGCATTTGCCTTGCGCTTATTACCCGCGATTGGCGGCGTGTTGGCGATTCCAGCGGTGTACCTTTTTACCAGATGGCTGACTGGAAAGAGAGTGGCCATGCTGGCGGCCTTCCTGATCGCCGTTTCGCACTCGCACATTCATTTTAGCCGCATCGTTTCAGTGGCTTACATTCAAGGAACCTGGCTGGTTCCGCTGGAACTGTATTTCCTCCTGAGTGGGTTGAGAAAACAGCAATCCTGGCGGGCGGCTTTGGGCGGCATCTTGCTGGCGATTCATTTCTCCGTTTACCTAACCTCTCAAGTCATTGCCGGAGTAGTCTTAATTTATTTCCTGCTGGCCGTCAGCTTTTACCATAAGTGGATGAGAGCGCGCCTCGTGCAGATGTTTGCCTTCCTCGGCGGCTTTACGCTGATGCTGGCGCCGATGGTCTATTATTACGTTACCCATCCAGACTTGGCCTTCGGGCGCTTAAACCAGGATGGGACGTTTCAATCCGGCTGGCTGGCGAGCACCATGCAGTCCACCGGGCAATCGGCGGTGGAAGTGCTGTTCGGCCGCTTCCTGCACGCCTTCTTTTCCCTGTTCTATTACCCCGCTTATGATTTTTACGGTTCTACCTCTCCAACCATGAGCGCGATTCCCACAGTCTTCCTGTTCATCGGCTTGATCGTTATTTTACTGCGCCTGAAAAACCCGGATTACCTGTTGTTGAACGGTTATTTTTGGGGCGCCACGGTATCTGTCGGCGTCTTTGCCCTGCCGCCCTCCGCCGATACCTATCGGATGTTGATGACTCTCCCGGCCGCCTTCATCATCGTTGCCATTGGCCTGGATGAAACGCTGAAACTTTTAGGGCTGGGCATCCATACCTCGCGTAACGCTTATCTCTTTGCAACTTCGGCCTTGCTCTTTAGCCTGCTTCTTTATAACGTCTGGACATACTATGGAGATTTTATCGGGCGCTGTCAGTTTGGCGGCGGCATTGGCACGCGCTTTGCCTCCTACCTCGGCCGGTATGCCGGAGCGATAGACAACGAAGCCTCGGTCTATTTGTTGAGTAACGAATTCATCTTATATGGCACGCACGCCTCAACGGACTTTTTGAGCGGCAAAAGAAAAATTATCAACGTCCCCGAACCAGTGGATGAACTTCAAGCAGTTTCAGGCGAGACGATTATCGCCATCCCCGAACGCATTGACGAATTGGAAGCCTGGGCGCGTTTACACCCCGGCGGGCAGTTGCATTACAACTATGATTGCGACGTTCCGATTTTGCTGGCCTACCGGGTACCTTAAGCAAGGCTCACCTTGGATCTAAAAGAATATGACCTGATGTACCAGGTCGAAACCCGCCACTGGTGGTATTTGGGGATGGCGGCGCTGACCAGAGTTTTGCTGAAGCGCTGGGTGAGTAGCAGTCCCTTGCGAATTTTAGACGCCGGATGCGGAACCGGAAGCGCCATGACTACCTATCTGGCGGAGCATGGAAAAGTCACCGGTGTGGATTTATACCCGCAGGCCCTGACTTATTGTCAAAGACGCAAAGCCTCGCGTTTGGCCTGCGCCTCCGTTCTGGACCTGCCGCTGGCTTCGGCTTCTTTTGACTTGGTCGCCACTTTCGACGTGCTCTACGAGCGCGGCGTCTCCGATGAATTAAAAGCGCTACGAGAATTTTCGCGCGTCCTTGTTCCACACGGAAAAATACTCTTGCGCTTGCCCGCCTACGACTGGCTCCGCGGCTCGCATGATGCGCGCGTTCACACGCAACGCCGCTATACCAAAAGCCGAGTCAAAAGCCTGTTGGAACAAAGCGGCTTCCGCGTTGAACACCTGACGTATGCCAACATGCTTCTATTCCCTTTGGCGCTGATCAAACGCCTGAGCGAAAGGTTAACCCCGCAAGCAGAGGCCAAGTCGGATTTGTCCCTGCCGGTTGGCCCTTTGAATGGGCTCCTTAAAGCCATCCTCGCCAGCGAAGCTCCGCTGGTCGCCAACTTTGAACTCCCCTATGGATTAAGCGTCATCGCGCTTGGTAGAAAGGAAGAATGATGAATGGACCTCCCCCCGTAAAAAAACTTTCCAGCATGAGCGCGGTGTTCCCCGCCTATAACGATGGCGGCACAATTACCAGCATGGTGGCGGCCGCGGCCCTGGCCCTGCGCCAAACCACAACGGATTTTGAAATCATCGTAGTGAACGACGGCAGTACGGATTACACTGCGACGATCCTGGAAGAGACCGCCCGACTCTACCCGGAATTGAAAGTGATTACGCATTCCGTCAATCAGGGCTATGGCGCGGCCTTGCGAAGCGGCTTTCAGGCGGCCGTCAAAGATTGGGTCTTCTACACCGACGGCGATTCGCAATACAACCCTTTGGAATTGGTCAATTTGGTGAACGCGCTGGCAGGCGGCGCAGACGCGGTCAATGGCTACAAACTCACGCGCAACGATTCATGGATGCGCATTGTGATTGGGCGGGCGTACCATTACTTCGTCAAATTTCTTTTCGGCATTCGCATCCGCGACGTGGATTGCGACTTTCGCTTGATCCCCCGTAAAATTTTGGCGGAAATTAAACTCACCAGCAAAACCGGCGCCATTTGTTTGGAACTGGTCAAAAAGATTCAGGATTTTGGATATACCTTCGCGGAAATTCCGGTCAACCATTATTCGCGTAAATATGGCGTTTCGCAGTTCTTTTCGCCGAAAAGAATCGCCCGCACGTTATCCCAACTCTCCAACCTGTATTGGATTTTGGTCGTCAAAAAAGAACACCTTAAGCGGGCGGGCTGATGGATTGGCAGGCCGCATACCATCACAAACGCGCGTTGATTACCGGCGGGCTGGGCTTTATTGGCAGTAACCTGGCGCGTAAACTCCTGGCTTTGGGAGTCGAAGTCACGATTGTAGATAATCTCGATTCGGATGGCGGCGGGAATCCATTTAACCTTGCGGGCGTGGAGCGGGACGTGCGTGTGATTCGCGCTGAACTTGCCGACGAAACTCAAATGAAACCATTGCTTCACGGACAGGATTATTTATTCAACCTGGCCGGGCAGATGAGTCACCTGGGCAGTATGCAAAACCCGCTTAAGGATTTACACGTTAATGCAACTTCGCAATTGCAAGTCTTGGAACTCTGCCGCGTGCAGAATCCTGAAATCAAGATCGTCTTTGCCGGTACGCGTCAGGTCTATGGGCGGCCGCAAACTCTGCCCGTGGATGAACAGCACGCGCTCAAGCCAGTAGATAATAACGGCGTGAGCAAACGCGCAGGCGAGATGTATCATCTGGTGTATCACCGCGCATACGGCATGAAAACCAGTGTCATCCGTATGACCAACGTGTATGGCCCGCGAATGCGCATCAAAGATGCGTCCCTCAATTTCATGGCCTGGTGGTTTCGTCAATTGTTGGCGGGCGCGCCCATTCAAATTTTTGGAACTGGCGCGCAAGTGCGCGACTTTACCTATGTGGACGACGTGGTTTCAGCGTTACTGTCGTGCGCGGCCGCGCCGGAGGCTTACGGAAAAATCTATAACTTGGGCGGGGAGCGGAGTAACCTCCTCAACCTGGCGCGCCGGATGATTGAACTCAACGGCGCTGGCGCCTACGAGCTTGTGCCTTTCCCTGAAGGACGCAAACGAATTGACATTGGCGACTACTATGCGGATTACAAGCTGATTCAGCGTGAGTTGGGTTGGGAGCCGCAAGTTTCGTTGGCCGCGGGCATTCGCCAAACTCTGGAATATTATCGCGCGCATCAAAAGGAGTATCTGTCAGATGCCTGAGATTCCGATGATTCAGTTAAGCGAACAATATCGCGCCTTGCGCGTGGAGTTGGATGAAACGGTCAGGCGGGTTTTTGAGCAGGGCGCGTTCATCCTCGGCGCTGAAGTGGCCGTGTTTGAAAGCGAGTTCGCCGCCTATTGCGAATCCGCTTATGCGGTTGGCGTGGCTTCCGGCACAGAGGCCTTGCAGTTGGCGCTGATGGCTTGCGGGGTTGGAGAAAATGATGAGGTGATCACCTCTGCCCATACCGCTGTGGCCACCGTCGCCGCGATTGAGGCGTGCGGCGCGCGTCCGCGTTTGGTGGATGTAACCCTCGAACGCTACACGCTCAATCCTGCTCTGCTTACTGAAGCGCTCAGCCAGCGGACGCGCGCCATCGTTCCGGTTCATCTCTATGGATGTCCCGCAGACTTGACTCCCATTTTGGAATTTGCAAAAACACAGGGACTTTTTGTCATCGAAGATTGCTCGCAGGCGCATGGCGCAACCTACGCCGGACGAAAAGTCGGCTCGTTTGGAGAGTTGGCCGCGTTTAGTTTTTATCCCACTAAAAATTTGGGCGCGTTTGGCGACGGGGGAGCGGTGACGACGAAAGACCCAAGCCTCGCGGAAAAACTGAAAGCCCTGCGCCAATATGGTTGGAAGGAACATTATGTCAGTTCGCTCAAAGGCTTGAACAGCCGCTTAGACGAATTGCAAGCCGCGCTCTTGCGCGTGAAATTAAGATATTTGGATGCGTGGAATCAGCGCCGCCGCGAATTGGCTAACTTATATTTGGAACTGTTGGCCGGGACGGAACTGACTTTGCCGATTCAGCCCGCAGATGCGACGCATGTCTTTCATCAATTTGTGATTCGCCATCCCCAGCGTGATGCCTTGCGGGCTTTTCTAAAAGCGTGGGGCATTCATACGCTGATTCATTATCCTGTGCCGATTCATTTACAACCCGCCTATGCGGACCTGGGCTACGCGCGCGGCTCTCTTCCAAACGCAGAACGGGCGGCGAATGAAGTCCTCTCCCTGCCGCTCTACCCGGAGTTGACGGAAGAACAGGTCCGCTTTGTGTGTGCGGGCATTCGGGAGTTTGCGAAAGGCTAAGTTTTCAATTGAAAAAGGCGTTTTTCCGCGTCCAATTTTGAAACGATCAGGTTGCTGGATTTTTTCAAGCTATTTTTTGAGCAGAGTATAATTTCCCCCATGACTAAAAACCTTGAAGCAATTGCCAGAAAAATTACCGGGATCTTGTTCGCGCAACAAGCGCTGGCTTCAGCGGGCTTTATTGCGGCGGCCACCCTAAACTCCATTGTGGGGAAGGAATTAACGCAAAACGCCAGTTGGGCGGGAGTTCCAACGGCGGTCTATTTGTTGGCCGGGGCCTTCGCCGCTTTTGGCTGGGGCTATGTCTTCGATGCGATTGGCAGGCGCAAAGGGCTGACCATTGGCTTACTCTCCGGCGCGGTGGGTTCGGGCGTCACCTTTTATGCCATTGCGATTCATTCGTTCTTCTTTTTTATGATTGGGATGATTCTGATGGGCATTGGCAACGCGGCCGTGACGTTGGGCCGGTTTGCGGCGGCGGAAGTGAACAAGCCGGAGCATCGCGGGCGGGCGATTTCAAACGTGGTCATCGGCGGAACGGTCGGCTCGGTGATCGGCCCGTTTGTGGCGGGTCCGGCGGGTCACCTGGTGGGCGCGTGGGGCATTGATGAATTGGCAGGCGCGTATCTGGTGGCGTTGGTTTTATTCGCCATTGCGGCGGCGGTGGTCTTCATCGGCTTGCGCCCAGACCCGCGCGAGATCGGCCGGGAAGTGGCCGAAAAATTCCCGGAGGCCGGAGCAGTTATCAGCGGGGATGAGAAGCGTGGCTTGCTCAAAATTTTCAGCCAGCCTGCGGCTCTCGTCGCGCTGGTGGCGATGGTCCTCGGTCAAATGGTGATGGTCTTGGTGATGGTGATTACGTCCCTGCATATGCGCGGGCATCACCATGCGTTGACGGATATTTCGGCGGTGATCGCTTCGCACACATTTGGGATGTATGCCTTTTCGATTTTGTCTGGGCGACTGGCGGATCGATGGGGGCGCGGCACGGTGATTTTGATTGGCTCCGTTACTTTAGTGGCGGCTTGTTTAGCCGCCACCATTTCGCCGGACGTTTTGCCGTTGGGCGTGGCGTTATTTTTGCTGGGGCTGGGTTGGAACTTTTGTTTTGTCGGCGGCTCCACGTTGCTGGCGGATCAACTTACGCCCGCCGAACGCGCGCGTACGCAGGGTTTCAACGACTTGTTGGTGGGGCTGGCTTCGGCAGTCGGGAGTTTGGAAAGCGGATTCATTTTCGCTTCGCTGGGGTATAACGTGATGGCGTATATCAGCGCGTTGATTTCGGCGATCCCGTTGGCTTGCGTGGCGTATTGGATGCTTCGTAGTAAACGTAAACCTGATTAACTCACCTTACGCAGTTTTGCGAAAATTCGTAAATTCTCCCTCACCCTCACCCTCTCCCAAAGGGAGAGGGGACTCCCTTCTCCAACGGGAGAAGGGTTGGGGATGAGGGCGCGTAAGGTGAGCTGATTAATAGAAAACGTCCCGAAGGTTATACAACCTTCGGGACGTTTTTATTTTTCAAACGCAATTACTTTTTCGGTCCGGCTTTGGCGCCAGCCGAGCCTAATTTTTTTCCGCCGAGGGATTTAGGCTTTGCGCCCGCGCTGGCGGGCTTGGCCGAAGCGCCCCTGGCGGTGGAAATTTTGCTCACGGTTTTGCCCACGCTGGCGAAAGCCAGTTGAAGCGCTTGTTCGGTTTGGGCTTCGTCTAAACCAGTCTTTTGCGAGAGTTCGTTAATCATCCCGCTTTGGCGCAGGACGTTTGAATCCACTTTGCCGGAGGTCATCTGCCCGAGCATGTTGTCCAAATCAAACGAATTGGAATCGCGGCCGGAGGTGGGGTAGTGGGCCAGCAATTTATGCACCACGAAGGAAAGCACGATCATCGCAATTTGCGGCGGGATGTTGGCCTTTTTGGCCAACGGCGCCACAAAGGGCGTGAGCAAAGCCATGATCGGGTCGTTGTTGCTCATGGAAGCGGATGAATTTCCCTGCCCACCCATAAAGGTTTCGAGCAGGCCCATCATGCCGCTTAAGTCCGTGCCGGAGCCGCCGCCCAGGTTTTGGGTCTGCGCGCCGCCCGTCGGTTGAGATTGCCCGCCGAGCAAACTGCCGATCAAATTGGCGGCCACTTCCATCCCAGAGGAACCGCTTCCCGCGTTGGGATTAATCGGCGCGTGCGCTCCGTCGGTGGATTGCGGTTGCCCGCCGAGTAAACCGCCGATCAGGCTGGCCATTGGGTCTGCTCCCGCTTGTTGGGCATTGCCCTGCTGACGGGAATCCACCAACACTTTGAGAATATCTTCCATGGACATTGCATCATCTCCTTGAGAAAAATAGAAATAAAAAGGCGGCGTCTCAGCGCCGCACAGGTTGGATGAAATTATTCGGCGGAACTTTCGCTGGCGGTTTTCTTTTCCACCTTGGTTTCAGACTTGCTTTCAGTTTTCTCCGCCTTGGTGGTGGAGGTAGCCCCAGAGGGGGATTTATGATCCGTGGCGTAAAACCCCGAACCTTTGAAAATAATTTTGGTCGGCGTAATCACCTTCTTCAACGCCTTCTTGCGGCATTCCGGGCAGGTCTTCAGCGGGTTATCGGTAAACGCTTGGTGTTTTTCAAACTGGATTCCGCAGTTTTCACAGCGGTAGGTATAAACGGGCATTCGAGGTCTCCTTGCTTCTCTTAAATGAACGCTGGCATTATAGCTTTTCTGGCAGGGCATGACAAGCCTTTGAAGGCGGCATGTTATAATTTTCTAATATTGATACAGAAACAACTTCACAGAGGATCACACATGGCAAAAAAAGGTAGAGTATTTTCGGGAGCCCGGCCAACCGGCCGCCAACATTTGGGGAATTATCTCGGCGCAATCAAAAATTATGTGGCCATGCAGGCGGATTACGATTGCGTGTATTGCATTGTGGACGTTCACGCGCTGACCACAGTGGAAACGACGCAGGAACTACGGGCCAACACGCTGGAAATGGCCCTCGACTGGCTCGCCGCTGGCATCCGCCCGGAGGAAGCGATTCTTTTCGTGCAATCCCACGTCCCGGAAGTGATGGAACTGCATACTTATCTCTCCATGGTGACGCAGTTCGGCAAACTGACCGACCTGCCCACCTTCAAAGAAAAAGTCCGCCAGCAACCGGAGAATGTCAACTACGGTTTGCTTGGCTATCCCGTGTTGATGACCGCCGACATCGTCCTCTACAAAACCGATATTGTTCCAGTGGGTATTGACCAGGCCCCGCACTTGGAATTTGCCCGCGAAATTGTCCGCTCTTTTAATTATCGGTATGGCGCCAAAGTTTTAATCGAGCCGCAAGTCAAGCATACCGAGATCCTCAAAGTGGTGGGCATTGACGGCAAAGATAAAATGAGCAAGAGTCTGAATAATCATATCGAGTTGGCTTCCACGCCGGAGGAGACAACCAAACGCGTGCGCGAAATGGTCACCGACCCGGCCCGCGTCAAACGCACCGACCCAGGCAACCCGGATGTGTGCAACGTCTTCACCTTGCACAAAATCTTCTCTCCGCAAGAAGAAGTGGACATGATCAACGTGGAATGTCGGCGGGCAGGCATTGGCTGTGTGGATTGCAAAATGCGCCTGGCCAACAACTTGAACAAACACCTCGAACCGTTCCGCGCCAAACGCGCCGAACTGGCCGCGCAGGAAAGCTACGTGCGCGACGTGTTAAATGACGGCGCCAAACGCGCCGGAGCGATTGCCCAACAAACCATGCTCGAAGTCCGCGAGGCAATGCAGTTGCCGTAAACGCGCAGGTTAAAAAGTACAAGTGCGAGCCTTAATTCAAAGAGTTTCCCGCGCCAGCGTTACCGTCAATCAACAGACCATTTCCGCCATTGGAAAAGGTCTGTTGATTCTTTTAGGCGTTGGGCATGGCGATGATGAAACGCAGGCGCAATTCCTCGCCGAAAAAATTGCCAACCTCAGAATCTTTGAAGATGAAAATGGCAAAACCAATTTATCGGTTTTGGACGTGCAAGGCCAAGCGCTGGTCGTTTCGCAATTTACCTTATACGCCGACGCGCGCAAAGGTCGCCGCCCATCTTTTATAGACGCCGCCCTGCCACACGTGGCCGAACCGCTGGTGACGCGCTTTGCCGAACTGCTCAACGCGCAAGGCGTACCCACGCAAACCGGCCAATTTGGGGCGCACATGCACGTCGAAATTCACAACGACGGCCCCGTCACCATTTGGCTGGAAAAATAAATGAAACTTTTTTTTGCGCGGTATGAAACGCCAGTCAAAATTCTGGTTTTTATCAGCTACGCCGGCCTGCGCGCGTTCACCACTCTCGCCGCGCTCCATGCCCCGCGCGAACTGGCGGATACGATCATCTACGCCGCCATCTCGCTCAAACCCATCCTCAACGCCAACTTTCTTCACGTCCTGCGCCCGTTCGTCTTTCCCCTGCTTTTACAAATCACCCAACGCGATTATGACCAGGCCGCCGCGCTTCAATTAACCGTGACGATATTAAGTTGGGGCGCGCTGGCTTTCAGCGTCTCCGCCTCTTTGCGGACCGTAAGCCTGCGCCTCTTTTCTTTTGGCATTCTCCTCGCTGTCAGTTTAGTTCGTCATCTGGCCGGTTGGGATTTTGTGATGATGACCGAATCGCTTTCGCTTTCGTCCTTCCTCCTCTTCGTCGCCTGCGGAATTTGGCTCTCGCGCGGCTGGAAATTTTATAAAGTTGTTATCTTATCCATCGTTGCCTTTCTCTTCGCCTTCACGCGCGACACAAACGCCTACCTCCTGCTCATGGCCGCGGGGATGCTTTTGCTGGCTGTGGCGTTCCGCTGGGCCAAGCCGCAAACGTTAACCGTGGCGGGAATTTTTCTGGCCATCTTCTTCCTCAACAACCTCAGCGCAAACGTGAGCGGACGTTGGGAATTTCCGTTTATCAACGTGGTGGGCAAGCGCATTTTGCCGTACACGGATATGCTTCAAGCCTTTCAGGCCTGCGGAATGCCGATAAATGATGAACTGCTTAGTTTGGCGGGGTTATATGCCAACGCCAACGAGCGCCAATTTTATGAAGACCCGGCGCTGGAAGATTTTCGTCGGTGGGTGAGCGCGGACGGAAAAACCTGTTACATGCAGTGGCTGGTTTTGAATCCGGCGCAGAGCGTGAGTCAGGTCTGGCAGGAATTTGACGGGTTGATTTACTTTCAGGATGTCGCCAAATATTTCTCCAGAAAATATGTAGACTTGCTTCCTTCGCGGGTGGAACGGGTTTTGTATCCGGTGTATTTCATCCGCTGGATTTTTGGGGTATTAACGCTGGGCGCGGCGCTGGCCATTTATAAAAAACGCTGGCGCGAAAATTCGCTTTGGGCGCTTTTTATTTTCCTGGCGTTGACCATTTTTCCGCATTTGTTCATCACCTGGCATGGCGACGCCATGGCCGTGGAGCGCCACGCGCTTTCGGTGGGTTTGCAAGTGGCATTAACCTTTTGGTTGTTAATCTTCCTGGGGCTGGAGGAGACTGGGAAATGTTTCAGCGTGGGAAATGCCGCTGAAACGCTGGCCGGCTCCCCCGTAGACAGAAGCGAACCGCTGAATCCAATGCTCAAACCGAATGCGCTCCAAAAGTTCCTCCATCGTTTTTTGATGTTGAAATGGGTCTCGGCGATTTTGGCGCTGGTCTTGTATCGCCTGGATACATGGATTTCAAAATGGACGCGCGGAAGACATACGCTCACAGAAATTGCGGGCCTGCCGATGATTTACCTGACGACGCTGGGCGCGAAGACCGGCCAGCCGCGTACCATGCCGCTGGTGGGGCTGTGGGATGGCGAAAAGATTGCGCTGGTTGGCTCCAACTTTGGGCGTAAGCCCAACCCGGGCTGGTACTACAACTTGAAGCAGAATCCGGTCTGTGAGATTGCGCATCAAGGATCGAAGCAAAAATACAGGGCGCGGCAGGCGGAAGGCGCGGAGCGCGAGCGCTATTGGCAGTTGGCGGTTTCGTATTATCGAGGCTATGCGTTATATGAGAAGCGGGCGGCGCATCGTATCATTCCGATTATGATTTTGGAACCCTTAAAATAATTGTCAGGATTAAAATTGTATGATAAAGTTGGCGGGACAGGATGTAAGTAGGTTTTCGTTAGGAAGTAGAAAGCAATGACGCACGTACGTGAGTTGTTTTTTTTGACCGTCCGATGGAAGACATACTTCGCCGCTTATTTTTCTTTTTTGCTTAGGAGGCAAAATGTCAGAACGTATTGTCGGAACGGTCAAGTGGTTCAATGGTTCAAAAGGCTATGGCTTTATTGAGCGCGAAGGTGGAGCGGACGTTTTCGTTCACTTCTCCGCGATCAAGGCGGATGGCTTCAAGAACTTGCAAGAAGGCCAAAAGGTGGAATTCACCATCGAAAAAGGCCCGAAAGGCTTGCAAGCCGCTGAAGTCGTAATTCTCTAATTACGATTGACCAAAAGGACTTCGTCGCAAGACGAAGTCCTTTTTTATTGGGTTGGGCTTGGGTTGGGAAGCCAGAGGCTGGCATCCACTTGTACGGCCAGCGCGCCAGCCGAGAGCGCGGCGTGGATCTGGCTTGCATGGAAGATGCCGTTGCCAGCGAGGATCGGAATCCCAAGTTTGGCGGCGGCGTAGGTTTTTTCCAGGGTTTGGGGGAAGAGGGCCGGCCCGTATAACCGGCCGGTAACGGATCGCTCGTTTTGGGGGAGCGCGCCGCGTGGGGGCGAGAAACTTAATGCTTGCGCGCCTTGTTCAATGAGTTGCGGCCCAAGCGTGAGAATTTTTTCGGCAGGTAGCGAGAAGATGAGCGGGATTTCGCCGCGACAGGCCGCAAGCGTTGCGAGGATGAAGTCGTCTGGCGGGTGGGGCGCAAAGCCAAGTTCTGCGGCCATGACATTTTCCACGCGTTCCAGGGCCTGAACCATGCGCCGCGTTTCTTCGGGAGTTTCGGCCATGAGGTGTACGATGATCGGCAGTTCGGACTTTTGCCAGCGCGTTTCGTATTTTGGAATGGCAGAGAACAGGCCGGGGTTGGGCAGGCCGGTGTGCATTAAAAATCCGCCGGGGAATTGGAGCAGGCCGGGGCAACTGGCTGGCAGGCGCGGGCGCGGGGAGAGCGGGTTGGTCACAAAGGCGCCGAACGACTCTAGCGCGATTCCATTCTTAGGATCGGGCGTAAAGCCCAAAGCGCCGGAGGCGTTCATCACAGGTTTGCTAAAATATAAGTCGCGTTTCATAAAGGAGAGCTATGCAAGCCTTGCAAAATATTCGAGTGTTGGATTTAAGCCGCGTGCTGGCCGGGCCTTATTGTACGATGGTTCTCGGCGACCTGGGCGCTGAGGTGATTAAAGTGGAGCCGCCGGAAGGCGATGAAACCCGCGCCTGGGGGCCGCCGTTTGCGGAGGGCGAGAGCGCGTATTATTTATGCGTCAACCGCAACAAGCGTGGAATGGTCGTGGATTTGAAAACCGAAGCGGGCAAACAAATTTTACGCGAGTTGGCCACGCAGAGCGACGTGCTGGTGGAAAATTTTCGACCGGGGACGTTGCAGAAATATGGGTTGGATTATGAAACCTTGCAGGCCGTAAACCCGCGCTTGATCTATTGTTCAATTACGGGCTTCGGTCAAACCGGCTCGCTGAGCAATCAGCCCGGTTACGATTTTATGATTCAGGCTGTGGCAGGGTTGATGAGCATTACCGGCGCGCCAGAGGGCGAGCCGATGAAAACGGGCGTAGCGGTAGTGGATTTGTTTGCGGGGCAAAATGCGGTAATTGCCATTTTGGCGGCGTTACAGGCGCGGACCATTACAGGAAAAGGTCAGCGGGTGGATATTGCGTTGTTTGACTCAACGGTGGGTTGGCTGGCCAATGTGGCCAGCAATTATTTAATTTCTGGCGAGTTACCCAAACGCTACGGTAACGCCCATGCGAACATTGTCCCGTATCAAAGTTTTCAGGCGAGCGACGGCTGGCTGGCTTTGGCGGTGGGGAACGATCGTCAGTTTGAGCGCCTGTGCGGAATCCTTGAAGCGCCCAAGTTGCGGGATGAACGCTTTGCGACCAACGCGCTCCGCGTGCAAAATCGGGGGGAATTGATTTCGTTGTTGCAGGCGCTGTTTATAAAGCAACCTGTGGAAACGTGGTTGCAGAAACTGGAGGCGGCGGAAATTCCCTGCGGGGCGATTAATAATTTTGAGCAGGTCTTTGCCATGCAAAATATTGCCGAGCGCGAAATGCAGATTGAGATGAATCACCCGACGATTGGAAAATTGCCGCTGGTGGGTTCGGCGTTGAAGTTGAGCGCCACGCCGGTGGCGTATCGCCGCCCGCCGCCGCTGATGGGCGAACATACTGAGGAGATTTTGCGCGAGTTGAAAAGCTGATTCTAGCGGTTGAGCGCTTCGAGCATTTCGGCATTGCTGGAGAATTTGAAATCTTCCAGCCCGCGCTTTTTGGCTTCTTCGGCTTCAATGCCTTCCAATTTTTTCAAATCGGCTTTGGTGATGATGGGCTTGCCCAACGCGCTGAGCGCGGCGCGGATTGTCGCCACATCCGCGCTTTGGGCTGGTCTGGTTTCGAGATATTTTAGAACGGCCTTCGCGGCGTTAATCCCGTCTTTGCGGGCCACGCCGACCAACCCTTCGCTGGCCTTGCGCGACCAGCCGCCGACAAATACGCCTTCGAGTGGGGTTTCGTAGGAAACGCCTTCTTCAGGAAATTTGGGGTTGGGGTTTTTGATGAATTCGTTGCGTTCGGTGGGCAGGCCGAAAGATTCGTCCACTTTGTCGCCAATCGCAAAGATCACGGTCTCCACATCCAGCAGACGTTTTTGTCCTGTGCCGCGCGCTTTCACTTCGCCGTCTTTGAGCGTCAGCGCGTTATCCTCCACTTCGAGTTGAGTCAATTTTCCGTTTTCGCCAAACATGGCGGTGGGAGAGGCGAGGAAGTCGAAGTGAAAATGGGTCGGCTTGGTTTTTGGGTCGGCTTTGGGGAGGGCTTCCAAAACTTTTTGGCGGCCCAGTTCGGGGTCCTGTGGGAGCGCTTGTAAAACGGGCAGGACGCGGGCCATCTCCGCTTCAAAGCCGTTTAAATCCAAATACGAGATTAAATGCTTCATCTCTTCTTTGGTAAAGTTCACTTCGTTGGGCCCGCGCCGCACAATGGCGGTGATTTCATCCACGTGTTGATAGTGGATTAAGAAACGGGCGATATCCACCATCACATTGCCCGCGCCGATGATCGCGCACTTTTTTCCAAAACGAAATTTTTTCTGGCTGAAGGGCGGCAGTTGGTTGTAGGAGAAAACCACATCTTTGGCGTGATAGACGCCTTCGAGGTCTTCCCCGGGCAAACCCAGCCATTTCGTGCCTTGCGCGCCGGTCGTGACTAGAATTGCGTCGAACCCGAATGCGCGCAGTTGCTCCAGCGTCAGGTCGCCGTGCGCGCCGATCAGCAGGTTGCCGTAATACTCCAGGTTGGGTTGCTCCAACGCCTGACGAAATTGCTTGCGCAAACCAGACTTCATCGTATATTTATCGAGGTAGATGCCATATTCCGCCAGCCCGCCCGCTTTAATATCGCGATTGAAAAGCAGTACGCGAACCCCATGCGTGGCCAGTTCGCGCGCCGCAAACAGCCCGGAAGGCCCGGCGCCGATGACTGCTACCAGGAACTGATTCGACATCTATTGCCTCCAGCGGATAACTTCATTAGAATCAAGCCCACAGTCCGAAGATTATAGCCAAAAAGAAAAGCGGCGGCAAGCGCCCCATATAAATATGTTAAGATAAGGCTTCGTTCAACGAAGGAGATTTTATGGCAGACGAACCGAAACATGATCCGGCGAAGAAAATGCGAAGTTTGCTAAACGGCGGAAAGGCTTCGCCGGTGGGCAAACTCCCTAAAAAGAACACGGCGCTAACGAATGCCCTGCCCAAGCAAAGAGCCGACGAGCCTGAAACGCCCGAACCGTCCCAGCCAGTTGAGACCCCTAAAAAGCCCAAGCCTGCTGGAAAGAAATTTTCCCTCCCGCCTTTGCCTAAAAATATCGGCACGGCTTTCAAGAAACTGCAATTGAATTTCTGGCCGCCGTTTTGGACGATTGCCAGCGTGGTTTCCTTGACGGTGAACGTGGTTTTGTTAATCGTTATGCTGGCGGTACTTTCCGGCTTGAAGAAGAGCGGCATGCAACTTTCGAGCGTCCTAAACCTCGGCTCCGGTTTTCTCGGTGGGTTGTACACCAACTTTGAGAAGATGGATCGCGCGAGCATCACCACCGACGTGAAGGTGGACACCACCATCCCCGTGAAGTTTGACCTGCAATTAAACCAGCAAACCAACGTGGTCTTGAGTCAGGATGTGACGATTACCAACGCCCGCGTCACGGTGAATACCGGCGGCTTGAACATCTCCAACGCGCTGACGACCATTGTTTTGCCGCAAGGCACCAGTTTGCCGGTCTTGCTCAGCTTGTCCGTGCCGGTGGATACGACGGTGCCGGTGACGTTAAACGTGCCGGTGAACATTCCCCTCAGCCAAACGCAATTGCACGAGCCGTTCAGCGGACTGCAAGACGTGGTTCGCCCGTTTTATTGTATGCTGTCGCCTGAGGCGGTTAATTTAGATGGACAGCCGGTTTGTCCGTAAGCCGATTAACTTTATGGGTGTGAATTCATCATCAGGATTTGGAGGCTTATGTCGAACACAATTACGCAAGTCACGTTGAAAAATGGCTTAAAGGTTATGCTTAAAGAAATTCATACCGCGCCGATTATTTCTTCGTGGGTTTGGTATCGTGTTGGCTCAAAAGACGAAATTGCCGGAAAGACGGGCATTTCGCATTGGGTGGAACACATGCAATTTAAAGGCACGAAGAAATTCCCCAACGGCATTTTAGATAAAGCAATTTCGCGCGAAGGCGGCTCGTGGAACGCCTTTACCTACCTGGATTGGACGACCTACTTTGAAACCATGCCCGCCGCAAAAATTGACCTGGCCCTGCGCCTCGAAGCGGATCGCATGAAAAATAGCTTGTTCAAAGAAGAAGAAGTCGCCTCAGAACGCACGGTCATCATCTCCGAAAGGGAAGGGCAGGAGAACGAGCCGCTTTTCCATTTGGGCGAAGCCATGCAACAAACCGCCTTCCGCGTGCATCCCTATCACCATGAGGTGATTGGCGACATGGCCGATTTACAGACCATGACGCGCGACGATCTCTATCGGCACTATCGAACCTATTACGTCCCCAACAATGCCGTCATGGCCCTCGCCGGAGATTTTGAAACCAAAGCCATGCTCAAACGCATCAAGGAGTTGTTTGAAAAGATTCCGGCCGGTAAACCCATTCAAAGGCTTAAGCGGCCCGAACCGGAGCAAAAAGGGGAAGTCAAGCTGGAAGTGGAAGGCCCCGGCGAAACCACCTACCTGCAAGTCTCTTATCGCTTTCCCCATGCCAGCCATCCCGATTTTTTCGCCCTCTCCGTTTTAGACAGCCTGTTGGCGGGCGCCAGCAACATCAATATGTTTGGCGGCGGGATTTCGCATAAAACATCGCGGCTGTATCGCGCTTTGGTAGATCGAGAATTTGCTGTCAGCGCTTCTGGCGGCGCGGCTGTAACGATTGACCCGTTCGTTTACTCTTTCAACCTCACGGTTCACCCAAAACGCAAACCCGCAGAAACGCTGGCCGCGTTAGATGAACAAATCCAACTCATTCAAACCAAACTCGTCTCGCGGGAAGAAATTACCCGTGCCATCAAACAAGCCCGCGCCATCTTTGCCTACGGGAGCGAAAACATTACCAATCAGGCCTTTTGGCTGGGCTTTGCTGAAATGTTTGCCACGTATGAATGGTTTACAACATATCTAAATAAACTGGCGCGCATTACCCCGCAGGACGTTCAGCGCGTGGCCCGCCAATATTTTCAACCCAAATATCGCGTGGTGGGAACGTATCTTCCGAAAGGCGGGAAACCCTAATGGCAAAACAAACTGGCAAGCCGCTCCAAAGTTCCCTGCCCGGCCCCGAGGATATTTTTCAAGCTACCCTCTCCAACGGCATTACGCTCTTGGCGCGTTCCAATTTCAACAGTCCCTCTGTGAGCATGAGCGGATATTTGCGCGCCGGATCCATTTTTGAAAGCGATGAAAAGCTTGGTCTGGCGGATTTCGTCTCGTCCGCGCTGATGCGGGGTACCCAAACCCGCACATTCGATTCCATCTACAACGAGTTGGAGTCGGTCGGCGCGAGCTTGGGCTTCGACTCCAGCGTGCATACGGCCAGCTTTGGCGGCCGCGCCTTGGCCGAGGATTTGCCGCTCCTGCTCCAACTTTTATCCGAGTCGCTGACTACGCCCACCTTTCCTAAAAAAGAAATTGAGAAACTGCGCGCCCAATTGCTCACTGGCTTAAACATTCGCGCACAAGACACCGCCGACATGGCGGCTTTGAATTTTGATAAATTGCTCTATGGCAATCATCCCTACAGTCGCCCCAGCGACGGATACCTGGAGACGATTCAATCCATCACCCAGGCGGACCTGCAAAAATTCCATCGCCGCCACTTTGGGCCGCGGGGCATGGTGATTGCCATTGTGGGCGCGATTGCGCCCACAAAAGCGTTGGAAGTGGCTGAGCGCTTTTTGGGGAGCTGGCAGGTTCCGGGTCAGGTTGTTGCGCCGGAACTTCCGCCGCTTAAGCCGCTTCGCAAGACCCTCATGCGCCATCAACGCATTGCCGGTAAATCCCAATCCGATTTGATTGTGGGCGTATTTGGCCCGCGTCGAAAAGACCCTGAATTTTTTGCAACTTCGCTGGCCAATTCCATCCTGGGACAATTTGGAATGATGGGACGAATTGGCGAATCCGTCCGTGAAAGATCGGGGCTGGCGTATTATGCCTACTCCAGTTTGAGCGCGGGCGCGCACTCCGGCTCGTGGGAGGTGTTTGCCGGCGTGAACCCGAAGAACGTGAAGCGCGCGCAGGATTTAATTATTAAAGAACTGAAACGCCTGATTAAAGATGGCGTTACGCGCGCAGAACTGGCGGATAGTCAGGCCAATTATGTGGGCCGCCTGCCGCTTTCGTTTGAATCCAATGGCGGCGTGGCCGGGTCTTTAATTAATATCCACAGATACAACCTCGGGTTGGATTTTTATCAACGCTACGCGGGCATCGTTAATCGGGTCACACGCGCCGAAGTAATGGAAGCCGCCCGAAAATATCTCAACCCGGAAGCGCTGGCCATTTCGACGGCAGGCCCGTGATGAACCTCGCTTCGGGAGTGGATTTGATTGAAATTCAGCGTGTGCGCGAAGCCATTGAAAGACATGGCGAAAAATTTATCGCCAGAATTTTTACCGAAGCGGAACAGCGGGAATGCAAAGGCCGCGTCGCTTCCTTGGCCGCGCGCTTTGCGGCCAAGGAAGCGGCGGCAAAAGCGCTGGGCACGGGCATCGGCGCGGTGGGCTGGCTGGAAATTGAAGTGCGCGGCGACGATAACCACGCGCCGCATTTGTATTTATCCGGCATGGCGCAGGCGAAGGCTAAAGAAAAAGGACTGGCGAACTGGTCGGTGAGCTTGAGTCATACCGAGAATCAGGCGCTGGCTTTGGTGGTGGCGACGGGGGAGTAGGCAATAAAAAACCTCCTGTTTGAGAAGGAACAGGAGGGCGCATGGATCAAAATAAAATTGGCGAAGGTTGAACGGGAGTTTGCGGCGTTCAATCAGATTTTATTTTTGATCCTCAATGCCAATCCAGAAATGGCCGGAGAGAATGGAACGATAGGCGCGGATGATGAGTCTGCCGAGTTCAACCTGACTTTGACCCTGCTCTAACATGCTGGGGTGAACCAGACAAAGATCGGGCGTTCGTCCAAATTTCTTTTTGTAGTAATCCAGCGCTTTTTGAATCTTCACGCTCAACATGGTGTGCGCGTCGTTATCAAACCAGAGTATTCCAACGTGCATGGCGTTTTCCTTTCTTATTCAATCAACGGAACCCAAAACTTGAGCAGTTGATTTTCTTCGCGCAGGGAAAATTGTGAACCGGCGATGAGGTCATTAACTTTGAGGACCTGTGAGCCGGTGAGCAGGGCGGCAGATTCGGCGTTGAGGATTTGCCCGAAGAGCCGCGTGCGGAAGAAGGCGAGCCATTCTTGCAGGGCTTCGGCCTGATTGGCGTTGAGTGTAATTAAAGGCCAAACGTTGCGGCTGGCTCCGCGCAGGAGAAGCCAGCGCAGGTTTTGTTCGGCCAGCCCGCCAAGTTGAATGGCCGTATCCAAACCATCCAACAGTAAGATGACCGAGCTTTGTTTGCTCTTGTTGTTACGCGCCCACTCGACCAAAGATTCGAGGATGGCGGAAGTTCCCTCATTTTCGAGCGCGTAAACTCCAACGGAATTTTTGCCGCCCTCGAAAGCTTTCCATTCATCCGTATGGTTGGTGATAATGCAATATTGGGCTGAGGTGGGAGAATGGAGGAGGTCTATTCCGCGCGCAATCATTTTGAGGAGGGCAGTTTTGCCGCTGGCCGAATCGCCGGTGATGAGGATTGGTCCCGGAGTTGGATCTTGCAGGTTGAGCAGGACGGGCAGTCCGTCTTCTGCCAGCCCGAGGTATAAAGCGGATTGCGGCAGGGCGTCTGCGTCGGCGAGGAGCGAGGCCAGAGAGGGCAGGGCTGTTTTGGGCGGAGTCTGCGGCGTGCGCTTTTCCTCCAAAACCTCTGCCAGAGCTTCCAGTGAAAGGTTGTTTTCCATATCAGAACACCTGTTCTAATAATACATGAGTTAGGTTTGAATGTCAAGAGGCGACTTCTGTTTAAACGTATCAAGTTCGTTGTCGGAACATGGATTTGATGAATTAAAATTCATGTAGAGCAGATTACAATTATATATGTGGTAATTGACTGGATAAAAAGCTCCTATAATTTAGAAAAAGTAAAAATAAGGATGATGCTATGACCGAAGTTGTAATTGTGGATGCGCTTCGCACGCCGATTGGCGCGCTGGGTGGGGCGCTGGCTTCTGTCCGCCCGGATGATTTGGCGGCGCAGACGATTGCCGCCCTGTTGGAGAGAAATTCGTTTGACCCAAATTTGGTTGAGGAAGTTTTCCTCGGTTGCGCCAATCAGGCTGGGGAGGATAACCGCGATGTGGCGCGGATGGCCTTGTTGTTGGCCGGTCTGCCGATTGAGGTGGGCGGCGTGACGGTGAATCGCCTGTGCGCTTCGGGGCTGACGGCCATCAGTATGGCGGCGCGGGCGATTAAGGCTGGAGAGGGCGAGGTTTATATTGCGGGTGGCGTGGAAAGCATGAGTCGCGCGCCGTATTCGCTCCCCAAGGCGGAGGCGGGTTTTTCGTTTGGAAATTTAACCGCGTATGATACCGCGTTGGGCTGGCGCTATCCCAACCCGAAGATGAAGGAAAAATATGGAATCGATTCGATGGGGGAGACGGCGGAAAACATCGCCGCGGAACGTCCGCAGATTACGCGCCAAAAACAAGATGAGTTTTCAGTCCGTTCGCACCAACTGGCGCTTAAGGCGCTTGATTCTGGCAGGTTTAAGCGCGAGGTGATTCCGGTGGCTGTCCCGCAAAAAAAAGGCGACCCGAAAATTGTAGATACCGACGAGCGTCCGCGCCGCGATACCACGCTGGAATCCTTATCCAAATTAAGGCCTGCCTTCAAAAAAGAAGGCGGAACTGTCACCGCCGGTAATTCGTCTGGATTAAATGACGGAGCCGCCGCGTTGTTAATCATGAGCAAAGCCAAAGCCAAAGAATTGAGACTGAAGCCATTGGCTAAAATTATCGCCTCCGCTTCGGCCGGGGTTCCGCCCAGAGTGATGGGCTATGGTCCCGTCCCCGCCACGCGCAAAGTCCTTTCTCGCGCGGGTTTGCAAATCAAGGATATTGGGCTGGTTGAACTCAACGAAGCCTTTGCCGTGCAAGCTTTGGCGGTGATCGAAGAGTTGGAATTGAATCCTGAAATCACGAACGTCAACGGCGGCGCCATCGCCATCGGGCATCCGTTGGGGTGTTCGGGGGCCAGATTAGTAACCACGCTGGCGCATGAGATGAAATTGCGCGGCGATCTTCGCTATGGACTGGCCACGTTATGCGTGGGAGTTGGGCAAGGCGAAGCGCTGATTCTTGAAGCCAGCGTCTAACCCGTTTGAAGGCCTGCCAGCGACTCAATTCTACAGTTGCAGGCGCTTCAAAACTTAGGAGAGCCATGAAAAAACTTTTTCCATTTTTTATTTTGATTTTGTTGACCGCCGCCTGTAACGCGCCGGTGACGCAAAACGCGGATGGCGCGAACGCCTTGCCTACCGAACTCGTAACAGAAAGCCCGGCCGTCACGCCGCTTCCCACAGAAGTTCAAACATTTTTGGCGACAACCGCTTCCGCCGCGCCGATAGACGCGCCGCTGGTGGAATCCCCGGCGATTATGCGGATTGATATGTTGGATGCCCTCAACGGTTGGGGAATTACCGAAACGCAGATCGTCCGCACCAACGACGGCGGAGTCACCTGGTATAACGTCACCCCGCCTGAACTCACCGAAGTTGGATACAGCGTGAAAGAAGAATTCATCAGCCCGCTGAGAGGTTGGTTGTTGATGGCCGATCCAAACGATCCCTACAATCACGGCGTCCTCTATCAAACCGCCGACGGGGGAATTACCTGGACTTCCAGCGCCGTCCCCTTTGGCGATGGCGATTTGTCCTTTCTGGATACAAACAACGGCTGGATGATGGCCGGGCTGGGCGTGGGCGCGGGCAGTATGGCTGTGGCTGTTTTCCAAACGACCGATGGCGGCGTGACGTGGGAGCGAACGTTTATCAATGACCCCAATGTGGAAGGCGCCGACACATCGCTTCCACTGAGCGGCCTCAAGGGTGGGCTGACGCCGCTGAATCAGAAAACCGCGTGGATTTATGGCGTGGTGTACGCTTCGGGATCGGTCTATGCTTTTCGTACGGATGATGGCGGACAAACTTGGTCGCCGGTTCAATTGCCGCTTGCAGAAGAAGCCAAAAGCGCAGACTTGCTGGTGGAAAAGATTCAATTCACTTCGGCCACGCAGGGCGCGTTGATTCTAAAAGTAATGAGTTCAAAAACCAGTACGGTCATCTATCAAACAAATGACGGCGGCCAAACCTGGCAACCAGCCAGCGCCACCCTGCCCGAAACCGACCGGTTCGAAATTATCTCGGCGCAGGAAATGATCGCCTATGGCGCCGACCAGTTTTACGTTACGAAAGATGCGTCCGCCACCTGGAGCATCCTCCCGCCAGACGTGGTCTTTGGCGAGTCGTTATCCGCGATTGATTTTGCCAGCTTGTCGGTTGGCTGGGCAATCGCGTACGATTCCACCAACAATCATTATTCGCTTTACAAAACGGAAGACGGAGGCGCAACATGGTTCGGTATCATTCCATAAAGCTCTTTTTGATTTTGACTTTGGCGACTTTGGCTTGTGGATTACCAGCCGCCGCGCTTCCCACGCCGACGCCTGTTCCACCCACCCCAACAGTTCTTCCGCCCGTGCCGCAGTTCTCGCTCGAGCAACTTCAGAACGCGCAATATAAACTCAGCGGACGAGACGACCATGCCATTGTGCAATTGACCGATGGCGTGTATCAAAGCGGCGAAGATCATTCAACTGTGGATTTTGCGCGCGTCTTTCTGACGGAGTACAGCGCCTTTGGCGATTTGAATGGCGACGGCTCAAACGAAGCGGCGGCGGTTTTCTTTGAGAACTTCGGCGGCACCGGCAGTTTTGGATATGTGGTCGTGTACGCGCTTTCCAACGGCCAGCCCATCTTCGTCGCTTCCACGCTGATTGACGACCGCGCAGAGATTCACAACCTGACCATTGAAAACGGCGAAATCTTTTTAGACGCGACGACGCACGGCGCGGAAGACCCAGCCTGTTGTCCAACTCTGCAAACCACGCGGCGGTATGCGTTGGTCAACAACCAACTGCGTGTGGTTCATTACACGACCAATACGCCCGATGGAAAAAAACGCGAAGTGGAAATTTCCGCTCCCGCCCATGCGGCGGCCGTGACTGCGACGTTTCAACTGGAGGGAAGCGTGAGCATTGCGCCGTTTGAAAATAATTTATCCTATTTTATTTATGGCGAAGACGGCCAGGAATATGGTTCGGGCCCTGTGACGGTGCATGCGCCAGATTTTGGCGCGCCCGGCGCTTTTAGCGAAATAATTAAACTGGATGGCATTCCCAGCGGCACGACGGTTTATGTGGAAGTTCAGGATATTAGCGCCATGGATGGCGCCTGGCTGGCGATGGACGCGGTGAAATTAACCGTGCAGTAACGGCGAGCTTCAACGTATTTATAAAAAGAACTTCCCATAAAATTGGGAAGTTCTTTTTATTTCACTTTTGCGGCGGCTTGCTTCATGTGTGAAAGTACGCCCACAAACCCGGTAATGCGTTGTTGCGAAACTGCTTCCTGCAAATTCATCGGCTGATAAAAATCAATCGGCACGGCGACGATCTCTTCAAACGTTGCGCCGTTTAGCCCATTCAGCAAAATGGAGGCCAGCCCGCGCACGGTGGGAGATTGCGGCGGAATGTCCAGATGAAACTGTATTCCGCCGGTTTCATCTTTTTCGGCAATGATAAACACCGGGGTCATGCACTCCGGCACGGCTTCCATTTGATCGCGTTGGGCTTTGAAGCGCTCTGGTAAATCCGGCAGGGATTCAGCGTAGCCGATCAGCGTTTCGAGCTTTTCTGCGCGCGACATGCTGGCGATCATTTCAATAATTTCTTGCAGGTTTTGAGGGAGGGGCATAAGGTTTAGTATGAGGCGGGTTTCCCCGCCCCATCGCGCTAAATTTATTTTTCAATCGGAGCGTCTACCAGGTTGCCCCATTCCGTCCACGAACCATCGTAATTCTTGACGTTTGGATAACCTAGCAGATACTTTAACACGAACCAGGTCACTGAAGAACGCTCGCCAATGCGGCAATACGCAATCACTTCGCCGTCGCTTTTGATATTTTTGCCTTCGTAGAGCGCGCGCAACTCTTCCGCAGATTTGAAAGTTGAGTCCGCTTCGTTCACCGCCTGCGACCAGGGAATGCTCACGGCGGTGGGGATGTGTCCGCCGCGCGTTGAGCCTTCCTGCGGGTAGTTCGCCATGTGCGTCAATTCGCCGCTATATTCTTTGGGCGAGCGTACGTCCACCAGCGGCTTCTTTTGATCTAATTGCTTGAAGACATCGTCGCGGAAGGCGCGGATGGATTTATTCGCCTCTTTCGCGCTGTAGCTTGTTTTGGCATACGCGGGAACTTCCTTCACGAACGGCCTTTTTTCCTGCTCCCATTTGGTGCGTCCGCCGTTCATAATCTTGAGGTTTTGATGTCCGTAATATTGGAAGAGCCACAACGCATAAGCCGCAAACCAGTTGGATTTATCGCCATAAAAGACGACCGTTGTTTCGTTAGTGATGCCCAGCGCCGAGGCCAGTTCTTCAAACTTTTCCTTGGTCAGAAAATCGCGGCGCAGAGGGTGTTGCAGAACGCTGAACCAATCCACATGCACGGCGCCTTCAATGTGACCAATCGCGTATAGCAAGGGATCTTCGTCTGATTCAACGATGCGGACGTTGGCGTCCTTCAAGTGGGCGGCGACCCATTCGGTATCCACTAAATATTCGGGGTGAGCGTAAGACATGAGTTTAGTTTCCTTCATCCATAAAATAAAAGCAATCAACATAAAACAAAAGGATAGCGAACCATCCGGCGCGGGAAAATTGCACGCGGGAGCCGTTCCACTATCCTAAGTCGTTGACTGCTTGTCTGGGGCGGGTGTCTTAGGCGTGGTTACGAACCCCGCCACAGACACGAACAATAGTTGAGAATTTTCATAAGAATTATCGTATTTTACGGAAATCAAAAGATTTGTCAAGACAAAAACCTTGGATACGGATAGAAGTTCAGACGTTTTCTTTTGGCACAGATTGACATAAATTAGCCTTGATTTTTCTTTCGTTTTTTCGCGAGAATTCGTGAAATCTGCGGCTAAAGATGCTTTTGTCCGAAGGCCAGAAAAATTCTCAACGCTTCAACTGTGAAGCCATTTTTATTTGATGTAAAATTGAAGCATGTCAAAGCAGAAATACTACGTCGTTTGGAAGGGGCGCAAAACGGGCATCTTCACTACCTGGGCGGAATGTGAAAAGCAGGTGAAGGGCTATGTGGACGCGCAATACAAGGCCTTTGCGAGCGAAGCGGAAGCGGACGCCGCCTTGTTGGGAGGATATGAAAACTACATTGGCAAACCTGCCACGCAGGGCAAATGGAAATTGGTTAGCGCGCCGCCCTTGCTCCCATCCATGTGCGTGGATGCGGCCTGCGATGGTTCGCCGGGAAAGGTTGAATTTCGCGGCGTGAACACGGAGAATGGCGAAGAACTTTTCCGGGCTGGCCCCTATGCGGACGGCACGAACAATGTCGGTGAATTTTTAGCGATTGTCCATGCGCTTACCTGGCAATATAAACACAATATGCAGGTTCCAATTTACTCTGATTCAGAAAATGCAATCGCCTGGGTTAACACGGGCGCATGTAAGACAAAATTAAAACATACAACTAAAAATGCCATCACCTTTGCCCTGATCCGCAGCGCCGAAAATTGGCTGGCAGAAAATAAACTGCCTGAAGGAAAAATTTTGAAATGGGATACCCAATTATGGGGCGAAAATCCCGCTGATTTTGGGAGAAAGTAAATTTAGGAACTGGAGAGAAAAATGAAAACAGCCTTGCTCGTGATTGACATCCAAAAAGATTATTTCCCCGGCGGAAAATTCCCGCTGGTCAACCCGTTGGAAGCCGCAAAAAAAGCGTACATGCTCCTGCAGTGTTTTCGCGAGCATGGCGGCAGGCATATTCACATTCAACATATTTCACAAGAGCCGGATGCCGCTTTCTTCGTTAAGGGAAGCGAAGGCTCGGATATTCACGATGCGGTCGCGCACTTTGAAGGCGAGCCGATTGTATATAAACACGAAGTGAACGCCTTCCTGAATACCAATTTGCTGGAGTTATTGAAAAGTTGGGGGACGGAGCGCGTAGTGATTACCGGCATGATGAGTCACATGTGCGTGGATTCAACAGCCCGCGCCGCCGCTGATTTAGGCTTCAAGGTGATTGTGGCGGAAGACGCCTGCGCCACCCGTGACCTTGAATTTGGCGACACCGTTATCCCCGCGGAGCATGTCCATAAAGCGTATATGGCGGCGCTTGAATGGTTTGGCCAAGTGATGAAAGCAGACGAGGTCATTGCCTTGCTGGCTGGCGAACTTAAGGCGTAGGCTTTCAGCTTAACGAAGAAATTATCTTGTCAGCGTGGAGTTTGTATTGACCAAAGAATCAAGTTCTGCTTTTGTGGTAATCACCGCGTCGCCCAATTGGCTCAAAGCCATAGCCGCCAACGTGACGCCATACTTTAGTCCCAGTGAGAGGTTGCCTTCCAACCAGCCGTGTAGGACGCCTGCGGCCAGCGCGTCCCCCGCGCCGAGGCGGTCTATAATTTTGGTGGGGCGGGCGGGTTCATGTTTCCAAATTTCCCCGTCCCAGAACAACACGCCCTTTTCGCCAAACGTGACGACGGCGTATCTGGCGCGACTTAGTCGCAACATGGCTTCGGCGATTTCGTCCATTGGACCTGTACAGCCAAATAAACGGATTGCGTCTGCCTGACTGCAAAATAAAATTTCCACATCTTGAAGCATGGGCAAAAGGATTTCCCGCGCTTGTTTTTCCGTCCACAACTTTTGACGGTAATTCACGTCGAAGCTGATTGGAATATTTTTTTCTTTTGCTTTTTGCAGGGCTTGAAGGATAATCTCGTGACAGGTATCAGAGAGCGGCGGGGTAATGCCCGTCAAATGTAGGATGCGCGTATCGAGTAGAGAGTCCCAATTAATGTCAGCCAAAGTTAAGGCGGCGACGCTTGAATGTGCGCGATCATACGTCACTTGAATGCCGCGCGGCGGTTCGCCAAACTCTACATAATACGTTCCAAGGCGGCCGCCTTCCCGCCAAATGATGTTGGATAAATCCACCCCGGCCAGGCGCAGGTGATTGGCGGCCAAACGCCCCAACGGATTTTTCGGCAAGGCCCCGACCCAGAGCGTCTTTCTTTCCAGCCGGGCCAGCAAAGCGACGACGTTCGCTTCCGCTCCAGCAGGATACACGTCCAAACTTTTTGCCACTTCCAGGCGCTGACCCGATGGCACGCTCAGCCGCAACAGCATTTCGCCGAACGTGGTTACGTCAAAACTAGCCATGCTTTCCCTGTATCCACGCTTCGCGGAGCGTCTTGGCCCGGCTGGTTAAATCTTCACTGCTTTGTTCGCGATTCAAAACTAATTTACTGCCCAGCCCAACGGCAACAGCCCCAGCTTTGGCATACGCTGAAATATTTTCAAGCGCAACGCCGCCAGTGGGCACGAAATCAATATCGTCCAGCGGGGCGCGCAAGGCTTTGAGGTAGGCGGGGCCAACTGTGTCCATGGGGAAGAGCTTTAACAGCTTGCATCCATTGGCAAAGGCGGTTTGCGCTTCAGTGGCGGTGAAAACGCCAGGGAGGTGAAGTAAGTTTTTACTTTGCGATAGGGAAGTGGATGCTGAATCATAATTTGGCGAAATCAAAAATTGCGCGCCTGCATCATAGGCTTGTTGAACATGTTCTTTGTTTCGTACCGTGCCCGCGCCGATTAATAACTCGTCGCCGAAATGTTTTCTCAACTTTGGAAGAGCCTCCAACACGGCGGGGCTGTTGAGGGTAATCTCAACCGTCGAAACAGAACCCGCCAACAGCGCGGAACTGATGCGAAGCATGTCTTCCACGGAAAAACCGCCGCGAATAATCGCGATGACTCCGCAGTCCTTGATTCTTTGAGTCGCTTCTTCAAAGTGCATGGTTACAATACCGTGCCGCGCGCGGCTACCTTCCAGATGACTTCCACTTGATGGTTTCTCATGCCGACGACTTCATCGAACAGGCAGGTGACGGTGCAACAATGATTGGGGATGATGCTGACGCGCTCGCCAATTTGTGGTTTGGTTTTGCAGGCGGAAAAATCCACGTGCCCATGCTCTTCGGAGAGGGCGTAAATTTTCGCTTCGGGGTATTCACAAATGTAGCCGTAGCCATCCAGCCCATGCAAGTCGCTGGAAAGCGCTTTACTGCCCGCGTCTAAAATTCCGCGTTCGGCGGTTGGGCGGCTGACGATGGTACTCCAGACGCGCAGGGCGCAGGTCTCCAGCGTGACGGCGCCAGAACGCATGGTTAGGCGATCGCCATAGACGTAAATTCCGGCGCGATGTTCCGTGATGCCAATGGACGAATCGGCCTGCCACATGGTGGGCGTGCCGCCGCCGCTGACTCGTTTGATTTCAAGGTTTTCTTTTTTCAATAATTCGCGCGTTTGAGCTACAAAATCTGCGACGACTTCATTGTATGGCGATGACATGTTTGGATAAGTCATCAATCCGCCGAAATGTAAATTGGGCAATTGCGAAATTATTTTTGCCAGCGTTGCGGCTTGTTCGGGCGTTTGCACGCCGCAACGGTGCGCGCCAGTATCGCATTCCACTAACACTTCAAGCGTCAGGTTGTTTTTTTGCGCAGCTTCTGAAAGCCCATTGGCGACAAATTCCGAATCGCAGGTCACGCTGACTTTGATGCGCTTGGCAAGATTCATCAAGCGCTTGAGTTTTGATTCGCCAAGGATGTTGTAGGGAATAAAAATATCCGTACAGCCTGCGTCTGCCATCACTTCCGCTTCGCTCACTTTTTGACAGGTGATGCCCACCGCTCCGGCGTCTATCTGCATTTGTGCAATTTCGGGGATTTTATGCGTTTTGATGTGCGGGCGATTGGCGATCTGCCGGTCGTCTAAAAACTTTTGCAGGCGCCGAATGTTGGCCTGCATTAAGTCAATGTCCACCACGGGAACGGGCGTTTCAAGTTCGTCCACGCGCATGGATTATTTTTCTCCGACGTAGGCGATCACGTCAATCTCAACCAAAATGTTCAGGAGTTGACTGCCCACAGTTGTGCGCGCCGGTTTGGGGTCGGGAAAGTACGTGGCATACACTTTATTATAGGCTTGAAAATCCTTCAGGTCGCTGAGGTGGGCGGTCACTTTCACCACGTCTGCCATGGTGGCGCCGCCCGCCGCTAAAATGGACTTGATATTTTCCAACACTTGCGCGGTTTGTTCTTCCACCGTTGCGGGGGTTTTTCCAGTGGCCGGGTTGAGCGGGCCTTGCCCGGAAACGAAGATAAAGTCTCCGGCGCGGATGCCTTGCGAATACGCGCCAATCGGCGCGGCGCCTTGCGTGGCGGTGATTTGTTGTTTTGACATATTTGCTCCTTGTGTAAAAATTAATCTAAAATTTGTTTTAAAACGCTCAGCCAATTTTCGTGCATGATCTTGGAAATATCCTCCGGTTTATAACCGCGCCCTGCAAGGATGTCTGTAAGCTTTTGTAAATCCGCAATGGTGTCTAAATCCGCAGGGGATTGCTCGCGCCCGAATCCGCCGTCTAAATCGCTCCCGATTGCGGCGTGAGCGCAATTGCCCGCCAACTGACAGACATGGTCAATGTGATTGGCCACATCTTCCAAGATAACTTTTGGATTTTCTTTTTCGCCGCGTATCCAATTTGGATGAAGCATCCAGTTGTCGCAGGCGGCTCCAATTACGCCGCCGCGTTGGATCAGCGCGCAAATTTGTTCGTCGCTAAATTGACGTTGCCCGGCAACCAACGCGCGGCAGTTATTATGACTCGCCAAAACAACCCCGTGAAAATGTTCGAGCCCTTCCCAAAAGGCTTGATCAGTTAAGTGGGTTACGTCCAACGCGAGATTTAGATCTTCCATTTCGCGCAAAAGTTCAAAGCCGATTGACGTAAACCCAAGTTCGGTGGAAGTTCCGCCGGCGTAACGACCCGCTCCATAATGCGCGGGACCAATCATACGCAAACCCGCTTCCTTCCACGCGGAGAGTTGAGTCGGCGCGAGAATTGGGTCGGCGCTTTCCATGCTGATAATTAATCCTAAAGGCGGTTGAGTTGAGGCGGCGTCCTTTTCCCACGCCTGCCATTCCGCCCAATGATTTTCCAATTGCGCCTTGCTGGTCAGCAGGCGAATTTCACCCAGCGCTTCCAGCCCGCGATAATACGCCAATTGACCTTGCGCGATTCCATACGCCTGCGCGGGAGATTCGTAATCAAGATGTTCTTTGGGCGTTCCGGTGGAGCGGGCGAGCAAAGTCGCAAAGCAGATGAAGAACCGCCCCTTGCGTAACTCTGGCAGGGCCACAGTTCCCAGGCCGCGCCCCGCGCCTTGAATTTCTTTTTCGCTGGCGCGAATCAAATGAATCGGTCGCTGAAGATTTCGATTCCATTGGAGCGCATTCCAGGCCAAGTCCAGATGCGAGTCAATTATCAACATGGGCAGACGCAATGATTATGGAATCGGCAAAGGCACGGTTTCATCTACCGTCGTCTGACTGCTTCCGTCCACGTTGAAGACGATCACCTGATGCTTGGCTTGCGTGGCGTTGAGCGCCTCCCAGGTTTCGCGCTTGGTTAACTTGGGGGTGTTGTTCGTGAGCGTGTACGTGTCTATGCCCCATTTGGTCGCGCTATCGCGCCACTTGGATTGGATGTTGGGACTGCCCGGAAATTCCGGCGAGGTGATTCCGCGATAGGCTTCGTTGTAAACGAACTTGTTCGTGGCCGGGTCGTAGAGGAAATATAAATAGGGGATGTTCGCTCCGGCGGGTAGAAATTCCACGATGCGAAAATCGTCATTGCCGTCGTAATTCATATCGCCGATGATGAAGCTGTTGACGTCGTTGACGTTGGTTGAAGTTTGCACGGGAATGGTCAGGTCTTGCGTAATGACGTTTGCGCCCACTTCGGCGGTCTTTTGCGAAATTTGAATCGAAGCGATTTTCAGATTATTGGCAGAATCAATTTGGCCGCAAATTTTGAACGTGGTTGGGCCGGAATTTGTGCCGGTTAATTTGAGACTGCGAATCACGTCCAAACAGGTTTGGTTGGAAGCGCTGGGCGTGACGGCCGGGGCGGCGGCGCCTGCCGAGTTGAGCGGAACCAGCAGTGTGCCGCTTAACGTATTTTTGTTGACCATCTTCAAGACGACCACGCTGGCGTTATATTTTTGGGCGATGGATTCCCAAGTGTCGCCGGGTTGAACAGTATGTGTCCCGACGCAGGGCGGACCGTAGATTTTTCCGGCGCTTCCAATGTTTGGCACGGTGACGATCGTGTCCGGCGAAATTTCTCCCGGCCGCGGCGGGTTGGCCGCGCTCACTTTGACCGGGTCTGCGCCGTAACAACGGGCAATTTGCCAGAGCCATTCGCCCGCGACGACTTTATGTTGAACGGTGGAACCGGCGGCTAAATTATTTGTGGCCGCGCTTTTGGTAATGGTTGCGCCAACCGCTTGTGAGGAGGCGCCGCTTCCTGCGGCGGTGGCGTTGGTCGTCACCGAGGCGGCGCTCATGTCCGCCTGGGAAATGCTATAGGTCGCCGAGCAGGTGATAGTCGCGGCTGAAGCGAGGGTTGTATCCGCCGCGCCGCAGTTGATTGGGCTTGGGAAGGCGGGGTCCGTCACCGTAAATTGAGCGGGGCCCAGTGAAGTTGCGCCGCTGTTTGTAATCACATAGGTGTAGGTAATCGTTTGGCCGAGCGTGGCGTAGGCAGTGGGGTTGGCGGTCTTGGTGAGAGTTAATGCGTGCGCGGGTACGGTGGTGATTGTGACGCTGGACTGGTTTGAATTGACGCTATAAACGTTGGCGGTAAATTGACTGGCGAGACTGCCGCGATTTAGGTCGTCTTGTGTGAGCGCGTATTCGGCGGTGCAGGTAATGCTTTCGCCCGCGTCGAGGCGGTCGTCCAAGTTGCCGACGGTGTTAATCGGCGGACAGTTTAAGGCGAGGCCCGGAATGCTGATATTGGGCGGAACGTTGACGCTATCGTTGCGATTGACTTTGATGGTGAAGTTGTATTTGACGATTTGTCCAACCGTGTTGTATTGAATGGCAGGGTCGGTTTGCGCGGTTAGTTCAAGTTGAACCATCTCGCTTAAGCCGGCGGTGGGCGTGGCTTGGATTGTGAGCGCGGGCGTGGCTGTCGGCGAACTCCCAAACCCGCAGGCCGTTAAAACAAGCGAGATGATGATACATGAAGCGAATGAGCGGGTTGATTTTTTCATATTCATTTCCTTTGTAGCCTGCCTGAAAAATATGTATTTCGGCGCGTCATGGTGAGAAAGAGTATAGCATGAATTGAATGGACTATGACTTACGCAGATCAAAATCTTTTGCCGCGAATTACGCGAAGTTCGCTAATTTTTAAAAACAATTCGCGTGAATTAGCGAAATTCGCGGCTTGGTCTTGGGGTTTTGCGTAAGCCCCATGGACTAATTAAAAAGCCTTGTCGTTGTTCTCGACAAGGCTGAAACTTAAAGTTGACCTGCTGAAATTACGGCGTGGTTTCGGCTTCGGTGGCTGAGTCTTTCAAGTCCAGTTTGAGCAGGATGTAAGCCAACACCGCCGCCATGAGGATTAATTCGTAATTATGCTCGCGGATTTCATGGATGCCCTGCGGAATAGGCATGGTGGGGTGGTGGTATAAGTTGGGGAAGCGCGGCAGGATGCGCACGAGGGCTTTTTGAATGATGTAGTTGATGGGAATCAAGAAGCCATACTGAAGCGGGAGGATTGGGAACTTGTTGGCCACAAATTTCCTGAGTGGCTCAAAAAGCCAGCACGCCAGCGGAATTAATAGCCCAATCGTAAACGTGAAGAGAATGCTTAATTTGCTGAAGCTGACGACTTCATGTTCGCCCTGAAAGAAGTTTAGATTATGAAAGGTCAATTCTTCCTGGACGTTCACTCCCTTGATTAGATTGGGGGTGGCAATGTGCAGGATGCGTTGCCCCCAACTGATCTCTTCTCCCGCGGCGAGGAAGAACATACATGCCAACCCTAAAAAGGCCAGGCGTTTTAGCCAGTTCGGGTCTTTCAAGCTGAGTTTGATTGGCGAACGTTTGAAGGCGATAAAAAATAAGATACAAGTAACAAATAAATAAATGGGCGAAAGCGTTTCGTAAATTTGATCTTCGCGGACGAATGCGTCGAGGACGCGTTCCGACAGCAGGACGGGCGTATACGTCAGAACCAGAAGCAGAGTTAGGGCGAATACCACGAGCATACTTTTGTCTTTCAATAACTTTAATAACTTGACTTGCATGGCTGGCCTCTTGAATTTTTAAATTTTTTGCGGAGCTTCCGCCTTCCGGGTTGCATTATATGCCAGTCTTAAGTAAACCAGCCAGAACCTTTGGGGGATAAAGTTCTGGCTGGCGAATAAACGTGGATGATCGGTTAAATTTCAACCCCCAGCCATTGACGGATGAAATACCCAATCACAAAGGAAAAAGCCGCCACGCCCAAACTTAACCCCGCCATTTCCAGAAAGCGCGCGCGGAAAGGTTCATCTTTGGCGACGGAAATATAGTAATTGAAGGCGGCAATGATCAAAACGGCGGTAGTTAGCGTAATCGCCAGATCGAGGATGTAATTTTCAAAGAGCAGGTAGGGGAGGACTAATAGCGCCACTGTAATAATGTAAGCGAGTCCCGTGTAAATCGCGGCGCGGATCGGGTTCTTGGTCGTCTTTTCTGAGCGCGTAGAAAGATATTCGCTGGTGGCCATTGAAAGCGAAGCCGCAATGCCGGTGATCAGCCCGGAAAGGGCAATCAGCTTGACGTTTTGCAAGGCCAAAGTCAGCCCGGCCAGTGCGCCGGTTAATTCCACGAGCGCGTCGTTTAATCCCAGCACAATCGAACCCGCATATTCCAAACGCTCCTCGTCCAGCAGGGCGAGCAATTTTTGCTCGTGTTCATTTTCTTCCGCCTGATAAATTTTCGCTTCCGGGATCGCGCTGGAAACCAGCTCGTAATTCTTCTGCGCCGCTTCTTCGCCTCGCTCCATTAACTTGACGCCAAAGGTAAATCCAAAAATCAGGCTGATGAGATAGTAAAACCAAACTTCCAGCCAGCGCGGCCTCACTTCCGTAGCGCTATACTTTTTCCAGCCTTCATAATGACGCTTTTCATCTTCTGCGATATCGTTCAAAATTTTGGCGTTAGCGGGAGATTGGATGCGCCGCGCCAGCCGCTTGTAAATGTGATATTCCGTGATTTCAGTCTTCTGAAATTTGAGGACTTTGGCGCGAATGTCTTTGGATAACTCCATATTTTTTTCTCCTGAACTGTAGCAGATTTCTCTAAAACAAAAGATGCGCGGAACGGCGCATCTTCTTTCGTGACATTGGTTACGCTTTTTGAAGGACAAAGTACCAATAGCGGCGATTGTCCAAATGCGGCAGGTTTTCCGCAGGCGCGTTTGGGTCCAGCCCGATGAACTCATAAAAGATTTTCTGCAGGATTTTTGGCGAATAGGTCTTAATCAGACGAATGCGTTGCTCGCGATCCAACTCCAGCGCTTTGAGCACGTTGTCGGTAATGTCTTCGGATTGGACTAATTTCAACCCAATTTCCTTCAACTGCTTGTGCCAGGCTTCTACTTTTTCCTGATACCTTAAGTCTGTGTATAAAAAGTATCCGTTGGGTTTTAGCACGCGTTTGACGTGCGCGAAGAATTTTGAAATGTTCGGATAATATAAAGAAGCCTCTACGTTGACCACCACATCAAACGAGTTGTCCGGAAAATTCAAAGCCTCGGCATTGCCATGCTGAAAATGCAATCCCTCCGCCTTGTAATGCTTGCGACAGAATTCAATCGCGCGCGTGGAAAAATCCACGCCGGTATAGGATTTAGGCTTGAAATGGCGCATGATGAAGTGCGCGCCGCCGCCCCGCCCAGAGCTGACTTCCAAGGCCTCGACATTGTTCCAGCCGATATGCTTGGCCACGTGATGATACAACTGCAATGGATAGCGATGATACTCATCTTCCGGGTGAAGTTCCAAAGGCTCAACGTCCGAGTGGCGCGGAGCATAACCAAAGTTCATAAAGACGGCCCCATGATCCTTAACCATCGTGGAGACAAACTCGTACTGAATGCGGGTGAGCCAGCTTTTGAATTTCGGAAATTGATGAAAGAGCATTTTGTTGAGCATTTTTTCTCCTGGAACTGAATTGCCCCATTATACACGCCTGTGAATCTCCTAAATAAAAAATCCTCCTCTTTTTTTGAGGAGGATTTTTTATGCTTTATTTTAACTTTTCATAATCTTCCGGCAACCAACAGCAGAGGACTAATTCGCGGGCGGCCTTCACTTCGTCCATGCGGCCAAACAAGGTATCGTTGGGTGCGTTTTGGAGCAGTTCCGGCTGGGTTTTGGCTTCCTCCGCAATTTGGATGAGTACATCCGCGAAGCGATCCAGCGTGGCTTTGTTTTCAGTTTCGGTCGGCTCAATCATCAGCGCTTCGTGAACGATCAGCGGGAAGTAGTTGGTGGGTGGGTGGAAGTTGAAATCCATCAGCCGTTTGGAAATATCCAAAGCGCGAATTGGACTGCCCTCAAACTGGCCTTCCATCACAAACTCGTGCATACAGATGCGGTCAAACGGAATGTGATAGGTATCGCGTAAACGCGCTTGTAAATAATTTGCGTTCAACACGGCATACTGCGCGATGTCTTTCAAACCATCCGGCCCGTGCATGGCGATGTAGGTATAAGCCCGCACCAGCCCGCCGCCAAAGTGACCATGAAAAGCCTTCATGCGCCCAATGCTCTGCTTGGGCGTGACGAAGCCATACAGTGGCGGAACGTCGTCCGTTTCGGCTTCGACGATACCCACCAGCGGAGATGGAAGAAAATCCACCAGTTTGGGGCCCACGCCAACCGGACCGCATCCCGGCCCGCCGCCGCCGTGCGGCACGGAAAAAGTTTTATGCAAATTGAAGTGCATCACGTCGAAGCCGAGGTCGCCGGGGCGCACAATGCCCAGCAGGGCGTTTAAGTTGGCGCCGTCGCCATACATCAGGCCGCCGCATCCATGCACCAACGCAATGACTTGCTCAATGTGTTCGTCAAACATGCCGAGCGTGTTGGGGTTGGTGAGCATCATGCCTACTACAGTTTCGTCGCAGGCGGCCTCCAGCGCTTTCAAATCCACGTTGCCGCGATCATCCGAGGGGATGGTGACGACGGTCATGCCCAACATGCCTACCGAAGCCGGGTTGGTGCCATGTGCCGCGTCTGGAATCAACATCTTGATGCGTTTGTCATCGCCGCGCAGGTTGTGATAGGCGCGCATCATCAGCACTCCGGCAAACTCGCCTTGCGCGCCCGCCGCCGGTTGCAAAGTGACTCCGGCAAAGCCGCTAATCTCTTTCAACCATTCCTGCATTTCATACATCAAAACCAGGTTGCCTTGCGTCGTTTCAATCGGTTGTAAGGGATGCGTAAAAAGGAAACCCGGCAGGCGGCAGGTATCTTCATTGATCTTCGGGTTGTACTTCATCGTGCAGGACCCCAAAGGGTAAAAACCGGCGTCCACGTTGTAATTAAATTTGCTCAACTGCATGTAGTGGCGCACAACGTCCACTTCGGCCAGTTCGGGCAGGGGCAGTTCGGAGCGCAGAAACTCTTTGGGCGGCAGAGCAGTTTCGGGCACGTCCACAGCGGGCATGGTCACGCCGCGGCGCCCGGGAGTTGAAAGTTCAAAAATGGTGGGTTCAACAATTTTCGTCATGTTAAATCTCTTTCAACGCTTCCACGAGCAGGTCAATATCTTCCTTGCTGTTCATTTCGGTGACCGCAATCAGCAAATGATTTTTGAGCGTGGCGTAATTTTGTCCCAGATCGTAGCCGCCGAAAATTCCATGTTCCAAAAGATGTTGATTGATTTCGCTGGCGGGTTGGGGACATTCCAACGTGAATTCATGGAAGAAGGCTTCTTTGAAATGCACCTTGAAGCCTTTAAGTTTGTTCAACTCGCTGGCGGCGTAATGCGCTTTTTGATAACACAGGTTGGCCACTTGTTGCAAACCGTTTTTGCCCAGCGCCGACATATAAATAGAACAGGCCAACGCCAACAAGCCTTGATTGGTGCAAATGTTTGAACTGGCCCGTTCGCGTTTGATGTGTTGTTCGCGCGCGGTGAGCGTCAGCACATAGGAGCGCTGTCCACGCGAATCAATCGTTTCGCCCACCAGGCGCCCGGCCATTTTATGCACGTAGGATTTTTTGGTGGTGAAGAAGCCGAGATACGGGCCGCCGTACCACAACGGAATGCCAAACGGTTGCGCTTCGCCCACGACCATATCCGCGCCCATGGCGCCGGGCGTTTTGAGCATGAGCAATGCGGTCGGGTTGGCCGCCACGCACACCAACGCGCCTTGCGCGTGCGCGGTTTCAATTAATTTTGTGTAATCGTAAATGCGACCGAAGAAATCCGGGAATTGCAAGACGACCAACATCGTGGATTCGTCAATCAGCGGAATCAACGCTTCGGGCCCAAGCTCGGAGTTGGTCGCTTCGTCTCCAACATTTTCCACGCCCAAGCCTTGCGAGTACGTGCGAATCACTTCGCGGTATTGCGGGTTGACGGCCGGAGAGAGGACGACCTTTTTGCGTTTGCCGCGAAATTGGGCATAGGCCAAATTGACCGCTTCGGCCGCGGCGGTGGCGCCATCGTAATGGGAAGCGTTGGAAACTTCCATGCCGGTGAGGGCGCTCATCAGCGCTTGAAATTCAAAGATCGCCTGAAGCGTGCCTTGCGAAATTTCCGGTTGATAGGGCGTGTAGGCGGTATAAAACTCGCCGCGCCGAAGCATGTGATCTACGACCGAAGGGGTGTAGTGATGGTACGCGCCAGCGCCGAGGAAGGAGACCATGTCTTCGCGGACGTTCTCATTGCTGGAGGCCATTTCGCCGAGCAGGTCGGCGGCTTCCATTTCGCTGAGCGCGGGCGGAAGGTTTAAGTTGGGAAAGCGGTGTTTTTGCGGAATGGCGTCAAACAAATCGTCCAGCGTTTTCACGCCGACTGTCTTTAACATCGCATCCCGTTCGTGCGGGGAGGTTGGGATATAGGTCATCTTGGCTCTAGTGGGTGCGGCTGGCGCAATGCGCTTCGTAAGCGGCGGCATCCAGCAGGTCTGGGTTGGCCGCGCCTTCAATCTTGAGGATCCAGCCCGCGCCAAACGGATCGCTGTTCAGGGTTTCGGGCTTTTCGGCGAGGGCCGTATTTACCGCGCTGACTTTGCCCGTAGCCGGGGCGTAAATTTCCGAAGAGGCTTTGACGGACTCAATCGAAGCGATGGGTTTGCCCGCTTCGATGCTTTCGCCCGCTTCGACGAGGATTTCGACGAAGACAATATCCGATAACTGGTTTTGGGCGTAATCGGTAATGCCGACTGCGCCGCTGGCCGGGTCAAACCATTCGTCGGATTGCGCGTATTTCAAGTTGGTTGGGGTGTTCATTTTATGCTCCTGGTTAAATTAGGCAAACAAAAAGGACGCGCGATTTTATAATCGCGCGTCCTCTGTAATGGAACCTGAGAGATTAGTTCTTGGGTATCCGGCGGAGTCGTTCTTTGGCTTGCCGAAATTCCAAGCGCTTTACACCGTCGGTGTTCTTCGCTGGAGCGAAGAAGCTTTCCAGAGCGCTGACAACTACAGAGTCCTTTTGCCTGAGAGATTCATCTGGTCTTGCCGCTTTCCAGATTTGCACCTTCGGCGTCCCGCGCTTGCGTTTGGGATCTCTTCTCTGCAAGTTGTTGAATTGTGATTCAGATTCTACGGGCGAGAGGGGCGCAAGTCAAGGGGCGGCGGCTTAAAATTGACGCGAGTTTATTGGCCGGCCACTTTGCGAATCCGCTTTTTGTTTTCTGGTTCTGCGGGCGGGGTTGGCTCTTGTGGCGCTGTGGGTTCTTGCGGCGTGGCTGGTTCTTCAGGCGTGGCTGGCGTTTCTGGCGGAGTGATGGGAGCCGGAACAAAACGATTTTCATTTAATTTTTGGAAATGTTGCTGAACCGTCTGGTCGTTGAAAAAAATTAAGTTTAATAAGCCCACAACTGCGCTGAACACGTTGCCGTAGAGAAGCATGGAAATTTGGAAGCCCGCGATGGAAGGCGAAGGCTTAACCGGTTGCGGCTGATTGCTCAGTAATTTGGCGGCGTAGGTGATTTCAAACGCGCCGAGGATGGTTGGCAAAATGGTGATGGGCAAACAGATTGCGCCAACGACAGACGCTAAGACGGAAGCGGAGGCGACAAAACCCCAAAACAAATTGATTACGCCGCTGATTAAGGTCATGGCGGCAATGGCGGTGTATAAACCGGGTCGTTGTGTTGAATTCGTGGTATCCATTTTTTGCTCCTAAAATTGATTCTGTGCTGGATATAACGAATAACCGCAGGATAAGTTGTAGGATTACCTTAAGATTGTTGAAAGGTGAGCAGTAACCCGCCTAAATAAGCGGAGCCGTCTGCCGCGGTGCAGGTTGGCGCGGCAATGTTGGGGATGAACGAGCCACCTTCCACAATCCGTACACTGTAAATTGTCTCCGCCTGCATGATGAAATCTGCGTAGCCGTTTCCCAGTTCAGGCTTAAAGCCGGTGAAGAAGCGGTCTTCGCCTTGATCCCAGGTGACAATAATTTCCATGCCCGAAGGTTGCTTGCGCCGGTTATCCATTAAGATGACTTGTAACAAACCGTTCTTGAGCGAGGGATCACAAACGGTATCCTGTCCGACGAGCGTAAAAGGCTTGCTAATGCCCGGCTGAGTTGTCACGGTTGGTCTGGGCGAGGCCGTAACCAGCGGGTTTTGCGGAATTAATGGAGTCTGCTCAAAGACGAGCGTTGGCTCGGCGGTGGCGATTTCTGGAAAGGAGGTTTCAGTTAATGGCAGGGTGGGGATGATGGGCGTTTCCGTAGCCAGGCTGTTCGCCAACTCTGTAGCCGGTGGGTTGGCGGGTGGATTGGTAGCTTGAATGGAAGCAAAGCCTTGTTGCAAGTCGGCGGCGAGTTGGGCCAGCGGTTGCGCGTTTTCAAAAGGTTCGCCCGCCGCAAGCATACGTTGCGCCTGGGCGCTTAATTCGCCAATTAGGTCTGCATCTCCCAGCAGTTGCAGTCGCGCGCGCGCGCGCGGCAGGTCGTGTGTGGCGGCGTAGGAAGCGGCGACCACGGCGCGATATTGATCTTTGAAATCCACGCGCAGTAAGGCCGGGTTGGCGTCGGTATAAGTCACCGGGGAGATTAACCACGAGTACGCCAGACCAACCCCAAGTCCGGCCAGAAGCGCGAGGGCGATGTAAATGATCACATTGAAGTCAGCGCGTCGCTTCATGGGGCGGCCTGATTCTGCGGCTGATAGATTTGCATCGCTGAAAGTAATTCCTGCAAACCTTCGATTTCGCTTTGCGAGAAGCGATTGCTTTGCGCGTACTCCAGCGTTTGGGAGACGAGAATTGCGGGCGCTTCGCTCGTCAGGACGCCAAGCCTGCGGGCGGCGAGATCGGCATTAATCTCGCTGTGATACGCTTCCGCGATCATTAACACATAATCGGCGCGGTAATCTTCGCGCAACAGGTTGGGCGTTAGGTCGGTAAATTGCACCGGGTCAATCACCCAGCCATAGAGGATGCCCAGCGCGACGCCGAGGATGACCGCGACGCTGATTTTTATGAAGTTTGCAGACATGGGGGAATTATACCTACGCTGAAGGGAAAACAGAAATGCCCGAGCAGGCTACCGGCGGCGCCCAAAGACGCTTTCTTACCGTTGCTATCTTTCGATCCTGGCGGGGTTTGGAAGGTTTTGCCGCGCCGGGCCTGCCCAGACGGCGCAAGCATACTCGAAGTAGGAAGGCGTGTCAATTCAACTTTGATTTTGGTTAAGCGACTGGGTTTCGATGAGGGAGAGGAAGACTTCCACGAGAGTCGGGTCGAAGAGACGACTGGCATTTTCTTTGATGTAGGCGATGACGTCTTTGCGCGGCATGGATTTCCGATATGGGCGGTCGCTACTGAGCGCGTCCCACACGTCCACAATCGCAAAGAGCCGCGCAATTTTGGGAATGTCTTCGCCTTTTAACCCTTTGGGATAGCCGCTCCCATCCCAGCGTTCGTGATGGAAGAGGGGGATATCCAGCGCGGGGTGTAGATAGGCGATGGCGGAGAGCATGTTGTAGGCATGTTCCGGGTGCTTGCGCATGACTTTCCATTCGTCTTCCGTCAGCGGGCCGGGCTTTTGTAAAATTTCATCGGGGATGGCCATTTTACCCATGTCGTGTAGGAGCGCGCCGCGCCGAATATGAACCAATTCATCTTCGGAGTATCCCAGTTTACGCGCCACCCGTAAGGTGAGTTCGGTTACGCGCTGGGTATGGCCTTCGGTTTCGCGGTCGCGTAAGTCCAGCGCATGAACCCAGCCTTCGATGGTTTTTTCATAGGCTTCCTGCAAGTCTTCGTGCGCGGCCTGTAATTCTTTTTCCGCATTTTTTCTTTCGGTAATATCGCGCGAGGCGGCCTGGACTTCGATCAGTTCCGAGGTGAACGGGTCTAAAACCGCTTTGGCGGAAGTCTCCAGCCAGATGTATTTTCCAGATTTTGTAAGCGCGCGAAAGGTAAAGATGTTGATTTCGTTTTCCACCGTTTTGTAGAAATCTTCTGCAACGGCTTCGCGTTCACCGGTTTCTATGAAGTTTAACGCGGGGCGGCCAGTGAGTTCTTCCGGGGTGTAGCCCAAAAGGGGCTGGCAGGCCGGGGAGATATACAAAATCACTCCGTCGGTGGAGAGGCGCGAGATCATGTCGCTGGCGTTTTCGGCCAGCAGGCGAAATTGCGATTCGCGCTCGGCCAACTCATTTTGAATCCGCTTCTTTTCTTTACGCGCCAGCCACTGCTCAATGGCCTTTTCGGCGAGGTGCGGCATATCCAGCATGGATTCGGGACTCTTCACCACGTAATCCAACGCGCCGGATTTAAGCGCTTCCACGGCGATTTCTTCGTTGCCGTAGCTGGTCATTAAAATAATGGGGGTGGAGGTTAGCGCGTCTGGCTGGGCGGGCAGTAGTTCCATGCTTTCGCCGTCCGGCAGGCGCCAATCGGCAATGATCAAAGCCGGTTCGCGGTTTTGTTTGTGCGCCCGCGCCTCGGTAATGGATTTGACCCGCTGAATTTGAAAAGGACTCTTCTGATCTTCAAACGCCCGTTGAATCAATTCTGCGTGAGCGTCATCGTCTTCAATCAGTAAAATTTCCAACAGATCAGTCATCATGGCGGTTGGCGGCTTTTAGATTTTGGGGTTGGTGTTCCATCCCAGCCAGTAGAACCCGAGGTCGTTCATTAACTTGCTGAACTCTTCAAACCCCACTGGTTTGACCAGATAACTATTCACATGATTGTCGTAAGCGCGGGTCACGTCGCGTTCCGCCTCGGAGGTGGTCAATACGATGACCGGTATTTTTTGCACTTCCTCATCTTCTTTGGCCATGCGCAAAACTTCCAGCCCGTCCACGCGCGGCAGGCGTAAATCCAACAAAATAACATGCGGACGCGGGCTGGTTTCCGGGTCGGCGTATTCCCCTCGCCGCATTAAATAATCCAATGCGGTTTGCCCATCCGAGAAGTGTTTGATTTTGTTGGCAATCCGATGGTCTTCCAATGTGCGGATTACGAGTTCAGCGTGATCTATATTGTCTTCCACCAACATCACAAGTACGGGTTCGCCCATCATTGGTTCTCCTTTGTACGTTGTCTATTGTAAACGATTTGCGTGAGTTGTGCGTTGCGCTTCTCGTGAAATTTACCATAAAAAGGAACGTGTTATAATTTAAAAATTGTACCGTAAACCCTATTTTGCTCGCGGAGGATTGTATGGAAATTACCACGCAAGAATTCAAACATGGCGATTTGGTGGCAGTCAAAGGGCGGGTGGATAGCTCCACCGCGCCGGAATTTTCCAAGGCGCTTGAGAAACTTAACGAGAACGGTAGATTCAAAATTGCAATGGATATGCATGAACTGGAATACATGTCCAGCGCCGGGTTTCGGGCTTTACTGGCTTGTCAGCGTAATTGTAAAAAATATAATCGCGGCGAATTGGTTTTGGTTCAAGTCCCGGAGAGAATCCGCGAGGCCCTCGAACTGGCCGGGTTTACCGAATTGTTCAAAACCTTCGACAATCAGGTTGAAGCGGTTGGGAATTTTTAGAACGCGCTTTGCGTTCTAAAACTCAAGCCGCCTTTGAAACGTTTCAAGGGGCGGCTTGTTATTTTATCGTTGCGCCATGCCCAAGCACACGTATCCGGCCAAGTTTGAGTTTTTGGATGAAATCCGCGAATTTGTCGCGGAAGTTGCGCGCGCCGGAAAATTCACCGAAAAAGAAATCTACTCCCTGCAACTAGCGGCCGATGAAGCCGCTTCCAACATCATTGAACACGCCTACGCCGGCGTGACCAATGCCAGCCTCGAAGTCACCTGCGAAATGCAGGGCAATACCATGACCATCATCATGCGCGACCAGGGCGCGCCGTTTGACCCCGCTCAGGTGAAACAGCCCAACCTCAAAGCCGAACTTTCCGAGCGTCAAATTGGCGGGCTGGGCGTTTACCTCATGCGCAAACTGATGGATGAAGTCCATTACGAATCGCGGGGTAAAGTCAACACCCTCACCATGCTCAAACGAAGAGTTTAACCGATGGCCAGCGTCTCGCGTATGGAACGCCCCGAACTGTGGGATTGGCGCCGCTTGGCCAGCCTGGGGGAACAACTGCGCAATGAAAACTCACTGCTCGCGCAACGCGACCGGATCATTGCAATGGCCAACCATCTGCTCAAAGGCAAGGCCGAGGTCTGGCTCAATGAAAGCGTCTTCCGCCTGCCAGATTGGAATGCAGAGCCGATCTTTCCCGCCGCGCCAACCTTAGAGGGGATGAAGCAGGCCGTTCAAACGCGCAAACCATACGTTCAAAATAAAACCCAGCGGACGAAAACCAAAATCGCTTCGCCCCGGACCGTAGCCGCGATCCTGCTCGAAGATCAGGGGTTTACGCTGGGAGCTTTACAAATTACCCGCGCCAAAGGGCCGGCCTTTTCCGCCGAAGAATTGAATCTGCTTAAGAGCGTTTCGCAAATTGTCGCCACCGGGCTGTATGCCGCACATCGCGCCGAAGTGGAACAATTTCGCTTGCGCCAGATTAACCTGGTTCGAGACGTAAGCGCCCAAATTGCCAATGTATTAAGTGTGGACGAACTGGCCCGACGCGTTACCAAATTAATTCAAACCACCTTTAATTTTTATTATGTCGCCATCTTTACCTTAACCCCCAATGCCGAAATGCTTCGCTTTCGCTCCAGCGCCTTTGCGCCGCGCAAAGGTAGAAAAAAGGCCGCCGTGGCTTTGGAAGTAGGCGTTGGGCAGGGGTTAATTGGCGAAGCCGTGCAAACCGGCAAACAGGTCGTCTGCGACGACGTGAACGCCGACTCGCGCTACCGTTTTATCGATAGCTTGCCTGAGACAAAGTCTGAAGCGGTTATTCCACTTAAAGTAGAAGACCGCGTGCTGGGCGTGTTGGATGTGCAAAGCAACCAATCCCACGCCTTTCACCCCAACGACCTGCTGATCCTCAACGCCCTCGCGGATAACATCGCCCGTGCCGTGGAAGGCGCCCGGCTTTACAGCAACCTGCGCCGTCGCGCCGACCAAATGACGCTGGTTTCAGAAGTCAGCAAAAGCGTCACTTCCACTTTGAACTTGTCTGAAATCATGCGCGAAGCGGCCAACCTAATTCATCATCAATTCAATTATCCGCATGTTTCGCTTTTTACCGTTCATCCCAACCGCCGAATTATTGCCTACGAAGCCGGGAGCGGCCGGCGCAGTAAAAAACTGGAAGGCTATACCATTTCGCTCGATTCTCCCAACGGCATCATGGCCTGGACGGCGCGGCTGGGCAAAACCTTGCTGGTGAACGACGTGACCAAAGACGAGCGCTACGTCCCTTCGCCGCTTCCGCCGAAGAACATCCGCTCCGAATTATGCGTGCCATTAACCTATAACGAAAAAGTCGTCGGCTTGCTGGACGTGCAATCCGATAAAGCCAACGCCTTTACGCAGGACGATCAGGTGATGTTTGAGGCGGTGGCGGATACCATTGCGGCGGCCATTCGTAACGCCGAGCTATACCGCTCCGAGCGCTGGCGCAGGCAAACCGCCGACGGCTTACGAGATGTGGCGGGTTTAATCTCCACCAACGCAGGCGTGGAAGAAGTGCTGGAAGCGATCCTCGCGGAATTGAACCGAAGCCTGCCGATTGACATCTCCGCCATCTGGCTTTTGGAAGACGATCAACTGTGCCTTTCGGCGGTGCGCGGCGTAGACCCCGAAGCGCTGGAAAATGTTTGCATTACCGAACCCGCTTCCACGTACGCGATGGCCGAAGCCCTGCTGACAGATTTGCCGATCATTCGCCGCCCGGAAGAGCCGATGTGGCCCTCCGGCCTATCCGCCGGCTATGATGAAAATTATTCATCCATTGCCGCGCCTTTGCGCGTGGGGGATCGCTCATTAGGCCTGTTGACGTTGGCGCATCATACTTCGGGAAGGTATGGTCACGAAGCCCAGGCCCTCACCACCACCTTTGCCAGCTACGCGGCCGTGGCCATTGAAAACGCCCGCCTGTTTGATTCGGCGCAAGAGCAGGCCTACGCTTCGGCCGCGTTATTGCAAGTGGCGCAAGCCGTGGTCAGTTTGAGCGACCTGAACGAAATTCTGGGAACCATCATCCGCATCCTGCCCATTTTGGTGGGCGTACGACGCGTGGCCCTATATCGTTGGGATGCGGAGCGCGAAACCTTTACGCCTTCCCAGGAATTTGGCTTTTCAGAGGAAGAAGAACTGATCTTTACTGAAAGTGAATTCAAGCCAAATGAATTTCCACTGCTGGGATTTGCCCGCAATGAGAATCGGATTGTCGTGCAACCGGCCATGTCTGAAGCGGGGATTTCAGCCTGGTTGCAGATTCAACCTTCGGCGGAGCATGAAGCGCACGACATTATCACGGCTGAGCGGCTGTTAATGGCCGTCCCGCTTTCCATCAAAAACGATTTGTTTGGCGTGATGTTAATCGAAGAAGCGGACCGCGCGCGACGCTTTCGCAACCGACGGTTGGAAATCATCACCGGCATCGCACAACAAGTCGCGCTGGCGATTCAAAATGATTTACTGCAACAGGAAATGGTTTCGCGCGAACGCCTTGAAACGGAAGTTCAACTGGCGCGCCAAATTCAGCAGACCTTCATCCCCAGCAAACTGCCCACGCACCCCGCCTGGCAAATTGCGGCGCGCTGGCGCACAGCCCGGCAGGTGGGCGGCGATTTTTACGATGTGATTGAATTGGAGAACGGCAAACTGGGTTTGTTCATTGCGGACGTGGCGGATAAAGGCATGCCTGCCGCGCTCTTTATGGCGTTGACGCGCACGCTGATTCGCGCGGCGGTAAAGGAGACGGATTCTCCGGCGGAAGTTTTGAGTCGTGTGAACGAACAACTTTTGCCCGATACGCAACAAGGCATGTTTGTGACGGCGATCTATGGCGAGTTGGATTTGGCCAGCGGCGAATTTACGTACGTCAACGCCGGTCACAATCCGCCGTTTTGGATTAAGCCCAACGGCGCAGTTGAAAAGCTGACGCGCACGGCCGTCGCTTTGGGCGTGATGGAACAACCTTTGATGAAGCAAAAAAGCATTGTCCTGGACGTGGACGATTTGCTTTTGCTCTACACCGACGGCGTGACTGAATCTTTTTCGCCGGATGGCGAATTGTTCGGCGAAGAACGCCTGCTGGCCGCTTTGCAGAATCAACATGCCCAAACTGCGGAAGAAGTGGTTGGCGCGGTTGAAGCCTGCCTCAATAACTTCTCCGACCCGCTCCCTCCCGCCGACGATTTGACGATGCTGGCGCTGAAGCGGAAGGCGTGAAGGGAAAATTACCCCGTGCCAAATTGCCGATCTCCGGCGTCGCCGAGGCCGGGCACAATGTAGGCCCGTTCGTTGAGGCGTTCGTCAATTGCGGCGGTGTAAATATCAATATCGGGGTGGGCGGTTTGCATGGCTTGAATGCCTTCGGGCGCGGCGATCAGCCCAATATATTTAATCTTCTTCACGCCCCAGCGTTTGAGCACGTCGGCGGTGGCCACGGCCGAGCCGCCCGTGGCCAGCATGGGGTCTAAAATCAAGCAGATCGAAACGCGCGGATCAACGGGGAGTTTGTTGTAATATTCCACGGGTTTGAGCGTGTGTTCGTCGCGGTACAGCCCAATATGCCAGACTTCCGCGCTGGGCATCAACTCCCAAATTCCTTCCACCATGCCCAGCCCGGCGCGCAAAACCGGAATCAGCCCAATCTTTTCATTAATTTGATACGCGGTCATTTTGGTCAGCGGCGTTTCAATTTCAATCGGCGCAAGCTGTAAATCGGCAGTGGCTTCGTAGGCCAGCAGGCAAGTCAGTTCGCGCACCAGTTCCCGAAAATTTCTCGGGTCTGTGTCTTTCGCTCTTAAACGGGATAGTTTGTGCGCCACCAGGGGATGTTTCGATGCGTAAACGTTGGACATGCTTCCTCCAGAAAAATAGTTGACTGATTATAGCCGCGAAGCGGTAGAATAAATATATTCACTTTAAGGAGTAGCTCATGGACGAACAGTTTTCTTTTGGCGGAAAAATTGTCTGGAAACCCACTGCGGAATATGTCGAGCAGGCCAACCTCACGGCCTTTATGCGCGCCCATCACATTCAGGATTTTGCAGAACTCATGCAAAAATCCACGCGCGACGTGGCCTGGTTTACAGAATCTGTTTTAAAATTTCTGAACATTCAATGCTATGAACCATATTCCAAAGTCCTCGACCTTTCCAACGGCATCCAATTTCCCCACTGGTGCGTGGATGCGAAAATGAACATCGTCCATAACTGTTTGGATAAATGGCAAAGCGCGGAAATTCGCACGCAGAACGCAATTTGTTTTGAGGGGGAGGAGGGAGTTGTAAGAAACCTGACCTATGAGCAACTTTATCAGGAAGTCAATAAAACGGCCAACGCGCTTCGTTCGCTCGGTTTGGGCAAAGGCGACGCGATTGGGATTTTCATGCCGATGACTCCTGAAATTGTGATTGCCCTGCTGGCGATTGCAAAAATTGGCGGCGTCATCCTCCCGTTATTTTCCGGTTATGGCGCGGGCGCGATCGCTTCCCGCATGAACGACGCCGAAGCCAAAGCGCTCTTCGCCTGCGATGGCGCGTTTCGGCGCGGCAAAGCGGTGGAGATGAAATCCGTTGCCGATGAAGCGGCGGAACAAATCCCAACCCTGCAACACATGATCGTCTTCCAGCGCACAGGCCAAACGGTGAACATGCAGACGGGGCGCGACCATGCTTGGGCAGACCTGATCGCGCCCCAGCCGGATTCTGCTCCGACAGAAATCACCTCCGCTGAAGACCCGCTGATGATCATTTACACCTCCGGCACAACCGGCAAACCCAAAGGCGCGCTTCATACCCATTGTGGATTCCCAATCAAAGCCGCGCAAGATATGGCCTTCGGGACGGATGTGCATCGCGGCGACGTGATTTATTGGATGACTGACATGGGTTGGATGATGGGCCCCTGGCTGGCGTTTGGCGCGCTTCTACTGGGCGCGACCCTGTTCATCTATGACGGCGCGCCGGATTTTCCCGCGCCCAACCGTTTGTGGGAATTGGTGGAGAAGCATAAGATTAATCAATTGGGCGTTTCGCCAACGCTAATCCGCTCCTTGATTCCGCATGGAGAGGAACAGTTCAAAAAACATGATTTGTCGTCGCTGAAATGTTTTGGCTCTACCGGCGAACCGTGGAATCCCGACCCGTGGATGTGGTTGTTTGAAAAAGTGGGCGAAAGCAAACGGCCGATTATTAATTACTCCGGCGGCACGGAAATTTCCGGCGGAATTGTGATGGGCAATCCGCTCCTGCCGTTGAAACCGTGCGCCTTCTCCGCGCCCTGCCCGGGGATGGATGTGGACGTGGTGGACGAAAACGGCCAGCCGATTCGCAATGCGGTCGGCGAGTTGATCATTAAATCTCCGTGGATTGGGATGACGCGCGGCTTTTGGAAGGATAACCAAAGATATTTGGATGCGTATTGGTCGCGTTGGGAAAACGTTTGGGTGCATGGCGATTTTGCGGCGATTGACAACGACGGGCTTTGGTATATTTTGGGCCGTTCAGACGATACGATCAAAATTGCGGGAAAACGTTTGGGCCCGGCCGAGGTTGAATCTATTTTGGTGCGGCATGACGATATTGTCGAAGCCGCGGCGATTGGGATTCCGCACGCTGTCAAAGGGAGCGAACTGATCCTTTTTGCAGTGACCCGGCCCGGAGTGGAAAGAAGCGTGGCGCTTCGTCAGGAATTGAGCAAAATGGTCATCTCCGAAATGGGCAAGCCGCTCGCGCCAAAAGAAATTATCTTCGTCGCCGATTTGCCGAAAACGCGCAACGCCAAGGTGATGCGCCGCATGATTCGCGCCGCGTATTTAGGCCTGCCATTGGGCGACACTTCTTCGCTGGTCAACCCGCAGGCGGTGGAAGAAATTCAAAAGGCGAAGGCGTAAGATGTCCCGGACCTGTTGCCAAATCACAGACGCACAATTTGACGAAGGCGTGGCTAAACAAAATTTGAAAGATTATCTTTCGCGCGGGCCAGCCAAACATACAAAATTAATTTTGCAGGCGGTTCGTTCGTTGCGCTTGAAAAACGCAAGTTTGTTGGATGTCGGCGGCGGCATTGGAATCATCCATCACGAATTGATGCAGGATGTGGTGGAGCGCGCCGTGCATGTGGACGCTTCGTCCGCTTATTTGAAGATCGCCAAGGAAGAATCGGCAAAGCGTGGCGCGGCGGATGCGGTGCAGTTTATCCATGCGGATTTTACGGATGTTGAAACTGAAATTGAGGAAGTGGATATTGTCACGTTGGATCGGGTGGTCTGTTGTTATCCTGATTTTCAACGCCTGCTGACTGCGGCGGGCCGGCATGGGCGTCGCGCCCTAGCGCTGACCTATCCGCAAGAGACCTGGTATTTCAAGGCGGTTTCAAGGCTGGCCAACTTCGTTCAGCGCTTACGCAAGGACCCGTTTCGGGTGTTTATTCACCCCGTCGCTCAAATGGAAAGTTTACTGCGTGAGCTGGGCTTCGCGCGCACGCAAACCAAAAGAATATTTTTATGGGAAATGTCCTTGTATGAGAAAAAATAAATGGTCATGAAGAAACACTTTGTTCCGTTGTTGTTTTTGACTCTGATTTCTGCTCTCGCTTATTTGCCGCATGTGTTTCAGTTCGGCTATTTTCGCGATGATTGGTATTTGATGTACGCGGCTAATGCCATTGGGCGGGATGTGTTTCAGCAAATTTATGCGATTGATCGCCCGCTCCGCGCTGGGCTGATGTCGGTTGCGTATCTGTTCTTTGGCTTAAACCCGCTCTACTACAACCTCGCGGCTTATCTATTTCGCTTGCTGGGCGGCTTTTCGTTTTTTTGGAGTTTGCAAATGGTTTGGCCGCGTCAGCGCAACGCCAATTTACTGGCCGCGGTTTTGTTCTTGATCTTTCCGGGCTTTCTTTCCACGCCGAACGCCATTGATTATCAGGCGCAACAGTTCAGCCTGGGGCTGGCGCTGGCTTCAATCGCATTAAGCCTGGCCGCGCTCCGCGCACAAGACCGGCGCTGGCTGGCGCTGGCTTGGCTGGTCGTGGGCGGCGCAACCTTTTATTACCTTGGGCTGGTGGAATACTTTTTAGGGCTGGAGGTTCTACGGCTGGCGCTGATTTTTGTGGACTCGCGTTCAAGCCTGGATTCGTTCTGGCAAACCTGCCGCAAGGCTTTGGTCAATTGGCTTCCTTTTTCGTTGGGAGCGCTTTCCTTTTTCATCTGGCGCTTTTTTATTTTCGATTCCGAACGTAAGGCCACCGATTTGGGCGCACAAGTTGGAAGATTGCTTCAGTCGCCACTTTTGGTTTCAGTGCAGTGGCTGAAGGCTTTGATTAAAGATGTTTTTGAAGTGACGCTTTTGGCCTGGTGGGAGCCTTTGTTTGGCTTGTGGAATATGTCCCTGCGCCTGCGCGAGACTTTACTGATCGGGCTGATCGCCGCGCTGGCGATTCTATTGACGACGCTGGCGCTTCGAAGCGAAATGCCCGAAGAGGACGTGGAGCGAATCGGCAGTTGGTGGTCTGAGGCGTTTGGCGTTGGCTTGCTGGTCACAGTGGCTGGATTTTTGCCGGTGATCCTTTCCAACCGTGACGCAGATTTTGAAGGGCTTTCGCGGTATATGTTGGCCAGTTCGGCGGGCGCGGCAATTTTGACGGCGGCCCTGTTGAATCAGTTTCGCGTGCGGCGGGCCTATGTCTTGGCGGCCTGTCTTTTGATTACGGCTTCAACGCTCACGCATTATCTAAACGGAATGCTCTGGGCGAAGTCTTCGCAACAGATGCGCGAATTTTGGTGGCAGGTGAGTTGGCGCATTCCGCAGTTAAAGCCTGGCGCCACGCTGGTAGTGAATTATTCACACATGCCGGTGGAAGAGGATTATTTTATTTGGGGCCCAGCCAATTTGATCTATGCTCCGCAGAGCAAAAATCCGCAACGGGTGGAGCCTGAACTCTGGGGGCTAGTCTTAACCTCGGAGAACGCCAGCTCCATTTTGGAGCGCGCTGAGCCGAAATATGTCAATCGGCGCTCGATGATTACCTATTTGGGCTATGACAACGTTTTAGTCTTAACCCAGCCGACGCTCGCTTCCTGCGTTCAGGCGCTGGATGGACGACTTCCAATCACTTCCACTTATGAGCAGGCGGATATTCGAGAAATTGCCAAAGAGTCTAACTTGGATGACGTTATTTTGAACTCGAAGACGTCCGCGCGCCCGCCTGAGGTTGTCTTTGGTCCCGAACCAGATCACACCTGGTGTTATTACTATCAAACCGCTTCGCTGGCTTTGCAAAATGGAGACTTTGAAACCGTCCTGAATTTGAGGCGTGAGGCGGAACATGCCGGTTTTGCGGCTCAAGACTCGGCGGAGTGGGTTCCGTTTTTACAGGCGGCCATTTTATCGAAAAATTATGCTGAAGCAGACGAGTTGACGCGCCGGATCAAGAAAGACTCGTCCGTTCAAACGCAGGTCTGCGCGATTTTACAAACGCTCCCAAACTTGGAGCCGGAGATGAAAACTTATATTCAAAGCGCGCTTTGCGTAAAATAAAAATCACAAAGCGTAAATCGGAGCTTGTCCCTGCGGATTCTTTCCCAAACGCAGGGGCAATTTTCTTTTATAATCATGGGGTGCGTTTTTGCAAGCAAAGGAGACTGAATGGTTAAAGTAAGCGCTAAATTGCTGGCGATTTGTCTTTCGCTGGCCTGTATCTTGTCCAGTTGCGGCACGCCCACGCCGATTGTGCTGGTGGTGACGGCCACGTCTTTGCCGCCGACGGATGCGCCAATCACGGAAGCGGTTCCCACGCTGGCGCCGATTCCGGTGGCGATGGCCGGCCCTCAAAGCGGCGATAAAATCAAATGGGTGGATAACAGCCTCCTCGTCTATGTGCCGCCCGCCGAGTTTGTGATGGGCAACGACGGCTTTGACGCGCCGATTCACAACGTCACGCTGGACGGGTTTTGGATCCAACAAACTGAAGTGACCAACCGCATGTACGCGCAATGCGTTACTCTGGGTTCGTGTCTGCCGCCCACGCAGGAAATTGGCGGCCCGGTTTATAGCAACCCGGAATATGCCAATCATCCAGTGGTCGGCGTCACCTGGGATCAGGCAGGGGCATATTGCGCCTGGGCGCTGGGCCGTTTGCCAACTGAAGCGGAGTGGGAAAAATCTGCGCGCGGGTTAAGCGCCAATACCTATCCCTGGGGCAACGACGTCCCGGCTTGCGATATTCTCAACTTTGGAAATTGCTCCGGACGCACCTCCGAAGTGGACGCCTTTGCAAACGGCGCCAGCTTTTATGGCTTGTACGATATGGCCGGCAACGTCTTTGAATGGGTCAGCGATTGGTACGATCAAGCGTATTATCAAAATGCGCCGCAAGCCAACCCTACCGGGCCGGAAAGCGCGCAATATCGGGTCATCCGAAGCAGTTCTTACGAGTCCGACCCCGATCAGGCCGCTTCCGCCATTCGGCATTTCGGCGCGCCCAACTATCACAGCCGCGACCTCGGCTTTCGGTGCGTGGTTCCCAAGCCGCAACCCATGGCTCCCTATTGTCAGCTTTCGGCTTTTATCCCGTCTGGCGCGTTGGTCTCAAATGGTTGCGAACTGCCGCAAACCAACGTCGCCGGAAATTATTGTTCCGCCACCGAAAGTTTGGTAACGGTAGACCTTCCCGCCGGAGCCATTTACGATTCTGGCAGTAAGCTCAATTGTACTGAAGCGGTCGTGGACGGCCAAAGAAGGCTCACCTGCGCCGGGCCCAGCAATACGCAGGAAGAGACGAACACGATCACAGTCTGCAACCCAACCTGCAGTAATTCCCCAGCGGTGACTGGAGCAGGCCCAACTTGTGACCCCGGATACGCTTTAGACCCCAATACAGGAATGTGCAACTACGCGCCGATCTCCGCACAAGTGACGGTGGCGGGGTGCCCGGCCGGTTATTTGCTCGCAGATCGCGGCGGCCAGCAAACCTGCGTCATCGGCCAGGATGCAAATGGTCAATGCCCGCTCGGCTTATATTACGACACGCTAGCTGGCGCTTGCGTTCCGCCCAATGGAAATACGCTCGCTCCCTACGGCTTGGACAACCCAACCCTCGCGCTTCAAAATTATGCAGGTTGCGCCACCGGCTATTCTTTTAATGACACGTTCCAATGCTGTCAGGCGACGACAAACAACGCCTACCCGGGATGCGCCCCCGGCGCCACGTTCAACCCGGACCTCGGAGCCTGCTCGCCCGGCGAGATCAAACTTAGCGGCCCGGGCTGTGTCAGCCTGGACGTAACCACCTTCAAATGCGCCGAACCGAAGGACGTTTGCACGCACATCCCCACAGAAACGCGCTGTATTCACAACGCCTACGCCTGCCGCTGGAACGAAGCCGCGGGTCAGTGCCAGATGAAATAGCCATCAAGTAAAAGTAAATTTTTGTTTAGACAGAAAATCCCTACGTTACGTGGGGATTTTTTACTATACCTTTTGGGGATACTGGATTGTTAAGGCGCCTGTATAATTAAAACAACGTGAGATTTAAAGATAATGGTTGATGAGGAATGTATGAAAAAACAGTTCTTATTCTTAGCTAGTATTGTCAGCGCTTCAGTACTCTTGAATGCGTGTAATTGGGGGGCGTCTCTAAGTACGCCTGAAAATGCGCCCACCGCTTCTCTAGTTGCCGAATCCGCCACTGAAGAAAACGGGATAAGTACAGCCACGCCAGAAGACCTTACGCCAATGGACTTGGCCGGCCCGCCCATGGTGGTGGGTTCTAAATTTGCCTACGTAGACGGCTCGGTTTTAGCGGCGGTTCCAGGTGGCCCTTTTATTATGGGCTACAACAATTACATGGATACGCCAGAAAAGCAGGTAGCGCTTGGCGATTTTTGGATTTATAGTTCTGAAGTCACCAACGCGCAATATGCCTTGTGTGTTAGCCTCGGTAAATGTAGCCCGCCAGATGCAAAGAATAATCCAACCTTTGGAAATTACCGTTTTGTCAACCTTCCGGTGGTTGGAGTTAATTATCAACAAGCCAGCGATTATTGTTCTTTTGTCAATGGTCGTCTGCCGACTGAAGCGGAATGGGAAAAAGCCGCGCGCGGCCCCGACGGCAATTTATTCCCCTGGGGAGATCAGGCCCCATCTTGCGATTTATTGAACTTCAATTTCTGTAAAGGGAAGGTCGTTGATATTCAATCCTATCCGGGTGGCGCCAGTTTCTACGGCCTCTTTGATATGTCTGGAAACGTGCGGGAATGGGTGTCGGATTGGTACAGCCCCAATTACTATAAAGACGCTCCGACGGAAGACCCCTTAGGCCCCGAATTGGGCGAGAAGCGCTCGGTCCGCTCCTCCAGTTTGGCAGATTCCGCCGACTTTGCGTTTTCGGCCCATCGCTTTTCATATAAGCCGGAAGAGAATCTTCCAGATTTGGGCTTTCGTTGTGTCGTCAAAGACCCGACCTTTTTAGCCCCGGCTTGCGTTCAACAAACCTTTACCGGTTACGGGCCGGATGGAAAGCTGACGGATTGTGTGCCGGGCGTTTCTTGTAATGACGTGGATATTTCACAAACCCTAGGATGCGCCAGCGAAAACAATCCACGCACAATTGTGACTTTTACCATGACCAACGACCCGCCTTCCGCTTGGGCGTATAACGCCCCCGGGTGCGACCCGCTTGCCACCAATAAATTTGAATGTTATCCGGGCGATGGTCCAGACGTTAACGTAACTGGTTCGTGTGTGTTGGATGAAAAATCTTGCGTTCCGGGATGCCCTCCAAACTATACCCAAAAAGGCGATTCCTGCGTTTGGAACGGATCTAGGACGCCAGGCACGGCCTGTCTCCCTGGTAGCGTTTATGACCCGGTTAATAAATGCTGTACGGCTACGCCGAATGGAGATGGAACACTAAGCCTTTGCCCTGCTGGATCTTATTTATTAAACGGAGTTTGTGTGGATAGCCCCTCGGCTGTGGTGGATAGCCTTTCACAACCGCTAAAATTCGATTCCTGCGTTCCGCCAGAACATAATGGAGATTGCGACCCGGCAAAAGACCCAACCTGCTCAAATAGCTGTCAGCCTCAAGTATGTAGTAATCGAAAATTGCCGCAATGGTGTTCAGTTACCTGTTCCTGCATCCCCGCTACTGCTCCTTGTAAGTAAATAGACTTATAAAGAACGCGATCTTTCAGGATCGCGTTCTTTATAAGTTAGGTTGTCGCTTATGCCATTCAGTGGCTTGCTGATGAGCGTAGCCAATCCGCAAAACTCCGGCTTCATTCCAGGCGCGCGAGACGATTTGCAAACCAATCGGCAAGGACTCTGCAGAAAAGCCGCATGGAACTGAAAGCGCAGGTAGTCCGCTTAAGTTGAAAGGCGAAGTGAAGCGGGTGAGGACGCGCGCACGTTCCAGCGCGTTCTCGCCTTCAAACGGCGGCGCGGTAATTGGCGTGGTGGGGAGGAGCAGGCTATCGTACTCCTCAAATAGATTCTCCAATTTACGGATGCTTTCGGCTTGAGTCCTTCTGGCTAGGATATATTCTGTGGAAGTAAAAGCCGCGCCATTTTTCAGCCTTTGGAGCACGTCTGCGCCGAACCAGTCGGGATGTTCTTTTAGTCTATCGCGGTGGAAAGCCGCGGCGTCCGCTTGAGTCATCAGTGCGTTGGCCTGCGCGGCCTCGTTGAGAAAATCCACGTTGACTTCTACAATTTCGGCGCCAAGTTCTTTGAGGAGGTGCGCCGCATGGCGAACGGCTTGTAATACTTCTGCGTCCGCTTCTTCAATAAAGTCTCCAATCGCCAGCGCAATTTTGCGTTCAGCAAGTTTGTCCCGCATATGACTGAAATAATCGCCGGGCAGGGTTTTGATTGAGGTTGGGTCCTTTTTATCGTAGCCGCCTATCACCTGAAGCATCAATGCCGCGTCTTCCACATTGCGCGTAATGGGCCCGGCGTGGTCTAAATTCCATGAAAGCGGAAAGACTCCGCGCAGGCTGACGCGCCCGTAGGTGGGCTTTAGCCCAACCACGCCGCACAAGGAGGCCGGAATGCGAATCGAACCGCCGGTGTCCGTTCCCAGCGCGGCCATGGCCATGCCAGTGGCGACGGCCACCGCGCTTCCGCCGGATGAGCCGCCGGGCGTGCGATCGAGATTCCAAGGGTTTCTGCAGATTCCAAAATGCGGGTTATTGTTGGTAACGCCCAAAGCAATTTCGTGCGTATTGGTCTTGCCAATGATCCTTCCGCCCACTTTTTTGATTTTTTGAATCACATGCGCGTCTTCAGTGGGGATGTGATCGGCGAAGAATTTTGAGCCGTAGGTGGTGCGCGTTCCAGCGGTATCGAACAGGTCTTTGACGGCGACGGGAATGCCGAGGAGCGGAAAACTGCCGCTGGCGGGCTGTTGCGACTCCTCCGGGCGGACCACGGTGATGAAGGCGTTCAACTGAGGGTTGAGTCTCTCAATTTGACGGTAGCAGGCTGAGGCCAGGTTAGAAGCGGCGCGTTGATCGCTTTTCACGAGGTCGCTTTGCTCGTGCAGGGGGAGGGATGTAAGGTTCATGTAAGGTTTATTATCTCTAATTAGGAATTTCCTCCCATAGCCTATCGGTACTGATCCAAGCATAATGGGCGCGTCTTACACAACCCAAATGAAAGAAGGAATAACGCTATGAAGAAGACAAACGCTATTTTAATGCTGACCGCCATTTTTGTGGCCATCTTTGCCACTGCCTGTGGAGCCAAGTCAGAGCCGGCGGCGGAAGCCACCGAAGCCGCACAAGCGCCCGCGCAAACTGTGCCGATTAACGTTCCGGATACAGTCGCCAATGAAACCTATTGCGTGCAAAAAATTCCGTACCAGAATATTTTGCTCGATCCCGGCACGACGTTTCAATCTGCTGATAGTGAATTGAAATGCGCGGATAGCGGCACAGATGTGGATGGAAAAGATGTGATTACCTGTACCGGCAAGGAATTGTGGACGTATGACCTGACGCTCTCCAATGCGTCCGGTGCGAGTAGCACGATCAAGGTAAATATGGGCGGATGCCCGCTCCCGTCCAATTAGTTTTTTGGCGCGCTGAAACAGCCTCGATTCTAAATCGGGGCTGTTTCTTGTTTAAAATAAACCAATCACTTTTTCAGAGTCTAAGTCCAGGTCTATGTCATAAAAAGCGGGGCGCGTTGGCAGGCCGGGCATGGTGCGCATCTCTCCCAGAATTGGATAGAGAAAGCCAGCCCCGACGGAAGCGCGAATTTCCCGGACGGTGATTCGAAAGCCATTTGGCGCGCCTTTTGCGTTGGGGTCTGTGGAGAAGGACAAGTGCGTCTTGGCCATGCAAATTGGCAGTTGAGCGTAGCCGAGTTTGACGTAACGCGCAATTTGGCGTTCAGCTTCTGGCGTGTAATCTACGCCATCAGCGCGATAAACTTCAACTGCGATCTTTTCAATTTTTTCTTTGATGGATAATTTCAATGGGTAGAGGAACTTGAATTTTGACTTTACGTTTGCGGCCCGGACGACTGCTTCAGCCAGGCGCAAAGCGCCTGCGCCGCCATCTGCCCAATGCGTGGAGACGACCGCATCCAGCGCGCCAAACTGAAACGCGGCCTGACGAATCATTTCCACTTCGGCGGGCGTGTCGGTAATAAATGAGTTAATCGCCACCACGACATTCACCCCAAACTTGCGGGCATTTTGAACGTGCCTTTCAAGGTTGACCAAACCCGCTTTGAGTAAAGACAAGTTTTCCTCGGTGTACTCTGGGGGGAGCGGCTTGCCAGCCACAACTTTAGGACCGCCGCCGTGCATTTTTAAGGCGC
>JADZCC010000005.1 GCA_020851785.1 Anaerolineales bacterium
GCCGCGTATAATAGGGGAAATCACCCTGGAGGCTCTTGTGCGTAAATTGTTTTTATTGTTTGTGTTGGGGGGGCTGTTCGTTTTCCCAGCTTATACGGCGGCTCAAAATAACGTGGCTTTACAAAATGTGGGCGTGCAATTATGGCCCGAATACGACCAGCCGAGCATGTTGGTCATCACTGACTTTAACGTTCCAGAGAATACGCCTTTGCCGATTGATTTGACCTTCCGTATCCCCAAAAGCGCCAACCTGATCGCCGTGGCGAATTATCAGGGCAACAGCGCTCTGGTGGATGCGCGTTATACGGGCCCAAAGGTGAGCGGCGACTGGCAGGAGTTTACCGTTACGCTGACTTCCACTGCCGCCCGCTTTGAATATTACGACCCGATTGTCTTCAATGGAAACGAACGGACTTATACATACGTCTGGGCTGGCGATTATGCGGCCGATCAATTTGCGCTCCGCGCGTTGGAGCCTTTGGACGTCACGGCTTTTTCGGCCACGCCGCAACTGCCGTCCATAACCAACGAAGGCGAGCGCAAGTATCACAATGGCTCCACTTTGAGTCTGGCGCAAGGCGAGGCCTATACGCTTGAATTGCAATATGTGAAAACCTCAAAACTGCTGGTGGTGGAACAGCCCAACGTTCAGCCCGCCGCGCCGGTCAATGAAGATACGCAGGGACGCGTGTCTTTATCCAAAGCCCTGCCGTATGTGCTGGGCGTGTTGGGAATTATTTTAGTGGCGATCGGCGCTTATTTTTGGCGTTCAGGCGGCCAATCCGCTCAACCGCGCCGCCGCGTTGCCAAACATTCAGCTAAAGCTGAAAGCGCCGAAGCCTATTGCCCGCAATGTGGCGAACGCGCCAAGCCTGGCGATCGCTTTTGCCGAACGTGCGGCGCAAGACTGCAAAGCTAGGTCTGGCTCGCTCTTGAACTGAATCTACAAGAATGTAAACTCATTAATTGACGCATCTGCGCCTTGCAAGTATAATTTTTAAGTTATCCCTTCAGTAGACGATGGGTAAGTAGAGGAAAAATGGCTCTGCGCGGAAACTTACGTGATTTCACAATTACACAGCTACTCAACTTGATCAACTTGGCCAGCAAAACCGGCACTTTGATCATTGATAACCCGGCCGAGCAGGCGCAAGTGGCCTTTCGCGGCGGCAAGTTGGCGTATGCCCGCATCGGTAAAGACGACGGAAGTTTGGCGGCGGTTTTGCATAAAGCCAACAAGATTAACGCCAATCAATACCGCGCCATTGCCGACCGCGCCGGTCAGATGACCGATAAAGAATTGGGCTTGCTCCTGATTAATGCCGGATATGTGACGCAGGAAGACATCCTGCTTAACTTGCAAACCTATTTTACCGACGCAATTCGCAAGCTCTTTACCTGGGTGGAAGGCTCGTTTCGCTTTGAAAATGAGATGATGCCGCCCGACGACCGGATTAACGTCAAACTCGACCTTGAAAACATCATTATTGAAGGCTCGCGCCAATTGCGCGAACTGGAACAATTACAGGACGAAATCCCCAGCCTGGATATGGCCTTGAAATTCACCGAACGCCCGCTGACCAACGTGAACCTGAGCGTGGAAGAGTGGAAAGTGGTTAAGTTTGTAGACCCCAAGAACACCATGAAACAAATTGGCGCGGCGAATAAATTAAACGATCTCGAAGTTAGAAAGATTGTCTATGGCTTATTGCAGGCGGGGCTGGTGGAAATCATCCGCCCGGCTGGCGTGGTCATTCAGCCCAGCCCGAAGACGTACCCAACGCAAGACAAAGAAGAACAAAAGACCCTGCTTAACAAACTGATCGGCCGCATTCGTTCCATCAATTAATTGGCCGTATTTTTTTTATGTAATTCATTAAGGTCAGAAGGATAGAAATTATGCAAACGGTCAAAATGGTAGTAACAGGTCCCTTTAGCGCTGGTAAGACTCAATTTATCCAGTCGGTCAGCGAAATTGACGTAGTGGCCACGGAACGTAAAATTTCCTCCGACGAGGAACGCTCCGTCAAATCTGCAACCACTGTGGCGATGGACTTCGGCCGCATTACAGTGGACGAAGATTTAGTGCTGTTTCTGTTTGGCACCCCGGGTCAAAAACGCTTTGACTTTATGTGGGAGATTCTTTCCGAAGGGATGCTGGGCTTTATTGTGATGGTGGATAGCACCCGCCCGGAAACCTTCCGCGAAGCCCGCTCGATCCTTGAAACCTTCCGCGCCTACGCGCCGACGCCCTTTGTGGTGGCCGCCAATAAGCAGGATGCGCCCGATGCCTGGGAAATTGACGACGTGCGTCACGCCCTGCGTTTGGACAGCCAGACGAAGTTATTACCCTGCGTCGCCACCGACCGCTCCACCGTCAAGACGGTATTACTGGAGCTTTTATATAGCATCATCCAAGAACTAGAATCTGGAAAATAACCCGGGGGTTTTCAACTTACTGTGTCTTCCATTACGACGGATCAAGGGATTGTTCACTATGAGGTTTACGGGCGGGGGCGGCCCGTAATCCTTTTGCATGGCTGGCTAGGCTCCTGGGGGTTGTGGCAGGAAACCATGGCCTATCTTGGCGCGTTTTACCGCACCTATGCGATGGATTTTTGGGGCTTCGGCGAATCCGGCAAAAAGCGCGAGACCTACGCCGTTTCAGATTTCGTCAGCCTGGTGGACCAATTTATGGAGCAGTTGGGCATCGTCCATGCGCCGTTGGTGGGGCATAGCATGGGCGGCACGGTCAGCCTTTCGGTGGCCATCCAATATCCAGAACGGGCCAGCAAAGTGGTCGTCATCGGCTCGCCAATTGTGGGTTCGTCGCTGGCGCCATTGCTCAAGTTGGCTGGCTATCGCCCAATCGCTTTTATGTTGTTTAATATGATGGGCGTCTTTCGGGCTGGAATGCGCTTGTACTCGCCGTTTATCTGTCGCGACCCGCGCTTTCCAGATATGATGGATCGCGACCTCTCCCGAACGACGCTTGAATCCTTCCTCCTTTCCATTGCCTCCCTCCGCCGCACCGATTTAACTTCCGGCCTGCCGCAAATCAAAGTCCCGGTGATGGGCTTCTACGGCGATAAAGATGTGATCGTGCATCCCCGTCAGTGGCAACCTTTGCAAAAAGGCGTTCCGCACGCGGTGATTGAGCGCTTTCCAACCGCCGGGCATTTTCCCATGTTTGAAGAGCCGACGGAGTTCAGTCAGAAATTAAAAGCCTTTTTGGACAAAGAGACGCCATGAAACATGGCGCTTTTTATTACCCGCCCAAAATGGGACGAGCCATGCTGGCTGGCATGGAGGAAATCCTCAACCCGAATGGAGTTAAGAACGCGCTCAAACTGGGGGGGCTGGAGGGGGCGTTTCAAAATTATCTATCCGGCGGCGATGAACACGGATATGCATTTGAAACGATTGGCGCTTTGCAAGCCGCGTTAGAGTCGGCGTATGGGCCGCGCGGCGGAAGGGGCGTGGCCTTGCGCGCCGGACGCGCATCCTTTAAGTACGGGCTTAAAGAATATGGCTCCATGCTTGGGTTAAAAGAAACCGCCTTCCGCTTGCTTTCTGCGCGGAAGAAAATTCAAGTGGGCGTCGGAATCTTTGCCGATTTATTCAATAAACATTCAGATCAAAAAGTGCGCGTGGAAGAAGCGGAAAACCAGATTTTCTGGCTGATTGAACGCTGTCCGCTCTGTTGGGAGCGGCGCACAGTGGAGCCAGTTTGTCATTTGGCGGTTGGGCTTCTTCAAGAGGCGTTGTATTGGGCGAGCGGGGGCAAGGTCTTTGATGTGGAAGAGACGGAATGTGTTGCGGCGGGCGGCGCGCTGTGCAAAATTGTGATTGATCAAACCCCGGTTTTGTAACTTGTTGACGTTTACAAATTTGTTGGATGGGCGAATCCCCCTGAACTTTGATTTATAATTAAGCAATGCTTAAGATTATCCTGCACGCGCAGAACCCGATCATGCCGTTTTGCGAACCGGCCCGCGAACTGCGTATTCAAAATACGCCGCTCTGGTTGCATCAGCGCAACCTGCTGGCGCCCTACGTCACCCGCGAGTTGGAATTAAAGCAAGGTGACCCGTTACAGCGCGTGCGCGAACCCTCTATCGTCTACCGCGATAATCTCTTTTTCGATAAATATTACATTGACGAATTTATCCGGCAGGCGGTGAAGTTGAACCGCCCGGTGCGCGCGGCCTTCCGCGCCGACGACCCGGCCTTCAAAGAACACGCCTTGCCGCTTTCCAATTCCTATACGCCTGCGGGCAGTTTATACCTTGCGGATTTATGGTATTACCCCAACGGCCCCATGGCCGGCGTGGAGCCGCTGGTGGTGGATTTGCAAGCCCGCGAAATTGGCTACTACCACGTGCCCACCTACATGGCGGACAACAGCGGCGACCTCGTCTTTCAAGTCCCTTTGCGTTCTTTGATCGCCATTGATTCCTGGGTGCATGTCTTTATTGCCGATATGGTCTTTGGCCAATTCGCGCATGGTGCGCGCTTTGAAAAAAGGCTCAATGAAGACCTGGCGTTCAAGTTGAAAATCATTGGCAAGGCCATTTACGAGGGGCGGCAGGTTTTGGAATGTTCCGAACTGGTAAAAATTGGCAAAAACTGCGTAATTGATCCCAGCGCCACCATTCACGGCCCGGCGATCATTGGCGATAACGTCACCATCAACGCCGGTGCGGTGATTGAAAACAGTATCATCGGCAACAACGTCAACATCTCGCAGGACGTGCAGATCATGCTTTCGGTGGTGGGGGACGGGGCCTTCCTGCCCTTTCGCGCCGCCCTGTTTATGACGACCCTCATGGAACATAGCATGTTGGCGCAAAATACCTGTTTGCAAATGTGCGTCATTGGGCGCAACACGTTTATTGGAGCAGGCTCCACGTGGACGGATTACAACCTGATTCCCGCGCCGATCCGCGCCCGAGATGGCAACGGCAAATTGAGCATTTCCAACCGCCCGGTGATGGGCGGCTGTGTCGGGCATAACTGCCGCATTGGCTCCGGCATGATCGTTTATCCGGCCCGCACCATTGAATCGGACGTGGTTTTGGCCGCCTCCAAAGAGCGTCGCGTGATTGACCGCGACATCACCTTTGCCGAGAGCGACCACCATCATTTGAAACTGTCGCACATGCACCAGACCCCGTACCACAAACCCGCAAAGGAAATTTCCGAATCCTGGTAATTTTTTAATGGACAGCTTCGCATTTATCATTCATCCCATTGACCCCAAGCGAGACGTCAGCCGTAAATTTCCATTTTTAGGACGCGTTCTTTCGGAACGGCAAATTGACTTTTTCTCCACTTTTTTTCCGCCGGTGTACATCTCGGAGATTGAAGGCATTACCTCCGCCGCAACCGGCAAGACCATTCGCGGCTGGTTCCTGGCCTGCCCATATACTCCCAAGCGGATGCTGGAATTGCCCGAACGGACGGTCTATCGTAAAATTATCCAAACCGGCCAAATGGCGGAAAAACTCGGCGCAAACCTCCTCGGGCTGGGAGCTTTTACCTCGGTGGTGGGCGACGCCGGAGTGACGATTGCCAACGCGCTTGAAGTGCCAGTCACCACCGGCGATTCGTACACAGTCGCCATGGCCGTGCAGGCCATCCGCGAGGCGGCTGTGGCGATGAACATTAAAATACAAGAGGCGACTGTGGCCGTGGTGGGCGCAACCGGCGCCATTGGGCGCGTCTGCGCCGAACTGCTGGCAGATGAAGCGGCGCGCGTGTATCTGGTGGCCCGGGATGAGAAAAAACTCGAAGGATTGCGCGAGCGACTCACAGGTCACGCCCGAAGCGAACTAATCGCCAGTACCCGAATGGACGTTTTGAAAGAGGCGCAACTGATTCTCACCGTCACCAGCGCCATTCACGACATCATTCGCCCGGAGCATTTGCAGGCCGGGAGCGTGGTTTGCGATGTGGCCCGCCCCCGCGATGTTTCTGTAATGGTTGCGCGGGCAAGAGATGATATATTAGTGATTGACGGCGGAATGGTGGACGTGCCAGGCCCCGTGAATTTCCACTTTAACTTTGGTTTTCCCGAAGGCAAAGCCTACGCTTGCATGGCGGAAACCATTGCCCTGGCTTTGGAAGGCCGTTTTGAAGATTACACGATCGGCAAGGAGATTACCTTGGAGCGCGTGAAAGAGATTACGGCAATTGCTGAAAAACATGGTTTTAAAATGAGCGGCTTTCGCTCGTTTGAACGCGAAATTACTGAAGAACAAATCGAACTTGTTCGCCGTAACGCTCGTTTGAGCAAGCGGCATTTGTAGAGGAGAGCGATTATGCCCAACCCCCGCCTTTTGGTCGTAGAAGATGATGTAGATATTGCGAACATGCTGAAAATCTATTTTTCCGGCTTGCAATTTAGCGTGGACGTTGCCAACCGCGGCATGGACGCGCTTGAAAAAGTAAAGCAGGTCCTGCCGCACCTGATGGTACTGGATATCATGTTGCCGGACATTGACGGCTATGAAGTCTGTCGCCGACTGCGTACCAGCACGCGCACCAGCCACATTCCGGTGATTTTCCTCACGCAAAAAGATGAACGAAGCGACAAACTGCAAGGGCTGGAACTGGGCGCGGACGATTACATCACCAAGCCGTTTGACATTGAAGAATTAAAACTGCGCGTGCAAGGCGCCATTCGCCGCTCGGAACGCGAAAGCCTGACCGACCCGCGCTCGGGCCTGCCCGCTGGGCGTTTGATTGAAGAACAACTGCGCCGCATCATCCGCGCCGATAACTGGGCCCTGATTGATCTGCGCTTAAACAACTTTGAGGCTTTTAAAGACGTGTACGGCTTTGTGGCCGGGGATGACGTGCTCCGCTTCGCTTCCATGCTGATTGGCGAAGTGGTGGACGAACTCGGCACCACCAGCGATTTCGTCGGCCATGCGGGCGGCGATAATTTCATCATCATCACCACCAATGAAGCCGCGCCAGCCATTCGTCAGAAGTTGAAGGAGCGGTTTGCCGCTGAAGTGCAAAGCCACTACAATTTCATTGACCGTCAGCAGGGCTTTATTCAAGCCCCGCAAGCGGACGGCGGCGTGGAAAAGGTCGGCTTTATGACGCTTTCCTCCGGATTGGTTTCGCCTGCCTCCCACTCCTTTGCGGACATCCGCGAGATTACAGAACTTGCGGCCGAAGCGCGCCGTCAAGATTCTGGAACATAACCTGCTCGTTAAATCAGGCTGGAGTTATTCATGCTGTTGGGCTTGTTCGTTGTCGGGCTGATCTTAATTATCCTACTCTGGGTTTTTATCAGCGTTCCTGCGCGCCTGCAGGCCGACTCGCAAATGCGCGGAAAGAGCCCCTTTACCGTTTCTTCCGATTCAAAAATAGACGACGCTATTCTCATTATCCAACCCGGCGGACGGGTTGAATATATGAGCGAAGCGGCGCGGGCCTACTTTGAACTCCATGAAGACGAACAGTTTGATTTGGAAAAACTGGCCCGTCAGGTTCGCCCATCAGACGACTTCCTGAATTTATGCGCGGTTCCGGGGAGTAAACGCGTGACGCTTTCCGGCAAGTTGGTTGAAATTGCGTCTTTTCAAGTTCCCGGGGCTTACCCGGCCATGTTGGTTTCTTTACGCAGTAAAGACGCTTTACCTGCCCTGGGGCAGGAGGCGGGCGCTTCGAGCGAACTATTTCAGATGATTTCTGAATTTACGGATCAGGTTTCCGCTCAATTGGATTTGAATGGAACCATTCGATCTATTTTGGAACATATTGACCGAATTCTCCCTTCCGATATTCTTGAGCTGAAATTATGGGATGGTAAAGAACAGCGCTTTGTTTCGATTCACACCTATACGCTCGATGGTCAAATCATTGAAACGAAGAATTCTCAATTTGGCGGGCTGACCAATCAACTCCTGGAGCAAACCGCTTCTTTGTTGGTGACGGATGCGCAAATTCAACCGGAACTAACCAGTAGCGGAGAACTACGCTCGGTGCGATCTTATCTTGGCGTAAAGCTAATCGCCGGCGGGGAAGTGGTTGGCGTAATTGAAGCCGGTCAAACCGGCAAGAATAGTTTTAGCGCGCATGAACTTGACCTCCTCCAGTTTGTGGCTGGTCAAACAGCCGTGGCCTTAAGAAATGCGGCCTTATATGAAGAAGAGCAAAAGCGCGCGGCGGAACTGGCTGGCTTGGCCAACCTTAACCAATCTTTAGGCGTGATTCGGGACGTTCAGGATTTATATGCGCGTCTGGTGCAAAATATTGCGCCCTTGTTTGACGCGGAAATCACCGGCTTTTTGCTCTTTGACGAAGAGAAGCGCACGCTGGAAGGCAAGAATCCGTTTCGCGGTTTACCCGCCCAGATCGTTGAGATTTATCGCGCGCTCATTCCGGCGGGCGGAGCGGCCGAACAACTGCTTTTGAGTCAAAAGCCGATTGTGGCCTCCAACGCCGGAGCCGACGAAGTTTGGCGGACCCTGGGGCTGAAAGATGTGGCGGTGGCCGCCAGTTTGCGCGAGAACGCGCTCATCCCATTGGTTTCTTCCGGCCGCATGTTGGGCTACTTGCAATTTGGCCATCACGCCCATGGCTTTAAGCCTTTCAATGAAGAAGAATTAAGGCTGATGAATATCGTCGCCAGTCAGGCGGCGGCGATTATTGAAAACGTGCTTTTGGTGCAACAAGCCCGCGCGCGCGCCAATCGCGCAGACGCCTTGCGCCGCATCGCCAGCCTTTCCGGCTCTTCCGCGACCATTGAAGAAATCCTCAAATATTCCGTGCAGGAAATGGCCAACCTGTTTCAAGTGGATACCGGCGCGGTCTTCCTGCTGGATGAAAATCGCGGGGAACTCCACCTGCAACTTGAATCCGTCTACGGAATCACGGAAGACCTCGAACCGACCTTCCTGCAAATTTTTGTCGCCGACCCCAGCTACCGCTTTACCGTGTCTGGAAGTCAAAAACCGCTGATCTCCGGCCGCCTCAGCATGGATCGGCGCGTCCTCTCGGCGTATCGCCCATTAGCCACACGGCTCAATAATGAGTCGGTTTTGGTTGTGCCGTTAACCGTTCGGGATAAAAGCATCGGCGAATTGATGCTGGGGAGTCGCAAACCGGATTACTTCAACGAATACGACTTGCAATTGGTGACCGGCGCGGCCGGGCAATTGGCCACCGCCATCGAATCGGCCAATTTGCTCGCGCAAACCGACCCGGCGCTTCGTCAGCGGGTGGATCAACTGGCCGGGCTGAACAAGCTGAGTAAAGAGTTGGGCGCTTCGCTGGATATTCATCACCTCTTACAAGTGATGCAAAACGAAAGCCTGCGCATCCTGCGCGCCGATTCGGCTTCGATTGTGGTGATTGAACAAGGCTCCGACCTTTCCGCTCCGGTGATTTTGCATACCACCGGCAGTTCGGCGCCACAGGCCTTTTCGCCGCGCGAACTGACGGCCTTGCGAAAAAGTGAAATGCAGGCCATCGCCGAATATGCGGACGGCAAACCCATTCCAGCGGAAGCGTTTGCCGCGTCTTTAATTGTACCGATTACGCATCAGGGCGAAAAAATCGGCCTGCTGAATTTACACACTACCTCTCCCAACTTCTTTAATTTAGAGACGGCGGAATTTGCTCAAACCTTCGCCATTCAGGCGGGCATCTCTTTAAGCACCGCGCAAAGGTATCAGAGCGAAAGACAGCGCGCCGAATTGATGCGCCGCCGCGCAGATACGCTCGTGCGCCTTTCGGACGTGAGCTATCACATCAGCTACGATCAACCGCTGGAGAACGTCCTCAACCTGATTGCCAGCGGCATTCGCAACGCGACTCCGTTCAATGTTGTGCTGATGAGCATTTTGGAACCAGACACCGGTTTGCTCAGGCGGATTACGGCCGTGGGCGTTCCCCAGGAATCGATGAACGAAACGCTCACCCGCCGGCAACCGTTGGAAGCGCTTCAACAAATGATGAAGCCGGAATTTAAGATTAGCCGCTCCTACTTTATCCCGTCGGATCAGCAACCCATCTCCACCTCCGACTTGCACATGGTCACTTCCGACCCAACCCTTTCGGGCAATTATTCAGAAATTTGGAACGTGGACGATATGTTGTTGGTGCCTTTGGAAGGCACAGACGAACAGACCATTGGCGCGATTACGCTGGACAACCCCAAAGACGGCCTGCGCCCAGACCGCGCCACCATTGAAGCCATTGAAGTCTTCGCTTCGCAAGCCTCGCTGATTATCAACAACGCGGCGCGTCAGTCTGAATTACGCTCAAAAATTGATTCGCTAGCCTCCGGCTTGCAACGCCAGCAAAAATTGCTCAAACTCACGCAAAATGATCTGCCGGTTTTGTTACGCAAAGACCTCGAACAGACGATTTCTTTACACAGTTTGGATCGCCGCGTTCAAAGGGTGAGGGCCGGCCTGGCCATCACCGAATCGGTCAGCCGTCAGTTGGATGCGGCTTCCGCTTTATCCGCGTTGGGCCGCGAAACCTTAACGCAACTGGGCATGTCCGTGGCGCTGGTGGCGGAAAACACGCCAGACGGACCGCGCCTATTACACGTCATGGGTAGCTTTCCGCGTGCGACGAATGTTGAAGCCTTGTTCGGTCAACGCAACCCACTGCGGGCTTGTTTGCAAAGCGGGCGCACCATCCTTGTTCCAAACCTGGACGAAAACGACGAGTGGCGCGATTCTTCCCTGCTCACCTCGCTTCGCGCCAAAGCGCTAATCTGCCTCCCCGTGAGTTTGGAAAACAAACCCGTAGCCGCCATGCTGGCCATCAGCCCGGAAACCATGTCTTCCTTTACAGAGGAAGACCAGCAGGTCTACCTCCAGATTGCCCAGCAAACTTCCCTCATCCTGCAAAACATCTCCTTGCTGAATCAGACCAAACGCCGCTTAGACGAAGTTAACCTGCTGTTGGATTTTAGCCGCCAACTCTCTGGACTCAACCCGGATGCAATCGTCCACGCGCTTTTGGATAGCGCGCGCAAAGTTCTGCCCCACGCCCACGCGGGCCTTGCCCTGATCTGGAATTCGCAAGCGGAGGTTTTGGTCCCGCAGGCGGTTTCAGGCTATGCAGACAACACCGCCATGTCCATGATTAATTATCATTTTGGAGAAGCTCTGCCGGGCATTGCCTTTGCCGGAAAAGCCACGCGGCGGGTGGACGAAATTAATTTCAGTCGCGATTACAACCTCAGCGCTGAAAACTTAGCCTTCTATCGTCAGGCCACTGGCGGACGTTTGCCAGTTTCCAGTTTAATTATCCCAATTATTGCAGGCGAGCAGTGCGTGGGCATTTTGGTATTGGATAACTTCAACGCCACTTCAGCCTTCCGCGTAGACGACGAATCGCTCCTGCTTTCGCTCGCCCAACAAGTGGCCCTCTCGCTCGAAAACGTCCGCCTGGTGCAAACCACGCAGGAACGCGCCGGTCAACTTCAGGCCCTCAATACCGCCGCCGCTTCTTTAACTTCCAGCTTGAGTAGCGATCAATTAATCAACGCGCTTCTCGACCAATTAACGCCCGTCCTGCCTTACGATACGGCCACATTGTGGTTGCGCGATAAAGACCGCCTCACGGTTTCATCCACGCGCGGATTCTCAGATACAGAAAAAAGGCTGGGACTAAGCGTTTCCATTACCGATAGCGCGCTCTTCAAAGAAATGGCCCAAACCGCCCAGCCGATTTTAATCAACGACGTTCGCGAAGATTCACGCTTTGTGCCGGTGGAAGCCCCGCGCCTTTCGTGGCTGGGCATTCCGCTGATTTCCAAAGGCGAACTGGTCGGCGCCATCGCGGTGGAAAAATGGCAGTCGCATTATTACAGCCGCGAACAAATGCAAGTCGGGCTCACCTTTGCGAGTCAGTCCGCCGTTTCGCTGGACAACGCGCGTTTATACGAAGACAGCGTTGGCCGCGCCACAGAATTGAACGAACGCTCGCAACGTATGTCTACGCTCAACCGCTTTTCTTCCGGCTTGAACGGCTTGTTGGATGCGGATCAAATTTTATCGCTCACCGCCGAAGAACTTTTCAAGGGGATGGGGCTAAAGCGCGTCTCGATTGTGACCTTTGAAAGAGGCCAGGCTATTTGGAAGATTTCCACGCCCCGACCCCGCCTCAAACTGCCGCGCGAACTGCCAAATGCCCCCATCTTTAGCCGCTTGCGCGAATCTCTTGGCATCTTTAGCGCCGACGATGCCCGTAGCGAACCAGACCTTGCGCCGTTATTTGACTTGCTGGGCGACAGCGCAGGCGCTTTATTAATCCTGCCGTTGGTCAGCGGACAAGCCCTCAACGCGCTGGTCTTTATCCAAATGACCGGCTCCGGGCGCTTTAGCATGAACGAAGTCGAACTGGCTCGCACCATTTCCAATCAAGCGGCGATTGCGCTTGAAAACGCGCGTTTATATCAATCCAGCGTGCGCACTGCCGAGCGCTTTGCAATCCTCAACGAAACCAGTTCGCAAATGAACGCCAGCCTCGCTCCAGAAGAAATTTACGTCGCCGCGCATAAAGCGGCCGAGCGCCTTGTGCCGCTGGAATTTTTCCTGATCACCTTGTTGGATGAGGAAAAGAATGAAATTGACCCGGTCTATTTGGTGGATCGCGGCAAACGCTTTA
>JADZCC010000006.1 GCA_020851785.1 Anaerolineales bacterium
GCAACATCGCGCTTCCTGAAGGCGTGGAAATGGTCATGCCGGGCGACAACGTGAACCTGACGGTGGAACTGATCGTACCGGTGGCTTTGGAGCAAGGCTCCAAGTTCGCCATCCGCGAAGGCGGTCTAACCGTCGGCGCGGGCGTCGTGACCAAGATTATTGCGTAGGCGAGATGATGATGGCAAAACAGAAAATACGTATCCGCCTTAAGGCGTATGATCACCGCGTTTTGGATCAATCCGCCAAGCGCATTGTTGAAACCGCCGAACGAACTGGCGCGCATGTTGTCGGTCCCGTACCCTTGCCAAGCAAGTTGGAGCGCTTTACAATACGCCGCTCTGCGTTCATTGACAAGGATTCGCACGAGCATTTTGAAATCCGCACGCACAATCGCTTAATTGACGTGTTGGATCCGGATTCAAAAACCATTGATATGTTGATGCGCCTGAACCTTCCGGCTGGCGTGGATATTGAAATCAAAATCTAAATGTGAATAACTGCAGGGCGACCTGCAGATTGTTTGAGACAGTACAAGAGTGGGTCTGTGTGTAGAACCTAAAAACACACGCTTCGCACCGGACCCTCTAACTGTACTGCACGGAGATGATGCGGCCTAAGCCCAGGCTGACAGTCTCGTCAATACCTTCTAAAGGAGAATATATAGAATGTTGAAAGGGCTTATTGGAAAGAAGATTGGCATGACCCAGATCTTCGATGAAACCGGCGTTGCTTATACCGTAACGCTCATCGAAGCTGGGCCATGTTACGTTACCCAGATACGTTTACCGGAGAAGGAAGGCTATTCTGCGGTGCAACTGGGCTTTGGCGAAGTCAATCCCAAAAAACTCTCCAACGGAGAGTTAGGGCATTTAAAAGCCAATGAGATTTCCCCAATGCGCTATTTGCGCGAATTTCGCGCAAAAGATCACGGGTTAAAAGTCGGCGACAAGATTACCGTCGCGGACGCTTTTGCCGCAGGCGAGCGCGTGGATGTGATTGGCGTGAGCAAAGGCAAGGGCTTTGCTGGCGCGGTGAAACGCCATCACTTTCATGGCATGAACGCCACGCACGGGACCTCGGATCGAAACCGCGCTCCCGGTTCGCGCGGCTCTGGCACAACCCCCGGGCGCGTGCTCAAGGGCGCGCGCGGCGCGGGCCACATGGGTTCAGACCGTGTCACCACTCAAAACATCAAGATCGTGCTGGTTGATGCCGAACGTAACCTGATCGCAATTAATGGCGCGGTCCCGGGCGCAAAAGGCAGTCTCGTCATGATTAAGGAAGCGCGCAAGCAATAGCGCAGGAAACGGGAGCCAGATTAACCATGAAAGTAGACGTTTTAGACCTAAAAGGCAAGAAGCTTCGCGAAGTTGAACTTCCCGCGAACGTTTTTGAAGCCCCAGTCAATGTTGATTTAATGCACCAGGCTTACGTTCGCCAAATGGCCAACGCGCGCCTCGGTACGCACGAAACCAAAGTTCGCTCCGAAGTTTCCGGCGGCGGTCGTAAGCCGTGGAAACAAAAGGGAACCGGTCGGGCGCGTCAGGGTTCGACTCGCGCCGCGCAATGGGTGGGTGGCGGAAGAATCCACACGCCGCACCCCCGAAGCTACGAACTGCGCATGCCCAAGAAAATGCGCCAGGCCGCGCTCCGCTCCGCGTTATCTGCGAAGGCCGCCGAATCCGGTATCGTGGTTGTTGATGAACTCGAATTCAAAGAAGCGAAAACCCGCCTAATGGCCGAAACCCTCGGCAACCTGGTTGGGGAGCAAACCGCTTTGGTATTAATGCCCGCCAAAGACCCCAATTATGACACGGTTGCGCGTTGCACTGTCAATCTGGACAACGCCAAAGTCTTATTGGCCGGTTACATTAACATTCGAGACCTTTTAACTTTTGAAAAAGTCATCCTGCCCGTCAAGACGATTGACGCGCTGGTGGCGCATCTTGGATAGGAGAGAGACATGTCTGAAATCTTCAATGTCCTCATCCGCCCTTTGGTGACTGAAAAATCCAATTACCAATCGGGCAAATTGCAACAGTATGCGTTTGTCGTCCACGACGACGCAACCCGCACGATGGTTAAAGAAGCGCTGGAACACGCCTTCGAAGTAACTGTAGCGCGCGTCAACATCATCAACGCCCCCGCAAAACGCGGCCGCCGTTCTCGTTCGCGCCGTTTGTTAGTGCGCCGCCCTGCGTTTAAAAAGGCGATCGTTACCCTGGCCGAGGGAAGCAAGCCCCTCGAAATTTTTGAAGGGGTGCAATAATGGCAGTCAAAAAATACAAACCGATTACTCCCGGTACGCGCGGGATGACCGGATACACCTTTGAAGAAATTACGAAGACTACTCCTGAACGTTCCTTAGTAGTCCCCAAGAAAAACCGCGGCGGCCGCAACGTGCATGGTCGCGTGACCGTCCGTCATCGTGGCGGTGGCGCTCGTCGTTTCATCCGCCTGGTGGATTTCAAGCGCGAGAAGCACGGCGTCCCCGCGCGCGTGGCCGCGATCGAATACGATCCCAACCGCACGGCCCGCCTGGCCTTGCTCTTCTACACCGACGGCGAGAAGCGTTACATCATCGCCCCGTTGGACCTGAAAGTTGGCGACACTTTAATGTCCGGGCCTTCCTCCGAGATTCGTTCCGGCAACGCCCTGCCAATCAGCAACATTCCAGTCGGCACCATGATTCACAACATCGAAGTCAAAGAAGGCAAAGGCGCGCAACTCGTCCGTTCGGCTGGTGGCGCGGCTCAATTGCTGGCCAAAGAAGGCGATTTTGCTCAAATTCGTATGCCTTCCGGCGAAGTCCGCTTGATTCACCAGGTTTGTTACGCCACGATTGGCCAGGTTGGTAATTTGGATCACGGCAACGTCAAGTTGGGTAAAGCGGGACGCAAACGCCATAAGGGCATTCGTCCTACTGTCCGCGGCTCTGCCATGAACCCGAACGACCATCCCCATGGCGGCGGCGAAGGTCGTCAGCCGATTGGTTTGGCCGGTCCGAAGAGTCCTTGGGGTAAACCCACCCTGGGCTATAAGACTCGCCGCAACAAAAAATCTAATCAGTACATTGTGCGTCGTCGTAGTAAGACGAGCCGCTAAGAGTAAGCGAGGTACTTAGATATGTCCCGTTCATTAAAGAAAGGCCCGTTCATTGAGCCGAAATTGCTCAAGCGCATCGAGGCAATGAATCAGAAAAATGAAAAGAAAGTGATCCGCACCTGGAGTCGCGCCTCTGTGATCTTCCCCCAAATGGTGGGACACACCATCGCAGTGCATGATGGCCGCCGTCACGTGCCGATCTACATTACCGAAAACATGGTCGGTCACCGTTTGGGCGAATTCGCCCCGACCAGGACTTTCCGAGGTCATCAGACTTCTGAAAAGGCCGCGTAAGGAGCATGAGAAATGACTGATATTCAAGCTAAACTCCGTTTTCTTTCTCACTCCGCCCAAAAAGTGCGCTCGGTGATTGACCTGGTTCGCGGCAAAAACGCCAACGACGCGCTCGAAACCCTGCGCTTCGTGAACAAAGGCGCGGCTTTGCCGGTTTACAAATTGGTTGCCTCGGCTGTGGCCAATGCTGAAGAAAATTTCGGCGTCAGCCGCGACGACCTTTACATTGCTAAGATCACCGCCGATGAAGCCCCCACGCGGAAGTGGCGTCGTTTTGGCGCGCGCGGTCGTTTCAAACCAGTCTTGCGGCGTAATTCGCACGTGACTGTCATCTTGCGCGAGCGCGGAGCATAAGGAGAATTTATGGGTCGAAAAGTACATCCCGTTGGTTTTCGTTTGGGAATCAATCAGCCGTGGGGCGGCCGTTGGTTCGCCGAAGGCAGCGCCTATCGTCAGCAATTACACCAGGATTTTGCCATCCGCAACTTGTTGCTGGGCAAAACCTCCAAAGGCGGTTCTGCGGCGAATGAAAAAGTTCGCCAATTACGCAAGGAAATTCCAGACACGGTTAAAGACGGCAAAGCGGGCATTGCGCGCATTGACGTGGAGCGCACGCCGGGAAAAATCCGCGTGGCTATTCACACCGCCAAACCCGGCATCCTGATCGGTCGCAAGGGCGAAGGCGTGAAGAAAATCCGTCAGGCGCTCGAAGCGTTGGTTGGGAAAAAAGTTGAGCTTGACATTAAAGAAGTCTCCTCTCCCGATACGGACGCCATGCTGGTCGCCAAAAACATCGCCGATCAGTTGGAGCGCCGCATTGCCTACCGTCGCGCTATGAAACGCGCGATTCAGCAGGCGATGAAGCAGGGCGCCGAAGGAATTAAGATTTTAGTTGGCGGCCGTCTGGGCGGCGCAGAAATGTCTCGCGACGTCTGGTTGCGCGAAGGCCGCGTCCCGCTCCAAACGCTCCGCGCCAACCTGGATTTCGCCACGGCGGAAGCCTCCACCACTTATGGCCAACTGGGTATCAAAGTTTGGATCTATAAGGGCGAAGCGGCCTCTGCGGAAGCGGAAGAAAAAGCTGAAACAACGGAAGGCGTGTACGTCAGCGAATAACGCTGACGCACTGTAGATGAGGTATACGATATGTTGATGCCAAAACGTTTTAAATGGCGCAAGCAGATGCGCGGTCGCATGAAAGGCAAGGCTCTCCGCGGTGCGGAAGTTTCCTTCGGCGAATACGGCTTGCAAGCGCTGGAACCTGGCTGGGTGACCGCCCGTCAAATTGAAGCGGCGCGCCGTTCGATCGTGCGTGAAATGAAGAGACGCGGCAAGATCTGGATTCGGATTTTCCCCGCCAAGCCGTTTACCCACAAGCCGCCGGAGACTCGTATGGGTTCCGGTAAAGGCAACGTGGAATATTATGTGGCTGTGGTGAAACCCGGGCGCGTGATGTTTGAAGTCGGCGGGTTGCCCGCTGAAATTGCCGTTGCCGCCTTGAAGAGCGCGCAATACAAATTCTCCATCAAGACCAAAGTTGTGGCCCGCCACGCCGGAGGAGAATAACCATGAAAGCTATGAAGATTGAAGACGTCCGTAAATTAGCGGCGGAGGAAATTCGCACAAAGATTGCGGATGCCCGCGAAGAAATGATGAAACTCCGCTTTCAGCAGGTGACGGGTCAATTGACTGATACGAGCCGCGTAAAATTCCTGCGCCGCGACATCGCCCGTATGGTCACCGTCCTGCGTGAAGTTGAATCTGCGGCTGTGGAAGGTGCAAAATGAATAATCGTCGTCGAATGATTGGCGTGGTCACCAGCAATAAAATGACCAAAACGGTTGTGGTGGAAATTACCCGAACCTATCGCCACCCGCTTTATAAGAAAGTCGTGCACTCCAGCGCGCGCGTCAAAGCCCACGATGAAATCGGCTGTGAAATTGGCGATGAAGTGCAAATTGTCGAAACCAAGCCCATGTCCCGCGATAAGCGTTGGGCGGTTGAAATCGTGGTTAAGCGCGAAGTCCGCACTGCGGATCAGGGCGTGGGAGAATAAGCCATGATTCAACACGAGTCTCGTTTGAAAGTGGCCGATAACACCGGCGCCCGCGAACTGCTCGTCATCCACGTCTTGGGTGGCTCGCGCCGGAAATATGGCGCGATTGGCGACGTGGTGGTCGCCACGGTAAAATCTGCGGCTCCGCAAGGTTCCGTGAAGAAGAGCGAAGTTGTAAAAGCCGTCATCGTGCGTTGCACCAAAGAATGGCGCCGCGAAGATGGTTCTTACATCCGGTTTGACGATAATGCCGCTGTAATTTTGGATGATGGCGGCGAAAACCCCAGGGGCACACGCATCTTTGGTCCGGTGGCGCGCGAATTGCGCGACCTGGGCTACATGAAGATCGTGTCGCTGGCCCCGGAAGTGCTGTAGGAGCTGACGATGAAAGTTAAGATACGCAAAGGCGATACAGTTGAACTGATCAGCGGTAAGCGCGATGAAATTGGCAAGCGCGGCGAAGTGATTAACGTGCTGATTGACGAGCGGCGGGTGGTGGTGCAGGGCATTAACATCCGCACCAAGCATCAGAAACAACAGCAAAACCAATCCGGACGCAACGTCCAAAGCGCCGGGCGCATTCAATTTGAAGCCCCGCTGGACATTTCCAACATTATGCTGGTTTGCCCAAAATGTAACGAAGCTACGCGCGTTGCCATTCAACGCGACGAAAACGGCGCGCACCGCATTTGCAAACAATGCGAAGCCGTGATCGGCTAGGCTGTGGAGCGAATAAGATGAACAGAATGCAAGAACGTTATACCCAGGAAGTGGCTCCGGCCTTGTTTAAATCATTCGGCTTCAAGAATGTGATGCAAATTCCGCGCATCGAAAAAGTGGTCTTGAACATTGGGCTTGGCGAAGCGATGGACAACCCCAAAGCGATGGACGCGGCGACTTCAGACTTGGCCGCAATCACCGGGCAAAAACCGGTGCAGACCAAGGCCAAGAAAGCGATCGCCAACTTCAAACTTCGCGAAGGCCGTTTGATTGGCGCAAAAGTGACCTTGCGCGGCGCAAAAATGTGGGCATTCCTCGACCGCCTGCTGAACATTGCCCTGCCGCGCGTCCGCGATTTTCGCGGCGTTTCTGCGAACGCTTTTGACGGACGCGGAAATTACACCCTCGGCCTCAAGGATCAATTGGTTTTTCCTGAGATCGAATATGACAAAATTGATAAATTGCGCGGCATGGAAATTACCATTGTGACGACCGCCAAAGACGACAACCAGGCCCGCGCTTTATTACAGGCCCTCGGAATGCCGTTTAGCAACAAGAAGGATGCGTAATTATGGCAAAGAAATGTATGCAATATCGTGAACTAAGACGTCGCCATGCTGTGCAGGTCCGCAACCGCTGTCAGCGCTGTGGACGCGCGCGCGGTTATATTCGCCGCTTTGGCCTCTGCCGAATTTGCTTCCGTGAGCTGGCGCTCACCGGCAAAATCCCCGGCGTTGTCAAGTCATCCTGGTAGGCCGGAGGTAGAGCATGGCTATTAATGATCCAATTGCTGATATGTTGACTCGCATTCGAAACGCTGTGATGGCTGGCCATACACAGGTTGGAATGCCCAACTCAAAGATTAAAGTAGAGATCGCCAAAATCCTCAAAGATGAAGGCTTTCTCGAAGATTTTGAAGTCGTCGATGGCGAGCGCGAAGCTCAAAAAGTTTTGCGCGTTAAGATCAAGTACGTGGGCGAACGCCGCGAAAAGCGCGCCGTCCTCTCCGGGCTTGAGCGCGTCAGTTCGCCTGGGCGCAGAATCTACACAAAGAAAACAGATATCCCCTGGGTGCTTTCCGGGATTGGCGTAGCCATTCTCTCGACCCCCAAGGGCGTCATGACCGGCGCGCGCGCTCGACAATTGGGCGTGGGCGGCGAGATTATCTGCAAAGCTTGGTAGGAGGTTTACAGTGTCTCGTATTGGTCGTTTACCTGTTGAAATTCCCGGCGGCGTACAAGTTGACGTAAATGGATCAACTGTCCGCGTGAAGGGACCGAAAGGCGAATTGCAACGCATGTTCTCCAGCTCGATCGGCATCAAGCTCGAAAACAATCAGTTGGAAATCACGCGCAAGTCCGACGACGCCGTCGAACGCGCCTTGCATGGCACCACGCGCGCCATTCTCGCCAACATGATCCATGGCGTGAGCAAGGGCCACGAAGCGGTTTTGGAAGTGGAAGGCGTGGGCTATCGCGCTGAAATGGAAAGTAAAAACCTGGCGTTATACGTGGGTTATTCGCACCCGGTCAAGATTGAACCGCCTGCGGGCATTTCTTTCGAAGCGGACGCGAAGACCCGCCAGATTAAAGTTTTGGGCTTTGATAAAGAATTGGTCGGCCAAATTGCCGCGAACATTCGCAAAGTCCGCCCGCCGGAGCCATATCATGGCAAGGGCATTCGTTACCTGGGCGAACGCATTCGCCGCAAAGCTGGTAAAGCTGGGAAAGGAAAATAAGCGATGGCAAAGCATAATCGTTCTGTCGCTCGTCAGCGCCGTCATGCGCGCGTGCGTAAACAAATTTTTGGCACGCCCGAACGCCCCCGTTTGAATATCTTCAAGAGCCTTTCCGGCATTTATGCCCAGGTGATTGACGATATGGACGGCAATACCCTCGTTTCCGCGTCCACGATTGATAAGGATCTGCGCGAAAAAGTGAAGGGTTTGAAGAAAATTGACCAAGCCAAGGCAATTGGCCAGGCGGTAGCTGAGCGCGCCAAATCCAAGGGCATTTCTTCAGTGGTGTTTGATCGGGGCGGCTTCCGTTATGTTGGGCGCGTTAAGGCTCTGGCCGATGGCGCCCGCGAAGGCGGCTTGCAATTCTAAAGTGTTGTAGAACACGGAGAAAGATATGGCAGAAAAAGAATTTTCAGGACAACAGTTTGAAACGCAAGACGCTTACGAAGAGCGTGTGATTGAAATTGCGCGTGTCGCCAAAGTGGTTAAGGGCGGTCGGCGTTTTCGCTTCCGCGTGACCGTTGTCGTCGGCGACAAGAAGGGGAGCATCGGCATGGGCGTGGGCAAGGCCAACGCCGTGCCAGACGCGATGCGTAAAGCTTCGGAACGCGCCCGCAAGAATTTGCGGAATGTGCACCTTTCCGGAACCACCATCCCGCATGAAATCGTCGGCAAAACGGCTGGGGCGAAAGTGCTCTTGAAGCCTGCGTCTCCCGGTACCGGCGTGATTGCGGCGGGCGGCGTGCGCGCCGTCTTGGAAGTGGCGGGCGTGCGCGACATCCTCACCAAATCCATGGGAAGCGCCAACGTCTTGAACGTGGTCATGGCCACCTTCGACGCCCTGGACGGACTTCGCTCGCCTGCGCTGGAGGCCGCTCGTCGCGGCAAACGCGCCGACGAATTAGCCCCATTCTGGGAACGGAGAAAGCAACATGCCTAACAAAGCCACGACAGGCAAAACCCTGCGCGTCACTTTGGTGCGGAGCGCGATTGGCTACACCAAAGACCAAAAGGCGACTGTGAAAGCGTTGGGACTGCGCCGTTTACATCAAACCGTTGAGCATAAGGATACCCCGGCATTGCGCGGGATGTTAAATAAAATCATCCATTTGCTCAAGATCGAAGAGTAGGTTGAATATGAAACTTCACGATCTTAAGCCGAACGTCGGCTCAAAACAAAAAAGCAAGCGCGTGGGGCGCGGCATTTCTGCCGGGCAGGGGAAAACTGCCGGGCGCGGCACCAAGGGCGCAGGCTCGCGCTCTGGAGAAGGCGGCCACTTGTATCGTCAGGGCGGCAACCTGCCGTTCTTCCGTCGCCTGCCGTTCTTCCGTGGCGAAGGCTTTACCCCGCCAAATCAGGTGACTTTTAACGAAATCAACCTCGACCAGCTTTCCGAGGCTTTCAAAGCTAATGAAACGGTCAACCCGGAAACGCTTGAAAAAGCGCGCTTACTTCGCGATCCTAAAAACCCAATTGTGATTTTGGGACGCGGCGAACTCAAAGTCGCGTTGAAAATTAACGTTCACCGCGTTAGCGCGGGCGCCAAAGCCAAGATCGAAAAAGCTGGCGGCGCTGTTGAATTGCTCGCTTAATCCGTGGTGAGGAAAATTTCATGAAGAATTTCTTTTCCACTTTTGCGCGCGTTTGGAAATCGGAAGACATTCGCCGTAAGTTGGTGATGACTCTCGTCCTTTTGGCAATTTACCGCATTGCCGCGAACGTTCCCGCTCCTGGCGTAGACCAGGAAGTCTTGCGCGCTTTCCGAGAGGCTTCTGGTGGGAATGGCACCTTCCTGGATTTCCTAAACCTGCTCTCCGGCGGTACGGTCTCCAATTTTTCATTGCTTTCCATGGGCGTATATCCGTACATTACCGCCCAAATTATTTTACAACTCCTCGTTCCGATCATCCCTGCGCTTCAACGCAAGATGGAAGAAGACCCCAGAGAAGGACGCCGCTGGCAGGAGAAGTGGACGTATTACATCTCCGTCCCCATGGCCATGCTCTCGGCGATTGGTCAAATCGGCTTGTTTAATAACCTTTCTATTCAGGCCTTGCAGAAGCCCGTTCTAAACTTTGGGTTCACGCCGGAACTTTGGCTCAAATCCACGACGGTCTTAATCGCCATGACTGCCGGAACGATGTTTGCCATTTGGCTCGGCGAATTAATTTCTGAATATGGCATTCGTGGGCAGGGTTTGTCTTTGGTCATCTTCGCCGGAATCGTCGCCCAACTGCCGCAGAACCTGTTTTCGCTGTTTTCAGATCGGGAAACCGCCCTTTTCATGATCATCTTTACGATCATCGTGATTGTCTTCACCGTGATTGCGATTGTGTACGTCCAACAAGGCCGCAGAAACGTGCCAGTGATGTATCCAGGACGACGCATCGGCAATCGCATGTCCATGCCGGTGAAGGGTACGCTTCCTCTGATGGTGAACCTCTCCGGTATGATCCCGCTGATTTTTGCCAGCGCTATTTTGCAATTTCCAGCCGTTGTGGCGGGTTTCCTCACCCAATGGTTTCCGGATAGCGAAGGGCTGAAAAGTTTTGCGCTCACCATGACGAACTTTTTTGGCGGCACGGGCACAAACAACTGGGGCTACTGGTCGCTGTATTTCTTGATGGTTGTGGTCTTTACCTTCTTCTATACCTCGGTCTTGTTCGATCAACAGAACTATGGCGACAACCTGAAGAAGTCAGGCGCGTCCATCCCCGGCGTGCACACTGGCGCGCCCACCCAAAAATACTTAAGCACCGTGCAGAGACGCATTACCCTGCCGGGCGCTTTATTCCTCGGATTGGTTGCGGCCATGCCCTTCCTCCTGAACTTGTTGCTTGGTTTATTCAACATGCAGGCTACGTCGCAAGCGGGTTTGTTCCTGGTCTCGTCTTCCGGTTTGCTGATTGTGGTCGGCGTGGTGCGTGACATGTTTATGAATATTGACGCAGAACTTAAATTACACGGATACCAAGAATCTCTGCTGGTGCGTTAGGAGCTAAAACCTTCCATGGCGACCTTCATCGTTTTGCTCGGCCCGCCCGGGGCCGGTAAAGGTACGCAAGCCAAAATTTTGGCTGAAAAAACGAAACTCGCACATGTCTCTTCAGGAGACCTCTTTCGAGAGAACTTTAAGAAACAAACCGAACTTGGCAGGCTCGCCCAATCCTACATGGATAAAGGCGAGCTTGTGCCGGACGACGTGACGATTAAGATGATCAAAGATCGCCTCACTCAGCCGGACTGTCAGGCTGGCGCAATTCTCGACGGCTTTCCCCGCACCCCGGCGCAGGCAGACGCGCTGGAGATCATGCTTGCTGATTTTAACGGCCAAGTTGACCTCGTTCCTTACATCACGGCTTCGGAAGAAACCCTGGTGGAGCGAATCGGCGGACGCTGGACTTGTCGGGCGCAGGGACATATTTATCATCAAACCTTTAGCCCGCCCAAGCAGGCTGGCGTGTGCGACTTGGATGGCTCAGAACTATACCAGCGCGAAGATGATAAAGCTGAAACCGTGAGAAATCGCATTCGCGTTTATTTTGAGCAGACCATGCCCCTGGTGGAGTACTACCGCAAGGCTGGAAAGTTAATCGAAATAGACGGGATGCAAAACGTTGAGAAGATTACGGAACGTTTGCTCGACGCCTTGAACAAAAAATAGTGGATCACGCAGAATTTTTTTCTGCTCAAAAGTAGGTAGAAGATGAGTTTGGAACGCCAGATTAATGTTAAGACCCCCGCGCAAATCAAGATCATGCGCGAAGCCGGTCATATCAACGCAACCATCCTGGCGCGCGTAAGAGAGCTTTTACAACCTGGAGTGACGACGGCCGATCTCAACGCGGCTGCTGAAGAAACGCTGAAGTCATTCGGGTGCGTATCGCCCTTCAAAGGATATGGTCAACCGCCGTATCCGGCCTCGATCACAGTTTCGATTAACGATGAGATGGTGCATGGCATTCCTCATCCCAAACGCAAACTGAAAAATGGAGACTTGGTTTCCATTGATTGCGGAACGATCCATGAAGGGTATGTCGCGGATTCGGCATTTAGCGCCGGAGTGGGTGAGATTTCATCCGCCGCCGCGCATTTGCTGGAAGTCACCGAAGGCGCGTTGTACGCGGGCATTGAAAAAATGCGGAGCGGCAACCGCACCGGCGACGTTTCGGCGGCGATACAGGAATATGTCGAAAGCCGTGGCTTGCAAGTTACCCGGGAATATACCGGACACGGCGTCGGGAAGAAAATGCACGAAGGTCCGCAGGTGCCAAACGTCGGCATGGCGGGAAGCGGCGTGTTGCTTCGCCCGGGCATGACCATCGCGCTTGAGCCGATGGTGTTGATTGGGACGTACGAAACGCGCGTCCTCCCAGATCGTTGGACGGTAGTTTCTGCTGATGGATCTTTGACGGCCCATTTTGAACATACGGTGGCTGTCACCGAAGGAGACCCCCTCATCCTGACTGTTCCACAGCCTCAGCAGACGACCGTATAAAGTTATAGACGAATTTAAGAAGTGCATGTATAATCAGGTGTTTCGCTTTGTAGAGAAACTAGCAAGGAGATTGATTTCATGAAAGTATCGCCATCCATTCGCAAGCGTTGCGCCAAGTGTCGCATCATTCGACGCAAAGGCCGCGTTTTTATTATTTGCGAAAATCCAAAACACAAACAGAGACAAGGGTAATGACCTATGGCAAGAATTGAAGGCGTTGACCTGCCCCGAAATAAGCGGGTTGAAGTTGGACTGACTTATTTATTTGGCGTGGGTTTAACTCGCTCGCAGGAGATTTTGGCTCAAACCAAAATCAACCCGGACACGCGGATTAAAGATTTAAGCGAAACGGAAGTTTCCGCCATCCGCGAATATATTTCCAAAAATTATAAAGTTGAGGGCGATCTGCGCCGCGAAGTTCAATTGAACATTAAGCGCCTGATCGAAATCGGCTCTTTTCGTGGTTTACGCCACCGTCGCAATTTGCCGGTGCGCGGACAACGAACCAAAACCAACGCCCGAACCCGCAAAGGCAGTAAGAAGACAGTCGCCGGTCGCGGTCGCAAGAAGGGCGCCAAGAAGTAATCCTGTCCGAAAGGTATATATAGAAAATGGCTCAGAGTGTTCGTTCCACCCGCCGCGCCGCTGGCGCGAAAAAGGGGAAGCGCACCCTGTCTAACGGACAGGTGCATATCTTTGCTTCCTTCAACAATACCATCGTCACCGTCACCGATACCGAAGGCAATACGGTTGCCTGGGGTTCGGCTGGTTCCGCTGGCTTTAAGGGCTCCCGCAAAAGCACGCCTTTTGCCGCGCGTTTGGCGGCAGAGCAGGCTGTGAAAGCGGCGCAACAGTTAGGCATTCAAGAAGTGGACCTTTTCGTCAAAGGCCCCGGCCCTGGCCGCGAGAATGCCATCCGCGCTGTGCAATCTTTGGGGCTGAAAGTCCGTTCAATTTCGGATATCACCCCCGTTCCGCATAATGGTTGTCGCCCGCCCAAGAAGCGACGCGTGTAATCGGTGAGGTAGTTATTTATGGCAAAAACATTAAGTCCAGTCTGTAAGCTTTGCCGCCGCGAAGGCGAGAAGCTTTTTCTAAAAGGGGAGCGCTGTTTCACCCCTAAATGTTCTTTCGAGAAGCGTAGCTTCGCTCCTGGTCAGCATGGTAAAACTGCTGGTCGTGGCGGCAAAGGGATGGGCACGGGTCGCGCTTCAGACTTTGCCCGCCAGTTGCGCGCAAAACAAAAAGCCCGCCGCGTTTACGGCGTGTTGGAACGCCAGTTCCGCCGCTATGTTGAAACGGCGCAAGGCCGCCGTGGCCTCACTGGTGAGAACCTGCTCCAAATCCTTGAGTCGCGTCTCGATAACGTCATCTTTAGACTCGGGTATGCTTCCAGCCGCTCCCAGGCCCGCCTGCTTGTCAGCCACGGCCACTTTACGGTGAACGGCCGTCGCTCCGATGTCCCTTCCATGATCTTGCATCAAGGCGATGAAGTCATGGTTCGCGAAGGCTCCAGCAAATTGACCTACTTCAAAGAGCTGAGCGACTTTGCCGAGAAGCGCAATGCGCCCGCCTGGTTAAGCCGCGACGTTAAGAAAATCAGCGGCGCAGTTTCCAGATTGCCCGAACGCGCTGAAATTGACGGAAGCCTCGACGAACAACTGATCGTCGAATACTATTCCAGACGTTAAGTCTCCAGATCCGCAAAAGGTCGGGACCTGAAACATGGCCCCGACTTAATGCATTTTTGAAAGGGAGTGTGAACCGTGACCGGTCTCATTACGAACATGGTTATGCCAAAAATTGAACGTGAAGCGGAAGCCCGCAATTACGGCAAATTCACGATCAGCCCGCTGGAGCGAGGCTATGGCGTGACACTGGGCAATGCCCTGCGTCGCGTTTTGCTGTCATCTCTGGAAGGCTCGGCGATTACGTCCGTCCGCGTGGCGGATGTCTTGCACGAATTTAGCGACATCCCCGGCGTGCGCGAAGACGTTATTCAGGCGATGTTGCAAGTTAAACAGATCCGCATCAAGATGGACGGCGTGGATAGCGCCCGGATGCATCTGGAAGTGCGCGGCGAAGGCGAAGTGACGGCGGCAGACATTGTTGCCCCGGCTGAAATTGAAATCGTCAACCCCGACTTGTACCTCTTTACGGTGGATGGCGCAAAGACCAAACTCGATATCGAATTTATGGTTGAGCGCGGACGCGGATATTCCCCGTCCAATGAGCGGGCCGGACACATGCCGATTGGCGAACTGCCCGTGGATGCAATTTACAGCCCCGTCAAACGCGTCAATTGGGAAGTCGCTTCTGCCCGCGTTGGGCAAAGCACGGCCTACGACAAATTAATTTTAGAAATCTGGACCGATGGCACGATTTCCCCGGAACGCGCTCTGAGTTCCTCCGCCCGCACGCTAATTGACCACCTGCGTTATATCGCTGGCATCAATGAAGAAATGCTGACGGTGACGGTGGAGCGCGAGACTTCTGGAAGCCGCCTGAGCAGTGAATTGGCCGAAACCCCGGTGGAAGCTTTAGACCTTTCCGTCCGCGTCTTCAATTCCTTGAAGCGCACCGGCATCACCACTGTGGGCGACGTCCTCGACCTCCTTGAAAAAGGCGAGACTGCGGTTATGTCTATTCGTAATTTTGGCGAGAAGTCTCTCGATGAGCTTCGCGACAAGATGCGCGAAAAAGGCTTTATGAAAGACAATTCTTCGGAGAGTTAGAAAATGCGACATTCAGTAGCAGGTTACAAACTGGGACGCACCAAAAGCGCGCGAATCGCGTTGCGGCGCAACCTCATCAAACAGTTCTTTACCCACGAGCGGATTCAAACCACCAAAGCCAAAGCCGCCGCAATTCGTGGAGACGCTGAAAAGCTCATTACCCTGGCCAAAAACAGCGCCAACGGCACAGAGATCGAAAAGGTCAATGCCCGCCGCCTGGCTGTTTCCAAATTGGGCGACAACCAAATCATCAAACGCCTGTTTGACGAGATCGCCCCGCGCTTTGCCAGCCGCAACGGCGGCTACACACGCGTCCTGAAATTGGGACCCCGCCTCGGCGATTCCGCCGAAATGGTCGTCTTGGAATTGGTTGAAGATTAGTTAGGAATATCTAGCGTTCAGCCAAAGCGCATCGCAAAAGCTGACAGCTAATATGGCACGTTACCAAGTGATTCTGGCCTACGACGGCTCTGGTTTTCAAGGCAGTCAACGGCAGGTAAAAATTCGCACGGTGCAAGGCGAACTCGAAAACTCCCTGCGTCAGCTGGGTTGGTCCGCAAAATCAGTCCTCATGGCTGGTAGGACGGATACCGGAGTTCATGCCACCGGGCAGGTGGCCGCGTTTGACTTTGAATGGGCGCACGGCAGTTCACAACTGCTCAAAGCGCTCAACGCACACCTCCCGCCAGACCTTGCGATTCAAAACCTGACCGAGACTTCTGCAGATTTCCACCCGCGCTTCGACGCAAGCGCGCGGCGTTACGTTTACAAACTCTTTTGCGACCCAATCCGCAGACCTTTGCGGGAGAAACTCGCCTGGAGAGTTTGGCCCGCGCTAAACGAAGAAGCCCTCCAACCTGCGGCGGATCTTTTCCTCGGCACACATGACTTTGGCTCCTTTGGCTCACGAACCACCCCCAACGGGACGACGGTTCGCAAAGTGACAAAGGCCGAGTGGAAGAAAATGCCAAATGGCGAGTGGCAGTTTGAAGTTCAGGCAGATGCGTTTTTATATCGCATGGTAAGAAGAATGACGTTCGTTCAGGTAGCTGTGGCCCAAGGCCGATGCTCGCTGGAAGATGTCCGCAAGGCTTTATCAACGCCAACGGCGCTTCTTTCCGGGCTGGCGCCCGCGCACGGATTAACGCTCATTGAAGTAACGTATGAATCACATTGAATTAATTAAGAAACGGAGAGACGAAAGTGCAACAGAAGACGTACTATCCGAAAGCCGCTGAGATCCAGCGCGATTGGGTTCTTGTAGATGCCGAAGGACAAACGCTTGGGCGTTTGGCGGCGCGCATTGCGCATGTCTTGCTCGGCAAACATAAACCGAGCTTTACCCCCGGCGTCGAGCTGGGAGATTTTGTGGTGGTGGTGAACGCCAGCAAAGTGACCGTAACCGGCACCAAGACCAGTTCCAAACTCACCACCAAACTTTATAACCACCATTCCGGTTACCCCGGCGGGTTGAAGACCATCTCTTTACGAGATCAACTGCAAACCTATCCAGACCGCGCCCTGCGCGACGCTGTGTGGGGCATGCTTCCGCACAACCGCATGGGCCGCGCGGTTCTCAAACGCCTGAAGATCTACGGCGGCGCAGAACACCCTCATGCCGTGCAGAACCCGCAAGTTTTGAAATAAGAGGTAAGCTATTATGACTCAATACTATGAAGGCATTGGCCGCCGTAAAGAAAGCACCGCCCGCGTCCGCTTAATGAGCGGAAACGGCAAGATCACCGTCAACGAAAAAGAAGGCGCCGTCTACTTCTCGCGCCTCGGCGATCTGGACGACATCCTGCGCGCTTTCTCCGCCACCGGACAAGACGCCAAGCAATACGACATCACCGTCAAAGTAAATGGCGGCGGCGTCACCGGCCAAACCGAAGCGGTTCGCCTCGGGCTGGCGCGCGCGCTCGTCCTGCTCAGCGGCGACAACACCGCCCTGCTTCGCAAAAAGGGTTTGCTCACCCGCGACGCCCGCATCAAAGAACGCAAGAAGCCCGGCCTCAAGAAAGCCCGCAAGGCTCCTACCTACACCAAGCGTTAAAATTCTTAGCCCCGCTGAATGTCAATCCGTAATCCGTGATTTCGTAAAATTTACGAACTGCGGGTTGCGGATTACGCTTTTAACTACGGAGATTATGATCATGGACTTTAACTTAATGGCCGCCACCTTTGAGAAGCTTCGCCTCACACCGCCCCCAAAGCTGATTCTGCTCGAAGCGCGGGAGTTTACGCCCAAACATTATCCCCCCACGCCACCCGACGCAGACACTCTGATTCTGAAGATAGATTCGCCCGAACTGGCCTTGCAAGTCAAGACGATCCTGCTGGCTGTTTATCCGCCCAGCCATGCAATCCTCTGCCTTGAAAACAATCAACGCAAAGAGACAACTTTAGGAGGATTCTCTTTTGCTGATTGCCTGTATCTACCTGCGCTGGGGGAGGGGACTTCCTTTGAATCATTTGCGGAAATTGTGGCCCATTTGCGCGCGCCGAATGGCTGTCCCTGGGATCGCGAACAAACGCACCAAACCCTGCGCGCGCATCTACTTGGCGAAGCCTACGAAGTCCTCGCCGCGCTGGACGAGAACGATGTTGACTCCATGCGCGAAGAATTTGGCGACCTGCTCCTGCAAATTGTCCTCAACTCGCAGATCGCCAGCGAAACGGGTGAATTTAATCTGACGCAGGTAATTCAACGCATTAATGAGAAGTTGATCCGTCGTCATCCGCATGTCTTTGGAGAAACAAAAGTGGCCGGGGCGGGCGAAGTCCTCCAAAACTGGGAAAAGCTCAAAGAGCAGGAAAGAAGCGAAAAACAGGTCAAAAAAGGCATCCTGGACGGAGTTCCCGCCGCTTTACCAGCTTTGAATCAAGCCCAGGAATATCAAGACCGCGCCGCGCGGATTGGCTTCGACTGGCCGCAAATTGACGGAGTCTTGGAAAAGGTCAAAGAAGAGATGTTGGAAATTGAAAAAGCCGAGACCGATTTTGAAACGGCCTCCGAAATTGGCGACCTGTTTTTCGTCCTCGTCAACTTTGCCCGCTGGAAGAAAGTGGACGCCGAATCTGTTTTGCGCGCCGCAAACCTGAAATTTAAGAAACGCTTTGCGTTCATTGAGCGGGGCGCACAGCAAAAAGGAAAGAACCTCTCTGAAATGAACCTCGCAGAAATGGACGCGCTTTGGAACGAAGCGAAAAGAACAGGGTTGTGAGTGGGTTGTCCGCGAATGCGTATAAGTAACTTACGATTCCCATACGATTGCATGATAAACCGCTAATCTTTATTGACTTGCCTTCCGAAAAGGGCTATACTGACTTTGAGATTTGAGGCGTTAATTATGAGATTATTTTATCGCAAGGCTCAAGTTTGGTTGTCAAGACACGCGTTTGCCCGCGTGTCTTTTTCTTTAATTTCTTACAAAGGAGATCTGCTATGGACTACGGACTGATCGGCAAGATGGAAAAGGCGAAACGCTACGCGGAAGATCGCCAGCGCTTTAAGTTCAATCAGTTTGATCTGACGTTTTACGGCGACAACAACGATCACCATGTCACCTATCACGCGGGCGCGTTTGGGTGCGATTGCGAATTTTTTATGACCCATAAAAGGTGTAGCCACACCATGGCGTTGGATATCCTCCTCAAAGATATGATCACAGAAGCCACAGAAGCCTAATGTACGAATTTCGGCCGCCCTTCCAAAGAAGGGCGGCGTTCTTTTAATGCGCCAGCTTCTCATTAAATCTTAAAGATTATGGGGTACAATTTTCAACATGAAATCCAGATTTTCACGGCGCGATTTTTTGAAATTAAGCGGACTCACCCTGGGCGGTCTGGCTTTTTCTCCGTTTGTGCCCGGGCTGACAACCTTTGACGATAGTTTTGCAGTTCGCATCGCCACGGCCCAAATGCCCGTCCGCAAAGAACCAACTGACGATAGTCGCATTGAACTAAGCTGGTATCGAGACGAGTTGGTTCACGTTTACGAAGAGGTGGTCGCTGAAGAGCCCAAATACAACCCGGTTTGGTATCGCGTCTGGGGCGGCTATTTGCATCGCGGCCGAGTCCATCGCGTCAAAACCGTCTTTCACGACCCGCAGGATATTTTGGAAAATAAAAAACGGCTGGCTGAACTAACCGTGCCATATTCTGCGCCCTATCGTTACTCGAAAGCGCGCGGCTGGGAGGCGCTCACCCCGCCTTTATATTATGGTTCTGTACATTGGGTCACAGCTAGCGAAGAAGGCCCACCCATGGCGGAATATGCCGGTCCCTGGTATAAAATTTTTGACGAATTGGATTCCAACGTCCCGTATTATGTTCCGGCCATCCACATGAAAATTTATGAAGACGATATCTTCAAACCGATCACGCCTGAAATTCCGCTGGAGGAAAAACTCATCGAAGTCAACCTCGCCACGCAACGGGTGATTGCTTACGAATACGGGCATAGCGTCTTTGAAACCAACATCTCTTCCGGCATCCCCGGCGGCGGGCTGAGCGGCGAAAAAGGCATCTCCACCACCACGCCCAACGGCAAATTCAAAACGCTTTGGAAGCAACCCTCCAAGCACATGGGCAATAGTTACTTTAGCATTGGCATTCAGGGCAACTTATTAGCCGACGTGGACAACTATGTCCTCCCCGGCGTTCCCTGGTCCACGTTTTTCACGCCCATCGGTCACGCCTTTCATGGAACGTATTGGCACGAAAATTTTGGAACGCCGATGAGTCACGGGTGCATCAACATGCGGAGCGAAGAAGCCCGCTGGATCTTCTGCTGGGCCATGCCAGCCCATACCGCCGACGCGATCTCCAATGATCACGGTCAAGGCACCAACGTCGAAATCCATTATTGATTTAACCTCCCACGCGAAAAGGTTTTTCCACTTATGCCTTCACTTCACTGGACGGGAAAACGTCCTGCCGCGCCCAAGCCTGCCACGCTTTCCTGCGACTCGATCCTCTACCCAAACGGTTTGGGCTATCCCAAAAAGCCAGCCGATGGGCGGCTGATCCTCGGGGATAATTTATCCGTCATGGAAGCTTTGCTTCCAGACTATGCCGAAAAACTCAACCTGATTTATATAGACCCGCCTTTCTTTACCAATCGAAAATTTAACGCCCGCATCGGCCGCGGAGAAGATTCTCGAAAGCCAGCCAAATGGAAACTGGCGCACGGCTACCATGACGATTGGGAAGACCTCGACGCCTACCTGCAATTTTTATATGAGCGCTTGCAGTTGATGGAACGGTTGTTGGCCCCGGGTGGAACGATCTACCTGCATTTGGATTGGCACGCTGACGCTTATGCCAGACTGCTACTCGACGAGATTTTCGGCGCGGAAAACTTCATTAATGAAATTATCTGGGCGTATCACGGCCCTTCGCCAATTAAAACCGCCTTCAATCGCAAGCACGATACGATCCTCTCCTATTCCAAAGGGAAGGGTTACACCTTCAACGCGGACGCGGTGAGGGAGCCATACAACCCTAACACGGTCGCCACTTTCAAAGCTTCGCGCAAAGCGGGCTTTGGCAAAATTCCCAATCTGGCGCGCGGCAAGGTGCCGGAAGATTGGTGGTACTTTCCAGTGGTGGCGCGCCTGCACAACGAGCGGACGGGGTATCCCACCCAAAAGCCGGAAGCGTTGTTGGAAAGGATCATCCTCGCTTCTTCCAACCCGGGCGATTATGTGGCGGATTTTTTTAGCGGCTCCGGCACGACTGCGTATGTCGCGGCCAAGCATGGACGCAAATTCATCGCCGTGGACGAAACCTTTCGCGCCTTACATACCACGCGGAGTCGCTTGGCTCAAACGCGGGCCGTCACGGCTTTTGATTATGATTCAAGTTTGAAATCTGCTTTTGCCACGCCGAAGCGGGGAGAGGTTCGCGTGAAATTAACCGGCGATCTTCTACAATTGAAGACGAGTCTGGAACTTGATTTTTGGGAAGCGGACCCGGCTTGGGATGGCAAAATGTTCCAAAGCGCCGCGCAGGCCCAGCGTCATGCGCGAAGCGGGGAACTTCCGCTTGAGTTAAAAATAAAAAGCGGAGGCCATCTCTGCCTCCGCCTGGTGACGGTTCAAGGTCAGCGTTATCAATTAAACGTCTAACCGATAGCCAACGCCGCGAATGGTTTTCAGAAACTTCGGGTTGTCCGGGTCTAGTTCGATGGCGCGACGCAACCAGGAAATATGTACGTCCAAAGTTCGCGTGTCGCCGGTGTAATTCGTCTCCCAGGCCTTTTTGAAGAGGGCTTCGCGCTCCAGAACTTCGCCGGGCTTGTCCATTAATAAGTTAAGGATCGTAACCAGACGCGGGGTCAGTTTGGTGTTCTTGCCCAAACAACGCACACGACGCTTTTCCACGTCCAAGCGAATCGGCCCGACATGCCGAACATTTTTTCCATCGCCCGGTAATAAGGGCTTGATGCGATTAACCAGTTTCTGCGCGGTGAACGGCAGGTTTAACACGGAATCGGCCGCGTCTTTGGCCACTTCCGCGTTTTTATCAATGATCAAAACGATCGGGAGCTTTGCGTCTTTTTCGCGGATGGATTGGCAAATCCGTAAGCCGGTACTGCGCAATGAAGCGGCGTTGATGACGACAATGCTGGGACTGACGTTTTTTAATTGCGCCACGGCGCGGTTGCCGTTGGGGGCGATATGCACGTCAAATCCCTTCTTTTGCAAGTCGCCTGCAAAGGAAGGGATTTCTGCGTGTCGGCCTTCTATGACCAAAAGGGTGGCGGTCTTCATAAGTTGAAAGATAATTTCCAAAAAAATACTGGCTAAACGTTTTTTTAAGTTTGTTAAGGTTTGAGCATTATACACCAAATCATCAAAAGGCTTTCAACCAATGGTACTGTTTGCAGAGTTTGGGCATTGCAATTTATTTACAGTTGTGGCAGGGCGTTTTCAAGCTGAGGGTCCGTAAATTTTGAAAAGTAAATGGTTATAATTGAGGGTATGCCTAAAAATTCCTCCCGTTCCAATGAAGCGAATTCCACGCGCGCTTTGGATCCCGCCTCCAAGCCTGACGATAAAGTAGATCATGCGTTACGTCCGCAAAAGTTAAATGATTTAATTGGGCAGGATCAGGTCAAAGAAAATTTATCCATTTTGATTGAGGCGGCCAAACATCGCGGCGAAGCGTTGGATCACGTGCTGTTTTATGGCCCGCCCGGGTTGGGCAAGACCACGCTTGCGCATGTGTTGGGGAATGAGATGGGAGTTAATGTGAAAGTAACGGCAGGCCCGGCGATTGAAAGGGCGGGGGATTTGGCCGCCATCCTCACCAACCTGCGGGCTGGCGATATTCTCTTCATTGATGAAGTTCACCGCCTTGGCCGCGCGGTGGAGGAAGTTTTATATCCTGCGATGGAAGACTTCGCGTTGGATATCGTCATTGGCAAGGGGCCTTCGGCGCGTTCCATTCGTTTGAAATTACCGAAGTTTACAGTGGTTGGCGCCACCACGCGGCTGGCTTTGGTCACGGCTCCTTTGCGGGCCCGCTTTGGCGCGGTGTATCGCTTGGATTATTATGGCCTTCAGGCTATGCAACAGATTGTGGCCCGCGCTTCGGGGATGTTAAAAGTTGCGGCGGACGAATCTGGTATCAGCGAGGTGGCGCGGCGGGCGCGCGGCACGCCGCGTATCGCCCTGCGGCTGTTGCGGCGTGTCCGCGATTTTGCCCAGGTGCGCGCGGATGGAGTCATCACGCAACAAGTCGCCAAAGAAGCGCTGGACTTGTTGCAGGTGGATCCGCTGGGGCTGGACGATGTGGACAGGCGCGTGTTGAAAACGATCATTGAAAAATATAACGGCGGGCCGGTGGGCTTGAATACCATCGCCGCTTCGATTAGCGAGGAACAAGATACGATCATGGACGTGGTTGAGCCGTATCTTTTGCAGTTGGGATTTTTAGACCGCACCCCGCAGGGCCGCGTCGCCACCAAATCCGCGTATGAGCATTTGGGGTTGGAGTATGTGGAAGCGGGGCAGGCGCGGCTTTTGTAGTATGACGATAGACCGTTGACCATGGGCGATGTTTGTATGGTCAATCGTCCTTCGTCCATTATCAATTGTCCAATCATGAAAACCTCCGACTTCGACTATCACCTTCCCGAATCTTCCATTGCGCAGACTCCCGCCGAGCCGCGCGATTCGTCGCGCCTATTAATTTTGCATCGTGATACAGGCAATCTGGAGCATCGCCGCTTTCGAGACGTGAAGTTGTTTCTGCGCCCCAATGATTTGCTCATCCTGAATCAGACGCGCGTCATCCCGGCCCGTATTTTCGCTAAAAAAGAATCTGGCGGCAAAGTGGAATTACTGTTGTTGCGAAAACGCGACGACCTCACTTGGGAATCTCTGGTCGGCGGGAAGGGTCTGCGCGTAGGCAAGTCGGTGTATGTGGAGGCGGGGGGAAAAAAAATAGCGGTTGAAATTTTAGAAATGCTTGATGGCTCTGAAAGATTGATTCGATTTTCCGAACCCATCGAACCGTATTTTTCTAAAATTGGAAATATTCCACTCCCGCCATACATTCACGAAAAGTTATCCGATCCTGAACGATATCAAACCGTCTATTCAAAACAAACTGGCTCCGCCGCCGCGCCCACAGCAGGACTGCACTTTACGCCTGCGTTGCTGGATGAAATCAAAAGCCTGGGCGTGAAGATTGGCTACGTCACTTTGCACGTTGGCTTGGATACCTTTGCGCCAGTGAATGAGGAGAATCCTGAAGAACACAAAATTCATACCGAATGGTGCGAGTTGACTCAAGAAACGGCTGATTTGATCAATGAGACAAAAAAACTTGACGGGCGAGTGATTGCCGTTGGCACCACCTCCGTGCGGACGCTGGAAAGCGCCATGCGGACGATAGGCGATGGACCACGGACGATGGTCAATGGTCAGCGATCTATCGTCGAGAAATTTGTCGGCCCAACGGATATTTTCATCCTCCCCGGCTATCAGTTCAAAGTGGTGGATGCAATGATTACGAACTTCCATTTGCCCAAATCCACGCTGATTATGTTGGTGAGCGCGTTTGCGGGCCGGGAAAAAGTTTTGGAAACATACGCAACCGCCATCAAAGAAGGTTATCGCTTTTATTCCTTTGGCGATGCCATGCTAATCCTCTAATTCCTAATTCCCTTATGCCTTCCCTCTCCTCCCTCAACAAAGAAATCAGCGCCTGCCGAAAATGCCCGCGTTTGGTGGCATGGCGAGAAGAAGTGGCGCGAGTCAAACGCAAGGCCTACATCAATGAGGAGTATTGGGGCAAGCCGGTACCGGGCTTCGGAGATGAAAACGCAAAGGTTTTGGTGGTGGGGCTGGCTCCCGGCGCGCATGGCTCAAACCGTACCGGCCGACAATTCACCGGCGACGCTTCGGGGAATTTCCTGTTTCCGGCGTTGCACCGGGCCGGGTTTGCGAATCAGGCTCGGGCGGAGTCCCGTAGCGATGGTCTTCTTCTCAAAAATATGTATATCACCGCCTCGGGGCGTTGCGCGCCGCCGGATAACAAACCAACTCTGGAAGAATTAAATAACTGTCAGCCGTATCTGGAAGCGGAATTGAAAATCGTCAACCCCAAAGTGATCGTTTGTTTGGGGCGCATCGCCTTTGAACGCATTTTGAAAATTTATGGAATCAAAGACGCAAAATATAAATTTTCGCATGGCGCCTGCTATCAACGATCAACTGCCAACTGGTTGCTGTGTTCTTATCATCCCAGCCAGCAGAATACTTCCACCGGCCGCCTGACCGCCGAAATGTTTGACGCGATTTGGAAACAGGCGCGCGCGCTTTTATCGCTTGTCTCATAGATAAGTAAACGTTTCGTTGAAAATTATGAAGAAAAATAGAATTTTTTGTTTACCAAATTATGCGATACTCTGTATCCGCATGAGTAATAACGGACGGAAAGGCCGCATCCGAACTTTATGACGCTTGGACAAATTGCTTTTCTTGGCTCTGGAGAAACCTCGCTGGCGGGCGGCAGGATTTTTGAAACCCTGGCGCGTTCCCTTTCAGCCCCGCCGCAAATTGCCATTTTGGAAACCCCGGCCGGTTTCGAGTTGAACGCCGAGTTGGTGGCCGGGCGTGTGGCGGAGTTTTTGAAAACCCGTTTACAAAATTACAAACCGGAAATTCATTTAATCCCTGCCCGCAAACAGGGTACGCCTTTCAGCCCGGATAACCTTGAAGTCCTGCGTCCGTTATTGACCGCCAATATAATTTTCATGGGGCCGGGTAGCCCAACCTATGCTTCGCGTCAATTGCGCGGCACGCTGGCCTGGGATTTGATTCGCGCCAGACATCGCCTTGGGGCCACGCTGATTTTTTCCTCGGCGGCCACGATCTCGGTCGGCGCGTGGAGTTTGCCAGTCTATGAAATTTATAAGGTTGGCGAAGACGTGCATACCAAACAAGGCTTAAACCTTTTTGCAGATTTCGGCATGGAAATTTCCTTTATTCCGCATTGGAATAACGCGGATGGCGGCATTGATTTGGATACCAGCCGTTGTTTTCTGGGCATGGAGCGCTTCAATCAATGGCGCGCCTTGATTCCGCCGGATGAAACTTTATTAGGGCTGGATGAACATTCGGGAATTGTGATTGATTTTCAAAGCCAGACCTGCGAAGTGCATGGCGTGAGCTCCGTGACGATTTTACAAGAGACGCGCTCAAGCCTGTATGCCAGCGGCGCAAAGTTTGCGTTGGAGGAGTTGGGAAATTTTCAGCCACCGAAAGATTTACGGGAGGGCATCCGCGCCGAGGTTTGGGATTTACTCGCCAGCGCTTCCGCGCCACAAGATGCAACGCCGCCGGACGAAGCCCTGAGCCTGCTTCAGCTTCGGAAGGAGGCCCGCGCCCGAAAAGACTTCACCGAAGCCGACCGCCTGCGCGATCAACTGGCCGCGCTGGGTTGGAGCGTGCAAGACGCAAAAGAGGGACAACGACTCGTCAAAATCTAAATGTTGTCTGACAAAGTGCGATAAAATACCAAGCGTATCCATAAGGAGATTTTTTCATGCGTGCGGTAGATATCATCATCAAGAAGCGTGATCGCGGCGAATTGACTTCGCAAGAGATTGAATTTTTTATCAAGGGCTTTACCAACGGAGAAATCCCGGACTATCAAGGCGCGGCGTTTGCGATGGCGATTCTCTTAAATGGGATGACCGCGTTTGAAACGGCGGACTTAACGTTGGCCATGGCGCGCTCTGGTCAGGTGTTGGACCTTTCCAAGATTGTAGATTTAGCGGTGGACAAACATTCCTCCGGTGGCGTGGGCGATAAGACCAGTATCTCCGTGATGCCAATGGTGGCGGCTTGCGGCTTGCCGGTTGGTAAAATGTCTGGGCGCGGGCTGGGCTTTAGCGGCGGCACATTGGATAAATTGGAATCCATCGCCGGGTATCGGGTGGATTTAACGACCGAAGAATTCAAACAGCAGTTAAAAGAAAAAGGCATTGTGCTTACCGGCCAATCTTTGGATTTGGCCCCGGCTGATGGAAAGATGTACGCGCTCCGCGACGTGACCGGAACCGTGCCGTCTTTGCCATTAATCGCCTCTTCCATTATGAGCAAAAAGATCGCGGCTGGGGCGCAAGCCATTGTGCTGGACGTGAAGACCGGCCTCGGCGCGTTTATGCAAACTTTGGACGAAGCCCGAAAACTGGCCGACTTGATGATGGACATTGGGCGTTTGGCCGGGCGTAAAACCGTGGCTTTGCTTTCGGATATGAACCAGCCGTTGGGCGGCGCAGTGGGTAACGCGCTGGAAGTGATTGAGGCAATTGAAACCTTGTGTGGCGGCGGTCCAGCGGATTTTCGGGAACATTGTTTGCACGTCGCCGCGCACGTGCTGATGGTCGGTCAGCGCGCCAATGACTTTACAGCAGGCCGCAAACTGGCCGAAAAATCCATTGCGGATGGGAGCGCGTTGGAAAAGCTCCGCGTGTTGGTGCAGGCCCAAGGCGGCGATGTGCGCTATGTGGACGACGTTTCAAAATTTGAGCGCGCCAAATATGTGGAAGTGGTCAGCGCTCCTCGAAGCGGATTCGTCTCCCAGGTCCATGCGCGTGGCGTGGGCGAGGCCGCTGTGGCTTTGGGGGCCGGGCGCGCCAAAAAGGGCGATCCCATTGATCATGCGGTTGGGTTTATCATCCACAAAAAAGTGGGTGACCAGGTTCAAACGGGCGAACCGTTGTTTGAAGTTCATGCCAGCGACGAAACCAAATTGACTGAAGCGCGGCAGGCTGTCCTCGAAGCTTACCGTTTTAACGATGAATTTGTATCGCCATTACCGCTGTTTTACGAGTAAAATATCACCCAGACTTGCAATTTTTTAAGAATTGGGCAGACTGGATAGGAAGAGACAATGGCAAAGGTATCGCTCCGAATTTACAACCGTGAAATTGAGGGTCTCATTGATCAGGGTCAAACAGATGAGGCCATCGCGCATTGCCGCCACATCTTAAAAACTTTCCCCAAACATCTTGAAACCTATCGCCTGCTGGGCAAGGCTTATTTGGAAGCCCGACGTTACAGTGAAGCGGTGGATATTTTTAGTCGCGTTCTAAATTCAGTCCCCGAAGATTTTGTGGCCCATGTGGGCATGAGCATTATTAACGACGAACAAAACCAGTTGGACAACGCCATTTGGCACATGGAACGCGCCTTTGAAGCCCAGCCGTCCAACGCGGCTATTCAGGGTGAATTGCAACGGTTGTATGGTCGTCGCGATGGCATGGAACCGCCCAAAGTGCGGATGACGCGCGGCGCGCTCGCGCACATGTACGTGCAGGGCGAGTTATATCCGCAGGCGATTGCCGAGATTAAAGCGGTTCTGGCGCAGGACGCGCAACGGACGGATTTACAAGTTTTGCTGGCGCGGGCCTATTTCAAAAGCGGGCAAAAAAACGACGCGACCGAACTGTGCTCGTTCCTGCTTAAGAAAGCCCCATATTGCTTTGACGCCAACCGCATTATGGTGGAAGCGTTGCACGCCAACGCCAGCGCCTCGGAAAGCACGCAGGGCTATCGCTTGCGCGTGGGCGAGTTGGACCCGTATGCCAACTTCTCCAAAGAATCGGTTTTTCGATCCAACGAAGTTGCGGATGCGGCCATTAACCTGGAACGGCTGGAGTACAGCGGACAGGAAGTTCCGATTGGGCAGGAGTGGAGTTCTTCGCTGGGCATCAACTTGGGAGAAGGAGCCGCGGCCGCGGCTTTAACCGCTTCTTCCGCCGAACCAGACTGGCTCAAATCTGCCAGCGCTCCCGAAGCGGATATTTTCGGGACGGCTCAACCGCTGGAGGCCCAAAGCGCCCAACCTGCGGAAGATATTCCAGACTTTTTACGCGCCGCTGGCTGGGGCGCTTCCAGCGGCCCCGAACAGCCGACTTCTTTCTTCGATTCAGAAGACGCTACGCCGAACTCTACGAACGAGGATTTGGTCTCTGCCTCCATCCCGGACTGGCTAAAGGGGCAAATGCCCGTCGAGTCCACGCCGCCGGTGGCGATGGATATGTCCGCTACAGAAGCGCCCGTTGCGGATGAAGATTGGCTAAACAACTTGACGACTGCCGCGCAGAAAAATTCGCAAGCCAGTCATGGAGAAATGCCGGACTGGTTGAGCGGCTCCGATAACAGCGCTTCTGAATCCGTGGCTTCCTCTGAGCCTGCAACCAAAAATGCCGACGTGCCAGACTGGTTATCAGGGCTGGATGATACGAAAACAGAATCTGCGCCTGTCGCTGAAACGCAAAGCAATAATGATGTGCCCGACTGGTTGGCCGGGCTGGATAAAGAAGAACCCGCTCAAACTGGAGCCGACGCAAACGTCCCCGACTGGTTAAGCGGCTTGGATGATTCAGCTTCAACGCCCGAAGCAACCCCGCAGAGTGCGCCCAACATCGAAAGTTTGGGCGCTTCCGCACAAGAGCAGGATGACGCCGTCGCCTGGCTCGAATCTTTGGCCGCCAAACACGGCGCCAAACCGGAAGAACTCGTCACCGACCCGAACAAACGGAGCGA
>JADZCC010000007.1 GCA_020851785.1 Anaerolineales bacterium
GCGGCTCAATTGAAACTTGTTGAACTTTAGGAACTTCATATTCCGCTTCAAAAATTTCATCGGCTTCTTGAAAGCCTTTTTCCACGTCGCCAATATCAATGCGGATGTGCGCGGCTAAATTTTTATCCGGGTTTGAATCGGCGAAGTTGACATATTCCGACTCGTCGTGAATCTTGATCGCATCTGCGTTCATGGATTCGCGTGAGTCTAAAATTGCGGGCAGAATTTCATATTCAACCTCAATGAGCGATAGCGCTTTCTCCGCAATTTCAGGCGTTTCGGCGGCGACTAAGGCAACGCGATCCCCAACGAAACGAACTTTATGATCTAATGAAAATGTATCCAGCGGACCTGGGATTGGGTCCGATTGTCCGGCGGTGGAATACACCACGCGCGGAATATCTTGATAAGTCAAAACTGCCGCAACGCCATCCAACGCTATGGCTTTACTTACGTCAATTTTTTTTATGTTTGCATGAGCGTGCGGCGAATGTAAAACTTTGGCGTGAAGCAATCCGCGTTTTTCAAAATCGCCGGTGAAGGCAGGTTTGCCTTGCGCCAACTTGATTGCGTCTACTTTGATCTCTGGCTTGCCGACGGTCTTCCAGGTTTTTGATTCGGGTGTGAGAACTACTTTGGGTCGAGTCAAAACGCCAGTTAAGGAAGAAGCGGAAGAATCATCTTGTGGAGAATCAGGCTGGGGCGTTCCAAAATCCCAATTGATGGATGAAATGTCAATTGGCTCGTCGCCGCGAAGTTCTGCCGCCGCTTTGAGAATGGCTTGAACTGGTTTGAGATAGCCCGTGCAACGACATAAGACTCCTGCAAGCGCCTCGCGGACTTCCGCCTCAGTTGGGTTGCTGTTTTTCTCCAGCAGACTCTGCGCCGCGAGAATTTGCGCGGGCGTGCAATAGCCGCATTGAATCGCGCCCGATTCGATGAACGCTTTTTGTAGCGGATGTAAGCCGTCGGTTTTTTTCCAGCCTTGTTCGGGATGTTCGCCGAGCGCTTCAATCGTCGCAATGCTGTGACCTTCCGCCTGCGCCGCAAGCATCGAGCCTGCGTTGATTGGTTTGCCGTTTAATAAAACGGTGTCCGCGCCGCTCAACCCGCCTTCGTCCCCAAATTTGACTCCGTGCAAACCGAGTCCGCGCAGGGCGGCGAGTAGGGTGGTGGATGGGGGAGCGTCAATGCTGTGCTCCGCGCCGTTGATTTTTAGGGTGATGTTCATAGGGACTCCTAGCCTTTTAGTAAATGACTACGGATAGCATCCAGACGAGACCGCATTTGGTTTATATCAATATCGAATTCTTTTGCGCTTCCAGATGTTTGATTAATAAAGCTTTCAACTTGTTGCAAATTAATTATATTCTTTTTGAGTAAAAAGATGACGTCGTCCAAATCAGTATCAAAGCCCCTATCCAGTTTGCTTAGGGCAATACTATATGGGTCAAAGATATAAATTTGAATAATTCCAAATTTTCCAAAATATAAGCTTCTGCTTAAGCCCGTTTGGGCGATTGGTATAAATTCTTGAATTGGAACAGCTTCCGTCTCCAACTCTAGTTCGTGTGCAACCTCTTCAAGCGTTTTTTGAAATTTGTCGCTTTGGATATCGCTTCCTACATAATCAATGTCTAGTGTGTCGCGTGAACTGCCAAGTAGAATGAGCGCGCTTCCTCCAAGCAAATAAAGCGTAGCAGGTTCTAGAAAGCGATTTCCGAGTTTTTCTAAAAACTCCTGAATATTTTCGCTGACAACCTTCTTCATTTGAATTTTTCCATATATTGGAAGAGCCTTTTGGCGGCATGTTCATAAGTTCCTAGCCAGTTGATAGGTTGTCCGCTTAAGCTTTGGTGTTGTTTTGCCAATTCAAAAAGCGAGTTCTCATAAGCTTTAGTTAAATTAACGCTTATTTTTTTTGAGAATAAATCAGGGAGTTCAGTTTGCGAGCCAAATAGCTTTAGTAAGCGCGCTTGATATTTTTTTTGAAATAACAATGCGGCAGTATAGTAAAACCGAAGCGTTACTTGAGCGTTTGCAGAAAGGAACTTGTCCGCTTCTTCTACCTCGCTTGATAATTCAGGACAACGTAAAAAAAGCGGAATTAAACTTAAACGCAAGCGTGCATCTGAACTTTCAGCTAGAGATTTGATAAGAATTTCAGGCGCGAGCAGTGGAATGGAATTTGAAGAACCTCCCATCAAAAAACGCACATCTCGCGCCCAAAGCTCAGAAACTAATTGATCTTCACTTATCAACTTTCAACCTGTAACTTTCAACCTGTAACTTTCAACCTGCAACCTTCAACCTGCAACCTTCAACCAATTACAACACCTTCGTCACCTTCAAGCCAATTTTCGCCTCTTCAATCGCCGCTTGTGAACCGACTACAACCACTGCATTCGATTTTGAGACTTTATCCAATACTTCGCCAAAGGCAATGAAATCCTCTCCATTGGTAGACAAAACTTCATCGCGATATTTTTGGCGCATTTCATCGGTGCGGCCCGTAATGTACCGCATCATGGATGTATAGCCTTTTGCGTCGGGCAGTTGATACGAATCCAAATCGCCAATCGCGGCGATGATGGCTTTCTTTAGTTCAATCTCTGAAAGGCGCGAAGCGTCCAAACCTTTGAGAAAATCTGCGGCTTGATCATAATTCTCAATGGTGGCTTTGATATTCGGATCGCGATAAGAAAGGAAGGTGAATACGCCAGTTGCATCATCGAATTGCGCGAAAGCTCCATACGCGCCGCCTTGCACGCGAATCTTTTCCCATAAATGCGTCATGCGTAGATAACCGATAATCACATCCGATGAGCCGTCCAATTCATAACTATTTTCATAAAGGTTCGCGCCTTTGCCCACATAATTAACTTGCGCGGGAATTGCCAAGCCTTCTTTTTGAATAGCCGGTTTAATATCAAAAGTTGAAAGTTGAATATCTTTGACCGGCAGGGCAAAAATAAAATTTTCCAAATGCGGCTTGAAGGTATTCCAATGATTCGCGTCTAAAGTCACATTCACCAAGGCGGCTTTGGCATTGATTAAATTATCTCGAATGGTTTCGAGTTTTTTCAAAACTCGATCCCATTTTTTATCAATCTCAGTTGCCAGTTCGCGCAGGGCAAATAAATAAGCAATGCCGCTGGTTTGGTCGTTGATCCAACCTGTGCCGCCAAACTGTGAGCGCAAGCGCATGTTTGTAAAGCGATGACCCGCGGGAGTCAACCCAGATTCCAAGCCCGCTTTTTCTTCTAAGACAATTTGCTTGAGTCTTTCGGGGTTGTCAAAATTTGTGGTCAGCAAAACATCGCGCAGGATGTTTAACATCTCTGTGGATTTGCCCACTGTGGACTTGCCGCGAATCATTAAATAGGCGCGGCTCTCTCTGGACCCTTGAACTGTCACTGCCACCGACGAGCCGTGGATGCCGCCTGTGCTTTTTCCGATCCGCTGTGAGAGTTTGACGTAATCTTCAGTTTCAGTTCCCATCTCAAATAGGGCGCGGGCAAAAATTTCCGTGAGCGGGATTAGTTCTTGCGACATGGCGCGTAAATCAAAAGCCACATCGAGATAGACGATTCCGTTGGTGAAAATATCGTGATGCAAAACTTTCACGTCTTGTACTTGAATTTCTTCAACTGGAATGGTGCGCGTTTGTTGATCTAAATCTTTCAAATCTAAAACGGGCAAAGTCTCTAAGGCTTCTGCCGAATCGGGAGTTTCTTGTTTGCGCTTGAGTTCTTTCGCCGTCTTGACCAACTCATTGATTTTTTCCTTGCTCATAGATTCTTGCGCGGATTTTAATCGGCGTTGTTCATCTTCCTCGAAACGGCGACCCAGTTCCGGGTCCGGTTGGAAGCGGATGATTGTCTTGTGGTTATTATCCAATAAATACGTCTGAATCAGTTTTTCAAAATAACGCGGATCGCCAGTCAACCGCGTTTTGATTTCATTCATCGGCGCTTCAAAAGCTAACAAACTAAACGGATCGCCGTCATGCAACCAAGTGGTCAGCGCGCGGAGCATCACCGCAATGCCGCGCGGAAATGCGCCCGTGTTGTTTTCGCGCAATTGAAATTCAAGCGTGTTGATGGATGCGGCAATCATTTCTGGGTCAATGCCGTTTTGGGCGAGAGTTTGTAAAGTTTCTGTGATTAGGTTTTCAATTTTCTTAGCGTGCTTGGCGCGCGTGCCTTTAAGTCCCGTTGAAAAAATCAACTCGCGCAATTCAGATTCAAGCCCAATGCCTGCGAGGTCTTCGCCCAAACCCGAATCGAGCAAGGCTTTACGCAGTGGCGAAGCGGGAGCGCCAATTAAAGCATGACCTAAAATTTGAAAACTGAAATTTAATATAGGATCTGACGTATCTGGCAATTTCCAATTGACTGTGAGGTAATGTTTTTTATCGAGGTCTTCCGCGTCTGCGCCTGCATCGTAGCTGTAATTAATTTTCTTGGCGCGCTTGAACGGCTTTGCCAACGGCACAGAAGATTTGACCTTCTTTCTTTTATAACCTTTGAGATAGCCTTCCA
>JADZCC010000008.1 GCA_020851785.1 Anaerolineales bacterium
ACGCCGTGGCCCCCCGCGCCACGCTGATTCCCGTGGAAGTGCGCCCGGCGCTCGGCGCCATTTTGCTGGGCATCGAAGCCGGAGGCATGACTCTCACCCACCAACAGCGCGATAATATCAAGGCGGTATTTGCCTGATGAAACGCTTCGCTTCTTTCTTAACCCTCTGCTTGTTATCTCTTTCATGGACAGCCTGCACGCCTATGCAAACCTCCCCCTCCCCAACCGATTCCTTCCGCATCGTGGCCTACGCCACCGACGCCATCATCGCCGAACTCATCCCCTACGACAAACTAACCCACATCAATTATTCATTCCTCATCCCGCACGCCGACGGAACCTTCGCCACGCTCAACAATGCTTGGAAGTTGGAAAGCATCGTCGAAGCGGCGCATCAAAAAAATGTTAAGGTCAGCATTGCCGTAGGCGGCTGGGGCTGGGACAACGAGTTTGAACAAATGGCCGCCGCGCCCGAAACGCGCACGGCCTTCGTCCAAAACCTGGTTGCAGTCGTCAACCAATATCAACTGGACGGCGTGGATATGGATTGGGAATACCCCGACCCTGGCCAATCCTCTCAAAACTTTTTGGCGTTGATGAAAGAACTGCGCGCCGCGCTACCGGATAAATTGATCAGCGTGGCCACCATTTCCTACGGCGACGAAACCGGTCTGGGCATCCCCAACGAAGCCTTTGACCTTGTGGATTACGTCAACGTGATGACCTATGACGGCCAAATTCACGGAAGCCTGACCGAGTTTGAAGAAGGCCTCAAGTATTGGACGGCGCGCGGCGTGCCCATCAAAAAAATAAATATCGGAGCGCCGTTCTATACCCGCCCCAGCGAAGTGACCTTTGCAAATTTGGTCAAAGCCGACCCAGCCGCCGCGCAATTGGATTCTTTTGAATACCTGGGTTCGACTGAAAATTACAACGGCATTCCCACCGTCAAAAAGAAAACTGAAATTGCTCTGCAAAAAGCGGGCGGCATCATGTTTTGGGCGTTGGATCACGACGCGCAAGGCGAATTCTCGCTGGTGAACGCAATTTATCAGACTGTTCATCCATAATTCAAACGTGTCTAAACGCTTAATTATCAACGCCGACGATTATGGCCGCACGCCCGCCGTTTCGCGCGGGATTCGCGCCGCGCATTTAAACGGCGTGGTCACTTCCACCACCTGCATGATGAACCTTCCCAACACGGTGGAGGAGATTCAACTGGCTCAACGCGAAGCGCCCATGCTCGGGCTGGGAGTCCACCTGACGTTAACCGCCGACCAGCCACTCGTTAAGCGCGAAGCGGTTCAATCCATCACCGACTCGCATGGAAATTTTCTCAAGCTCAACGTCTTTACTCAACAACTTAACCAAATCCAAATTGACGAAGTGAAGCTGGAATGGCGCGCGCAGATTGAAGCCTTTATTCAAGCCGCCAAACAAAAACCCACGCATTTAGATTCGCATCATCACACGTCGTATTTCAGCGCCGCATTATTGCGCGCCATGCTCGAACTGGCGCAGGAATTTGAATGCGGCATTCGTCTGCCGTTGGAATATCCCGCCGCCACAATGACCGGCGTACCGCCAGAAGTGGTTGCGGCGGCTAAAGTTTACGCGCCGAAATTGTTGCGCGAGTTTAACCCAACCAGCCCCAATGGCTTCTTCGCAAATTTTTATGGAGCAACAGCCACCCGCGCCGAGTTGTTGCATATTTTTGAAACGCTCCCCGACGGCGTGTTTGAAATCATGTGTCACCCGGGCTATGTGGACGAGGCCCTGCCGCGCGTTTCGTCTTACGTGTACGCACGCGAAACGGAATTGAAGATTTTGAGCGCCGCGGAAATCCGCGCCGCAATTTCTGCAAACCAGATCGAGCTGATTAACTTTTCCAAACTGACACAGACGCGCTAAAACTTAATCTCAAGGTAGGAAAGGCACGGGCAATTTGGACAGGGTTCGTAAACCGCGCATAAAATTCGACCGTTATCTGGGCATCTTATTCATCTCCCCCTGGATCATTGGAGTTTTGTTCTTTAAGTTCCTGCCGATCCTCGCCTCTTTTGGAATTTCGTTTACCAACTTTCAATTGCTCACGCCAGAAGCGACGCAGTTCATCGGCTTTGAGAATTACATTCGCCTGTTCCATGACGAAGGCGTGGGCTATGTATTGTTCGCCACCATTTCGCTAGGGTTAACTTCCATTCCATTTCAACTGGCGGCTTCGATTGCGATTGCGGCTTTGCTAAACAACCGCGGATTAAAGTTCGGCAACCTCATGCGGACGTTGTTCTTCCTGCCGAGCATCATCCCCGGCGTGGCCATCTTTTTCATGTGGTCTGGCTTTGTGGACCCCAACACCGGCTGGCTCAACAAAATTTTAGAATCTGTGGGGTTAACCGGTTTCAACGATCTCTATTCCAGCGGCGCAACCTCGCTCCTCTTTGGCATTAGCGCGTTGTGGTCGGTGGGACCGGGAATGCTGATTATGCTGGGTTCGCTTCAGGGAATGCCGCCCGAAATTCAGGAAGCCGCGCAGGTGGATGGCGCGGGGCCGTTGGTGCGTTTCTTCTACATCACTTTGCCGCTCATCTCCCCGGCAATTTTTTTCTCAATCGTCATCAACCTGATTTCCATTTTTGGCGGAGTCATTTTGCTCGATCGCGGCAACGGGTTTAGCGGCGGCTTTTCGCCGTATGACAGTTACGTTTCCTACATCCTCTTCAATGAAAGGGATTTGGGCTACGCCGCCAGTTTGGCCTGGTTCTTTTTAATCCTCGTGATGATTGTCGTCATCGCGCTTTTTTCCAGCGCGCGCAAATGGGTCTATTATCCAGATCGGGAAGCCTAACCATGAAAACCTCCGCCTCCAAAAGCTGGCTGGCTCCGCAAAACTTCATCTCCTTTCAAACCTGGGAAAAGTTTGGCCGCAGAGCGTTGAACTTTTTCATCTTTGGTTTTTTGATTGTCTATCTCTTCCCCATGCTCTACATGGTGGCCGTCTCGGTCATGGACGGCCCGCAACTTGCAGATCGCAACGCGCCTGCCTATCCGGCCCGGCACGTCCGCTTTGAATATCAAGGACAAAGCTACTCTGTTTACAAAGTCCCGTTTGAAAACGAGCAGATTCGCCAACTGGCATTAATCAAACCCGGCAGAACTTCCAGCGAGTTTGTTGACCCGGCCAACCCGCAAGCAGGCGTGATCGTCTGGAACGGGAACTGGCGCAAGTTGATCGGCGTGTATGAATTTCATCTCACCTTTGAAAACTTTACCATGCTCTTCAACTATCCCCCGCTGGGCAGGATGATTCAGAACACGCTGGTAATGACGTTAATCGCCGAGATTGGCGTGCTGTTTTCATCCATCGTTGTGGCTTATGGGTTTTCAAGGTTTCGCCTGCCCGGCGGCGATGCGCTCTTCTACATCCTCATCGCCACCATCTTAATCCCGGAAAAAGTGACCTTAATCCCCACCTATTTCTTCTTCGTGCGCGTGTTGGACTGGAACGGAAGCTGGCTTCCGATTCTCCTGCCGTTCTTCTTTGGCAACGCGGTTTATATTTTTCTGTTGCGCCAAAACTTCAAAAGCATCCCCAAAGATTTGGACGAAGCCGCCATGCTCGACGGCGCGGGGCCGTTCCGCATTTTATTTCAGGTGCTTCTGCCGCAAACCTGGCCCACCGTCATCACCATCTCACTGTTGCATTTCTTTTACATGTGGAACGAAACCCGTCAGGCCGCGCTTTATCTCAGCATCCGCCGCGACCTGGCCCCGATTTCGTTTGGCATTCAAAACTTCCAAAGCCTGGCTCCCATTCAAAACCAATTGCAAGCCAGCGCCCTCATTTTGATGATCGTGCCGGTCATCGTTCTAATCCTCTCGCAAAAATTCTTTATGCGTGACGTGGTCGTCACGGGAATGGAAAAATAAATGTTTCGCAACCCGAACCATCGCATTGTACTGGGCATTTGGTTTGGCTGGGCGCTGATCATGCTCGGCTATCACGTCTTTGTACCGGCGCGCTTCACCGTGCAACCGCCCGATTACGCCCTGGAATGGACTCCGGCCGAAACCCGGCCCGGAAGCCAGAAGGGCAAAATCTTCCTCAACGAGCCGTTTCTCAACCGCCATGTTTCATGGGATTCCGAATACTATCTCGCCATCGCCGTCTCCGGCTACGAAGCGCCCACCATCGTGCGCATTCACGGCCAACTCGGCGACGACGCGCCCTCCGCCCCAACCTACTGGCCGTTTCGAGTTTATATTGCCAGTTCAAACGACCCCGGCATCCCCTTAAGCTACGCCTTCTTCCCGCTTTATCCAATTATGATGAATCTCTTTGCGCTTCCGCTTTCCATCTTTGGATTGAACGAAATTGCCACGGCCACGCTGGCGGGCGTGATCGTTTCCATGCTGGGGACGTTGGCCGCCATGTTTGCCGTCTATGAGTTTGGCAAAGACGATCTGGACGAAGCCGGGGGCCTGCGCGCCGCATTTTACATGCTCATCTTCCCCAGCGCCTTCTTCTTCGCGGAAGTGTACACCGAAGGCCTGTTCGTCGGCCTGGCGTTTAGCAGTTTGCTCCTGCTTCGGCGCGGACATCGCGGCTGGGCGGCGTTGGTGGCCGTCCTCGCCACCTTCACCCGCGCCGTCGGCGTGACGCTCTTCATCCCGCTCCTGATCTCCTGGGTGAAGGATTGGGAATGGATGGAATTGGATTTGGAATGGCGGCAAATTTTCTATCGCGGCTTGCCCTGGCGGGCCATCTTTGGCGCGCTGATCATCTTCGCGCCCGTCATCGCCTTCTTCCTTTGGCGCATCTCCTATTACGGCATGGCCTTCAGCCTCGTGGAAGACCAATATTTTGAGCGTCAATTTTTGGCCTTTGGCAATACCTTCCTGTGGTGGTCGGCCGGATTCAAAGCCTTGTTTGGAAGCATCCCCAACGCCGCGGCCTATTACTTCGTCGAATGGCTGGGCGTGATCATTGGCTTCGTTGCCTGCATCGCCGGGATGAAGCGTTATCCAGATTTGGCCATCTTCGGTTTTCTGGTCGTCTTTCTTTCTTTCACCAGCGGCCCCGCGCAAGGCATGTATCGTTATATTTTAGGCGCGCCGCCCGTCTTCCTCTTCCTCAGCCGCCTCGGCAAAAATCAAATCTTTGATCGCGTCTGGACGCTGGCCAGCATCCTCATCATGGGCGTGATGTGTACGATGTACATGTTCCACATGTGGGCGGGATAGCCTCTTCACTTTTAGCATGAAGGCGAAATCATTTTAGACATAGCCTTGTTTTATAATAGCAAGGCTATGTCTATTTTTTCAGAAAAACAAATCCTCCTCGGCGTCACCGGCTCGATCGCCGCCTACAAGGCCGCAGACCTGGCCTCCAAGCTAACGCAGGCGGGCGCGCGGGTGGATGTCCTCCTCACCTCCTCCGCAGAAAAGTTCGTCGCTCCCCTCACCTTCCAATCGGTGACCGGCCGCCGCGCCTACACCGATCAGGATTTATGGGGCCACGAAGCGCACGTCTTGCATGTAGGCTTGAGTAAAAATGCAGACCTGCTTTTGATCGCGCCCTGCACCGCCGACACGCTCGCCAAACTGGCGCACGGCCTGGCGGATAATTTACTAACCGTCACGGCATTGGCGGCCACCTGCCCGATCTTGATCGCGCCTGCGATGGATGGCGGCATGTTTGAAGCGCCCGCGACTCAAGCCAACCTGACGACGCTCAAACAGCGGGGCGTGACTTTTATCGGGCCCGCCGAAGGGCATCTCGCTTCGGGCCTCAGCGGGACGGGAAGGCTGGTCGAGCCATCCGAGATATTTGGTCATACCCGAATCATGCTTGGCAAATTGGGCGGGCTGGCCAATAAAAAAGTAGTCGTGACGGCGGGCGGCACGCAAGAAGCCCTCGACCCGGTGCGGATCATTACGAATCATTCCTCCGGCAAACAAGGCTATGCCCTGGCGCAAGCCGCCCTGGACGCAGGTGCAACCGTCACGCTGATCACCACGCCGACCGGATTAATTCCGCCGGTGGGCGCAGAAATCGTCAAAGTGAAAAGCGCCAAAGAGTTGTTAAATGCCGTGTTAAACGAATCTGCGGACGTGTTAATCATGGCGGCCGCGGCGGCGGATTTTCGCCCAAAGACGGTCGCTCAGGATAAAATGAAGAAGCGGGACGGCCTGCCGCAGATCGAACTCGAAGCGACAGAAGATATCCTGAAAGCCGTATCCGGCCCGGGGTCCGCAAAGAAGCGCTTCGCTGTCACTGTGGGCTTTGCGGCCGAAAGTCAAAATCTGCTGGCCAATGCGGATGAGAAATTAAAATCCAAAGGGTTGGATTTAATCGCCGCGAACGACATCTCCGCCAAAGACGCGGGGTTTGCGGTGGAGACAAATCGCATTACGTTATTATTTGCAGATGGGACAAAAGAAAATTTGCCGCTGATGAGCAAAACCTCAGCGGCCGAAAAAATTATTGAGCGTATCGTTACGCTGGTGGAGAAAAATGCGTATCCTAGTCATGTCTGATATTCATGCGAATTACACCGCGCTGGAAGCGGTTCTGCGCGACGCGGGCAAGGTGGACGAAACCTGGTGCCTCGGCGATTTGGTGGGCTACGGGCCAGACCCGAACGCGGTTGTAGAAGAAGTGCGCGAGATTCCCAACCTGGTGTGTTTGATGGGCAATCACGACGTGGGTGTAATTGGCAGAATGCCTTTGGAAACTTTCAACGGCGAGGCCCGCCGTTCGTTGATGTATCACGAAAAAGTGTTAACCACCACCAATTTGGATTATTTGAAAACCCTGCCGATGGTGGCGAAAGAACGCGGCGAAGCGACCATCGCGCATGGCAGTCCGCGCGACCCGCTCTGGGAATACATTTTGAACTCGCTGACCGCCCGCGTCAATTTTGAACACTTCTCCACGCCGTGGTGTTTTGTGGGGCATTCGCACATTCAATGTCTGTTTGTGTTGAATGAAGAGACCAAGCAGATTCTGCTCGACCAAACCAAGCCGGATACGTCGATTCAACTACACCCCAAGATGATTCTCAACCCAGGCTCGGTGGGCCAACCCAGAGACCGCGACCCACGCGCCGCTTACGCCATTTACGATACCGCCGCCCGCACCTGGACGCCCAAGCGCGTGCCGTACAACATCGCCGAAGTGCAGGCCCGCATTCGAGAGTTGAAACTTCCCGAAAAGCACGCCGCGCGCCTCGCCGAAGGCTGGTAACGCGGGAACTTATTTTTTATCAATCTCGTCTGCAAGGAAACGCAACTATGATAGGAGAAAAGAAAATGAAGAAGATTTTGCCCTTTATTTTGCTCGTTGGTTTCCTGCTTACGGCCTGCGGAACTTCGCGCCAAGCGCCGGATATACACTATGCTTCTGGTGCAGGCCCCGATATGGATTTATCCGTAAGTGCGTGGCCCGCCGCCACCGCCATGGCCCCCGCCATGGAAGAAGCCCCCAGCCCGGAAGACGGGATGACCTCCAACTCCGGCAACGGCGCGGCCTCCCAAGTTCAGCGTATGGTCATCAAAAACGCCGACCTGGCGATTGTGGTCAGCGACGTGGAAGCCCGGATGAAAGCGATCAACGACCTGGCCGTAAACATGGGCGGCTATGTGGTTTCCTCCAACCTGTACCAAAGCTATACTAATGATTACGTCGAAGTTCCAGAAGCGAGCGTCGTCATCCGCGTGCCTTCAGAAAAACTAAAAGAGGTTTTGGAGTCCATCACAAAAGACACGGTTGAGGTCCAAAACGAAAACGTCACCAGTCAGGATATCACGCCCGACTACGTGGATTTGAAATCGCGCCTGAAGAACCTCGAATCCGCCGAAGCGCAACTTGAAGACATTATGAAAAACGCCACCGAGACCGAAGATGTGATTAACGTCTTCAATCAATTGACCTATTACCGCGAGCAAATTGAACTGGTCAAAGGGCAGATGAAATATTATGAAGAGTCGGTGGCGCTTTCCGCAGTCAGCGTACGCATCATCGCTGAGGAAACCATCCAGCCGATTAAGGTGGCCGGCTGGGAACCGAAAGGCGTGGCCCGCGACGCCATCCAAAATTTGATTTACTTCTTCCAAGACTTCATCAGCTTCCTGATTTACTTCACGCTCAACACCCTGCCCAAATTAATCGTCATCAGCATTCCGCTCTATCTGGTCTTCCTCGGCTTACGCGTAGTCTATCGCAAACTGCGCCGCAATAAAGTCAAGCCCGCCGAACCGGCAGGCTAAATAACTCACCTTACGCGCCCTCATCCCCAGCCCTTCTCCCGTTGGAGAAGGGAGTCCCCTCTCCCTTCGGGAGAGGGTTAGGGTGAGGGTGAGGGAGAATTTACGAATTTTCGCAAAACTGCGTAAGGTGAGTAAATAACAAAAAAAGAAGCCGCGTGATGCGGCTTCTTTTTACGATTGGTATAATCGCAAAATGGATACATTACTACAAAACGCCAAAGAACTCTTCAACGTCCAACTCTCAAACGCACAACTGGCCGCGTTAACCATTTATGAAAAAGAACTGATCGAATGGAATCAGAAGTTCAACCTCACCGCCATCCGCGACGCGGAATCCATCCGCGTTAAACACTTTCTGGATTCGTATTCCTGCGCCCTAGCCTGGAAGGCCGCTCCCCCGCTCCGCCTGATTGATATTGGAACCGGCGCGGGGTTTCCGGGCATTCCGCTGAAAATCATCTACCCGGCCATGCGCGTGACGCTGGTTGAATCCGTCGGCAAAAAAGCCATGTTTTGCCAACACCTCGTCGGCAAACTGGGCCTGCAGGACGTGGAAGTCATTCAAGCCCGCGCTGAAGACCTCGGACAGAAACCGGAACACCGCGAAAAATATGATTGGGCCGTAGCCCGCGCCGTGGCCCAACTGAACAGCCTTAGCGAATACCTTTTACCGCTGGTCAAAATCGGCGGGCATGTCCTCGCTCAAAAAGGCGAAAGCGGACCCGCCGAAGCGCAGTCCGCTGAAAAAGCGATTCACATTTTAGGCGGAAAACTCAAACAAATCATTCCAGTTCACCTGCCGGGGGTGGCGGACGAGCGCTTTCTCGTGGTCATCCACAAAACTGCCGCCACGCCAAAGAACTATCCGCGCAAGGCGGGCATCCCCGCCAAAACGCCGTTATAGATTTACTGACGCGGCTGAACCATTCCCCCGCTCACTTCCCAAACTCTGGCGCGGTTCACAAAATCATCCGTAAATAAATTTAAATCTGTTGTGGTGAACAAGGCCTGTTCGCCACGATCCACATACTGCAATAAATCAGCGCGACGGTTCGCGTCCAGTTCTGCCATCGCTTCGTCCAGCAGTACCACCGGCCACTCGCCAGAACGTTCCTTCATCCATTCCACCTCGGCCAGCTTCAAAGCCAGCAAGGTTGTGCGCATCTGTCCGCGCGAACCATAATGCCCCACGTCCGCCTTGTTAATCACAAAGCGCAAATCATCGCGGTGCGGGCCAATCGTCGTCACGCCGCGCGCAATTTCCTCAACGCGCAAACTCCTCAACTTTTCGGCAAACCCATTTTGGATTTGATCCAACTCCAAAGCCGAGCGATCCAACGGCGTATCCAACTTCAAGCTAAATTGTCCATTGGGTTTGGGCAGTGGGTCGTAGGCGGGTTCATAGGCGAGGCGCAAAATTTCAGTTCCATGAGTCAGCTCGTGATGAATGCGCGAAGCGAGGCGCTCAATCTCCTGCACAGCCTGAATGCGCCAGAGGATGATTTGCGCGCCAAACTTGACCAACGCTTCATCCCACACCTGAAGTTGGTCGGCGTTTCCCGATCTTTCGTTCAACGCCTTGAGCAGGGCGTTGCGTTGCGTCAGCGCCTGCGTATATTCGCCCAACACGCGCGCATAGGCCGGAACCGTTTGCGCCAGCGCCAGGTTCAAATAACGACGGCGTTCTTCGGGGCCGCCCTCAATAATTTGCGACATTTGCGGCACAAAAATCACCGCGTTGAAATGACCCATCACATCGTTGGCATGACGCTTCACGCCGTCCAACAAAATTTCCTTGCGGAGCCTCTGCCCGTTTACGCCGCTGGGCTCCAGGATGAGGCGCGCTTCCAAACGATGTTTGGCCTTGCCGCGCTGATACTCCCCCACCAAACGCGTCACCGCCAATGGCTTTTTCGCTTCATGGAAGTTAACAATTTGCCGATCCGCATGCGTTTGAAAGGAAGTAAACGCGGCCAAAAAATAAATCGCTTCCAGCACAGAGGTTTTTCCCTGCGCGTTTTGGCCAACCAACAAAACCGCCTGCTGTGGAAGTTCCACATCCAGACGGGTCAGACTGCGAAAATTGGTGAGGGAAAGGCGCGTTAGGTGCATATCAAAGGCGGGCTTAATCCAATTCTACTTCTTCATCTTCCTGCGGTTTCCAAACGCGCGTGGCTTTATCGGTAAACATCACGCCGTTCAAATGATCAATTTCATGTTGAAAGATGCGGGCCATCCAACCCTCCACTTTTAGCTTGACGGGTTGCCCATGCCGATTGAGGGCCTTCACTTGAATGTGGGCGTGCCGTTCCACTTCGCCCAGCAAACCGGGGATGGAGAGACAGCCTTCCACTCCCAGAACCTTTTCTTCCGAAGCTTTGACGATTTCAGGGTTGATGATGACATATAACTTCTTCGGCTTGGGCGGGGCGCCTTCATCGTCGTCCTGTTCGGCGTATTCAATCACCGCCAACTGTTGCGGAATGTTAATTTGCGGCGCGGCCAGGCCCACGCCCGGCGCTTCGCGCATGGTTTCAATCATGTCGTCAATTAAAGTTTGCAGGTCTTTGTCAAACTTCGTCACTGGTTTGGCCTTGCGCCGTAAAATTGGCTCCGGCAGAAAAATGATCTCGCGTAATGCCATGTTCATTCCTATTCGTTGATTTAGATTAAGCTAAAAGAAGTCCCCGCCGCCGTCCATGCTTTGATCCAGTCCCTGCGCGTCGTCCTCGGATTCCATGCCCAGCCCGCCGTCCTCTTCGTCGTTCTCCGCTTCAAGGTTTTGCACCGCCACCAGTTCCGGCGCGTTCTTGGCCTTGATGTCAAATTCCGCGATGTTTTGATGGTAAGCCGCAATCCAGGTGGCAAAGCGGTCGCGGTCGGCGCTTCCGGCGCTTTCATTCTTTTTGGCAATCCGCGTCATCCGCCGCCGATTAATGTCGGATTGCACGCCCGCCGGGTCAATCACGTCGTCAAAGGAGAGTTGGTTGCCGCCCACCGAAATATGCACAGTTCCGTAGTTAAAAAAGTAGGCGATGAACCCATCGCGTTTATAAGAGATGCTCAAAATACTTTCAATTTGCGCGGCGCGGCGTTCTTCCTTGCCAAACGGCTTGCGGTCAATATCAAAAATTTCGTCATCGGTGATCATGAACACGTCGTTCTTCCAGTCTGTATATTCGTACCACAGCCAAAACGCAATCGGCATCATCAGCAAAATCAGCGTCAGGGTCAGCACGTCTGGCACAGTCGCGCCTTTGGCGTTTGGCTCAAAAAAGGCCCGCTCCGGAGATTGAATCAAAAAGCCAATGCGCCAGACAATCAGGGCGATCATGCCGAAAAAGGCCAGCGTTGGCTTCCAGGCTTGTTGAAGCAGGATGATCCAATGTTTGCGGTAGGTCACCGTGCCGCCGTCTTCAATCCGCAGTTTGAATAAATCGGAGATGGCCAAAACCCATAAAGGCGTTTGCGCGATTTTTTCTTCATCCGCCGGAACGATGGGCGGCAAAGGCGGGAGTTCCTTCTTCTCGATCGGTAATCCCAGCTTTTGACGAATCGTATTCTTCATCACATCTTGTTGGGAGACGTTCGTGACCACTTTGGTGCGTTCCCAATATTCCCGAATCATATCGGCGGCCTGGGCGGGGTGATCCACATCGTCAAAGGCCACCTTGCCCACAAACGTCCGCACGATCACGTTTCCAAAATCCAGCACGCGCCCCACGACATCCGTCTCCACGCCCACGGAAAGGATCGTGCTCAACGGCGCTTCCTGACGGCTATCATGCACGCCAATCACCTTCTCCAGCAAAATAACGCGCTGGTTGGTGACGATGTAATAATCATTGCCCCAATCCACCGCGTTCCAAATGCCCCAGCCAATCACGGCCAGCAGAGTCACCACGCCCAGCGCCAGCGGCGTGGTGGCCGCGGTCATGCCGCTCATCAGAAACAGCCCAATGGGAATCAACAAGGCCAGCGTTGGCGCCAGCAAATTACGATACAGCCGCAAAATATGGCGGCGGGCAATGAAGTAAATCACCTCGTTCGGCCCCAGCCATTTAAACTTTGTCGAACGCGCCAGTTTGCGACTCTTGTTCGAGACTTTGAAGTTCGGTTTTAGTTTTTCGTGCTTTTGAAGCAGTTCTTCAAAGCGTTTGCGCGAGAGGAAGAACAACACACAATCTTCCATGGTGGTCACGCTCGCCGAGCGATTGCGATTCTCAAAGAGCGCTTCTTCGCCAAAATAATCGCCCGCCACCAGCCAGGCCAAAAAATCCTCTTCGCCTTTTTCACGCGGACGAGAAACCTTGACGCGGCCTTTGTAAATCAAATAAAAGCCGTCCGGCCGCTCTTTGCGTTTAAAGACCACCCTCCCGCCGGAGATTTCCTTCTCCGTCAGGGTTTGGGCAATTTCAGATAATTGCTCTTCCTTCAACCCGTTAAAGAGGTGAATTTTATCCAGAAAAATAATGCGTTGCTTGATGCCAATCACGGTTTTGATTCTATCAAACTTCAGGCAGAATGGGACATCCACAAAACATGGCGTTTAGCGGATCACAAACGCCTCCGGCCTAACTTTGAGCGGGTCGCCATCAATCTAAAATGCCCACCCCGGCCATTTTCTCAATCACACCCAGGACGGCCGCATTGTCCAACTCGCGCATACCCTGCTCAACCATCAACTCAAAGAATTTGGTATTCTCCTCCGTCGCTGAAAGCGGAATGTCATATTCCTTTGCAGTTTCCAAAACAATCTTCATATCCTTTAATTGCATATAGGCCTTAAAGCCTGGGTTGCGATTGTTATCAAACAAACGCGGAGTCTTCACATCCAAAGCCCAGCATTGCGCCGCGCCGCCTTTGATCGCCTCCACCACTTTGCGCGGATCCACGCCCGCTTTTTTGGAGAAGACGAGCAGTTCGCCCATGGCCACCATTTGCGCCGCCACCATGATCTGATTCGCCGCCTTGGCCACTTGCCCCGCCCCAGAATCGCCCACATGCGTAATCGCCCGCCCAATGACCTGAAAAACCGGCAGAGCCTTGTTCAGCGCTTCCGCTTCGCCGCCGACCATGATCGTCAGCGTGGCGTTCTTCGCGCCCACGTCGCCCCCAGAAACGGGCGCATCCAAAAAGAACTGGCCTTTTGCTTTGAACTCTTTGGCAATCTTCCGTGCCGAGGCCGGTTTAATCGTGGAGTTGTCCACCATAATCAAGCCGCTCTGCCCGCCCGCCAAAATGCCATCCTCCCCCAGCGCCACTTTTTCCACGTCCGGCGAATCGGGCAGGTTGGTAAAGACCACGTCGGTTTGTTCGGCTACTTCGCGCGGAGAATTTGCGGCCCGCGCGCCTTCCGCCACCAGTTCATCCACCGCGGCGCGCGAACGGTTATGCACGACCAACGGGAAACCCGCTCTCAAAATATTACGAGCCATCGGCTTGCCCATCAAGCCCAGTCCAATATATCCAACTCTTAACATGCGAAAGCTCCTTATCGTCAGAATAAATTGGATTATAAGCCCCTCTGCGTTTCCGCTAAAGCAAAAAAACTGCCCCTCGGTTGAGGAGCAGTTATCGGTTAGGGCGAAGCGGTTATTTAATCTCGTAGTTCAGGCTGACGGTGACCGAGATGCTCAGTTGACCGGGTTGGATCGGCACGCTGGCCGCGGCTTCGTAGGCGCCGCCGCCTTTGCCGCCATACGTTGGGTAAGGGCTGTTGTCGTAAAAGCTGATGGATTGAATCTCGCCCAGCGAAACTCCGGCGGCGTCCGCCAACTCCTGCGCTTGCAGTTGCGCGTCTTTTACGGCTTTGGCGCGGGCTTCTTTGATGGCGGCGGTTTTATCGGCCACGTCAAACTGAATGCTGTTGACGGTGTTCGCTCCGGCGGTGATCGCCGCGTCGAGCAAATCGCCGAGGCTGGCCAAATCGCGCACGGTGATGTAAACCGTATTGTCCACCGCATAAATTGAGCCGCTCACCGTGCCATCCGGCGCGTATTGTTGGGAAGGCCAAATGCTAAAGTTCGTGGTGCTGATGTCTTTTTCCGCCACGCCGGATTTCTTAATCGCGGCAATCACGGCGGTCGTTTGTTTTTTATTCGTGTCTACGGCCTCCGTCGCGGTCGGCGCTTCGCTATGCACGCCAATGTAAATGTAAGCGATGTCCGGCGTCAGGTTGGCCTGCCCGGAGCCCGTCACGCTCAACGTTCGCACGTTCGGTTGCGCCGCCTGATTGATCGTGGTGGGCGTGCAAGCGCCGAGTAGAAGCGCCAGAACCAAAACCCCTAGAGCAAAATATTTTGTACGCATTGTATAAATCTCCTTTGTTGAGCTATAGACGCATTCCGCCGCAAAAAGTTCCTTACCAATTCTACCCCTTTGAGGTAAAATTTTGCACAAATGTTCTATGCCAATTAACTTTCAACAGACCTACGCCCAAATCAAAACCATTGGCGCAAAATCAGCCGAACGGCGCAAGCAGAAGGAAGACGCCCGCAAGCAAGCCCGCGACTTGTTTCAGGCTTACTCGGCCGAGTTGGATGCCCTGCGCGCCAAAGTGGATTCTGCCAAACAAGTCGATTCCAACCTCCGCTGTGCCGTGCCAGTGGATGAAAATCTCGCCTCGGCCTACGGGACGGTTGATCCTGCTATTCAAGCAACTTTAATCGCCGCGGACGGTTCGCAGATTAACCCCGACAGGCACGCCTCCATTCAATTCGGTTTGATCAACGTCGGTTCGATCACGATGAAATCCAACTCAGGCGCAACGCCAGAAGTTTCCACCGACACCGAATTAATATATGGCGACGATTTATTCCCCAACGGCATTCCCCTATCTGAAGGCTTGGTGGCGTTAAAACGCGACCTGGCCGAGCGTTCGGTTTTAGATGAATTATCCAAAAATCTCAAGGGCGAAGTCGTCACCTTCACCGATGGACCGATTGAATTATGGGGCGCCAAAGGCGAAGACCTAAAATCTTTTGAAAAGTATCTTCAAAAATATGTAGGCGTATTATCGCGCCTGCAATCGCGCGGAATTATCACCACCGGCTACGTGGACAAACCCTCCGCGGATTTGGTCGTGCGTTTGCTTGAAATTATGCTGGCAGATCATGAACAAATTCAAAAACTGCGCGCTTTTCATCCCTTCCGCAATGTCAGCGACCGCTGGCTGTTCGGCGAAAAAGAAAACCCCTTGCTCAAGCCCGGCGAACGCTCGGCGGTTTTCAAAATCCAATCGAGTTCAGAAAAAAATTACACCGGCGCTTTGGCGTTACATTTCTTTTATCTCAACGTCGGCGTGGAGGGAAAACCTTATCCCGTCCGAGTGGAAGTTCCCAGGTGGGTTGTGGATGATAAAAACAAATTAAACCTGCTCCATGCCGTTTTGGTGCAACAATGCCAAATGCTGGGAAGCCGGCCCTATCCTTATCTTTTACATCGCGCCCACGAGACGGCCGTTGTCAAGCAGGAAGAAAAACGTCAAATTGAACAAATGTTATGGAACGAATTATCGAAGAATAATGAAGAGCGTGATGTAGGTTCAAACAAACAATCGGCAAAGAATTTACAAGGAAGAACCAGAAGATAAATTGTTGGGCGCGGTCTTCGCGCCCCCGGAGAAATCACTATGACCAATCAAATTGAAATTGGACGCTTACTACGGGCAGGCACAAGCGGGTTTATCGCCGGTTGTCGCGTCAATCAATTGGACGTACCTTCCTTTGGGGCATTGGTCCGCGCGCCGTTAGGCCACGGCGAGCATGTGTATGGAATCATTCACGATATTCACATTGACGATGACGGCTTGGTGCGTCAACTGGTGACGGCGAGCAATATCAGCGCCGATGTGATCAAAGATAACCGCGAAAATAGAATCGTGCCGGTGGAAATGTCGGTGGCGAGCGTGGGTTATGAACAAGCCGGGAAGGTTTATCACCTGCTCCCGCCGCGCCCACCATTAAGCCTGGATGCGATCTACAAATGCGACGAAAAAGAGATCATCCGCTTTACCGAACGTTTTGGCTATTTGAGACACCTCGTCAACCACAAGGAACTCCCGATTGGCGAGACGCTGGCGGCGCATCTTTTGCAGGCGCAAGCCGCGCAGACGGATAAAAACTGGCAGGCGCGCGCCACGCAGGAAGTCATCACCCTGTTGCGCGATGATTATCCAACGCTGATGGCCGTCCTCGGCGCGTTGAGCGAAGTGGATGCATAAATTTCAAATTTAGGCAATTAAAAAATCGAGGAAGCAAAAGCTTATGGAACAACGCACAAAAATCGGGTATTTGGTTGGCGGCGGGCTGAAGGAAAATTTTCAGGTGCGATTAACCGTCTCGTCGCAGGACATTCAAGAAGGCGCGTTCGTCGTCATTCAATCCGGCGCATGGCATTATTACGGCATCGTCACCGATATTCAACTCGGCGCCACCGATCCGCGTTTTGCAGACGAACAAATGGATGGCCGTTTTCCTCCGCAAATCTCAAAGGCTTTGCACGGGCAAACGCTCTACGCCAATCTGGAGGTTCTGCCCAATTTAATGCTGGAAGTGGGCCCCGAACCTGGGACTCCAGAACAGCGAGAATGGCAAGGCAAAATTGACGCGGGATTAAAAGATAAGCCACGCGTTTTGCCGGTTAAGAACATTCCGCCGCATCACGCGCAAGTCTTTTTAGCCAACGAAGGCGATATTGAAGAAATCTTCGGCAAGGATGAAAAAGCCTTCTTTGAAATTGGGCGCACGCGCGAAGGCGATTCGCCCGTCCGCATAGATTTGAAGAAATTTGTGCAACGCTCTTCGGGAATCTTCGGGGCAACGGGGTCGGGAAAATCCTTCCTCACGCGCGTTACGCTCGCAGGCCTGATCCTCAAAACCGACGTTTCCCTGCTCGTCTTTGACATGCACAACGAATATGGCTACACCTACAACCCGCCCGAAGGCGGCGCGCCGGTGCCGGGCTTGAAAGACAAACTTGGGTCCAAAGTCCGCATCGTTGGGCTGGGGCGCGGGCAAGACGCCATGTATCAGGGCCTGGCGCCGGATATCAACCTTGAAATTGCAATGAGCGATATTCACACCGGGGATATTGAAATCCTTGCGCGGGAACTCAACCTGCGCGAGACGACCGCCACCACCCTGGCCGCGCTGGCAAACCACTTTGGGGTGAATTGGTTCCGCGAGTTTATGAAACTTGAAAATTTGCCCAAGCAAAAAGATGAAGACGGCAAGGCGTTTTATCCCGAAGGCAGTTTGGAAGGCTGGGCGGAGAGCGCGGGCATTCACCTCGAAGCCGCAAAAGGCCTGCACTCGCGCTTAAGCAAGCGGGTTGCGGCTTTGCCATATCTCGTTGAGAAACCCGCCAATGACGGAGTTGGCCAAATTGTCAACGCCCTGCAAAGCGGACAAAGCGTGATCCTATCTTTTGGAAGGTACGACAAAGACCTCGATTATCTGCTGGTTTCCAACATCCTCACCCGCCGCATTCGAGAAGTTTGGGAGGAAAAGACCAACCAGTATCACCGCACCAAAGACGCCTTGAGTTTGCCGCGTCCGCTGGTAATTGTGATTGAAGAAGCGCATAAACTACTCAACCGCGAAATGGCTTCGCAAACCACCTTCTCGACGATTGCCCGCGAACTCAGAAAGTATTACGTCACGCTGTTAATCATTGATCAACGCCCGTCGCAAATTTATGACGAGGTGATTTCGCAACTGGGCACGCGCATTAGCGGCTGGCTCGGCGACGATAACGATATTCAATCTGTGTTGTCTGGTTTGTCGGGGCGGGATGCGCTGAAAGGCATGTTGGCGCGCTTGCAAGCCGGGCAGGAGGTTTTACTGCTGGGGCCGTGGGGCGTACCCATGCCCATCTCCGTGCGTTCGCGCCGGTACGACGAAACTTTTTGGAAGGAATTGCTCGGAAATAAGACAAAGAAGAGCGAAGCCCAAATCTTGAAGGAGTTGGGCGTTTAGCGTTATTTGGTTTGTAAACTTGCGCCGCAATACGCGCAGGCCGCGTTTTTGACTTCGTACGCGCGAACGGGGCCGCCGCATTTCGGGCAATGTGTGGGTAATTCCGCTTCTTGCTGGGGCGGCTCGGCCGGAGACGGTTTGGGAGCGGCGGTCTGCCAAAGTTGTGGAGCAGGCTGAGGCGAAGTCTGCGGCGCAGGCTCCGCGGAGGGTTGGCGCTCTTCGCGGAAGATCGAGCCAAAGAGGAAGTAGATTCCGATCACAATGAAAATCGCGGGCCACCAATGGCCTTTAGAGAAAATCATCAGCAGGATGAAGACCCACAAGAAGCCAGGGAAAAAACCGCGAACGCGTTTTGAGCGATGTCTAAATTTGTGTCTGCGCATCTGGGATTCCTTTTTTTGAACTATCAAGGTCTACGGCAGGCGCGGCGCAGGGTTGCATTTTTCAGGCTTCGAGCGTTTCAAAGGTGTGCGTAATTTCCACCGCATCTTTGAGCGTGGCGTAGACCGAGCAATATTTTTCCTGACTGAGCAAAATGGCTTTTTCCAATTTGGCGGGGTCGAGCCCCGCGCCCACGGCTTGATAGTGAAGGCGAATGGCGCGGAACTTCCAGGGCGGGTCGTCGTCTTGCGTGGCTGACGCGGTGACATTCAGTTGCAGAAGCGCCTGCTTTTGTTTGTTCAAAATTTCAACGACATCATGCGCGGAACAGCCGATTAAGGACATGGGCAATAAATCGGAAGCGCTGACGCCTTTGGGTTTCTTCATCACGATTTGCAGGTTGTCTTTATCTTTGAGGATGAAACTGGTTGCGGGCATCCACGCGAGTTGGACTTGTTTCGTGGCCATAATGCGCTCCTATTCTTTGACGACAATATAGGCATGAATTAAATGGGCATAGCGGTTTTGCAGGCGGATGAAGTGATTCTGAATCGCATCCGCTTCCGAACCTTCAAGGACTAAAAAGCGGCCCTTCTCCACGCCTTCGCGGGCAATTTCGCGGCAGACCGCCTCGGTGATTAACTCCGCCAGCAAGACCTGACCCTGAACGGTGGTGTCGAGCCGGTTATTTTCATCCAGATACAGTTTAACCGAAGGCGCGCCGGTGGCGATGACAATGTTGGAGTTGACGCGGTCAAAATACACACGCTGACGCGAATCCATGCGTTCGTCAAAGTGAATATCGTTGAACAAAGCGCTTTTACTTTTGACGGGCGCTTCGGGCAGGACTTCCTTTTTAGAATGAACCTGCACGAGGGCCTGGGCGTGTAAATGCGCCAGCGTGGCGGTAATCGTCGCTTCGCCGCCCACTTGATGGCCCTCCAAGCGAACGCGCGCCTCCCCCACCGTCGCATCGTTTGGATGCGGTTGCAATAGCGCCTGTGGAGTTAATACGATCACTTCGGCGTTATTTGAAGCGATGCTCACCGTGCGTTCTGCTTTGGATTTGCCCAAAATTCTGGCGCGTAAAAGCATCGTCAGCGTGCGACCGGTTTGCACGTAGGCGCGTTCAGGGAAGAAAGCCATCCCTGATTCGGGCAGGTGAATTTTACGTTTCTCGCGCGGGTTGGTCAGCTCGGTTACGGCGATATTGTTCAATTCGTGCAGGGCGCGTTGAATCTTCTGGCGCAGTTGTTTATCCAGCCGCGTTTTTTCTTCGCGCAAGGCGTGACGACGCTCTTTTTGAATGAGCGGTTCCAACTTTTCTTCCACGGCCAGTTTCAAGGCTTTGGCAAAGGGATGCGTCCAATTAATGCCGTCGCGCGTGGCAGTCAGCACGGGTTCGTCGTTCTTCAACAATTCATGCAAATAGTCGCATTGCAAACTGCCGTAAAAATAAGCGGCATACGGATCGTTTTCATACTTTAGCATGGTCAGGGAAATTACGGTGGCTTTGCTAATCACCAGCAGGCCGCCGTCGGCGTAATCGCCTTCTTCGCCGCGCGTGGAAAGTTGAATGCCGGAGCGATAGACGTCCAATTTGGCGTGCGCCGGATAGCCGGGAATCTTAATCCGCTCGCTGAGGATTTTCTCGCCTTTGGGCGACTTATACGCCAGCGTATGTTCCTGACGCACGCTTCCATCCGTCGCCAGTTCACGCAAAATAATTTTCCGCTTGGGGTTGCTCATAATTGGGCGCAATTCAAAATGCCGTTGCAAATAATTGCGGAAATTATCAAACTGCGGCATCTTCACGTCGTCCCGCGAGAGAATCATTTCAAGGATGGTGCCGTTGCCTTCCGGGACTTCGTATTTTCTACGCAACTCCGCAGTGGCTTTCATGGGGCGTTCCAAATTAAACGTAGGAATGCCTTGCTTAATCAGCAAGGAACACGCATATAAATTCCCGCCCTTGAACGAATGAATCGAACCATGTCCCAACCCAAAGATGGCATCCTTCAGGCCGCGCCCCCACATGCCGCGCACATGCTGATCCTCTTTAATGCCGCTGGTCGCTTCGCCATACGTGCCCACCACTTTATCCATCCGCGCATCATTCATCCCTTCGGCATGATCGCGCACGCGAATGACCGAGTTCTTGTGCTTTCTAAGCGCTTCAATAATGATCTCGCCGCCCACCAGCCAGCCCGCCTGTTCCAAACGCGAATAACTGTCATTACAATTTGTAATCACTTCCACCAAGGCGCGAAACACGTCTTTCCGAATCGCCTGATCCGCCTGTTGCAACGCTACGCGGTCGGCATACTGTAACTTTCTGCTACTCACAATCCAATACCTCTCATCTTAACTTCGCTGGTTTCTTACTCGTCGGCTTAAGCAATTTTGCAAAGTGCGTTTCGCAAAAATCAAGGAAGGCGCTTAAATCATTTCGCTCGTGCAGGGCCGCCGAATGTTTAAACAAAGCCAAATTCCGCGCCAACGTTTCCGGCGTGGATTCCATCGTGGCAAACAACATATTTCTAAAATCAAAATCGGCGATCTTTGCGCGCGCGCCGTGCTGGCGAAACTGTTTATACGCATCGGCCCGTTCCAATGCACGCACAATCTTTTCCGCTTTGGCGCGTTCTTCTTTGGAAACATGCGGCGCGATTATTTTCGGCGGCAGGGTCTGCGACTTGACGGGCTTCGCCTCTCGCTTAACTGGAAGCGGGAGCGCCATCTGAGCAGGTTCCACGCTGGAAGCTTTCCGCTTCGCCTTTACGGGCGCAGTCTTGACCACGATCTGCGGCTCGGGCTTCTTCTCAACGACTGTCTGCGGTTTGATCGGACGCTTCACAACCTGCGGCGCAACCACTTTAGCGGGTTCTTTCTGCAAAGCTGATTTTACAGCGGCGCGCTTAATCGTCGCCGCTGGAGCAATTTTCCGCGGGGCTTTTTGCGCGGCTGGTTTCGGAGTTTGCAACGCGGGCTTGACTTTAATCCGGACGGGCGTTTTCTTCCTAGCCGGTTTCGTCACCCCCAAATTCAGCGCCGTCCGTTCCGCCAGCCGATGCGCCTTAAACTTCAGTTCAAAGCCTTCCACGGCGTTCCCCTTAAGCAAACCCTTCTCGCGGCAATCTGCCAGGCGCCGTAAGACCAGCGCCGAATCTGGCCAGCGTGGATAATGCTTCAGCGAAAAACTCTGCGGAAACAAACGAAAACAGGCCGAGATGATTTCCTCCGGCACGGCTGAAACTCCATGCTTTTGCAAAACGTAAATTGCAACCAGCGTCAGCGTTTGCGCTGTGGTTTCCGCATAAACGCCCGCCTCGATTTTCGGAACGTGCTTTTTCTTCAGTTTTTTATGGACTGTGGTTACAGAAGCCATGCTAATTTGATTTCGCCTTTACCTGTTTGGATCGCGCATCCCTATTTTAACGCCCAAACGCCCCGCCGAATATACTACAGAATTCCGGCGCTTATCGCGCCTGCCCACGAACTTGAAAGTTCAATTGATCCACCAGGGTTTGTATCGCCTCAGGCGCCAGCGGAGATTGATCCGCCTGGCGAAAGACAACCGTCAAAATAAACGGTCCCGAATTTTCCGCGTCCAACGCCCACGCGCCGGTCAACAACACGCCCCGACGGCCTAAAACCGTTACGCCATGCTGGTCATATTCCGCGAGCCGCAAAGCCTGCTCGCGCGAACAGATGGCAATCGCTTGATCCGGCTGAATTTGGTTAAAAGTCGGCGCGCGTTTCATCTTCTATCCCAGCAATTCTTTCAAGCGTGGATGCTCGGCGTACACGCCTCGATATTTTTCCGGCAAAAGCGCCGCGATCTGACACATAATTTCATCCGTCGCTGTGTGCATGGCTTCTTCACGGCCCACTCCCTGCGGAATTTCGACCCTGAACGGCTTGCCCGCCACAATCTTGATTTTTGATTTACGGAACTTCTTGAGATTTTCAAGGATTAGTCGGTCTTCTGTGCCGGTGAGCGCCACCGGCAAAACCGGATAGCCGCTCTTTGCCGCCAAAAACGCCGCACCCATTTTTCCGGGCTGGAGCGCTTCCGTTTTAGAGCGCGTGCCTTCGGGGGCAATCACCATCAGGCCGCCTCTTTTCATCCGCGTTAAAAGTTCGCGTAACGCGGCAAAATCCACCTCAAAGCGATTCAACCAGACGACATCCATCGCCCGCCCGATCAGCCCAAAGAATGGATGGCTTTTATATTTTTCCGCCACGGCCATGATGATATCTTCGCGATCTACAACGCAGAACAAGGCGGCGGTGTCCAGTCGTCCCAAATGATTTGCGGCCGCCAGCAGGTTTCCTGCTGGCAGGTTTTCGCGGCCTTCCACTTCAATGTCTGCGATCAGCTTCATCACAAAACGTATAATCGAACGCAAGGTTTTATAGTTCATCAGACTCTTTCAACAATTCCCGCAGGCGCGGGTGATTCGCATAATATCCGCGATTGTGTTCGGGAAGCATGACCGCCACGCGACACATAATTTCATCCGTATAATTTTTGAGCGTCTCCTCGCGTTTCTCGCGCGGAATGGGCGGAAGCGTAAAGGCCTTGCCGCCCACCAATTTGATTCGCGTTTTACGAAAACGTTTTAAGTTGGAAAGTAAAATTCGATCTTCCGTGCCGATGATAGCCACTGGCACAATTGGAAACCCCGCCTTCACCGCCAGGTAAGTAACGCCGGGTTTGCCCTCCGCCATTTGCTCATCGCGCGCGCGCGTTCCCTCCGGCGCAATCACCAGCGTCTGCCCAGCTTCCATCCGCCGAATGACTTCGCGCAGGGCTTTCAGATCTGCATTGTAGCGATCCACAAACACAAAGTTGAAGTAGGAACCGATCCAGCGCCACAGCGGATTTTTCTGCCATTTCTCCGCCACCAAAATAAATAAATCATAGCGATCCAAAGCGTATAACGCCAAAGGCACGTCTAAAAAGCCGAGGTGATTGGTGGCGATCACAAAGCCGCCCTGCTGTGGCAAATTCTCATAGCCGTCCCGCTCCACCACTGCAATCAAATTAATCAGCGTACGAATTAACCACAATAAAAACTTTTTCATCAAATCTCCCCGCAAATTCTATATGAAGAGACGCTTTAACGCAACAAAAAAAAAGGATGTCTGCAACAACATCCTTTTTGCGGCGTAGCCCTAATTCAAAAGATAATCGGGGCGGCCCCTAACCAAGTCGTTTACTTTTGAGCCATAGCTGTAAAACATCTGCACAAAAATATCGTGATCTTTGGGCGTAATCTCCATGAGGCGAAAGCCAACGTTATAGCAATTCGGTTCATAGCGATCCACCTCGCACCAAATGCTTTGCGCGGTGAAGATAATGTGCTCTTTATTGGAAATTTCGTTGGTATGCTCAATCCGCAGGCGGACATTTAAATGGAGCGGGAGTGGTCGCTTGCTCTCCAGTTTAAACCCGCCCACGCTAATATCCGAAAGCGTGCCTAAAGTCTTTCCCGTCCGCTCGTCCAAAACGCTCATATATAATGAGAAGTCGCGGCGTTTAACGCGTCGTCTTTCTTCCACTTTTGCTCCTTGCATTTTTGTTAGGTTTTCTGTAAGTATAAAGCAAAAGGAACGCCGCCGCAAATGCCTCTTAGGGGGCGCTTTTGAGGATGTGCGTAAAAATCGTCGCGCCTGAGCCGCCAATGTTTTGAGTCATGCCAACTCTCGCGCCGTCCACTTGCGTCGCTCCGCATTCTCCGCGCAACTGCTGAACGACCTCCACAATTTGATAGAGGCCCGTCGCCCCAACAGGATGCCCGCGAGCCTTCAGCCCGCCGCGCGTACAAACGGGCACACGGCCCTGTGGGCGGATCTCGTTTTCGAGGCCGAGTCTTACGCCCTGGCCTTTTTCTGCAAAGCCGCTGGCTTCCAAAGAAAGCGCGGCCATAATTGAAAAAGCATCATGCAATTCAAATAAGTCAATTTCGTTAGGCGTCACCCGCGCCATTTGATAAGCGCGTCGGGAAGATTCATACGCCGCCTGCAAAAACAAGGGTTCTTTGCGCGAATGGACGGCAATCGTATCCGTGGCCGCCGCCGAAGCCGAAACGATCACTTTTGGCTGGCGTAGAATTTTTTCAGCAGGCACGATCACAACCGCCGCCGCCCCATCGCCAGTTGGCGAAGCGTCCAACAAATTAATCGGCGTGGAGACCATCGAAGATTTCTCAAACTTTTCAACACTGATTTTTTCATGTAAACGCGCATACGGATTATGGAGCGCGTTTGCGTGCGCGTTGATGGAGAAAGGCGCAAAGTCTTCATGCTTCCAGCCGTATTCATACATATAGCGCCGCATGATCAGGGCGTTGATGCCGACAAACGAAATCCCCTGCTCCACTTCATAATCGGCGTCGGCGGCGGTGGCCAACGAGGCGGTCACGTCGCGCCCGGCTTTGTCCGTCATCTTTTCGACTCCAACTACCAGCGCAGAATCAGTTTGGCCGGAGGCAACCGCCATCAGCGCGGAACGAAATGCCGCCGCGCCCGAGGCGCAAGCCGCTTCCACTTTAACCGCTTCCTGTTTCCAAAGCCCAATCCAATCGCTAAAAAAAGCGCCCAGTTGATTTTGCCCGCTGAGGATGGGGGCCAGCATGTTGCCAACGTACAATGAATCCACTTTTTCAATGCCCGCGTCTTGCAGGGCGGCAAAGGCGGCCGCGCCGCCAATTTCCCGCAGGGATTGCTCCCAATGTTCGTCAATTTTCGTCTGACCAATTCCTAAGATTGCCACTTCGCGCATAAATTCTCCGCCTCAAATTTTACCTGATTGGTCTCTCAGGAACTATCTAAATTTTAGGAACAAAGTTAATTGCCAACTCGTCTATTTTTTGATATTCTTATTCAAGTTTAAGAGGAGCGCTCTTTTGAAAATCAAATTTGCTTTTTTCACCGTGTTCATTTTTCTATCCCTGGCTTGCCAATCCAGCGCTGGCAAGGTTTCCACAGAAAGTAGCTTGCCGCAACTTTCCGGCGACTGGACCATTACGTTCAGGCAATCGGGCGGGTTCGTTGGACTCTCACGCGTTATTGAAATTCAGGCAAACGGCGCATACACCGCCACCGATGAAAGAAGCCGAGAAAGTTTTAGCGGCCAACTCTCGAGCGCCGAACTTGAAGCGTTGATACAAATAGCCGAGGCGACAAAATTCTCGCAAAGTCTTGAGCCGCATGGTTGCGCCGACTGTTTTATCTACGACCTGCAAATCAGCGGAAGCGAAAGTTTTACGGCGCAAGTGGATGATGTGACGCTGTCCGATTCCGGGTTGGAGCCATTCATTGACGCCCTACGAAAAATCCTTGAACGGAATATACAATGAGCCTGACAGAGGCCGAATGGCTGGAGCGTTATTTAGACAGAGTTGCGCGTTCTTCAGTGGAGGGCAGTGAGGCGGTAAACTTTGTCCGCAGGCGCCACATCAAAGTAGGCGTCAAACGGGCCCGCAAAAGCGTTGGCGCGTTTTGGACGTTAACGCGCAGAATTTATCTAAATGCCCGTTACTATACGCAGGAAGCGACTTTAAAGGAAGATAATCTGCGGGCCGTCACATTGTTTGTCCATGAAGTGCGGCATTTGCAACAAGGCGCCAACGCCGCCATTTCCATTTATGGCGAATTGGACGCCTGGCAGGTTGAGTTTCGTTTATATAAACAACTGAGCGGCCGCAAACTCGCGCCCGCTCTGGAAGAATTAATCACCCTGCCGCTAAATTACGACCGCGCAAATTTAGCGCGCGCCCGTAGCCTAATGCACAAGTACGCAGGCTTTTGGTATCTGGCCTGGATTTTGCCCTTGTATCCGATTACATCTGAAATTCGCTATTGGTTCACACGAAAACAAAAATAGACATTACAAAATCAACAGCATTTTTTAATGTACTTTCTTTGATTTGATATACAATGGATTCATGGTACAGAAAGGAGGTTGCGATAGATAATCCGCCTGACATCGAACATTTCAAGGGAGAGGCTGAGACGCCCTAACCTGAACAAAGCTCCTGCTTTGGAATCAGACGTTCGCAAAACGGAACCAAGCGGCAATGAAAGACAGGCGCTCTCCCGGAAATACAAGTTTGACGGATGGAAGCAACACTTCCATCCGTTTTGTTATTAAATCGAATGTAAGGCTTTATTCATTCGATCCAGTCCGCGTTTGAGCAGTTCGCGCGAAGTTCCAAAATTTAGACGAATGTGGCCCGCGCCTGCTTTGCCGAAAATCTTCCCTTCGCTCACGGCCACTTTGGCGTTCTTTAGGAAAAATTCATAAGGCGAGCCTTCAATTTCGGTTTGCGTAAAATCCAGCCAGGCCAGGTAGGTTGCGTCTGGAATAGTCAGGCGCACGTTCGGCATGTGTTCGCTGACATAACCTGTCACAAAATCGCGGTTATCGGTCAGATATTTTCTTAATTCTTTTAGCCAGGCGTCGCACTTGCCGGAAAAGGCCGTATTGGCGGCATGTAACCCCAAACTGCCGACGTGCAGACGCAAATGATTGACTTCGTTTTCAAAACGCGCGCGCAACTCCGGGTTGGGGATAATGGCAAATCCACAGAACAAACCGGGGATATTAAAGGTTTTGGACGGCGAAACCAAAGTGATTGTATTTTTCTCAATCTCGCGTCCCAACTTTGCCATTGGCGTAAATTGATTGCCGCTCAACAATAGTTCTGAATGAATTTCATCCGAAACGATTACGACCTTGTGACGAATACAAATCTCCGCCATGCGCGTCAATTCTTTTTTGCTGAAAATAATTCCCAAAGGATTATGTGGATTGCAGAGCAGGAAGATTCCGGCTTTTTTGACGCGTTGTTCAAGCAGATCCCAGTCAATCTCATAATTCAGTACGTTGCCGTTGACCTTTTTCACGAACGGGATGTCAATTTGTGGAACGCCAACATTGTTTTTGATTTCATGGAATTCGTTATAGACCGGGGTTTGAATAGCCACACCGCGCTTGGGCGAAGCGAAGACTCGCGCCGCCACCGAAAACCCACTGACGATGCCCGTCACCGTCACCACGGCTTCCGGCTTTATTTTCCAGTTATATAAAGCGTTCATCCGCGCGGCGACCGTTTCTTTTAAGGTCGAAGCTGGCATTTCATATCCCAACACGCCATGCTCAATTTGTTTATGTAAGGTTTCTAAAATTGGGCGCGGCGCGGGGAAATCCATATCCGCCACCCACATCGGCAAAATATCTTTCGGGTAGGCCGTCCACTTGGTGAACATGCTGTTCTTACGACGATCCGGGATGAGGTTAAAGTCAGTCACGATTTGCTCCACTTGATTATTTTTTATAAGCCACGATCATGCCGTCGCGCATCGGCGCCAGCGAAACAACCCAATCTGAATCTTGAGTAATGGCGCGGGTAAATTCGCGCACGCCTTGAGTTTCTTCAGAACGATCTTGTTGATTAAAAATTCTGCCATGCCAAAGCATGTTATCAATGATTAATACTCCGCCGCTCCGCAGTTTCGCTTTGATGATCGGTAGAGATGCGAGATAGCCGTCCTTGTCAATGTCATTGAAGATGATGTCAAAAGGGCCGGGCGTCTCCTTCAAAAGCCCAACTGCTTCGCCCAGATGAAATTGAACCAACTCCGCGCCGGTTAGCTTGGCTAAATGGGCGCGCGCCAAAGCAGAGAGTTCCTTATCCCAAACTGTATGATGCACAACGCCGCCGCCATTTTCCTTGAGCGCCTTCATAAACCAGGCGGTTGAATATCCATAGCCGGAACCCAACTCAAAGATGGATTTCGCCTGCAAAATCCGCGCCAGTTGATAGCAATACTGTCCGCAGGCTGGCCCAATGATTGGGAATTTATTTTTCTCAGCGTAGGCTTCCATCGCAAAAAGTTCCGCTTCACGCGGCGGAACGAGCGTCTCCAAGTACTGTTGGGTTGCTGAATATGTTAACAAGTCGTCCATTTTAGCCTCCAATAAAACTTTCTCGTAATTATAGCTTTAATGCCCCCGCCAGCAAAACTGACGGGGGCTAAAGCTTTGGACTTTCTATTTAAATCTCTTCGTCGCGCAGAGGCTTTAATTATTCGTAAGCCAGCGTATCTCGAACGGTTAGCTTTGAGGCCCTTCGGGCGGGCCAGGCGCTAGCCACAGCGCCCAACACAACCGTAAAAATCAACCAGGCGACGCTTCCGCTGGGGCCGAAGACAGCCGGCATGGGCGCGGTCAGAATCGCGACTCCCACGCCATAGCACAAAAGATTGGTAATCGGAATCGAAACCAAAATGCTAATCGCCCAGCTCACAATTCCAATCACCAGGCCTTCAGTAAGCACAATCCCTTGAATATCGCCATTGCTGGCGCCAATGGCGCGCATGACCCCAATCTCACGGGTTCGTTCAAGAACGTTAATGCTCATGGTGCCCATCAAGCCCAACCCGCCAACCACGGCAATCAAACTCGCCATGACCAGTAAAAAGTAAACCAGCACGTCCGTTTGAGCTTGTTGTTCTTCAATAAACTCAGTGCCCAATTGAGTGGAAGCCACTTGAACGCCGCGTTGTGCAAACGCTAATTGAACCTGCTCGCTCACCCTGCGCTGAGTCAGGGTATCGTGTCCGGCGGTGGTAATCCGAAGCGAATAAGCCATGCCGGGTTCGCCAACCAACGCGCTTAAATATTCATAATTGGCATACAGCAATGGCGGGCTGACATTTCCGGCCAGGCTGTATGTGCCGACAATTAGCCATTGGGTCTCCTTGCCGTTGACTTCAATGGTCAGCCAGTCGCCGGGTTTCAAATCTGGAAAGATGTTTAGTAAATGATTGCCAATCACGATTGCATTTTCATCGCCCGGCTGTAACCAGCGCCCGGAAGTGATGATCGGATTGATCAATTTGGAGGCGGCGGGCGGCGCGACAAATAAAATCTGCGTCCCGGCCTGATCCTCTCCCATTTTTAAGGTGCCGGTATATTCCAACCAACCTTCAGCGCCTTCCACTCCCGGAACGCTTTCGGCAATTTTAGCGACTTTATCAAAACGATAGCCATGCTCAAAAGAGAGGTTAATGTCCGCCAAAAAATAGCCTTGCATGTCTTCAATCACCTTGTCGAACGAAGCCCAGACATTGTAAACCGCAATAAAAACCGCGCCGCCTAACACCAGGGTGAATAAAGTTAACCCCAGGCGAACTTTTCGCCTGAAGGTATTTCGCAAAGAGATTTGAATCGCTCGCGGAAGCCAGGTTGATTTGGAACTGACCGAACCCTTCCCAGCCTGCGCATTGCCGCCCAAACCATAATCGCTTAAAGCCTCGCGAACCGTAACGCGGACGTTGCTATACACTGGAAACAGGGACGCCAGTAAGGGGATGAGCGCCGCCACAAAAATTTGTTGAGCGATCGCGCCCGGGTAACTATGATACGGGATTGGATAAAAATTTAACCACGCGGCCATGCCGCCGCCAATGGCCGCGGCGGCGCCATTGCCCAAAGGTATGGCGATCAACAACGCGCCCAAACTAAAGCCTAAAATCAAAACCAGATACATGCCCGCAATTTGACCCACTCCGCCGCCAATGGCGCGCATCACGCCAATTTGACGGGTCTGTTGCGTCATCAGGGCGGTAATTGTATTCACAATTAAAAAACCGCTCAACACAACTGTTAAATAGCCCAGCGCGCTCAACACAAAAAATACGCCCTGCGTAATGCTGTAAGCAAAATGATGGCCCGGCTGATAGACGTTCACAAAATATACGGTCGCGCCCGCCCGTTTCAGCCGATCGGCGACAGCTTGCGCGACTTCGGTGACGTGATCTGCATCGGTTGGGTTCTCGGCAACGCTAATCGCAAGTTGTCCATAAGTGGAAGAGTCTCCGCCCAGCCATTCCAGCGTGCTGAGGTCAACATATCCATTGGCTTGTTTGGTAAAGCTATAGGGAAATCCGGTGACCGAGTGCATGTACCCGGCAAACTTAAGCTCGCGCCGCTTGCCGTTACTTAATTCGATCAAAATCATATCGCCAGGCTTGTAACCAAGCGCCATCGCGCTGGCGTCTAAAATTATTTCTTTTTCTGCATACTGCGGAACGACGGTTTCGCCCTGCGCCGGTTTCAAATGATTCAAGGTCATTGCGCCTGGGTCGTCCACGCCGGTAAACTGAATGTCAATCAACGTTCCATCCGGGCGGACAATTTTCCCGCCCACAGAGGAAACCCCCTCCGCCGCATCCACACCCGGCACAGTGCGCGCCATCTGCGCCAGTTCATCGTCAACCGGATACGCATAAATCTCAGCTTCAGATGGATGGGCGGATAGATAATCCGCATCCATGCTTTCATTCATGTAAAACCCCATGTTACTGGTAAACCCAACCGCAAACGTTCCCACCGCAATAGTGGCGATGGTTAAGAAGGTTCGCCCGCGATTACCCCAAAAATCCGCCCAGACTTTTTTCCAACGACTGCTTAACATGCCGGGACTCTTTCCGCTTCGCTCTCCCCGACAGCCTGCTCTAGCGATTCTCGAAGCATTTGCCCATCCGCAATATGCGCAACGCGATGCGTTTGTTTGGCCAGCGTAACGTCATGCGTTACGATCACAATGGCCTTGCCCTTCGCCACCAAATCGTTGAACAAGGCAAACACCGATTCAGCGGTTTTCGAATCCAAGTTGCCGGTCGGCTCATCTGCAATCAAAAGCGGCGGATCATTGGCCAGCGCGCGCGCAATCGCCACACGCTGTTGTTGTCCGCCAGAAAGCGCCGAAGGCAGTTTGTACGCATGGTCGGCAAGTTCAATCAACTCCAACAACTCCATCGCCCGCTTTTTTCTTTCATTCATCGGATAGGTGCGGCAAAAATCCATTGGCAACATGATATTTTCCAGGGCTGAAATCATGGGAAGCAATTGAAAAAACTGGAATACAATGCCCAGGTTCCGGCCGCGCCAGCGCGCCATTTTATTCTCGCCCAGTTCATGCACGGGCGTTCCATTGACCCAGACCTCGCCTGTGGTGGGGCGATCAATCCCGGTAATCATATTGAGCAGGGTGCTTTTACCGCTTCCCGACTTGCCCACAATGCTGACGAATTCACCCGCGCTAATTTGAAACTCCACGTTCTTAAGCGCGTGATAATCCCCGGCCACCGTCTTGTAATATTTGTTAACTTCGCGCAAATCTACAATGGGGCGGTTGCGTTCTCCAGCTTCCGCATCATTCTTTTTCTTGAAAAAAGAAATCTTCATCATAACCTCTGCTATCCGCGCCTGGCCTATTCAAAGGTAACTACGGCGGTCATCCCCCAGCGCATGGCGGCGTCCTGATCCGTCAACAAAATGACAACCTCGTAAACCACATCGCCTTGATTCTCAGCGTAGTTCTGGCTAATCGTCAATACATGTCCCTTGAATTTCTTATTCGGAAAGGTATCCAGGCTAACGGTTACAGGCTGGCCTTCTTTAACTTTGACCACGTCAATTTCAGTCAGGTCGGTGGTTTTGACGATCCAACTGGAGGTATCTGCAATGGTCGCCACAGGCTGGCCAGCGGATCTAAATTCGCCGACTTTCAAATCCAAGTTGGTAAGCGTTCCGGCAAATGGAGCGCGAATTTCCGCATTAGCCAACGCGGCGCGCGCTCCGGCCGTGCCTTCCGCAAAAGAAGGGTCTTGCAGGGAATCGTAGTTCCGTTGCGCAAGGATCAGGCGCGAATTCGCGTCCTGCAAAGCCGACTCAAGTTCCAGCCATTGAATGGCCTTGCGATATTTGGCCCAGGCGTTATCCAAAGCTTTTTTATAATTTCGGGCGGAATCAGTCGCCGCATTTTTATAGGGTTCAAAATCGGCGCGCGCCTTATTTAGGCCGGCCAGTTCCGCCTTCACCGCCTCCGAAGGAGTCAGATTGGCATAACTGGCAGGCACGTCAAAATTATCCAGCTTAAATTGCGCGTCCCGCACGTCCTGATAAGCCGCAGTCAGTTCATCGGCGGCGGTGGCTTGAGCGGCTTCAAGCGTTTGCGCCTCGCTGGATTCCAAACGGGCAATCACATCGCCCGGGGCAACGGTTTCGCCTTCAGATTTTAAGACCTCGCTAATTAATCCATTGGCATTCAAGGCCAGTTCGGTATAGCGCAGAGGTTCCAGCCGCCCTTCAGAAATAATCGTATCGTCTGCAATCACCGTCGGAATGGGCGTCGCTTCCGCTGTGGCCGGGGCTGTCCCGCAAGCCACAATGGACAGGGCTAACAAAATAGGAATAAAGAGTTTCAATGCTTTCATGAGTTGTAATCCTTTGGCGTAAAGTTAAAAAATTTCGTACAGCGCAAGACGAATACACGACATACGCCGCCTATTGAAAATAGTTGCAGAAAATCGGGAGCGCTTCGCCCTCATACCGCCGCTTCAACTCAAATATCTCTTCGTCCAAATTTGAATCCACTTGTTACAATTGCCTCGTGATACCCGCACTTTAATCCAATAGATTCTGGAGGAACGATGCACCAAGTCGCTTTATTGATTAATATCGCCATGGCCCTGGTGGTGGCATTTATCGGCGGGATCATTGCGCGGAAAGTGGGCCTGCCCACCATCGTCGGCTACTTAATCGCCGGAATTGCCATTGGCCCGTTTACGCCCGGTTTCGTTGGCGACACAAACGCCATCAGCCAGTTGGCTGAGTTGGGCATCATCTTTTTGATGTTCGGCGTGGGTTTGCACTTCTCAATTGAAGATTTATTAAAAGTGAAAAACATCGCCCTGCCCGGCGCGCTGGGGCGCATGGCTCTCAGCGTCATGCTGGGCTTTGGGTTTGGCCAACTCGCCGGTTGGGAGCCAACCTCCAGCATCGTCATCGGGATGGCGATCTCTGTCGCCAGTACGGTGGTGTTACTCCGCAACTTGACGGATAGCGGACAATCGAACACGCCGCCGGCCAAGGCCGTTATCGGCTGGGTCATCGTTGAAGACCTGGCCACGGTCCTCATCCTCGTGCTTTTGCCCACTCTTGCAAATCGCGCTGACGGCTTCAATTTAGGCGCATTCATGCTAACGCTAATAAAAGCCGCCACCTTCGTCGTTCTGGCATACTTCGTTGGCAAAAAAATCATCCCGTGGATCCTGGCCCGCATTGCCCATACCCGCTCGCGCGAGTTGTTTATCCTTGCGGTTTTAGCGATTGCATTAGGCATTGCCTTAAGCGCCGCCGAACTCTTCGGCGTATCCTTTGCGCTGGGCGCGTTCGTTGCAGGCATCGTCGTCAACGAATCGCCTCTAAGCCATCAGGTTGCGGCGGATGTCCTGCCATTTCAAGAGGCCTTCGCCGTGCTGTTCTTTGTGTCAATTGGCATGTTGGTCAACCCGCTGTATATCTTCAACAACTACGCAATCATCCTGGCCTTTGCGGCTTTAATCATCATTGGCAAATCTTTGGCCACCCTCTTTCTAGGATTCGTCCTGCCCTGGCCCGGACAAACCACTTTGGTTTTAGCCGCGTTCTTAAGCCAAATTGGCGAGTTCTCTTTCATTATGGGACAGGAGGGCGTAAAACTGGGGTTGATTAATCAAGACCAATATTCCCTCATCCTCGCAGGCGCGCTCATTTCCATCATCCTCAATCCGCTGGTCATTTGTCTCGTTGGGCCAACCCAAGCCTGGTTGCAGAAAATGCCGTTCGTCTGGCGTGTCTTCAATCGGCACGCGCCGCACCTGCCAAAGCCAGAGGGAGCCTTGCAGGCCCATGTCGTCATCATCGGCTATGGGCGGGTCGGTCGTCACATTGTCAACCTCCTCGGGCGGCTGACCATTCCGCACCTTGTAATTGAAGCGGATGTGGAGCGTGTGGAAGAACTCAACGCGCGAAACATTCCAACTTTATATGGAGACGCTTCCAACTCTGAAATCCTCATTCACGCCGGTTTGGAAAAAGCGCGCGCCCTGGTTGTGGCTGGGCCAAACGAACCAGCCAGCGAATTGGTGGTCGCCACCGCCAAACAATTGGCGCCCAAACTCCCGATCATTGCGCGCGCCGCCACCGAAGCGGGCATCGCGCAACTTGCCCAACTTGGCGCGCAGGATGTGATTCACCCTGAACTGGAAGGCGGGTTGGAAATTGTCCGTCACACGCTCCTCAGCCTCAACTTTCCGGTACAGGAGATTATTCATTATATGGATGCCGTGCGCGATGATCACTACGACTTGCAAGTCAACACGGCCGAAGAACACCGCCTCTTACATGACCTGATTCATGCCACACACAACATAGAGATCGTCTGGCTGACGGTGACTCCCGAAAATCCCCTCATCGGACAAAGCATTGCCGCGGCCAATCTGCGTTCTCAAACTGGCGCGTCCATTGTCGCCATCCTACGCGACAAACAGACGATTGCCAACCCAAAATCGCACACCATTTTCAAAGCGGAAGATCGCGTTAGCTTCATTGGCGATAAAGAACAAATTGAAGCGGTGGAACAGCTTTTCTCGCAGGCGCAACCCACCGCAGGCGTGGAATGGGAAACTTAATCCACTGGTAAATTAGTACTAGCGCTGCGCCGTCAGGTTGAATCGTCAGTTTGCTTCGGTTATATTAACCTTACTCATGTTTACTAAAATCCGAAAATGGGTTGCCCCTCCAGAATATCCTCAAGACCACGAAAAAAGCCGGTCTGCAACCTTGCTGAACAGCATCCTCTGGATTTTCATCAGCATGACCTTGCTTTACGGTTTTTTCGCGCCGATCGCTCCAGAAATGCTCCTACGGCGTTTCGGGATTATTACCCCATTCCTGCTACTCCTACTCATCTTAAAGCGCGTCCTCAACCTCGGGTACCTTAAATTTACCGGCGTACTGGCGGTGGTTTCCTTATGGACAGTTTTCACCATCGCCATGCTCTATGGAGCGGATTTCAACAACCCGGCCTATATGGGTTATTTGCTCGTGGTCGTCACCGCCGGGCTGGTCTTAAACTGGCGAGCTTCCATTGGCTGGGGCATCATTAGCGTCGTCACCAACGCCCTGCTGATCTTTTTAGGGCAAAAAGGTTATTTACCCACCTCCCGCCAAACTACGCCACTATTTGCCTTGTGGATGGCGCAGACTGTATATATCATCGTAACCGTAGTTCTATTAAGCCAGGCGATTCGCAAAATTGACGAAGCCTTTGAAAAGTCCCAGCGCGAAATCAATCAACGCAAACGGGTTGAAGTCGAGCGCGAGAAAATCATCAAAGAGTTGGCTTCCAAAAATGCTGAACTCGAACGGTTCACCTACACCGTTTCGCACGACTTAAAAAGCCCATTAATTACCATCAGCGGATACGCCGGGCTGTTGGAAAACGACGCCCAACTGGCCAACCCGGAAAAATTCAAAACCGATATTGCCAGAATCACCGAGGCCGCCAAAAAGATGCAGGAACTGCTCAACAACCTGCTGGAGCTTTCGCGGATTGGCAACGTCGTCAACCCGTCCGAAGAACTAAGCTTCAATCAACTGGTTGAAGAAGCCCTCGCGCTGGTGGACGCCGAACTCCGCAACGATCGCGTCATCATTCAAGTTCAGGAAGCCCTGCCGCAAGTCCGCGTGGATCGTATTCGTCTGGTCGAAGTTCTGCAAAACCTGATTGACAACGCCATCAAATTTTCAAGCGTCCGGCCAACTCCCATCATCGAAATTGGATGCGAGATTCAAAACGACATAACCGTCTTTTTCGTCCGCGACAACGGGATTGGGATAGACCCCAAACACCATGAACGCGTTTTCGGCTTGTTCAACAAACTGACGATTGACAACGTAGGGACAGGGATTGGGCTGGCGCTGGTCAAACGGATCATTGAACTGCATGGCGGCAAAATCTGGATCAAATCCGAAGTTGATCGGGGCGCCACTTTTTACTTTACCTTGCCAATGTAATCCAACCCTAAAACCAAATCGCTTCGTCGCGCCGAGGATATTTTTATTCCACGACAAAAATCTAATCCAAATAAACGCGCGCTAAGGGAGTGGCAATAAACAACATCCCAAACTCATCCTGGTAAATCAGTGTGTAGCCATTCAAAGAACCGCTTCGCGCGTCTTTATAAAATGGAAGCGCTTTTTGAAGGCTGGCAGACAATGTAGTCTGTTCAATCGCGTCGGAATTTGTGTAATCAAGAACCTCCTGTTTCCACAGCACAATTACATCCGGGCGCACGCGTTCGATATAAGCATAACTTACCGGCATCCAGCGATCTTTAACCACCCAACGCGGTTCATCCGCTATATACGCGCGAGTACTACGATAAATAATCAACTGCCGATTCAAAGAAATTTTAGAAAGATACTGGTCGTCAATCAGCGTAAAAAAAGCAAGGGATGCGCTGTTCGCCTCTTTGTGCCAGGCTTCAATATATGCCTGCCGATCATATTGGAGGTTGTAAAGAATCTGGACTCCCAAAGTCAGGGCGGTCAAAAAGATAAAAAGCCAACGCATGGGTTTCATCCAGCTTTGCTTTAATGCGTCAAATATAGATTTATCAAACACAGCGGGGAGCGCTGAAAAAAGCGGAAGCATCACCGGCAAAAAATAATAACGATGCCTTAAAGCGACAAAGAACAAAAGGTATATGCCAAAAGCGGCCGACCAAAGAAAAATCAACGAATTGATTAACCGTTTTTCACGGTTCAATATTGCCAAAAAAAGCGCAAGGACGATCAACCCCAAAAAGGCTGGCTGTGCATAATATTCCTCAATGGTTGGCAACCACAAGGAGGGGTTTCTTGCAGAGGTAAATATAAATCCCGTCGCCGTCGCCGCAGATTGCCCCAACTGGACTTGAAAGGCCAGATCCCTTTCAGATTTAAAAACCAAAAAGGGATTGCTAACCAGAAACGAACCCGCCATCAAAACAATAAAACTGGTTCCCAATAGCGCACACTTCTTCAAATCAAATCGCTTTTGAAGCCAACCGACTAAAAGATAGGCCAATATCGCCAAGAAAAAAAACAAGCCCAGCAGTTTGGTCGCCGTCGCAAGCCCGCAGGCAATTGCAGAAAAATAAAAATCTCTTTTATATGCAAAATTGTCTTTTTGTAAAAAAAACAAGGTTAAGACGACAAACAATAAAACCAGGCTTTCCGGGTGCCACCACAGGTTATTAATCAGCGTCATTGGAATGGTCAGTAAAAACAAGAACAAGAAAACTGAATGGAATAAATTCTCAAACCTGGTTTGCATGTAGACCAACAGACCGACGCTGAGCAACATAGGCAAAACGCTCGTCATCTGGCGTAAAAAAAGTAAATCCAATGCGATATCTTTATATCCCAACAACCTTAAAGGGATTAAGCCAAAGACTGAAGATAACCAATAAAACGGGAACCCATAATAATAATGTTTATATTGAATAAAGCGATAAATGGATTGGAGCGTAGAGCCTGCCGGTTGATTGAGCATTTGTTCAACATACGGGTATTGGGCAAATTCATCCGGGGCGAAAACAGAGAGCATGTACAGGTCGCGCGCGCCTTGTGCATTTGGCGTCCAAAAAGCGCAAAAATATAAAAAGCCAAAAAATATTAAAACAGCCAATGTTTTTTTAGGCGTTGAAGTTTTCATTTTCCAATTCTATTCGATTTTCTGGCGGCGCCGCGCAACGTTTGTTGTACAATGGGCGCAAATGATCCAAACCCTTCCAGAAATTCAAATCATCGAAAGCGCCGAGACGGAATTGGAAACCTTGTATCGCGTGGTCATCCACAACGACACCGTCACCCCCATGGATTTCGTCGTCCACGTCCTCAAGACCATCTTTTTGCTGGGCAACGACAAAGCCGCCAAAGTGATGCTCGCCGCGCACATCCGGCAAAGCGCGTACGTGCAAACGCTCTCAAAGGCCGAAGCTGAAAAACGCGTAGATCAAGCTCATCAACTGGCGGCTTCGGAAGAATATCCGCTTCGCTTCACAGTTGAGCCGGAATAACCTACGCCACGCCAGCGGAAAGATTTCCAGCTTCCATGGGCTCGTCGCCGTTGAACTTAAGCAGTTGCGGATACTTCCAGATAATTAAAAGCGTGCCGAGGATGCACCCCACGCCGCCGCTGATGACAGCGAACGGCGCGCCAAAGAATTGCGCCACCGAGCCCGATTCCACCTCGCCCAACTGCGGGCCACCCTGAAAGAAAATTTGGTTGATGCTGGTCATCCGCCCGCGAATGTGATCGGGAGTTTGCAACTGCCTCAGCGTGTTGCGAATGATTGTACTCACGCCATCCGCCGCGCCGGTAATCGCAATCGCCGCCCAGGCCACCACAAACGATCGGGTGACGCCAAAGACAATCGTCGCCAACCCGAAAACGATCACCGCCCCCAAAAACAAAGGCCCTTGTTTCCGAACCGTTCGGATTTGCGAAAAAACCAACGCTACAATCACCGCCCCCACCGCCGAAGCGGCGGAGAGATACCCATAATGCACCACGTCCGTCTTCAATACATCCGAAGCGATCAGCGGCATGAGCGTACTGGCCGAGGCAAAAAACGTAGCCACAAAATCCAGCAACATCGTGGAGAGGATAATCGGTCGGCTGAAGATAAAATGAATCCCTTCGCGAATGGAGTTCAAACTCACCCCGGCGGTCTTCTCCGCAAAAGTTTGCGGCACATCGCCAATCATAATCAAAGCGACAATCACCGCCACAAACGAAAACGCGTTGAAATAATAAATCGCCGCCTGTCCGGCCAGCGCAATCATAAAACCGCTCAAGGCCGGGCCCAACACCGAACCCACTTGAAACGAAGTAAACGTCATGCTGAAGGCGTTGGGTAAATCTTCGTTTGGCACCAGGTTGGGAATCAGAGCCTGTCGCGAAGGCCCGTCAAACGCAATCGCCACTGCCTGCAAGGCGGTGATCAGGTAAATGTGCCAGATGGTAATCTGCCCAAATTGGGTGAGCAGGCCCAACGTCAGCGCCAGCAGAGCCGCGATGCTCTGAGTCGCAAACATCACCTTGCGCCGATCCATCGAATCGGCCAGCGCGCCGCCAATCAACGAAAAAATGATCACCGGCAGAATGCGCGCCAACCCAATGCCGCCCAGCGCAATTGGGTTTTTATCCAAGCGGCTGACGTGCCAGAGCAAAGCCCAAACCTGCATTTGCGTGCCAGTGATGGAGATGAGTTGGCCCAGCCAAAGATAGAAAAACTTTTTATGACGTAAAGACGGCGGAATTTGGAGCATGTGAAAACGCGCTTCTTTCTTAACGGATGGTTGATTCTGTTTCAGGGGCAGTTGAACAAACGGAAGGTTACTCAGGTTCCCCAATCACGAAGATATAAAAAGTCGTAGCCGATGGTGCGGTTGCTGACTTTGGCAATTGGCGGCAACATGCGTTTGAATTGATTGCGTTGAATGCGGGCGGCCACCGTTTTGACAAATTTTTCGTCGAAGCCCGCGTCCTGCGCTTCCTGTAAGCTATAGCGTTGATCAATCAACAAGTATAAAAGTTGATCCACCTCTTCATAGGTGAAGCCCAATTCTTTTTCGTCGGTCTGGTCGGCCCATAAATCGGCGGAGGGGGCTTTATCGAGGATGGGCGCGGGGATGTGCATGGCCCGCGCCAATTGACGAATTTGCGTTTTGTATAAATCGCCCAGCGGATTCATGGCGCTGGCCGAATCGCCGTACATAGTGCTGTAACCCAACAGGATTTCAGTTTTGTTGCTTGTGCCAATCACCAGCCCTTTGAAGGCCTCGCTTTGATCGTACAGGACGATCATCCGCTGACGGGCCATGATGTTGCCTTTGCGCAGGTTTGAAGTATCGGCATCCAGCTTAAACAACGGTTCGACCATTTCCGTAATTTCAATCGTTTTGGTTTGCACGCCAAGTTGATCAATGAGTAATTGGGCGTGATCTAAAGAGTTTTGATTCGAAAGTTTATACGGCATTCGCACGGCTAGAACATTTTCTTTGCCGAGGGCGGATACCGCTAACGCGCAGGAGAGCGCCGAATCCAGCCCGCCAGAAAGCCCCAATACGGCGCGGGAAAACCCCACGCGCGTGACTTCAGATTTAATAAAGCCGACTAAAATTTCGCGCGCCAGTTCTGTATTGATGTCGAGGTTTGTATTCATTATTTTTGCAAGATGCGTTGAAGTTCAGAGAGGGTTAAGTTTGTGCGTTCATCGCGCAGTAAGGGCAGGCGCGCGCGTGTGCGACGCAGTTGATTTAAGTCCAATTGAGCGTAGGTGATGGCTTCCAGGTTATAAGGCCCGTGCGCCAGTTCTTCGCCATTCGGGTCAAACACGGTTGCCCCGCCCCCAAAATGCAGGCCGTCTTCATATCCCACGCGATTACAATGCGCCACAAACGAAGTGAACATGCTGGCGTAGGCTTTGGTGACGCGCTCCACCCAACGCGCCGACTCTAATTTCTCTTTATCATTCAGTCCGCGCCCGGGCGAGGCGGAGGAGAAAAGCATCAGGTCGGCGCCATCCAGCCAGAGCAGGTAAGGCGGCGAGGCGTGCCAAAAATCTTCGCAGATTAAGAGGCCCATCCGCCCGAAGCGCGTGTCAAAGGCGCGGACTTGATCGCCCCAGGCGAAGAAGCGGCCTTCGTCAAACAATCCGTAAGTTGGCAAATAAACTTTATGATGCACATGAAGCGTTTTGCCGCCCGAAAGGTACGCCGAAGCGATAAAGAAGCGGTGCCGGGAATCTTCATCTACAAAGCCGACGACCAAATCCATATCGTTTGAAGCTTTGAGCAAGTGCTTGAAGATTGGGTCGTCTTCGGTGGGTTTGTGCGCCACCGAGGCCACCAAATCCTGGAGCACATATCCAGTCAGCGAAAGTTCCGGGAAGATTAACAAATCCGCTTTTTCGGCTTTTGCCTGTTGGATGTAATCCAGATGTTTGGCGAGGTTCGCTTCCACATCTCCCAATTTAGTGTTGATCTGCGCCAGCGCAAGGTTTAGTTTCATCGAATGAATCTTACCATACCGGAATAGGAGCGTGCAGAGAGTTGATTTTCGCTTTGCGACTCTGCGCCTTCGCGTTAAATTTACAGATTAGGACTTACGCAAAACCCCAAGACCAAGCCGCGAATACTTCGACAGGCTCAGCACAAGTTTCGCTAATTCACGCGAATTGTTTTTAAAAATTAGCAAAATTCGCGTAATTCGCGGCAAAAGGTTTTGATCTGCGTAAGTCAAGCAGATTAGAGAGAGTTGCTAAGGAAATGGAGGCCAAGGCGACAAAAAAAGACGCACATAGCTGTGCATCTTTTCAGCGGAGAGGGAGGGATTCGAATAGCATCTCCTCAATGGAAGCCAAGGCGACAAAAAAAGACGCACGTAGCCGTGCATCTTTTCAGCGGAGAGGGAGGGATTCGAACCCTCGGTGACCCGTAAGAGCCACAACAGTTTTCGAGACTGCCCCATTCAACCGCTCTGGCACCTCTCCAAAGTTTCGCCGTTTGCGCGTCCGGTGAAACGGGCGGGATTATAACCCAAAAACCTACAACTCCACGCTTTCGTGCAGGGCCGGGTAGTGAACTTTATTCAGACGGTTTTCTTTCAACTTCGCCTTCAAAGTCATGGCTTGTTTTTCTTCGCCATGCACCAGAAAGACTTGCTTCACCGTGTCTTTTACGTTGAGGGCGTATTTGATTAACATATCCTGCCCGGCATGGCCGGATAAACCGCCAATCGTGGCCACTTCGCATTTAAGTTGATACGGTTCGCCGTAAATTCTCACTTCCGGTTCACGGTCGGCCAGCCGCCGCCCCAGCGTATCTGGCGCCTGCCAGGAGACGATGCAAATCGTGTTTTTCGGGTTTCCAATGTTATTTTTGATGTGATGCAAAACGCGTCCGTTTTCCACCATGCCCGAAGCGGAGATGATCACCATCGGGTCGGTGCGATCGTTTAAGGCTTTAGATTCTTCGACAGACTGAATATAAGTTAAGTCTTTGAAATCCAAAGCGGGGTGACGCGCCTCCATCACAAACTTACGCGTTTCTTCATCAAAGCATTCTGGGTGACGCTTAAAAACCTTCGTGGCATTCACCGCCAGCGGGCTATCCACAAAGACCGGGATGCTTTTGATTTCCCCATCCGAGATCATTTGATTCAAGTTGTACACCAATTCCTGCGTGCGCCCCACCGCAAAAGCCGGGACGATCACCTTGCCGCCGCGTTGTAACGTCCGCTTCACCACGTCGCGGAATTCGATATACGCCTTCTCCGGGTTGTCGTGCAGTTTATCGCCATACGTCGATTCCATGATCAGATAATCCGCGCCCTCAGGCAAGACCGGGTCGTGTAATAACGGGATGTTGTTGCGGCCAATATCCCCGGAAAAAACCAATCGGAATTTTTTACCTTTTTCCTCAATATCCAAAGCCATCCCCGCCGCGCCTAAAATATGTCCGGCTTCAAAGAGTTTCACTGTCACGCCGTCAATCGGTTCAAAAGTTTCGCTGAGGTCTTTCCCCACAAACAGGCTCGCCGCTTTCTCAGCGTCCGCTTTGGTGTACAACGGTTGGATGGGCGGCTCGCCATGCCGCTTGCGCCGTTGGTTAACATATTCCGCATCCGATTCCTGAATGTGCGCGGAATCTGCAATCATCAAGCTGGCCAAATCCACCGTGGCTTTGGTCGCATAAATATTCCCTTCAAAGCCCTGCTTAACCAGGTTGGGCAAATTGCCGGAATGATCAATGTGCGCGTGCGAGAGAATCACCGCGCTTACTTCGCGCGGGTCATAATGAAAATGTAAATTGCGGTCGTAACCTTCAGAGCGATGGCCTTGATACAAGCCACAATCGAGCAATAATTTCTTTCCATTAATCTCCAGCAAATGCTGGCTTCCGGTCACCGTTTGGGCGGCTCCATGAAAATTAATTCGCATGTTTCACTCCTAACGTTGTCAAAATTTGCGCCCCGAACTTTTCAAAGCGCGCGGGGCTGTCTTTCATCAGAACGTTCAATTCGTTCAAATCTCTTGGCGGATTTTCCGCAAGCAGTCCCAAATATATTTTCGGCAGGACGATATCGGACTCGACTTTCATTTCCAAGCCCAGATTTTTTCTCCAGGCTTTTAGTTTTTCCAAACGCTTTAGAACCGCATCCGACTTACGTTCAGCAGGCTTCGGTTTCACCAGCGTCGCCTCACTCCCGCGCCGGACGGCGCTTAAAAGCGCGTCGCCCCACAAGCGGATTTGTCTTTCGCTCAATCCCGCTCCAGATAAATCCACTTTGTGTTCGGGCGGGTCCTTCGAGAGTTTGAGGAAGACTTCGTCCATCACCACTTTATACGGTGGGCGGTCCAGCCGTTCGGCTTCGTGATCGCGCCATTTGCAAAGCGCCGCAATGACAGTAAGCTGACGTTGAGTCAGGTCTTTACGCCCGGCAAACCGCTCCCAGGCCGCGCCGTTGCCGTTGCGTTTTGATTCGTCCACCACACACGCCCGCACAAAATCTTCGCGCGCAAAATACAAACGATCCTGTTCAATCAACTCTTTTTCCAGCGCGTCGCGCAGGTCGAAGAGATAATGCGTATCGAAGCGCGCATAATGGATCTGGTCTTCCGTCAATGGGCGCAGGGCCCAATTGGCTTTTTGATGGCGCTTGTCCATTGGAATGCCAAACTTCTCACCCAGCAGACGATCCAAGCCAACGGCGGGATAGCCCAGCACGCGCGCGGCTTGCATCGTATCGAACAGGTTCGCAAACTCAAAGCCATAGTCGCGCCTCAGGCAGATCAAATCATATTCCGCGGCGTGAAAAATTTTCTCGATTTTTGGGTCCACAAAAATTGGAGCCAGCGCCGCGAGGCTGTCAAATTTCAATGGGTCTACAAGATAATCCGCGCGCGGTGTGGAAAATTGCAGTAAGCAGACGCGCTCTCGAAAAGCGTGCAGGCTGTTCGATTCAGTATCCACCGCCACGCGCGGTTGTGCGGCGATATCTTCCGTCAGGTCTTGTAATAATTTTTCGGTATTCACCCAAACTGGGGGAGGAAAGTCTCCAAGCATATTGGCTGATTATAAACCCTGCCCTTTCATTAGGCCGTCTTTAAACCCCTACGCTTCCAAAAATCCGACCCTGTTCTTAAAACGAGATCATACATTAATTGCATACCATAGCAGAGTCCAAAAACAATAATCGAGCCGGGGAATAAGCGAAGCCAGCCCGGGTGAATCTGTTCTGGAACGGGGAGGAACTTAAACATAATTTCCCAAATCGGGCGGTGAAAAAGATAAGCAAAAAACGACGCATAGGAAATTGGACTCCAAATCCTCCAATGCAACCAATTGTTACGAAAAAGTCGCAAAGCCAGCGCGATCCAGCTTAAAATATATAAATTTGACGCAAACAAATAACCCAGGTGCCGGGTGCGATAGTCGCCAAATTCAAAGACGCCAAATAAAATTGCGCCGACCAAACCAACGGCCAATTGGAGCGGTAACGGGGCCAGGAAAATTCGATTACGCAGTTCATCGTAACGAGCCAGCAAAACCCCGGCTAGAAAAACAAAAAAGTATTCAAAGAAGCGATCGTCAAACAGGTCGTATTGGTAATTTAAGAAATAGGCGACTGCAAAAATAAAAATAGACCAGCCTGCCAGAGAGCGCGTTGAGCGACTGAGAAAGACGCCAAAGGTTAGGTAGTAAATAAAAATCGCGCTCAAGTACCAGAGCGTTAACAGGGGTTTGATAAAAGCCGGAGAAAAAATAATTTGCAAGTCCAGGAAATACAAAATGAAATCCGGGCGTTTAAGCGAAAACTGCAGGATGGTCATAAACGCAAACAGGGCCAACCAATACGGCGGAAACAAGCGGATAAATTTAGCCCACAGGTAATTTAAAAAAGATTGCGGGCGACGGCGATGCGAATATTCCACAAAATAGCCGGCCATGAAGAAGAAAGCGCCAAGCATGAACGCGCCCATATACGGGCCAATGGGTTCAAGTTTGACGCCGAACAAATAGGTCGAAAATATATCGCTATGCACAAACATCAAAAAGATGATGCAAACAGCCCGCAGAATTTCAAATTCGGCCAGTTTTTCGTTTTTTTGACTCATCTTAATTTTTTCTCCATTACTTGCGCGTCGCCCCCGTCGTTATAGTAGTTCTTCCAAAGGTCAATGATTTGGTAGCCGTCGTTGTGATACAGGGCAATGGCCCCCAAGTTGGAGACGCGCACCGTCAGCCGCACGTTGGGCACGCCCAGACGCGCCTCGCAGGCATGTAACAGCGCCAAGCCAATGCCGCGGCGCCGATAGCCAGGATCCACCCCGATGGTGGCAACCCAGCCCCACCCGTCGTGTGGACGCGGGTCTCCGCCCACAAAGCCGACGAGTTTCCCATCTTCAAGGGCTTTCAGGCGCACCACATTTGGAAAGGTCAACATGGCCATTAAATCCATCAGCGGCCAGGCATCCGCTTCAAAGCAGGCTTTTTCCAGCTTATATAACGCATTGAGGTCGAGCAGGTTGGCGTTTGCAATGTACATAAAAATAAGGTCGCTCAAACGAGCGACCTTATTTTATTCGATTTATGAATTACCCGCTAACCTTTGGCGTTCTTGCCGAGGAAGTTATCCAACATGCTGGTAAATTCCATCGGGAAGATGTACTTGGTCGAGGGGCTGGAGCCAATCGACTTGAGCGTTTCAAAGTATTGAAGCGTCATGGTCTTTTGGTCAATGGATTTGGCCGCGCCGTAAATTTGTTCGAGGGCTTTGGCGAAACCTTCAGCGCGGAGCAGTTGGGCTTCGCGTTCGCCTTCCGCTTTAAGGATGCTGGATTGTTTCTCGCCTTCCGCGCGGAGGATGTTGGATTGCTTTTCGCCTTCCGCCACGTTGACCGCGGCTTCGCGCGTACCGGTGGATTCGGTAACGACTGCGCGGCGAATCCGTTCGGCCGACATTTGGCGGTTCATGGCTTCCTGCACGTCGCGCGGAGGGATGATCTCGCGGATTTCAACGTTGGTGACTTTGACGCCCCAGCGTTCGGTGACTTCATCTAAACGGGTGCGGAGCATGTTGTTGATGTGTTCGCGTTCGGAAAGCACGTCGTCGAGCGGGATGCCGCCGATGACGGCGCGAAGCGTGGTGGCCGCAATGCCCGCCGCCGCCGATTCGAAGTTACCCACCTGCAAAACAGATTCGCCTGGGTCTAAAATTTTATAATACCAAAGGAAGTCAATCGAGATTGGCGCATTATCTTTGGTGATGGACGTTTGATGCGGCACTTCGCGGACTTGTTCGCGCAGGTCCACCCATTTGTAGCTATCGAAAAATGGGATGATGATGACGATGCCCGGGCCTTTGGGCTTTTGCAAAACACGCCCCAAACGAAAGACCACGAGGCGCATATATTCCGGCACAATTTTGATTGAACTCCATAAAAAGATCACCAGCACAATCAAAGCCGCGCCAACAAAACAAAACAACGTCGAGCCAACTGCAGGGTTCATATTTACTCCTTTATTTATTTTGAAAGAACTTAATCTATTTTTTCAACCACCAGGGTAAAGCCCTCGCGCTTAAGCACGCGGACTTGACTCCCGGCTGGGATTACCTTTTCGCTCCGCGCAGACCATAACTCGCCCGCCACGTAGATATTGCCTTCGCCATGAATTTTAGATTTCGCTTCGCCCACCTGACCGACGATGGTCGTCAAGTCGTGCGTTGGGCGGCTCGAGGTCGCTTCAATTACCTTGCGAAGCGCCAGCCAGAGCGCGCCGGAGATCAGCCCGGAAAAGACAAAAGCCACCAGCGGGTTGACCAAAATCCAGTCATTGCTTGAGTCAAACAGGAACACCGAGCCAATTACCACCATGAGGATTGAAACGCCGAAAAAGATGAGGCGTTTTGGCTTTTGAACTGAATAGCTATAGGGGATGACGCTCAAGCATAGGATGATCAGCGCCCAAAAGTTGATGGAAAGATGGTAAACCGCATAGCCCGCCAGCAAAAAGCAGAAGAGCGCGCCAATTTCCAACAACCCGGTGCCGGGGGTGACGATGGACAGAAAAGCAAAAAATACGCCAGCCAGCAAAATTACGTACGCCACGTTTGGGTTTAATAAAAAATCCATCGCTACTCCTTTTGATTATACAACAACATCCAGATAATTTACCTACGCGCCGCGCAGTTTAATGTTGCATCCTTTAGTCCTAGCGGCCCGTTTATAATCAGGGCCGGAAAAATTCTCCACCAAGGAGCTGAAGTGAAATTCAATAAACTTTGCGTCATCGGGCTGGGATATATTGGACTGCCCACCGCATCCACCTTCGCCATACACGGACTGGACGTCGTCGGCGTGGACATCAACCCCAGCGTGATTGCGACTCTGAATCAGGGTCAAATTCACATCCATGAGCCGGGCGTTCAAGAGGCGTTCTCGCAAGCCGTGCGCGTCGGAAAATTTCGAGCGGCGAACCAGCCTGAAGCGGCAGACGCTTTCATTATCGCCGTGCCCACCCCCTTTAAGTCCGAAGCGCTTGGCGAAGACAACGGGACTCAATATAAGCTCGCCGACCTACATGCGGTGACCTCCGCCGCTGAAGCGCTCATCCCCTATTTGAGAAAGGGAAATCTCGTCATTTTGGAATCCACTTCCCCGCCGCGCACTACTGCCGATGTGGTTGCCCCCATTTTGGAAAAATCCGGACTGAAAGCTGGCGTAGATTTCTTCCTCTGCTATTCGCCAGAGCGCGTGCTTCCCGGCCAGATTATGAAAGAGTTAATTGAAAACGCGCGCGTGGTCGGCGGCGTGACGCCCGAATCCGCGCAGGCTGGGAAAGCGCTGTATGCCACCTTCGTCAAAGGGCAAATCGTCACCACCGATTCGACGACCGCCGAAATGGTGAAGTTGATGGAAAACACGCACCGCGACGTGAACATTGCCATCGCCAACGAATTTTCGCGCCTCGCCGAAAAATTTGGCGTGGATGTTTGGGAAGCAATTGCGCTGGCCAATTTACATCCGCGCATCAAAATCCTTTCCCCCGGGCCGGGCGTGGGCGGCCATTGCATCAGTGTGGACCCCTGGTTCTTCGTCGAAGCCGCGCCAGAGATCGCGCAGTTAATCTATCATGCGCGGCTGGTCAACGACGCGCAACCGCGTTTTGTCGTTGAAAAAGTCAAAAGCATCCTCGGCGCTTTGCAAGGCAAAAAAATTGCCGCGCTCGGTCTGGCCTACAAACCAGATGTGGACGATTTACGCGAAAGCCCGGCCAGTGAAGTCATACATCTCTTGCAGGCCGAAGGCGCGCAAGTTCAGGCTTGGGAGCCTTTCAAGCCCACCGCCCAACTCGCAGGGATTCACATGGCCGCTTCGCTGGAAGCCGCGCTCAAAGACGCGGAGCTAATCCTTTTATTGGTAAAACACACGCAATTTACAACGCTAAATCCGCACACGCTTGCCGGACAAACCAACGCCAAACTTGCGCTGGATACCGTCCACGGCTGGAACGCCGAACTTTGGAAACAGCACGGCTTTCAATTCTTCCGCCTCGGCGACAGCAAAAGCGATTCGCAAACGAATGCATAATATAAAAATCCTTTCCGTTTTTGGAACCCGCCCCGAAGCCGTCAAAATGGCGCCCATCGTACAACTGCTGGCCAACACCGCGGGCGTGGAAGCGCGCGTGTGTGTCACCGCCCAACATCGCCAAATGCTCGACCAAGTCCTGCATTTATTTGAAATTAAACCAGATTACGATCTGGATTTGATGCGTGAGAATCAGGCGCTCGCGCAACTCAGCGCGGCCATCTTCACCGAGTTGGATCCTGTCCTCGAACATTTTCAACCCGATTGGGTCCTCGCCCAGGGCGATACCACCACCGTGGCCATCGCCGCCTTGCTGACGTATTTCCGTCGCATCCGCTTTGGGCATGTGGAAGCGGGCCTGCGCACGCACGATAAATGGCAACCGTTTCCAGAAGAGATCAATCGCCGCGTGGCAGGCGTCACAGCTGATTTACATTTTGCGCCCACCGAATGGGCCAAAAATAATTTACTGCGCGAAGGCATTGATGAAAAGCTAATCCACGTCACCGGCAACACCGTGATTGACGCACTGCAATTTGTGCGCCAACGCCCCGAACCGCAAGCCATCACCGACCTGCTCGCCGAAAGCCTCAAAGGCAAAAAACTGCTCCTCGTCACCGCGCATCGGCGGGAAAACTTTGGCGCCGGCCTCGAAAATATTTACCAGGCCCTGCTCGAACTGGCTAAAGAACCCGGCCTGCAAATCATCTATCCCGTTCACCTCAACCCCAACGTGCAGGAACCCGCCCAACGTTTGCTCGCAGGCGTACAAAACATCACCCTGCTTCCGCCGTTGGATTATCTGCCCCTCGTCCATTTGATGAAGCGCGCGCACATCATCCTCACCGATTCCGGCGGCATTCAAGAGGAAGCGCCAGCCTTTGGCATTCCCACGCTCGTCCTGCGCGACGTCACCGAACGCCCCGAAGGCGTGGCCGCCGGAACGCTCAAACTGGTCGGCGCCAACGTCAGCCGCATCGTCACTGAAACCAAACGCCTGCTCAACGATTCAAACGCCTATTCCAAAATGGCCAAAGCCGCCAACCCCTATGGCGACGGCCACGCCGCCGAAAAAATTGTCGCCGCTTTACTCGCCCAAAATTAAGTACTGTACCGCAAGATTTATCTTGCGTTTTACAGGGCCATGCATATTGTCGAGCTTGAATCATTCGCAAGTTCGCGCTCCCCCCAAATTTTTGTAAGGTTCTCCTCAAAAAATTATGAGTATAATGAAGTGAAGCAACCTTATGTCTCGTCGCTTCTTCATCTCCCTCCTGACGCTCCTACTTGTATCCGCAAACTGGGCCGCTCCGTTCGCCCAAACCGCGGATTTTAAATATTTCGACGAAACTGGTCACAACGTCCAAGGGGATTTTCTAAAATTCTACACCGCCAACCCAAACGCCCTGCTCGTCTTTGGCTATCCCATTAGCGAAGCCTTCCCCACCAAAAGCGGACTCACCGTTCAATACTTTCAACGCGCCCGCTTTGAACTGCATCCCGAACTGCCTGAAGGCCAAAGGGTGACGCTCACCGCGCTCGGCGCAGAAACCTATAAAGCCCAAGCCGCCATGAGCATCGCCGTCAACAAATTGGCCTGCAAAACCTTCGCCACCGGCTTCGACGTGTGCTACGACTTCCTGCAATTCTATGAAAAACACGGCGGCGTCAACCAATTTGGCAACCCCATCTCCGCCTTTGAATACCGCGATGAAAAAGTGGTGCAATATTTTGAACGCGCGCGCTTCGAGTGGCTTCCCGGCCGCCCGGAAAGTCAGCGCGTCGTCCTCACCGACTTGGGGCGCATCTACTTCGACAAACTCGGCGAAGACCCGGCCTTATTACAGCCCGTCAAACCGATGGACAATTCGCAAAGCGCCATCCTACGCATCAAAGCCCGCGCCTTTCTCAAAAAAGCCATCGCCTCCACCGACGACGCGCAAGCCCTCTTCATCGTCTTACAAGATCAAAATTCGCGCCCGGTTTCCAACGCCGCCTGCAACGCCAGCCTACTCTGGCCCAACCAACGCACAGAAACCCTCAGCGTCAACACCAACGCCAACGGCGTGGGCATCCTGCCTTTCAGCTTTTCTCAACAACCGCGCGGAAGCGTCGTCTATATCAACGTTGCCTGCCAATACAAAACCCTCACAGCCAACACCGTCGCTTCTTTTAGAATTTGGTATTAGAACTTCACTTCAACAAATCTTTCCATTTGAAGACGGGGCCATCTTTACAAGCCATCTGCCAATGCGACTGAATCCGAACCGCGCATACCCCGCATTCGGCGACTCCCCCACACGGCATGGGCGCGCGAATTAAAACCTGCGCTTCGCTCACCGCCGAAACCTGCTTCAACACCCCAAGCCGTTCCCCAAGCTGATTCAGATTCTCGCGCGCCAAATCTATGGCGATAAAATCTGCCCACCCACAAACTTCCTCCAGCGCTTTCAGCGGCTGAACCTCCGCCGCTTCAGGCAGGCGCTTCAAATCAAATTCCCCCACCAGCGTCACCTCGGCGGATTGTTTAAACGCCAAAGCCATCAACCCATGCAAACGCGCCAGAGATTCGTCAAACGCAACCAGCGCAATTTTGCGCGAAACTGCCGTCAGCGTAAAGCCGCGCCCCAACGGCCCGCGTAACGCCAGCTTTGTTCCCACCGTCCACGCGGCGGGAATTTGGGGAGCCAGGCGAAAACCCCTCGGCGCTGAATCGTAAAAGAAAAGCGGAACAGCCAAAGGCGCGTCTTCTGCGGGCGCGTGGGCCAGCAGATACTGCCCGGGCGTTGGAATCAGTTCGGGCGGGCAAGCCAATTGGGCGGAGCCATCCAAATAAATTTCTGTGAGCGTGCCTGTGCCTAAGCGCATGAGGTGATTATAATCAAGCCGATGCCTATTCCAAAAAATGGTCGTGAAGTGCGCCTCACCACGCTGGCCGCGTGCGCGGGTTGAGCTTCTAAATTAGGCGCGGAAGCGCTGACGCAGGTCCTGCGTCCGATCAAAGCGACTTTTGATCCCGCCGCTCATCCCGATTTATTGGTTGGGTTAACCGAACCGGATGACGCGGCTGTGTGGCGTTTAAGCGCCGAGCAGGCCTTGATTATCACGACTGATTTTTTTACGCCTGTGGTGGATACGCCCTATGAATACGGCGCCATCGCGGCGGCCAATAGCCTTTCGGATGTTTATGCGATGGGCGGAAAACCATTTTTGGCCTTGAATGTGGCCGCCCTGCCCGAAGATTTACCGACTGAAATTTCCGCCGAAATTATGCGCGGAGCCGCCGATAAAGCGCGCGAAGCCGGAGCGCTGATTGCGGGCGGGCATACCGTCAAAGATCGCGAACCAAAATTCGGCCTGGTGGCGCTCGGATTTGTTCATCCAGATAAAATCATCCGCAAGGGCGGCCTGCAAGTTGGCGACAAACTGATTCTCACCAAGCCGCTGGGGAGCGGCATTCTCGCCACCGCTTTAAAACAAGAGAAAGCGAGCGCCGCGCACATCCAAGAAGCGATTGAATGGATGGCGCGCTTGAACAAAACCGCCAGCGAACTGGCGCAGGAGTTTGAAGTACACGGCGGCACGGACGTCACCGGCTTTGGCCTGCTGGGCCATGCCAGCGAACTGGCGCAAGCCTCGGGCGTGGCCTTGCATTTCAACCTGGAACGTCTCCCCTATTTAAGCGGCGCAAAACATTACGCAGAGTTGGGAATTTTCCCCGGCGGCGCGTTTGATAATCAAAAATATTTTGAAACACAGGTTCATTACGAACGAACGTTAAACGAAGCTCTGCAAATGACTCTGTTTGACCCGCAAACCAGCGGCGGCCTGCTGTTTGGAATTGCGCCGCAGAAGTTGGCCGCCTTTGAAACTCGCGCCGCAGAACTGGGCCAGCCGGTATGGGTCATTGGCGAAGCGCAAGCTGGGAGCGGCCTGTATCTTTGGTAGGTAAATTGGCGAAAAGCCGCGTCTTTTCAGGTACAATAAGCCGAACTTTTTGCATAACCAACCTCATGCCTGAAACTTCTTCAGAACCTGATTCTAGTCTTCCTCTACCCCTCCTCCCAACCCATCTCCATCCATTTGCGATGAATTTATCCGCTGGCCAACAGGTTGGCTTGATTTTTTTTAACCCATCATTTTATCTTTCAACCTCTAAAGGAACTCATGAGTATCGGCAATGAAATCGTGGGGATTATCGTCCTCATCTTAATTAACGCAGTCTTGGCCATGTCCGAAGCGGCTTTGGTGGCCTCGCGCAAGGCTCGTCTGCAACAAAAGGCCAACGAAGGCGACACCGCTTCCGCTTTGGCGTTGAAAATCATCGACGACCCAAACATCTTTTTATCCACCACGCAAATTGGAATTACCTTGATCGGCGTTTTGGCCGGAGCGGTCGGCGGGGCCACCATCGCAGACGCGCTGGCCGGCCTGCTTGGCAAAATCCCCTGGCTGGCAGAGCATAGCGCTTCGCTCAGTTTGGGAATCGTCGTGGTAGCCATCACCATCCTTTCCATTTGGATCGGCGAATTGGTGCCCAAGCGCCTCGGCTTGCACAGCCCGGAACAAATTGCGCGCCTCGTCGCGCAACCCATGTATTTTCTCTCTAAAGCCTTTTCCCCGCTCATCAAGTTGATGGGCTGGGCCACCAACTCGATCCTGCGCTTGTTGGGGATTACAAATTCTGCCGAGCCGCCGGTGACGGAAGAAGAACTGCAACTTCTGCTTAATCAAGGCACGGAAGCCGGAGTGTTCGACGAAGCCGAGCAGGATATGGTAGAAGGCGTCTTCAGCTTAAGCGACCGGCGCGTTTACTCGTTGATGACTCCGCGCACGGAAATCGTCTGGTTGGACGTTGACGAGAGCCTTGAAGACATTCGCAACAAAATCGCCGAGAGCGAATATTCGCGCTTTCCGGTGCGTCAGGATTCGCTAGAGACGATCCTCGGCATCGTCAAATCGCGCGACCTGCTGGTGCAAAGTTTATCGGGCAGTGAAATCAACCTGAAGGCGCAACTCCGCCCGGCGCATTTCATCCCTGAAACCATGTTCGCCTCGCGCGCGCTGGAAATCTTCAAAGAAAAAGGCACGGAACTCCTGCTCGTGGTGGATGAGTTCGGCGGCTTGCAAGGCCTGATCACAATCAACGACATCCTTGAAGAAATCGTCGGCGAGATGGAACACGAAGAGCCGCAAGCCACCCAACGTCAGGACGGCTCGTGGCTGTTGGACGGGATGCTCGAAGTGGATGAATTCAAAGAAATTTTTGACTTAAGCGCCCTGCCGCACGAAGATGAATACGAAACCTTAAGCGGGTTTATGATGATGTCGCTCGGACGCGTGCCGCAAACGGGCGACCGCTTCGACTGGCATGAACTCCGCTTTGAAGTGGTGGACATGGACGGCCGTCGCGTGGATAAAGTGTTGGTGACGGTCTTACCCACAAAAGCAAAACCCTAACTCGGAAATTTAACGCAAAGACGCAGAGTTAATTCTTTGCGTCTTTGCGTTAAACGCTCAAAACTCGCTGATCGTAATGCATCAAGATAAAATGTTACTTTGGTAGTAACGTTGCATCAAGAAGGAATGTTACCGAGAAATTTTCCAAAGTTTGGCAGTTTTCTGGTCAATCCGACGCCGAAGTTCAGCGGGGTTGA
>JADZCC010000009.1 GCA_020851785.1 Anaerolineales bacterium
GCGCCTCGTTCGACTTGCATGTATTAGGCACGCCGCCAGCGTTCATCCTGAGCCAGGATCAAACTCTCCGCTAAAATTATTTTGCACTCTTGCGAGTGTTAAGTTTACGGAATTTACTGGATTGACATAAATGTTGTTTCCTATCACTATTCAGTTGTTAAGGTGCTTGCCATTTGAGCGAGCGGTATTCTACCTGCTCCATTCAACGCCGTCAAGGTTTTTTACAGAATAAAATACCGATGCGCTCTTTCTGCATCGGCTGTCAGACTTCAAAACGCTTGCTTTGGGTCTCTGACTTGAGACGGCTACTCAGTTGTCATTGATCTGTTTGGGAACGAGATCGTGCTTGTTTCTGCTGGCGAGTGAGGATTATATGCGTTTCTCCGACTTTGTCAATAGTCAATTGCATTTTAAACCTTAAAAAATCGCAATGACTTTTTAGAACATCCAATCTAGATTTTAGATTGCGCGGCGTACAATTCAACCCATTCCACAGCGCGCGCCACGCCGTCTTCGCCGCGCATTTCTTGACCCAAAACCTGACTCTGCCTACGAACAACTTCAAACTCAGCCGCAACAATTGCCTCAACCAACTTACTCGCTGAAAGATTCTTCACCAGAATTGGCTTGGAACCCACGCCCATTTTATAAATTTGATTTCCCCAAAATGGCTGATCGCCAGTAAATGGAATCACAATTGTTGGAATGCCCGCTCTTAACCCAGCAGACGTGGTTCCCGCGCCGCCATGGTGAATAATCAATTTACATTTTGGCAACAACCAATCATGCGGAGCAGATTCAACATACATTAAATCATTTGTCGATTCATGCTTTACGCCTCCCCACCCCGACAAAACAATTCCGCGATTATTAGTTTGCTTCAACGCCTCACGAACAATCTCATCAATTCGTTTTGCGTCTTTATTAACCATGCTTCCAAATGAAATACAAATGGGAGGTTTACCATGTTTCAAAAAAGAATCAAGTTCAGGCGCAGGTGAATACGATTCATTAAGTGGAAAATAATAATAACCTGTCACGTGCACACGCGGAGCGAAATCGCTTGAAGGTGGAAGAAAAGCTGGAGACCAAGCGCACAAGATGGGACTACGAAAGAAGCGTTGGTTTTCATCAAATGGAAAAAATAATTTTCGTTTGGGTAATCCTGCTTTGCGGCGGATGTATTCAAACCCTAATTTTGCTGAAATAAAAAATGACCTTGCGGCAAAAACATGCGTGAGACGATTGATAAAACGATTTCGGAAATTCGGCATGGTCACGTTGGGATAATCACCCGTGGGCGTGAACATCGGAAAAGTTTGGACGTGGATATCGGGAATATTTTTTTCGCGGGCAAGCGCATGTCCGCCGATGGCATGGGCAAACGTGTGAATGATAAGGTCTGCAGTTTGACAGGCAATTTCGGTTTGACGAAAAACATCCGCGCCGATTTCAATGGCATAGCTCGCCATGGCTTGCGACTGTTTGATGAAATTGAAACCAACATCATTTAACTTGCGACTTAAATCTTCAGGGTCGCCAGCCAGCGGATAAAAATTGATTTTATGTTCTTCAACTAATTTTTGAAAACGTGCCGGCGCGGCTAATGTGACTTTATGACCGCGTTGCATGAGACCAAGCGATAATGGCAAAAAAGGTTGCACGTCGCCGCGAGAACCGTAGGTGAGGATTGTGATGTTCATATAAAAACGATGGACGATAGACAACGGACGATTGTCAATGGTCTATCGTCTTTAGCTCATCTCTTGCCGACCAGATAGCGCTCTCAACAACGTATTCTGGTCTGCATATTCCAAATCACCGCCAACCGGCAGGCCGCGCGCAAGACGAGTGACATGCACATTGAATTGACGTAACTGTCCTTGTAGATATTGCGCGGTGGCATCGCCTTCCATGCTGGGGTTGGTCGCTAAAATAATTTCCTTCACTCCCCCACTGGCAACGCGACTCAATAATTGTTTGATTCGCAAATCGTCTGGACCCACGCCTTCAATTGGAGATAAAACTCCCTGCAAGACGTGATACTTTCCATTGAAACCCGCGGTGCGTTCGAGCGCCAACACGTCGAGCGCTTCTTCGACAACACAAATCAAAGACGAATCTCGCTTTAGAGATTCGCAAATTTCACAGCGTTCGCGTCCCGCTTCCATGATGTTAAAGCATTCGGGACAAAATGCCGTATTGGCTTTGAGATTCGCCAACGCATTTGATAAATCATTTGAGATTTCATCAGGCGCGCGCAATAAATAAAAGGCCAACCGCGAAGCGGATTTTGGTCCGATGCCTGGCAGGCGTTCGAGGGCGGTGATTAAATTTTGAATTGATTCAGGTAATAACATAAATGGTCACAGGTTGAAGGTTGCAGGTCTATGACTTGCGACCTTTGACTTTCGACTAAAAGGGTAAACCACCCGCCAGCGGACCCATCAACTTTTGTTGCAATTCGCGCGATTCATCCAATGCCATGTTGACGGCGGATAAAACCATATCTTGCAGAATTTCAGCATCGGCATCTTTCAAAAACTCGGGAGAGATTTCAACCGATTTACATTTTTGGTCGCCAGTCATCACCACCTTAAGCGCGCCGCCGCCCGCCGTCGCGCTGACTGTTTCTTCGGCAAGTTTTGCTTGCGCTTCCGCCATTTGTTGTTGCAGTTTTTGCAGTTGTTGCATCATGCCCCCGCCGCCCATTGCGGGTCCTTTGTTAAATCCTTTTGCCATAATAAACCTCGTTGTTCGATATTTGTTATTCGATATTTGATAGTCGAGTATCTAATATCGAGTTTCTTACTCGTCCAGATCCACAATTTCGCCGCCGTGTTGAATGGCAGTTGCCACCATGCCATCGCCAGAAATGTTGGCGGGCAGTTTACCCTTGGCGTTCGTCACCACGCAACGCACGGCAACATCCACTTGAAAATGATCTTTGATCAGTCCTTGAATGATTTCAATTTGGTCGGGCTTGTTTAACTTCTCCACCAGCACGTCGCTCGCCATGCCCAGCAATAAAGTTTTTCCTTGCACGTCAATCATCCTGACCGAGTTCATCAATGCCGAAAGATTGGCTTGCGCTTTTGGGAGCGTGGCGACTAAAGATTTCCACGCTTTGACGATATCGTCTGAATTAATAACTGATTTTTGAGATTCAGCATCCGCCTCTTTCTTGACCTCAGGCCTGGGCGCTGAAACCTCAGGCTTGGGTTTGGCTGATGGAGCAGAAACAACTTTCGGTTGAGTCTGAGGCGGTTCTTCATCTAAAATTTCAGCCAACGCAAGCTCCAAACTCAATGACGGGTGCCACCCGCCGCGCACATCCGTGGCGGCGTGATTAAAAATTTTCATCATACGCAGAACATCCGAGCCGCTAAACGCTTTGGCATGTTCCTGCATTTGCGTTTTGACTTCGCGCGTGGCTTCGACTTGTTTGAGATTGCCCATTTGAACAAGCATGAGACCGCGCGTGTATTCGACAAGTTGACGAGCCAGCGAACGCGGGTCGGCGCCAGAATCGAGAGCGCGATGAATCGTTTCAAGTCCGTGAGCAGGTTCGCGATTAAGAATCGAAGCGATGATATCCAACACCGTTTGGCTGGTGGCGGTTCCTAAAACTTGTTGAGCGAGCGCGAGCGTGATTTTTGTTCCAGTGGACGCGAGTTGGTCGAGCAGGGATTGCGCGTCGCGCATTCCGCCCGCCGATTGACGGGCAATTAAAGTGAGGGCCTCATCATCGGCTTGAATGTTTTCGGCTTTGATAATTTCTTTTAAGTTAGCAACGATTTCATCAATTGGCACACGCCGAAACTCATGGCGTTGGCAACGAGATAAAACGGTTGCAGGAATTTTATGAATTTCAGTAGTCGCCAAAACGAAGATCGCATGTGGCGGCGGCTCTTCTAAAGTTTTGAGAAGCGCATTGAACGCGGCAGTTGAAAGCATGTGAACTTCATCAATGATATAAATTTTATATTTGCCTTGTGATGGCGCGAAATTAATTTTCTCGCGCAAATCGCGCACATCATCCACGGAGGTGTTGGAGGCGGCGTCAATCTCAATCAAATCCAGAAAGCGATTTTCATTGACGGCTTTGCAATGCTCGCAAGTATTATCAGGTCGTTGACTTGAATCTTCGTTGAGACAATTCACTGCTTTGGCAAGCAAACGCGCAACGGTGGTTTTGCCTGTGCCACGCGGACCTGCAAATAAATAAGCATGACCAACGCGATCTGCTTTAATCGCATTCGTGAGAGTCTGAACCACATGGTCTTGTCCGAGGACGGTGTCCCATTGTTTCGGGCGGTATTTACGGTAGAGGGCTTGGGTCATGGCGGTTATCAGTCAGTAGTTATCAGTTGGCAGTTGATGGTTTGTGGTTGATAACATAAGGCGCTACCAACTACCAACCTAATTAAGGTACGCGATATACGGCTCTTAAATTTCCTTGTGCGTCAAACAGTTTGGCGTTCTCGCCCGAGTTCCAGACCGGGCCGCCAATACTCCAGTACAGATCAATGACCGTATCTGTGCCGGAGGCGGTATGAATTTGCACCGCGCCATTTTGGTATAACGTCAACTTGGGGAAGGTGAATGTATTGCCATTTTCATCTTTTAATTGCCACGAAGCCAAATCCAATTCGCCATCGCCTTCATATTTGACAACGACAATTTCCGAGGCCAAAGCGCCAGCGCCGACCACACTGCTGATCTTGATGGGGATGTCCGTTTGCAGGGTGGCGCTGGAAACGGGGGAATTTCCGCTGACCAAAGTGGCTTGCGCGACAGCGGGTTGATTGATTGAGCGGTAATTACGGTCGTACCAAAACAAGATCCCGCCGGTGACCGTCGCCGAGACTAGAACGTTCAGCGCCAGATATTGAATGAGTTTGCGAGGTTCCATTTTTATCTTTCCCCAGGCAATGGGCGTTGTCTTATTCGCTGGCGATCAGCTACTGTAAATTTTCCTTTAAAGGATAGACCTTCAATTTTACAAAGAGACATCATTCTTTCGTACGGTTCCGACGGCGTATCAGGGTCGAAACGAAGATAAACAACGCCTTCTGGAACAGGCAAATGCGCCTTATAAATTAAATCGCCATAGTCACGGTCAAAAGTTAGAATGATTAATTTTTCCTTTGCGGCACGAGAAAGCACAAGGCTATCTTTTGCGCCGGCCATTTCTTCTGAAACCGCAATCACACGATATCCAGCGCTTCTTAATAGTTTAATACTGGTCAGAGGGAAATTTTCATTTGCTAAAAAAATCATAACGGGGTGTTGTTATACAGGGGAAAGAAACAACGCTTCGTCGCGCATCACTTCTGCGGCATAAGAAAACACGGCGCGTAAAGATTCAGAAGTTAAGTTTGGGTAATTTTCAAGCGCCTGCTGTTCCGTCCAGCCCGCGGCAAATAAACCAATCAAAAAATCAACCGCCAAACGCGTCCCTTTAACAACGGGTTTTCCCATCAGAATATCCGGATCTGAATGAATATATTTTTTCCAGTCCATAATCAACTCCAATTTCAACGAGAACTGAATTATAACATCACCGCTTCATGGAAAGCGCCACCCAATCGCCCATCTGACGAAGCTCACCTCTTACCAGACCTTGAGCCTGTCCGGCTTCGATGACGCTTTCCGCCTGATGACTCAAAATTCCGCTGAGGATGATTTCGCCGCCGGGTTCAATTAAATCCGCGAGACCAACATCAAACAGGCGAATCAAAATTGGGCCGAGGATGTTGGCCACCACCAACGGCGCGGACTTAAACTCAAACTGGCCCTGCAACACTTCGGCCACCGAACCTTGCCCAAGAAGCAGTTCCTGCCCCACTCCATTGACATCCGCATTTTCGCGGGAGTTCTTGACCGACTCAACGTCAATATCCACGCCCAACACTTGATGCGCTCCCAACTTCAAGGCCGCAATGGACAAAATTCCAGAGCCACAGCCAACATCAATTGCAGAGCATGGACGATTGACCGTGGACAATGTTTGAGGGTCCATGGTCTGTAGTCTGTCGTCAAAATATTTTTCCATTAATGCAAGACAAAGCTGGGTCGTGGGGTGCGTGCCGGTGCCAAAGGCCATACCCGGGTCAATTTTGATCGGGATGCGACTCGGTTCGGGGTTTTGCAACCAGGCCGGGAGGATGAGGAGGCGTTCGCCAATCAGAATGGGCTTGTAGTGGCGCTTCCAGGCTTCCATCCAATTTTGGTCGGCGATTTGTTTATAAGTCGGAGTCGGCACAGGCTGGATCATGCCCAGATAAAAAAGCGCCTCTTCAACTTTCTGGCGCGTCTCTTCGAGTTGGTCATTCACTTCCAAATACGCGCGGACGGTGATGGGGCCTGTGGCTGTGCCTTCATCTTCTTCGTCATTGAATTTCACGCCTTGCTCGGTCATCACACCGTTGGGCGCAAAGCGCGCCAACACATCCGCAACGGATTCGGCGAGTTCGCCATCCACAGTTAAAGAAATTTCAAGCCAGTTCATCTTATCTCCAGAATATATGTCCAACTACGCGCCCCAGCCAAACTGCCAACAAACCGAGAATTACGTTTGCGCCAACGTTGAGGAAGGCGTTCGTCGAAAAGCCCTGCCGAAACAGGTTAACGGTATCGTTCCCAAAAGAAGAAAAGGTGGTGAAGCCGCCCAACACGCCCAGCACAAGGAAGAGGCGCGATTCGTCGGAAAAAGCCCCATACTTTTCGCCAAGTTGGGCCAACAAGCCGATGACGAAGCAACCGATGACGTTCACCGTTAACGTCCCCAATGGAAACGCTTTGGCAAAGCCTTGCACATAACCACCCAGCAGGTAACGCAAAACCGAGCCAATGAAACCGCCCGCACCCACCAGAAGAATATTTGTCATGCCATCTCCCTGACGGCCCAACGAATCAATTCTTTTTCCGCGAACAACATGCTAGGCAATTCGTTTATGTCAAAATAGCTCATCTCTGAAATTTCATGGGACGATTTAAACTCGCCGCCGGTAATTTTACACAAATACGTAATTCCCAAATGCGGAAATTCCCGCGCGCTGGTCGCTTTCAACAATTTCACAACCTCAATTTTCAGGGCCGCCTCTTCATAAAACTCGCGGATCATTGCGTCCGCAGGCTCTTCGCCATACTCCAGCGCTCCGCCCGGAATCCCCCACTCGTATTTTCTGTACGTGTGTTTGAAGAGCAAGACCCTCCCCGCCTCGTCAAACACCAAAGCGGAAACGCCCGCGTTGAACTTCGGTTGCGTGATGCGCACTGCGAAGACGTGAAGCCACATCGGCATTCTGCGCCAAAAGCGAAACAAAAATTTCATTATAAGATTATAAACGACAGATAGGTGATAGACGGTTGACGATAGATCATCCAACCAAATCGTCCATGGTCTATCGTCTATTGTCCGAATAAAAAAGGCGAGCGGACTGCTCATCCACTCGCCACTGCTTACTACCTACTGATCGCCACTCTCACCCACCCAGCGCTTCGCTCAACCAATCCAAAAACCCTTTTTCCTGCGGCTTAACCGTTGTGCCCAGACTCTCGGCCAGTTTCTCAAACAGTTCACGTTGCTCCTTGGTGAGCTTGGCGGGAATCGCCACATTGACGATCACCAATTGATTGCCGCGATGTTTTTGCCGTAGGAATGGAATGCCTTTGCCTTTCAGCGTGAAAATTTTGCCGGGTTGCGTGCCAGCCGGAATCTTCAATTTATCTTCGCCATCCAGCGTCGGCACATCCACTTCCGCGCCCAAAACGGCCTGAGCCACATTGATATCCAGGTTGAGCAAAACATCGTTTTCGCGGCGCTTGAAAAATTGATGCGGCTGAACGCTTAGCGCCAGGAACAAACTGCCGCTGGGGCCGCCATTCTCGCCCGGGCCGCCTTCGCCATTCAAGCGAATCTGCGTGCCATGATCCACGCCTGCCGGAATTTGAACTTTTTTGGCGACCTTCTTTCTTTCCAAACCGCTTCCGCGACAAACCTTGCAAGGCGTTGAAATAATTTCGCCGCGCCCATTACAGGTTGGGCAGGTTCCGGTTTGCACCATTTGACCTAAAAAGGTTTGGCGCACCTGACGCACTTCGCCCTGCCCATTACAGGTGGAGCATTTCACCGGCTTCGTCCCCGGCTCGGCGCCGTTGCCCTGACAATGCGAACAGGGTTCGTCGCGCGAAAATTCAATCTCTTTTTCCACGCCAAAGACGGCCTCTTCAAAGGTGAGCGAAATTTGCATTTGCAGATCCCGCCCCCGGCGCGGCGCGTTGCGTGAACGTCTTCCGCCGCCAAACCCGCCGAACAATCCTTCAAACAAGTCGTTGATATCCACGGTGTAATCATGGAAGCCACCGCTCCCGCCCAGCCCTTCCTTACCAAAGCGATCATAGCGCGCGCGTTTCTCAGAATCAGAAAGCGCTCCATAGGCCTCGTTGATTTCCTTAAACTTCTCTTCGGCGTGCGGGTCTTTATTTACGTCCGGGTGATATTGGCGCGCCAATTTACGAAACGCGGCTTTCAACTCATCGTCGGTTGCGTTTCGTCCCACGCCCAATATTTCGTAATAGTCGCTACTCATAATTAAGTTACAGGTTGAAGGTTACAGGTTAACTGATTTATTCCTTCACTTCTCCATCCACCACATCAGGATTTTCGTTGGGCGTTGATTCGCTGGATGCAGAGCCCGCATCCGGCTGACCCGCGGCCGGGTTCTGCTCATAGACAGATGCGCCAATCTTTTGAATCGTCTGCCCCAACGCTTCGGTGAGGCTTTTGATCTTCTCCACATCCTCACCTTGCGCCGCTTGCTTGACCTCGGCGCTTTTGGCCTCCACTTCAGCTTTGACCTCCGCCGGAACTTTATCGCCCAAATCACGGAGCGCCTTTTCGCCCGCATAGACCGTATTGTCGGCATGGTTGCGCGCTTCGATCAAGTCCTTGCGCTTACGATCTTCTTCGGCGTGCGATTCAGCGTCCTTGCGCATTTTCTCCACTTCCGAATCGCTCAAGCCAGAAGAGGCCGTAATCGTAATATGTTGGGTTTTGCCGCTGGCTTTATCTTGCGCGCTCACTTTCAAAATGCCGTTCGCGTCCACGTCAAAAGTCACTTCAATTTGCGGCATTCCGCGGGGAGCGGGCGGAATGCCATCCAAAATAAATTTACCCAAAGATTTATTATCCGCCGCCATGGGGCGCTCGCCCTGCAAAACGTGAATCTCAACCTGCGTCTGATTATCGCCAGCGGTTGAAAAAACCTGCGAGCGGCGGGTTGGGATGGTGGTATTGCGTTCAATTTGCGCGGTGGCTACGCCGCCCAACGTTTCAATCGCCAGCGTTAGAGGCGTGACGTCTAACAACAGAATATCTTTCACTTCGCCGCCCAACACGCCCGCCTGAATCGCCGCGCCGATGGCCACCACTTCGTCCGGGTTCACGCCTTTGTGTGGGTCTTTCCCAAAGAAGGCGCGCACACGGTCTTGAATGGCGGGCATACGGGTCATACCGCCCACCAGCACCACTTCATTAATATCTCCGGCTTTCAACCCGGCGTCGGCTAAAGCTTGCTTCACCGGCGCAATCGTGCGGTCTACTAAATCGGCGCACAACTGCTCCAGTTTGGCCCGCGTCATGGTCATCACCAAATGCTTCGGTCCGTTGGCGTCCGCAGTTAAATAGGGCAAGTTAATCTCAGTCTGCATCATCGTCGAAAGTTCAATCTTCGCCTTTTCGGAAGCCTCTTTCAAACGTTGCAAAGCCTGACGGTCGTTATGCAAATCAATGCCGTGGTCTTTTTTGAATTCCTCGATCAGAAAATCCATAATGCGCAGGTCAAAATCATCGCCGCCGAGGAAGGTATCGCCGCTGGTGGCGCGGACTTGAAAGACGCCGTCGCCCACGTCCAAAATTGAAACGTCAAACGTGCCGCCGCCCAAATCATAGACAATGATGATTTCATTTTTCTTTTTATCCAAGCCATACGCCAAAGAAGAGGCCGTCGGCTCGTTGATAATTCTCAGCACTTCCAAACCCGCAATCTTGCCCGCGTCTTTGGTGGCGTTGCGTTGCGCGTCGTTAAAATACGCAGGGACGGTAATCACCGCCTGCGTGATCGTCTCGCCCAAATAGGCTTCCGCGTCCGCTTTGATCTTGGCCAAAATCATCGCCGAAACTTCCGGCGGAGAATAATCTTTGCCGCTCAATTGCACGCGCACATCGCCATTTTCCGCTTCGGTTACGCCGTAGGGCACGCGCTTGCGCGTGCGCTCCACTTCCGGGTCGCCAGATTTACGGCCCATAAAACGCTTGACGGAAAAAATGGTATTCTGCGGGTTGGTGATGGCCTGATTCCGCGCCACGCGCCCGACCAGCCGCTCGCCATTTTTATTGACCGCCACGACTGAAGGAACCAGCCGCTCCCCTTCCGCCGAAGGAATCACAACCGGCTCGCCGCCGCTCATCACCGCCGCCGCCGAGTTGGTCGTGCCTAAATCAATGCCGATAATTTTTGCCATAAGTCAGTTCTCCAATATTGGGTATCAGGTTGAAGGTTTCAGGTTGAAGGTTTCAGGTTGCAGGTTTATTGCGCCACGCGCACCAACGCCGGGCGGATCACGCGTTCGCCAAGCATGTATCCATTTTGCACCACGTCAATCACGTGGCCGCTTTCAGTTTCTTCAGCAGGTTCGTGCGAAATCGCTTCGTGAAAATTCGGGTCAAACAACGCGCCTTTGGCTTCAATCCGCTTCACGTTTTCGCTTTCCAAAATATTTTGTAACTTCCGCGCAATTAATTCCACGCCATTGGCCCAGGCGTCTTCCGCCGGGCGGTTTTGCAAAGCGCGCTCCAAATCGTCCAAAGCCGGTAAAATCTTTTTGACAATTTCGCCCTTCATGTTGAGATAAGTCAATTCATTATCGCGTTCCAGCCGCTTGCGATAATTTTGAAACTCCGCCTGCGATCGGGCCCAGCCGTCTTTATATTCGACGACTTTGGCTTCGGCGTCTTTCAATTGCTGGATTAACGCTTCGCGCTCCGCCGATTCTGGATTCGCCTCCGTCGGCATGGATTCCGCTTCAGCTTTTTCTTCGGTTTCGCGTTCTTCATGTTTCTTCTTGGTCATACATCACTCTCGCAATTCAAATATTTTTTATCCGCTAACAATCGTATCATTCACCAGATCGCTTAATAAACCGGCGACATACCGCACCGTGGGAATCGTCCGCGCATAGGACATGCGCATGGGGCCCAACACGCCCAACGTGCCAGTGGCCATGCCGGGCACGCCGTATCTGGCAATGACCATGGAGCAACGGCGCAGGTCGTCCCATTCGCCTTCGCCGCCAATCAAAACCTGAAGCCCGCCAATGTTACTGTTGGTGGTCGTTTTGGCCAGCAGTCCTTGCAAAGTGGAACGCTCTTCAAAAATTTTCAAGGCGCGTCGAGCCTCGTCCGAGTCGGAAAATTCCGGGTCGTTTAATACGTTGGTCAGGCCGTCGGTATAAATTTCACCGGACACCTGGCTGGCGAGGTTGCGCAGGTCTTGCAAGATGAGCAGGAGGATATCCTGATCGAGCGGGTCGGGGCGGGCCGTCAGCGAGGCAATGGCGTCTATGGTCAGACCCGCTAAAAGTCCGTTAAGCCGCGTGGCCGTTTGGCTGAGTCGCTCCTGTGAAACCGGTTCCGCCAACGTGAGGATCTGCTGGCGCACGTCGCCGCCTATCATCACTAAAACCATCAACACCTGGCGGCCTTGCGTGGAAATCAATTCCACGTGTTTGTATTTTGCCTGTTCGACATGCGGGGCAGTGACGACTGAAACGCCCTGCGACTGGCTGGCGAGAATGGAAGCGGCGAGGGTCATCCACTGTTCCATATCCGGCCGGGATTGGTGGAATTGGTGCGAGATGGTGCGTTGGACGGTTTCCGGCAGTTGAGCGTTGTGCATCATTTCGCTGACGAAGTACCGGTAGCCGTCTTCGCTGGGCACGCGCCCGGCCGAAGTGTGCGGCTGGTGAAGATAGCCCAACTCGGTGAGGGCGGCCATTTCATTGCGAATGGTGGCCGGGGAAAGCTCCAAATGGTAATGCTCGACGAGTCGTTTGGAACCAATCGGTTGCGCGGAATCGATATAGTCGCGGACGATGAGGAGGAGCAGGGTTTTTTGCCGTTCGGTTAGCGTCTTCATGGGTATCAATAGTTAGCGCTCCCAAAGCGAGAGCGCTATTTTTGCGGGATAATGATAACAGCGGGGAAAATGGAAGTCAATAAGAGGAGTGTAAGAATTTACAGGATCAAAAAAAACAGAAGCGTTTTTTATGCGCTTCTGTTTTTTATTTCAGAATGGGCCGCCAGGCGGGGTCAAAATCGTCTGAAAAAACGTCTTGGGTGATGCGCGCCTGATTGCCGCCCGAAGGCGTGGAGTAATAGACATGATAGCCGCGCTCGCCGCCGGCTTCGTAAGCCAGCCAGTTGCCATCCGGCGAGTAATGCACGTCGGAGATTGAGTTCACGCCCAGCGAAACTTTCAACGGCGCAGAGGGGTCGCTCAGTTTGACAAAGTACAAATCCGGGAGTTTGGCGTCTTTGGTGTTGGCCTGGCTGAAGAGGATGTATTTGCCATCCGGCGAAAAGATTGGAGAATTGTTGGAGAGCAGGTCTCCACTTTGCAGGAAAGCTTTTTCATCCAGCCCAAAGGCAGACATGGTCCAAAGCTCGTACGAGTCTACCCTTTGGTAAGCGAAGATGATGGTTTTACCATCTGGCGACCAGGAAGCCTGCCGCGCGGGTTTGTTTAATGGCGTTTCCACCAGCCGCGTAATGCTACTGCTGGCCAGGTTGTACGAATAGATTTGCATGTACCCGTCTCGAAGGGAGGTGAAGGCGATGTATTTTCCATCCGGCGACCAGGCGGGTTCAAAATCTCCGCCGGGGATGGAAGCGGTGGAAAGCGGGATTAAATTACTGCCATCTGCATCAATGATAAATAAACTAGATTCAGAGTAATTGTCTTTTTTAATGCCACAAGGGGAAGTAAAGACCAGTTTACTTCCATCTGGCGCCCAGGATGGCTGACAAGCCCCGCCCGGCATATTCGTAATGGGGAGGGCCTCGTCGGTGAGTAAGTTTGTGAGGTAAATTTGAGAAACGCCGGTGCGCGTTGAAGCGTAGGCAATTTGAAGATAGTCCGCGCCGATGGGTGTGGGCGCCAAAGTTTGGGTCAGCGCGGAAGCGGCGGTTTGCGTGGCGTCCACGATAACTTCTGCAATGGCCGTTGCTTCCAAAGTTGGGGATTCCGGCAGGGTTGGCGTTTCCTGTACAAGCGGAACGTCCGTTTCGGTCGGCAGATTGGTAGACGTTGAAAGGGCTTCCGGGATGGTTGGTAAAAACGGAAAATAGCTTCTGGCAGAGGCGGGCAATAATTGCGGGGCGAGGAACAGGATAAATAAAAAGGCAGTGACCAAAAACGCCAGCGCGCCGCCGCCAATGGTGCGGATCATGCGCGTGGTGCGTTGCATTTGTTTTTTACGGGGAGAGACAAAGGCCTGCTCTTCCAAAGGAATGGAATGCGTAAGGACCGCCGCTTTGAGCGGCGAATCGGCGGGGCGTTCTGCGTCGGGCGGCGGCGGGCTGATGGTGTAGGTGCCGGTCAGTTGTTGTGTTTTGGATTTTGCATTCAGCAACGCCAGCTTAAACGCATCTGCCGTTTGAAACCGGTCGCCAGGGTCAACTTCCATTGCTTTTTCAATGGCCGCGGCCAGGCGCCGCGCCACTTCCGGGTTTCTTTTTCTGAGCGGCGTCAACTCAGCGTTATCCATTGCGCGGGCCAGCCCGTCTTCTGGAATTACGCCGGTTAATGCGGCATACAATGTGGCGCCCAGGGAATAAATATCCGTGCGCGCATCGGTGCGGGCGGTGCCATATTGTTCGGGCGGAGAATAGCCCGGCGTCATGGCGCGCGCGCCGGTGGTGGTGGCCTGATTCCCCTGAATGATTTTTGCCAGCCCAAAATCCACCAGATAAATGTGGCCATCTGGCGAAACTTTAACGTTGCCGGGTTTTATGTCGCGGTGTAAAACGGGGGGTTTGCGAGAATGCAGGTATTCCAATGCGTCGCACATGGCGGCGCCGACTTGAATGACTTCATCTTCCGGCAAAAGCCCAACGCGCTCCATGCGTTGGCGGAGGTCTTCGCCTTCGATGTAGTCCATGATCAGGTATTGACCTTCTCCAGCGATGACGAAATGATCTGAAACGCGGGGCAGGTTCGGGTGGCGCAGGTTCGCCAAAATCACCGCTTCGAGGCGAAACTGGCGGGCATATTCTTCGGTGGTGAACAGGTTCTCTTTGACAGCCACTTCCACGCCGAGGTTTTCGTCTACGGCGCGGTAAATAGAGCCCATCCCCCCTTGACCGAGATTCTCAATAATTCGATATCGTTTTTGCAGGAGTGAGTCGCGTTCGAGAATCATCAGATCCTTTTCTAAAAAAATCGCTCAGTATATTTCAAGCCAGAGGGATTGAGCAAGCGCCTCTGAAGAGCGATTTTACCGTGTCTGTGAAAACCGTTCATTTCTATTTTATTTCAATTCAATCAGACGTGGTTGTTACTTTTGAAAGGTATTATAAAACAAAAAAATGCCAGGGCTTGGAAGCGGAGAAAACTCTCACTTTTGGGCTCTGGCATGGCGGGAAACTATTTCAGCGGCGGCCGCCAACTTGGGTCAAAATCCAGCCCGGGGTCAGAGGTGAGGCGCGTGCGGTTTGCGCCAGAGATGGCGCTGTAAAAAATATCGGTATTTTTTCCGGTTTCATCGCCTTCATAAGTCAGCCAAAAACCGTCCGGCGAGTATTTGATATTTTCAATGGCGAAACTGGCCAATTGCAGTGGGGTGGCCTGTTGCACGGAACGATCGGCGGCGGGAATTTTCATGGCGTAGGGCAGGCAGGCCGAGGTGGCGCAGTGTTGCGTGAAGACAATCAATTGGCCATCCGGCGACCAGGCCGGGGAAGAATCATTGAAACTTGAACCGCTTCGGACAATCTGCATTTGCGCGCTTCCGTCCGAGTTCATTAACCAAATTTGAAGCACGCCGAGGCGCTTGACGGTGTAGGCAATTTGCGAGCCGTCCGGCGACCAGGCGGGTTGGCGGGAGGTGACGCTAAAACTGCCTTTGGTCAATTGCGTCACCGCTTGATCTTCCACATTTAATAAGAAGATTTCCAAATTGCCAGTGCGGAGCGAAGTAAAGGCGATGGTTGTTCCATCCGGCGACCAGGCGGGTTCAAAATCGCCGCCGGGGACGGTTGGCAAAGCGGTCAGGTTGGAGCCGTCCGCGTTGATCATGTATAAACTTGAGCCGCGGTACACGTCGTCCATGCCTTTGCAGGGAGAAACAAAAATCAGTTGTTGACCGTCTGGCGACCAGGCGGGTTGGCAGGCGCCTTCGGGCAGGCTGGTGATTTGGGTTGTGCTTTCTCCCGAAATGCGCGCCAGATAAATTTGCGGCGAGCCGGAGCGGTTGGAGACATAGGCCACCTCTCCCCCGCCGCCAATTGGCGTGAGCGCCAACGTGGGGGAACTGGTTGGAGCAGGCGTGATCGAAGCGGTTTCAATTCCAGAAGGTTGCGTTTCCACAACAACCACAGCGCTGGTTAAGGTCAGCGTGGCGGTGGCGGTTGGCAAAGCTTTTGTAGCCGTAGCCGTGAGCGTGGCGGTGGCCGTTGAAGTTGGAACAGGCGAGGGCGTGATGGTGGCGCTTGGCGTCAACGTGGCCGTGGGCGGGAAAACCAATCCGCGAATTTGTTCGGGCATGATTCCCGGCACAAAAAAGGCAATGGATAACACGCCCAGCAGGATTAAGAAGAAGAGGAAGCGTATAAAATTTCCACGACGTTTCTTCTCCCTTTCTTTTTGCTTTTTCAAAGGCGAAACAAAGGGCTGGTCTTCTTGCGCGGCAGGGACTGGGCCGGTTTGTTGACGCGGGTTATCCACCTGCGTGGCGGCATCGGAGGATTGGCCAGAGGCGGGCGGCGGAGAGATGAGATAGGAACCGGCAATTTGTTGCGTTTTGGATTTGGCGTTTAATAAGGCCTTCTTAAATTCCTCAGCGGTTTGAAAGCGGTCGCTGGGGTCAATGGACATGGCCTTTTCAATCGCGGCGGCGATGCGGCGCGAGACGTTTGAATTGCGCTTGCGCAAAGGCGTGAGTTGGGCGTTGTCCATCGCGCGCGCCAGCCCGTCTTCGGGAATCATGCCGCAAAGCGAGGCGTACAACGTCGCGCCCAGAGAATAAATATCCGTACGCAGATCTGTCCGGGCGGTGCCATATTGTTCGGGCGGAGAGTAGCCCGGCGTCATCGCGCGCGCGCCAGTGGTGGTGGCTTGTGCGGCGCTTTGATAAACTTTGGCCAGCCCAAAATCCACCAAAAAGATATGGCCTTCCGGCGTGACCTTCACATTGCCGGGTTTGATATCGCGATGGATGATTGGCGGCTTGCGCGAGTGCAAATAGGATAGCGCGTCGCAAATGGAGGCGCCGATTTGGACGGCGTCCTCCTCGGTAATAAAACCCATGCGCTCCATGCGCTGACGTAAATCTTCGCCTTCGATAAAATCCATCACCAAATATTGGCCCTGATCGCCGAGCACAAAATGATCGTACACGCGCGGCAAATTGGGGTGACGCAAATTGGCGAGGATCACCGCTTCCAGACGAAATTGGCGGGAATATTCTTCGGTGGTAAACAGGTTTTCTTTAATCGCCACCGTCGCGCCGAGGTTTTCATCCACTGCGGAGTACACCGAACCCATGCCGCCCTGACCGAGGATTTCGATAATGCGATAGCGATGATGTAGGATTGTATCTTTTTCTAATGTCATCTAAGACGCCTGAAACTTTGAAATTGTAAAAATTATATCAGATGCACAGTTCAAGAATTTAGCCCAGTTTCAAACGCATAAAAACCCAGGGCGCGCCCGCCGCCACCCACGCGCCCACCAACGCATAGCGCAGATAGCGAAGCGCGTAAAAAACGAACCCATCGCCGCGCGGCAGGATTGCGCCAAGCCCCATCCAGAAGATGAGGACGCCGACCACGCCAATGAGATAACACAGCGCGCGCTTCGCCCACGGAGCTGAAACCTGCCAGCCACCCTGACGCTGAATCCACACTGCGCCAGCCAGCAAACCAAACGCAATTCCGGCAAAGGTGAAGATGGGGTTGCGATCCACCGGAAGCAGGGCTTCGGGCGAGGCGCGAAGCGCGTTGGTCACCCACGCTGACGGGAGTTGATAATTTTGACGCAAGGCCGTAACGGTCAGCCCCGCCAGAATCAAAATCAAAGAAATTAAAAATGAAAATAAAATTTGTTGGGAAAAAGTTTTTCTTGCGAACCAATCTAAAACCGGCGCTTCTAACTTAACAAAAGCCCACAGGAGCAAGGCGCCCAACGCCCAGCCCAAAAGCACGTCGTGCGGGAAATGCGCGCCGAGATACAGCCGCGAAAAGCCGATCAGAAAAATCAGCGCTCCGGCCACAACCCAGGCCCAGCGTTTTTGGATTTGCCAGGCCAGCAAGCCCCACACGCTCATGGCGCTTTGCGCGTGACCGGAAGGCGCGCCAAAGCTTGTTTCTGGCCACCAGCCCATCACCTGCGCGCTGACCCAATACGGGCGCGGACCCGCCAGCAAAACTTTACCCAGCAGATTAATCCCGCCGGTGAACACGAGCATTAATCCAACCCGCAAACCCAGCCGTGCAGACACACACCAATACAGGAGCGGCAGGATGAGCAGGAAGAAATCTTCCGTGCCGAGAAAGCTAAAGAACTCCATTGGCACAAGGAAGCCCGTCCCCCAATGTTGAATGGCGATAATCAGCGCCAGCCCGCTATCAATTAAGGTCTGCATACAATTCTCCAAGCGTTTTTTGGAATTGATTAATTTATTTCTTCATTGTACACTCAACAGATGGAAACTGCGCCGCGAGTTACAACCTTGCTCAAAAAGCTAAGAGCTTTTACGCTGGAAAGTTTTACCCGCCGCGCCTGGGATTGGCCCACCGTCCTCCTCGCCATCGTTTTAGTCCAAAGCGCGCCCATCCGTCTCTCCGTTACCGAATGGGCGCCAAAATTGGAAACGCTTCAAAGCGTTAGCTTTTGGGCGGTGACGTTGGGGCTGGCGTTAGGTTACAGTTCCTTCTCAAGAAGGCGTTCGATTTGGATCGCCATTGAATACGCCCTGCTGGTCATCCCCATGCAATTAATGTCCGCTGTGGACAGATTTGAACGCACCGCATTTTACAGCGACGATTTGGGCAACTTGTTATTACGCCTGTTCGATTCGCTGGTCTTGTTCATTCACAACCAACCAATTTACGATACGCTATTTTTCATTTTGCTGGCCGCGCTCGGCTTTTGGGCGATCGGTTGCGTGGTGGGCTATCGGCTGGCGCGGCACGCAAGTTTTCTGGAGGCGATTTTTATCCCCGGGGCGGCGATCTTACTCATCCAAGCCTACGATTCGTGGGCCGCCGCGCGCGCCTGGGGCATCGCTTTCTTCATTTTCACGGCTCTGGCGTTGGTGGGGCGGGCGCATTATCTCGAAAGCCGAAAAACCTGGAAGCAAAAAAACGTCTTCCTCTCCTCCGATACCGAATGGGAATTTTCACGCAGTATCTTGGCGGGCGCCGTTGCTTTGGTTCTGCTCGCCTGGGTCTTGCCCAACGCGTTATCCACGGTTAAACCGGCCTCCAAGGCCTGGCGCAATTTAATTCACCCGATTACAGATCGCCTGGCGAATTCGGTGAAAGCGCTGAAATCGCCTTACAACTTAATCCCCAACGGCGATTATTATGGAAGCGAATTAAAACTGGGAAGCGAAGCGCCCACCAGCGACACGCCGGTTTTATACATCGAAGGGCCGCAAGCCACTTCGGACATGGTGCGTTACTACTGGCGCGGGCGGACGTACGATACCTATCAAAACGGGCAATGGTTAAACCTGAACGCGCGTGAAGCAAGTTACGCCCCGGAGTCTGACGAATTGATCGTGGAAGGCCCGCAAATACGCCTGCCCGTAAAGTTGAAAATTACGATCAACTTTTCCAAGCAGGATTTAATCTACGCGCCAGCCGAAGCGACGTGGATGAGCCGCCCGGGGAAATTACTCGTCGCGCCCATGAATGCGGGACATCAAGAAACGCTGGGCCTGATTGCCAACCCCGGACTAGTCGCTGGCAACAGCTACGAGGTCCGCGCTTTGATCGCCGCGCCCACCGTTGAAGATTTACGCAACGCCGGAAGCGCCTATCCCGACTGGGTGACAGCCAGGTATTTACAAGTCCCTGAAAAAATAGAACCGCAGTTGAAGGCGCTGGCTGAAAAAATTACCGCCGCCTCCGCCACTCCCTTTGATCAGGCGCAGGCCATCACTGCGTATTTGCGCGAGACGATCGAATACCAAACCAACCTCGCTGAAGTTCCC
>JADZCC010000010.1 GCA_020851785.1 Anaerolineales bacterium
CGTAAACGCGTGCATTCATCCTTGAAGTACTTGACCCCGACTGAGTTTGAGACCGCCTGGTTTTCCAAGCACAATCTTGATAGCCACGCGCCCCTTTAGTGTTCAGTTTTATGGGTGCATTACAAGCTTGAATACTTTGTATTGCAATCTTCACATGCTGGAAATTGAAATTGATCAAATGCGAATTTCCTAAACTCTAAACTTGATGTTTTTGAGTTCCAAAGAGGTCCAAAGTCTGCCATACGATTAGAGTCGCCAGTGAACTCAATCAGCCACTTTGGGATTACATGCTCGTTGTTTTTGTTTTTAGGCTTATTTCCACAAAATACGCAAAACTTTTCCATTTTATATGATTTCTTTCACTTCATCAGCATTATTCACTTTTCTTTTACTGGCACATCATTTCTAGCCGCCATAATTATTAATTCCTACTTCCTCAGCATCAACCGCGCCGCTCGGCGAAACTTATATTACAAGACCTGACAGGTCTTCATAGAAGTTTGATTGAAAAATAAGTTGAGTATCAAAATCGTTTTGATTAACAATGACGAAAGTAAGACCTGTCAGGTCTAAAACTTTACTTACCAATTACTTCCTACTTCCCCAGCATCAACCGCGCCGCCCGTCGCCCAATCTCTACCGCGAAATTCGTGCCGCGATCCCACGGGTAGACCTGACTCATCGAAGCGAAGTACAGCCCGTCAATTGGCGTTTGAATGGCAGGCACGTTTTTGGAATGATTGATCAGCGGAATCGGTTGCGCGTAATGGGTCTTGTGCACCCAAATCTTTTTAATCCACTCGCGCGAAAATTCGGGATTGAACTTTTGAAACGCGGGGATAAATTTTTCCAGCAATTCTTCGTCGCTCAACGAAAAATATTCGTGACCCACTTCCAGATAATCGCCCGCGTAGATGATGTGGTCGCCGCCAAAATGCTCGCTCGAAACGAAGTTGGTATGTTCCACCAGCGCCAAAAACGGATAACCCTCCTCTTTCGGCACGTTGAACCAGTAATAGCCTTCCTTTGAAATCGAATGTTTTAACGATAACGTCATCACCACCGCCCCCATGGATTTCAATTCCAGCAAGCCTTTCAAATAATTTTCCGGGAGTTCCGGGCATAACTTGGTTAATAAATTCGGCGATGTGGTGACCAAAACCTGATCAAAAGATTCGCCGTCCACGCTCAACCTACCCGAAGCTTGATCCCGTTTAATCGACTTAATGCTTACGCCTAATCTAATCGCTACGCCCAAGGCTCGCAGTTTTTCCGCAAATAAATCTGAAAAATTTTGAAAGCCGCCTTCAAACGTCCCCAGCCGCGTGGAGCGGGCGTGCATTCGCGCCCAGAGCCAGGCCATGTTAATCTCTTTATAAAACGAAGCAAACTTGCCCACCAACAACGGGCGCCACATCTGCTCATAGACTTGTTTGCCCGCATATTTCAGCATCCACTCATGGGCGGTGACTTTTTCCAACGCCTTCCAATTCTTCGTCAGGCGCAGGTACAGCCCAACGAAGCCAAAGCGAATTTTGTTCAACCCAAAGCCCAGCCCGGGAAAACGAAGCGCATTGAGAATCGAATCAAAGGGATACCATTTACCCTTATAAAGCATCACCGTCAATGGGCGCGGAAAGATGACTTTGTCTTCCAATCCCAGTTCACGAATCAAGCCCAGCATTTCGCTATCCGATTGAAACCAGTGATGATAAAACTTCTCAACCGACCAATCCCAATGTGGTTCTTTGAATCCGCTGGCTAGGCCGCCTACGTAGTTGGCCGCTTCAAAAATGGTCACGTCATGCCCCGCTTTTTTTAAATCCCAGGCGGCCGCCATGCCGCCATATCCTGCTCCGATAATTGCAATCTTCATTGACGATCCTTAAGTTTATTTCTAGCGACCTGACAGTTTCTAAATTGGACGCGAATAATCATCTTTTTTTCTCAAAGCTATCCGCGTTTTCTGCGTCCTAAAAGAAACGTATCAGGTGGCCAGATTTATTTTTTCTTCTGCTCAAGCCGCACCGAAATGGATTTCAACTTGCCCCATTCCTGTTGAATGGCGTAAATCATGGCCAGGGCTTCCAGCCAGCGCGTTTCGCAAGCCGGGTTTTCCGCAAGTTTTTCAAACACTTGCGTGGCTTCCGCATCGGTGCGCCCTTCGCGCATATAGGCGAAGGCGGTTTGTTCCAGCGCGTTGATCCTGATCTTTTGCGATTGCGTGGTGGGCGGGCTGGCCTGCGCGGGCATTTTTTGGGCGAGGTCTTGAATCGCCGCTTCCAACTCTTCGATGATGAACGGCTTGGCCAGATAGTGACGAATGCCCAACGCCTGCGCGGCGCTTTCAGTGACCGGGCTTTTCTCGCCGGAAATGAGGATGCAACCTGTTTGCGGATACGCCTGCAGGATGTGCTTGAAAGCCGTCAGGCCGTCCATCTCCGGCATGTTCACGTCCATGATGACAATGTCCGGGCGTTGTTCCTTGACCATTTCAACGGCCTGTTTCCCGTTGGGGGCAATCGCGACTACTTCCACATGGTCAATCGCGGCCAGCATCAAACGGGTGTTGCGCCGCGTCTCTTGCACGTCGTCGGCAATCAGAATGCGAAGTTTTTTATCCGTTGGACTCATGGTTCACGCGCCTCTTTCGCTAGGTTTTAAGTATAACCTCAAGCCGGAGCTATTCGGCGGTTTCGGCGCGAAGCGAATCGCTCCATTTGATTCCTTCGCGCGTCAGGTAATAGGCCCCCAACAAGGTGATCGGAAGCCAGAGGGCGACGTGCAGGGTCAACGTATAGCCCGCGGCGGTGGCCTGATCCACGCCATAGGCGCTGAGGACGGCGATGCCCGGCGCGTCGAACGTGCCAATATACCCGGGCGCAGAGGGAATCGTCGTGGCCAGGTTGACGATGCCATTCATCAACATCAACGCGAAGAAGGAGACGTTGAAATCGAAGGCGTGCATGACCAGCCAATACTTGCCCGTCTCCAACAGCCAGATGATGATTGAAGTGAGAAAGACCATCAACACGTTCAGCGGCGATCGAAGCGAAGCCAATCCATCCAGAAATTTGTGCAGGATTCCGCTGAGCTTTTCATGGAAACGTTTTGGCGTGAGACGCGCGATCAGCCACGCGCCGAGGCGGATGCTTGTCTGCGGAAACATGGCCGCGAGGAGGAAGATTGCCAGCGCGCCCAGAAAGACTCCAGTCCCGATCAGGGCCACTTGCTGAATGTTGCCCACAAAGCCGGACGCGCCGGTAAGTTTCGCAAGCTCCGCAAGGTTGACGAAGATAAACGAGAGCATCACCACGCCGTCGAAGATTCTTTCAACGATGATGGTGGCCAGCGAAGCGGAAACCGGCACGCCTTCTTTACGTTTGAGGATCACCGCCCGCAAAACTTCGCCCGCCCGCGCGGGATAAATATTGTTGCCCATATAACCAATGGTGACGATGGGAAACATCGTTTGGGTTGGAATTTCCTTGATGGGCTTAAGCAGGTAATGCCAGCGCCAGGCCCGCACCCACACGCCGAGGAAGTACACGCCAATCCCCGGAACCAGCCAGAGATAATTGGCTTTTTGCACCGTCCCCCAAAATTCGTTCAGTTTTAATCCGCGCAGGGAAAGCCAGATGAACAACACGCTAACCCCAAGGCCCAGCCAAAATTGCCATTTTTTGATTTGCATAGAAGGGGATTTTACTATGGGTTGCCGGATGGCTGTTTTTTTCAAGGTAAAATCTGCGGCAAACCCTATGAAAAAATATTTTCCCACCATCCGAGATTACGCCCTAATCGTCGTTTCCAGTTTAATTCAAGCCATCAGCTTGCGCCTGTTCTTCATCCCGGCCAACTTAGCTTCGGGCGGGGTGAGCGGCATCGCCCAATTGATCAACTATTACACGGATTGGCCCATCGGTTTGATGGTGCTGATCGGCAACATCCCCTTGTTTTTGCTCGGCTGGCGCTTTTTGGGCGGGTACAAATTCGCCCTGCGGACAGCCGTGGCAATTGTCACCTATTCCATCTTCACCGATTTACTGTTGAAGATTCCATACTTTGTGGAATACGCTCAAATCTTGATCAACGATTTGAGCGGCGATATTTTCCTGAACTCATTGTACGGAGCCATCGTCAGCGGCGTGGGTTATGGCATGGTCTATCGCGCGCGCGGCACGAGCGGCGGCTCGGACATTCTGGCGCGCATCCTCAACCATTGGCGCGGCGTTTCAATGACGCAAAGCTACCTAATGGTGGACTCGGCTGTGATTCTTTCGGCAGGGTTTATCTTCGGTTGGAAGGAAGCGCTCTACGCCCTGATTGCCTTATACGTCAGCGGATTGGTTTCTGAAACCGTGCTGGAAGGCGGAACCACCGTCCGCGCCGCGATGATCGTCACCTCCAAACCGGAAGAGATTTCAGCCCGCGTGATGGAGGAACTCCAACGCGGCGTCACCTATCTGGAGGGGCGCGGCGCATATACCGGCAATTCGCGCCCGGTTTTGTATTGCGTCGTCCCGCTGGCCGAAGTTTCTTCGCTCAAGGCCATCGTGCAGGGATGCGACCCGGAAGCCTTTTTGGTAATTGGCACGGCCCACGAAGCGCTGGGCGAAGGGTTTAAGCCGTTGAAGGGTAAATAGTTTGGAGTCAGGGAGCTTGCTCCCGCGAGCGCAAGAGCAAGCTCTTGCATTCCAAAATTATTTTTTCTTCATATATCCCAACAGCCGCAACGTGTTCGGGTTGTTGCGCCAGTCTTTTTCCACCTTCACGCGCAATTCCAAAAACACTTTGCGCCCGCCCATTTCTTCAATTTGTTTGCGCGCGGCCGAACCGATGGATTTCAACATGCGCCCGCCTTCGCCAATCACAATCCCTTTTTGCGAGTCGCGTTCCACCAAGAGCGTGGCGGCGATGTAGGCCATGCCGTTTTCGCGCTCCTTGAATTCATCCATCCGCACGGCCAAACTGTGCGGCACTTCGTCGCGCAGTTGAAGCAAACAAGCCTCGCGGATTAAATCGGCGGCGATTTCTTTTTCATACAAATCGGTGATTTGATCTTCAGGATATTCCGCCGCTCTCTGCGGGAGAAGTTGAATCAGTTTCTCGATCAGTTCGCCCAGCCCAAGCCTTTTGCTCGCGGAAATGTTCAGCAGGGTCGGCGCGTTGGCCAACTGTTGGTATTCGCTTTCACGCGCAGACAATTCATCAGCGGGGAGGATGTCAGTTTTGTTTAACGCCAGCGCCAGCGGAGTCCGGCGCGTAGCGCTCTTGAGTAAATCTGCGATGGACTGGTCTTCATCGGTTGGCGCGGAAGACGCATCCACCAGCCAGAGGATTAAATCCACGCCTTCGAGCGCTTCCTGCGCTTCCTGATTGAGGAACTCGCCAAGTTTGTGTTTGGATTTATGCAAACCGGGCGTATCCACAAAAATAATTTGCGCGTTGGGCAAAGTGAGGATGCCGCGTTGTTGTACGCGCGTGGTTTGCGGGCGCGGCGAAACGGCCGCAACCTTTTGACCGAGCAAGGCGTTCAACAATGTGGACTTGCCCACATTGGGCTTGCCGACGATGGCCACAAAACCGGATTTGTGTTCGCTCATGCTGGCTTTTCTCCCCAATTGGCAATGGCCAAACTGCCGACGATGAGGATGGCGCCGACGATGATTTGCCAGGTCACGGCTTCGCCGAGGAAGACGGCCCCAAGCGTTACGCCGCTTAACGGAAATAAATAAGTGACCATGGTGGCGCGGGTGGGGCCGATTTCGTGCATGAGATAAAACATGATCAGAAAGGCCACGCCAGAGCCGAGGATGCCCAACCATAACAACGCAATCCACGTCATGGGCAGGCTGGGGATTTTGAGCGGCGCTTCAATGATGGCCGCGGAAACGCCCATCACCACTGTGGAGGAGGCCAGCGGCCCCATGCTCCGCATGATTCCGGCGGTGTCTTTTGTGAACAGGCGCGTGTAAACGGAACTTCCCGCATAGAAAACGCAGGCGAGGATGACGGCCAACTGACCCCAAACCGAGCCCGCCGAAGAGCCGACGTCTTCGCTAAGCAAGACCACCACGCCCGCAAAACCCACCAGCAAACCCAAAACTTTTGGCAGGCTCATCTTGTCGTCATCCAACATGAAGTGGGCGATCAAGATGGTGAAGAGCGGCACGGTCGCGTCCAAAATGGAAGCGACGCCGGAGTCGATGGATTTTTGTCCCCAGGTGATTAATGCGAACGGGATGGCGATGTTGGTCAACCCCAGGATAATGAGCGGAGTCCACTCTGCGCGGGTGCGCGGGATGGGAATCTTTTGGAGAAAGACCACGACCAGCCCAAATAAAAAGCCGAAAAAGACGCGAAAGGCCACCAGGGTAAACGGGGCCACTTCGCGCAGGCCAATTTCGATCCACATAAAAGACGAGCCCCAAATGAGGCCCAGCAGGATAAAAAGAATCCAGTGTTTTGTTTTCAAGAATGCTCCTTGTGCAACTCTGTGAAATCTAAAAGTTCGCCTTACGCAGTTTTGCGAAGATTTGTAAATTCTCCCTCACCCTAACCCTTCTACCCTTTCGGGCACACGTCCCAAAAGGAGAAGGGCAGGGGATGAGGGCGCGTAAAGTGAGTTAAAAAGAAAAGATGTTCTGTTTACGAAAGTATAACACCGAGTGGATTGAGTTATAAGCCATAACTTTCCAGCAAAATTTTCTAAAAATAGGCCCAGTTTTGGGGAGCTTGAGCCGAAAATTGAAATAAATCAAGTTCGTTATTCATAAATTCAAAAAGCTTATTGATTTTATAAATAAATTACTTGACAAAATCAATAAAATCTGTAAAATTGTTTGTAAATACATTCAAGAAACTAAATTATCTTTACAAAACCCTTGAATTACGGAGCATATATGGAAAACTCAAATTCACATTGGGCAAGGCGTTTCTACACCCTCTGGAGCGGGCAGGCTTTATCCCTGCTTGGCAGTCAGTTGGTGCAATTTGCCATCATTTGGTATCTCACCGAGAAGACGCAATCGGCCACCACCCTGGCCATCGCCTCGATGATGGGTTTACTGCCTCAGGTATTGCTCTCCCCCTTCATCGGCACATGGGTGGATCGGGGCAATCGGCGTTTGATCATGATCGTTTCCGATTCCATCGTCGCGCTGGCCACCGCCGCCCTCGCCATTTTATTTATGGCAGGCATTGTCCAGGTTTGGCATATCTATATCGTTTTGCTCATTCGCGCCGTGGCTGGCGGTTTTCATCAGTCCGCGTTTGGGGCTTCGGTGGTTTTGCTCGTGCCAAAAGACGAACTCGCCCGCGTGCAAGGCTTTAATCAGGCTCTAAATGGCGGCATGAACATTATCTCCGCGCCGTTGGGGGCATACCTGCTGGCCATTTTGCCCATGCAGGGCATCCTCGCCGTGGATTTTGCGACCGCCCTCATTGCCGTCACCATCGTTTTTCTGACGCAAATTCCACAGCCGGAGAAAAGCGCCAGCGCCGCCTCAGCCAGCTTCTGGCAGGATTTCAAAGCTGGATATCGTTACATCATCGCCTGGCGCGGGCTGGTCATCCTGCTTTTGCTGGCGATGGTGATCAACTTCTTCTTCAGCGCCACTGAACCGCTGACTCCGCTCCTGATTACGAAGCATTTCAACGGCAACGCTTCGCAACTCGCCTTATGGCTGTCTCTGTTTTCTGTGGGTATGCTCCTCGGCGGACTCATCCTCGGCGTGTGGGGCGGTTTCAAGAAAAAGATGATCACCGTTTTGGCTGGTTTAATCCTCATGGGAATCTGCACGTCGGGAATTGGCGTGATCCCATCCAATTTATTTACGGTTGGTTTAATCGTCAATGTCGCCTTCGGGGTTTTACTTCCAATTGTCAACGGATCGCTTGGCGCGATTTTACAATCCAGCGTGACCCCTGAAATGCAAGGCCGAGTCTTTGCGTTTATGCAGAGCATTGCCATGCTGGTTTCGCCGCTGGCCTTAATCATCGCCGGGCCGTTTGCAGACCGTTTTGGCATTCAGCCGTGGTTTATCCTGACGGGCGTTATCTGCCTCTTGCTGGGAATCGTCGGTTTCTTCTTCCCCGAGGTGATGAGCATGGAAGCGAAAGCGCAGGAAAACGAGATTAGCGCTGTTATCCAACCCTCTTAATTAGACGCTGGACAACAGACCGCAGACGATGGTCAGCGGTCTGTTGTCTACGGTCAAATACTCTTCACCAGATAATATTCCCCGCGTTCAAAGCCGCGATCTAAATAATAGCCGCGTGTGCCAACCGCAGAGATGACAGCCAGTTTCCCAAACCCATTTTGTCTGGCTACAGTTTCCGCTTCTTCGAGCAGGCGCGTGCCCAAGCCCACATGTTGCGCCGCGCCGGTTTTTTCCGCGCCCACGGCCAGCGACTGGCCATAAACATGCACTTCGCGGATTAAGGCCGCGCCGTTCAAATCCGCCAGGCCGGTAGCGGGGGAATCTTTGGAGGGCAAAGACAAACGGATAAATCCCGCCAGCCCATCGGCTTGCGTCACGAAGGAAATAAAATGTTCTTCGGCTTTCCCCGCCGCGTAAACTTGATCTTGCAATTGCAGGGCCTTTAATTCAACGGACTGGCCTTTCACTTCGCGGCATCGAACACACTGACATTTCGTCCCGCGCTTTTTCATCTCTGCCTGCACGTCCTGCCGCAAACTGGTGCGCGTGTTGCCTTCGACCACGTTGTTGCCGGGAATATCGCGGATGATGCGATTGACGCGGCAATAGCGCGGAATGGACGGCTTGATATCGGCGATTAACTCCACCAGTTCCTGCGTGGTGTAGGGTTGAAATTCTCCGCGTTGCCAGTATTGGTATAGCTCCGCATTGGCGAGCAATTGATTGGGATAAATCTTAAGCTCGTCGGGGCAGAAATCCTGCCACAGTTTGGCAAAGTCCGCGCGATCCGCTTGCGGCGTGGCGCCGAGCAGGTTGGGCATCCAATGTAAAACGAGCTTGAATCCAGCGGCGCGAAGCAGGGCCGTCGCCTGGCGCGTGCGCTCCACGTCATGCCCGCGCTTGTTGATTTCCAAAATATGATCGTCAAAACTTTGCGCGCCGAGTTGCACTTTGGTGACGCCCAAATGCCTGAGCCATTGAATTTCATCGGAATTGATTTCATTCGGGCGGGTTTCGATCACCAGCCCCACGTTGCGATGCGCGGAAGTTTCGTTGAGCGCCTGCGTTTGCGCCAGTTCAAAATCCGGGTGGGCGCTTCGGTCTTGCGGCTCAATTTGAAAACGCTCCTCATTGACGCCGTTCATCGCGTCGAAGCATCTTTTGATGAACCATTCCTGATAATCGCGCCGATACGAAGACCACGTGCCGCCCAAAATTAACAACTCGATTTTGTCGGTGGGATGGCCGAGATTTTTCAGCGCCTGAATGCGCGAAGCGACTTGCGTGTACGGATCAAATTGATGTTCCAGCGCGCGCATGGCGCCGGGTTCGTCGGGCAGGTAACTCTTGGGCATGCGCGCATCCGTCGGGCAGAAGATGCACTCCGCCGGGCAGGGATAGGGCTTGGTTAACACCGTCACGGTGGTGACGCCTGAAAGCGTGCGCATGGGTTTCATGCGAATGCGTTCGAGCAAGGCCACATCCGCTTGCAAACTGCCCTCGGCCACCATTTCGTTATACGCGGCCACTAACGCGGCCTTGTTGAGATACCCGCCAGCAGGTAGCGGGTGGCGCCGCAGGACGCTCATCACTTCCTGACCGGCGCGAATCTCATCCAGAATATGCCGCGCCAGCTCCAGCTTTTGCGGAGTGAGCGCGTTGATCTTCTTCCAGCGTTGACGTTGTTCTGAAAATTCCATGCTTGATTTCTATCTACCTGACAGTTTCTAAATTGGACGCAGACGAGCGCTGATGGACGCGGAAAAAACTATTTTAGAATTTACACAAAAACCCAAGACCAAGCCACGAATTTCGCTAATTCACGCGAATTGTTTTTTAAAAATTAGCGAAATTCGCGTAATTCGCGGCAAAAGATTTTGATCTGCGTAAGTCATGTATTTTTCATATCCGCGTTTTCCGCGTAGATCTGCGTCCCAAAAGAACGGCATCTAAAGAGCGCTTTATTTTTCTTTAGGCTCCAGTTGAAAAGCCTGCTTCACTTCAGAAATTTCCTTCTTTGTAAACATCTCGGTGTGCAGGCCGCATTCCGTCTTGCCGCGCCCGGCCCAACGACCGGCGCGTTCGTCGTCGTTGACGCCAATTGCAATCGTGCAGGGCGCGCACCCCACGCTTCGATAGCCTTTTTCATATAACGGATGCTTTGGCAGGTTGTTTTCTTCCATGTAGTTTTGCACGTCGGCCTTCGTCCAATTCAACAGCGGATTGACCTTCAACAAGCCATCGGCCTGCAATTCCAAAATTTTGGCGTGCGCGCGCACGCTGGTCTGATCGCGCCGAATGCCGCTGATCCAGGCCTTAATATCTTTCAGCGCCTTTTGCATGGGCTGAACCTTGTGCAAATAACAACACAAATTGGGGTCTGTCGCCGGGAGGGTGCGGGTATGTTGCCGCGCAAAATTATCCCAGCGCGAATCGCGATACAAATCAATCACGTTAATCTTCCATTCAGAGGCGATCTTTTCGCGGAACTCCAGCGTCTCCCAAAAGTGATAGCCGGTATCCAGAAAGAAAACCGGAATGCCGCGCTTGAGCGAAGTGACCATGTGCAAGAGCGGCATGGACTGCGTTTGAAAGGAGGAACTCATGGCAATTTCCGGCCAGTAATTATTCACCGCCCACATGATAATTTCCTGCGGCGTTTTGGTTTCAAACTCCGCCGCCAGTTTCTCAACCTCAAGTACAGATAACATGCCGTCATTATACCGCCCGCCTGAGTATAATTTGCGCATGGAAGCGCGCATTGCAAAACAGTTAATTGAACTCAACCGCCAATTTTATGAACAGTTTGGCGCGTCGTTTTCGGCCACCCGCCAACGCCTACAGCCCGGCGTACGCAAAATTTTAGATTCTTTGAGCGCGATTGATTCCGCTTTGGATTTGGGATGCGGCAACGGGCATTTTCTGCGCGAGCTCCAACGCCGCAACCCGACCGCCACGCTCCTGGGCGCGGACTTTAGCCTGCCTCTGCTTCGAGACGCAGAATCCACGCTGGGGGTGGAGTTCCGCGCGCTGGACCTGACGAAGCTTTCCGCGTTTCGTCATCAACTCCAGGCGGAAGGCCCGTGGGAAGTCATCAGCCTGTTTGCAACGCTCCATCACATTCCCGCGCACGCGGCGCGTTTGGAATTTTTAGAAATCGTCCGTCAATTGTTACAACCCAATGGGCGCTTTTATCTTTCCAATTGGCAGTTTTTGAACAGCGAAAAACTCAGCGCCAGAATCCAGCCGTGGAGTCGGGTGGGCTTAACCGACGCAGAGGTGGACGCGGGCGATTACCTGCTCGATTGGCGAAGCGGCGGAGAAGGCTTGCGGTACGCGCACCATTTTTCAGCGGAGGAACTGCATGGGTTGGCCGCGCAGGCCGGGTTTCAGGTCGAGGCGGAATTTTTATCCGATGGGGAAAACGGCCGCTTGGGGTTATATCAAATTTGGAGCTAGCTATCCCGATTGCGCCACTTGATTGCGCCCCTTGTGTTTGGCAATGTATAACGCCTGATCGGCATATTTGATTAATACATCCAGATTCGTCAGCTTTGCAGTTTTAAATGCAATGCCCAAACTGGCCGTGAGGTTTAATTTGACATCTTCTTTCACGCGGAAGGGCGTTTGCTCAACGCTCTGGCGAATGCGTTCGGCCACGCGGGCGCACACATCCAGCGCGGTGTCGGGCAGGAGGATCAAAATTTCCTCGCCGCCATAGCGCCCAACAATATCCGCCTCGCGGACGCTTTTTTTGCAGATATCTGCGATGGCTTTTAAAACCAGGTCGCCCACATCGTGGCCGTGCGTATCGTTCACCGCCTTGAAATGGTCAAGGTCCAGCATAATCGCCGAGAAGTTGCGCTCTTGCTCCACAGCTTGTTGAAATTCAACTTCGCCGATTTGAAACAAGCCGCGCCGATTATACAAACCGGTGAGCGGGTCCATCAGGGTTTGATCTTGCGTGGCTTTGAAGCGTTGCGAGTTGGCCAGCGCGCCCGCCACTTGATTGGCAAACAAAGCCAAAATGTTCAGGTCTTCCACGGTAAAATCATCCGGCTCGGAGCTCTCGGCCGTGAGCAGGCCGATGATCTTCTCATTGGCGATCAGCGGAACGCCCAGCCAGGCGCGCACATGATCGTTCGGCGCTTCTTGAAAGCGCGCGTACTGTAACGTCACATCTCCTATCATTTGGGGCACGCCGGTTTTCAGCACCAGGGTATTGGGGTTATCGCCCGGGATGGGGAATTTCATGCCGATAATTTTATTTAAATCTTTAAAACCGCTTCCGCCCACGATCTCCAGTTCGTTGCCTTTCAAGAGTTGCACCGAAGCGCTGTCATAGGGGACCACCTGTTGTAATTCCTGCAGGACTCTGGAAATAATTTCATCCGTTTCCAGCGTTTGCGTAATGGCCGCTCCAGCCTTGCGTAAAGTTTCAGAAGTTTGCGCGCGGCGTTGGGCTTGCTCCATCATTTGAAATTTTTCGCTGGCGAGGGCAATCAGGCTGGCGGCTTGTTCGGAAATTGAAATTTCCTCCGCTGTAAACGTATGCGGATGATAGAACGCGAGCAAAATTGTGCCGAGTTTTTTCTGCATGGCTTTAAGCGGCACGACGATTAAAGATTGATACGGCGAATCGGCAATCAGGGCGGTATCCGCATACTTGGAGGTTGGCACGTCTTCCACAACGAGCGTTTTATCCAAACTTAACGCCGAGCCGCTGAAGGTTAATTGCCGGGAATCTACCTTCAAGCCGGAATATTTCTGTTTGTGCTCCCCATGAATCGCCAGCGGATAAGTAACTTGATTCGCTTCATCCCACAGGGTGATGAAGCAACCATCCGCGTTGATTAACGAAGCGACATCAGCGACAATATCCTGCGCCATCGCGTTCAGGTCTTTAGCCTGCAGGGCTTCGCGCACCATGGCCTGTAAAAGCGCCAACGCGTTCTGACGACGTAAAAGTTTTTGCTCGGCGCGCGTGCGCGCTTCGGCGGAGCTAAAAATGGTCGCCAACGCCTGAAAGGCCTTCACTTCAATTTCTTTCCAATAGCGCGTAAAGCCGCACTCATCCACCAACAAAAAGCCCCACCATTTCTGATTCACCAAAATGGGAAACGCCATCATGGAGATGGAGCCCATCGGCTGAAGGAAGGCTTGTTCGGCCGGGGGCAGATCTTTCACCAAACTCAACACCCGCTGTCCCTGCGCAAAGAAATTTTTCCAGCGTTCCAGCCCGGCCGCTTGAATGGCGCAATGCCGAAAGGCCGGGTTTTCAATCTGCGCTTGCGCTTCGGGGGCCGCCCATTCATAACACAGGCTGGTGAAAACCTGTTTGTCTTTATCCGTATAGTTAATAAATACATACACATGGCTCACGTCCACTGCGGAGCCAATGTTTTTCAACGCGCCGGGAATCACCTGCTCCCAGGCGGATTCGTTCAAAAAATCCACCGTGGCAGAACTGATCGCAGACATGACCAACTCACGGCGGTGTAAGGCCCGTTCCGCTTCCAGGCGCTGGGTGACGTCGTAGAGCGTAATCATCCGGTCTGGAATGCTTTCTTTCGTTTTGGATTTAGTCGAAAATGCGGCGGAGACGGTCGTTTCATACACTCGGGCCTGCTCGCCATCCCCCAGCTTTAACTCTCCCTGACTCATCCCAGAACTGGCCAGCGCCACGAGGTCGTTTCCATACATGGGGGAGAGTCTGTTCAAGGGCTGTCCTATGGCCTCAGCCTCGGAACGGCCCAGTAAATTTTCCGCAACCGGATTGATATACAAAACCCGATTGAGCGTGTCAATTACGATCACGCCTTCGCGCATGCCGCGCAGGACGCTTAAATGCTCAATGGGCAAAACTTTGGAGAGGCGGTGTTTCAGCACCACCCAATAAAGCGCGAAGGCCGTGGGGATGAAGAAGAAAGGCGTGAAATCTAATTTGCTAATCACGCCCGTATCCGTGATGAAGATGAAGTTGCCAATCAGCGGGCAGAGCAGACCAAGCAGGATGAGCGCCGTTTGCGAGCGAATCAACTCCCGACTTTTGAGCAGTTCCCGGAGGAAGAGCAGGTTGCTGGCCAAGACCAGCAGATAGGAAAAGGCAACCTGAATCCAGATAAAAAGCCGATAGTTAAGGTGTAGAAGGTAAAAGCCGGAGTTACGGACAATGGACGCCTGACTCCAAAGCAAATGATGCAGTTCGTTCGTCCAGGCCAGCGCGATAAAAAAAGACGGAAACAGCCATAACAGCGTTTCCGTCTTTTGCGGCAAGAGGTGTCGCTTCCCAATGAATTCCAGCGAAAAGACGAACAGGAAAACCGGAATGCTGGCCATGCCCAGATATTCAAATTTTATCGCCAGGAGTTTCAGGAAGATCGTGGGCGCGAGGATTTCCAACCCGTACCCAAACGACCAGACGGACATGCCCAGCATGGCCCAGGAAAATGGAATCACGGCCACGGCCGGGCGCTTGCGCCACGCCGTTAACCCCAGCCAGGCGTAGGGCCAGGCCGTGGCAAAAAAGAGCAAAGCCAGATAGAAATTAAGTGACGAGTTTCGCATCAGGTTTTAAGTGAAGGCGCATCCTCTTAATCTAATTTTACTTTGAGTTTAAGCCAATACGAATGCTAAATTCAATGCGAGTCTGGCTTAAGGGGTTTGGGCGACATACACCTGCCCGCGCACGGAGATGAAGAGATAATGACTGGGACTGACCGCCACTGCGTCCACTGGAGCGGCAGGAAGCAGGTTGGAGCCGTCTGTGGCCGGGCGATATTGATTTTGCAATTCCAGCGAGCGCGGCGTAAAGCGCATGACGCCCTGCGTGTCGGCGTCCAACAACAGGATGGATTGATCGGGCGGGGCGGCGAATAACATTTGCGTAAAATGGGCCGAGGCGAATAAATCCTGGCCTTGATAGGCCGGAAAGGGATTAATCAACGGAAATGGGTCTTTGCATTTCTGCGGGCTGGTTTCAATCCGATTATAAGAACAGTTGGAGATATGGCCGTCGGCATGGAGCATGTATAACTCGTCGCCGGAGACGATCATATCAATCACATCCTGCGTGGGCGTTTGCTCGTTGAAAAAGAAATACGGGCGGTCAATAAAATTACCGTCCTTGCCCACATAAACCCACACGGCGCGGGAAGGCGCGTCCATCACATACAAATTTCCGCCATCCAAACTAAAGGCGGTGACGCGCCCCCAGTTGGTATCCGGCACGGGCAAAGGGATGGCCCGCGGCAGTTCGCCGGGCGCGCAATAGAGCAAATTGCCGCTCGCGTCAATGCCCAGCAAAGTGGCATTAATCGTCGTCAGCGTGGGCATGGCGATGATATCCACCAGCGGGCCCACGGTATAGTCGCCGTACGCGCCGGGTTTGCAATTAAAAGAAGTATCCAGTTGAAAACCGGCGCTGTTGGTCAACTGGGCGCGGAGCGCTTCGCCGCTTTCCGCGTTGAGCATAAACAAATCCGATTCGCTGGCCGCCATGCGGCTGATATCTATGCCCAGGTTGGAAGCAAAGATCGGGTTATAAGACAGGCGCGTAATGCCCAGCAAGGTATCCAAATGGCCGTTCGCTTCCTGACGCAATTTGAGCGACTCATCCGTGACGCTATGTTCTTCCGCCTGAAGCGTGTTCGTCAGCACGGCTTCCCAGCTTTTACGCTGTTCAACCGGGTCGGTTAATAAAACCGCCTGTTCGCGTTTTTGTTTGGCTTCGTAGATGTAGGTATCGTATTGTTGACTGCGCCCATACTTGAAGTAGACCACCATCACCATCACTACCACCACCAAAGGCGCCACCAGGGCAATCGCCAGCATGGAGAAGTCCGACGGGTTGGAAAGTTCTGGCTGGTGGGCCTCGGCGTTGGGCAATAAGCGCGGTAAGAAGTTACGCAAACGCGCGCCCAGCGCCGCGCTCCATTTACGCGAAACTTGAATCCAACCGGCCAGCCGTTTTGCGGCATGGCGGGCTCGTGGCGAAGGTTCGCGCGGTGTGAGCGCTTCCGCTTCCTTTTTTTCAGGGGCTGGTTCAGGCTCGGGCGCTTCGGTGGATTTTGAATCCGCCTGCGCCAAAGAGTCGAGGACTGCATCCAAAGAAGAAGCCGATGGCGAATTTTTCCCAGCCGGGTTGCGCGGCAAACTGGCCAGAACGTCTGTGTTTCGTTTCGGCTCTTCCGATTCAGGAGAGGCGCTATAAGCGGAGGGTTGCACAGTATGCGCCGGAGGCGGAAGGGCAGAATCCGCTGGCGGCGTAGGCATAGGCTCTTCGCGGCGGGGCAGGCTGGGGGGAAAGGTGGGCGGCGCGTGTTTTTCTTCCGCTTTGGTTTCGGGGCTGGTCATCCCGCTTAATAAATTCATCCCGCCTGCGCCGTTGGACGTTTGCATTAACACGGCGTTCAAATCCTCGGTGGTGACCGCGCTCAACCGCCGTCGCAACGCCTCCAGCGAAGAAGCGGTTGGGTCCTTCAACACGGCCTGCCAGGTTGTAGGGACTTTGCCGCAAAAGATCAGGCGGTCGCCAATTTGCAATTGGGTTTGGGCGTAATGCAGGCTGGCGCGCTGACTCATGCCCAGCCCCTTGCCGGAAACGTTTTGCTCAAAAATATGGCGCGCTTCGTTTTTGCCAAAATAGAAAGCGTGCATGGGGCCGCTCAACAAAAAGGTAATTTGCAAATCGCGCAGGGCGCCCAAGGCCAGCCAGCCCAGCGCGTATTGGCCACGACTGCTCGTTTCCAGGTTGCGCGCCAGCAGGGTTTGGTTAATGGACTCGGCGGCGACCTTCAACGCGTTCGTTTGCGAACCGGTTGTGGCGTAAAAAGTCTTTGCGGCCGTTTCGGCCACTTGCATATATTCGTTGGTGGTAAAAACAGAATTGCCGGTCAGTAAAAGATAAACCACCAGGCGGTCCTGGTCTCGGCCGCGGGCCGCCGTACGCGGCGGAGTCAGAGTCAACAGGCCCGGCATGGTTGGAACTTCCTGCCCGTTGATGCGATAAAGTGGGGAAATTGTAAGGTCAAGAGCCATGTAAGAATACTGCCTAAGCGCCCTTCATTATACTGGTAAAATTCTTCGCCTATGAATTACACACTTCACGCTAACTTTTCTGAACTGAACCCTCAAACCTGGAACGACCTGCTCAAAGAATCCGTCAGCGACACGCCTTTTTTGCGTTATGAATACCAAGCCGCCTGGTGGCAGTATCGCGGCGGCGGGGAATGGCAAAACGCCCAACTCCTCCTCATCTCCGCCAGCGAAGGCGAAAGCCTGATCGGCATTGCCCCGCTCTTCCTCGCCGAATACGAAGGCCAAAAAGCGATCCTCTTAAACGGCAGTATCGAAATTTCCGATTATTTAGATGTGATCGTCCGCCCGGAAGATCACGCCCAATTCATCGCCGGATTGCTCGACTTCCTCGCCACCGCCCTAACCGATAATTGGTCCAGCCTCGATTGGTATAACCTCCCCGATTCATCGCCCACGCTCGCGGCCCTCAAAGAAGAATCCGCCAAACGCAACTGGACGCATCGCGCAGAGATGTATCGCCCCACGCCGCGCATTCCATTAAACAAAACCTTCGACGAATATCTGGCCGGAATTGATAAAAAACAACGCCATGAAATTCGCCGCAAAGCCCGCCGCGCCGAAGAAAGCGGGCGCAACGTCCGCTGGCACATCTCCGCCATGCAAGACCCGGAAGCGGAAATAGACGCCTTCATCGCTTTGATGGAACACGACGCCAACAAAGCCCAATTTCTCACCGAATCCATGCGCGCCCAAATGAAGGCCATCCTGCGGGCCGCACATCAGGGCGGGTGGTTATGGTTGGCTTTCCTCGAAGTGGACGGTCAACGCGCGGCCGCGGCCCTCAACTTTGACTACAACAATAAACTCTGGGGCTACAACGCCGGAGTGAACCGCGATTTTATGGAACTCTCCCCCGGCTGGGTTTTGCTCGGCTACATCCTGCAATGGTGTTGCGACAACCAGCGCAGTGAATTTGATTTCATGCGCGGCGACGAAGAATATAAATATCGCTTTGGGGCGGTCAATCAACAGGTCATGCGCGCAAAGGTGAGCAAGCCGTAAAATACCATTTGGCGAAGATGCATAGTTTTGTCCTCGCTCCACTTCCTCATTCTTGTGAATAAGTATAAAAACAACTGAAAATTGCGCGGCTTAAGTCAAGCTCTATTCACTCGTGTTGTATAATTAACCTATGACGCGCAGAACCGTGATTACCAAAATTCGAAAACAGCGCGCCCAGTTAACAAAATTGGGCGTAAAGTCCCTGGCGCTGTTTGGGTCGGTTGCGCGCGGAGAGCAAAATAAAAACAGCGATGTGGATATTCTCGTTGAATTCAAAGGCAAAGCCACCTTTGACCGCTATATGGATACAAAGTTCTACCTGGAAGATTTATTGGGGCGCAAAGTGGATTTGGTTACATTAAAAGCGATCAAACCGCGCATGAAACCTTATATTATGCGGGATTTAATTCATGTCGCGTGACGAGTCGCTTTATCTTGCCGATCTTCAGGAAGCTTGCGAAAAGATTTTGCGATTCACAAAAGGGCTGACCTACAAAGATTTTGTTAACGACGACTTACATTTTGACGCGGTTTTACGAAATTTAGAAATCATCGGCGAAGCGGTAAAAAACATATCTGAAAAGACGCGCCAAAAATATCCGGATACAAAATGGCGAAAAATTGCGGGGCTTCGTGATATTGTGGCGCATCAATATTTTGGAGTTAACGAGGAAACAGTTTGGGATGTTGTTCAAAATGAAGTCCCGGTGTTATTAGAAACTGTAAAAACAATCCTTGAGGAAATTAATTAATCAGCGTCATGGTCTTTGGTATTTACGGGGAAATCGTCAGGCTTGGGCTTTGCACATGCTATACTCAACAAAGTTATTGCTAAAGAGCAAACCATGAAAAAGCGCTTGTTGATTTTGCTGGCATTTCTCCTTGCGGCCTGTGGCGCGCCAAACGCAACGGCGCCTGCAACGCCGTTAGCGACGGCTACCCAAACGCCGAGCGTCTCGCCCACGCCCCTCTGCCCGCCGCACACGCCCACCCAGGCGGAAGTCAACGCCGCGCTCAACGTCCCAGACGGTTTATTCGACTCAACCGCATGGGAGCAAAACCACACCGCGCAAGATAATAAAATTTCCGTAGTCTGGCAAAATATTCCGCAAAGCGCCGTGGTGTATCTGGAAGAAAACTTCTATCCCTGCGGAAACCAGCCCAACCTGAATGACACCTATTGGGATGCGCTGTTTGCAAACTATGCCGAATATCAACTCCTTAAGGAATGCGCGGCGGGCGCAATTTTGCAGTTGGCCGAATTCAAAGCCGTCAATCAGGGATTTAATTACCACGTGCGCTATTGGTTTTACAACGCCGCCAAAAAAATAACGACCACAATGATGATTTTTCCATTTGGCTCCGAAGCTCAAATGGACCAGTATGCGCTTCAGCTATTTCCCAAATTACCCTATTGCCCCGCAGAATAAGGAAACCCTCCATGAAAAAAATGTTCAGCGTCCTCGTCTTAATTCCGCTTCTGATCGGTTGCGCTCCCAGCCCAACGACGGGGATTGGCTCCAATTGTGATTCTCTCCAACCCACCGCGGGCGACGTGCAATACGCGCTCGATTTTGGAAAAGACTTATTCACCGAAGCGGTCTGGAGCCAAAGCTACACCGTCCGCGAGTTGGATGCGGTGGTCAATCGCACGCACCGGAGCGTCTCGGCCTTGGCGGATATTTCGCTTTTACTGTTCTGTAACGAGAACGGAACCGGCGACTTGGAACTGTTTTACAACAACCAGACCGTGCAGGAAGGGTTTTCAAATTATCAAAACGCCAGCGTGGTCAAATCCTGCCAACAGGACGACTTGTTTTTATACGAAGTGAGCGGCGCGGCAGACGGCGTGGAATATTCCATCCATCAATGGGTGCAAACGTTAAGTAAGACGCGCGTATTAACTGTGGTGACGGTGTTTCCAAAAGATGAAGCCGCTTTGGATGAAAAATACAGCCAGACGCTCTTCCCCAAATTGCCGGCCTGCCCCTAGCGAGGGAAATGCCGTTCGCGGCGCATCAGCCTGCCGTTAAGGGTGTGGCGCTCATTCCCCCATCAGCCAATCCATAAATCCACGCCTTTTTTTATTGTGCGTTTCATCCACGTGGGGCATGGAGAGCAGAGCCACGGTGATGTTGTCGTGTCCGCCGCGCTCGTTGGCCACTTCCACCAGTTTTTCGGCGGCGGCTTTCAAATCTTTTTTGGAGTTGACGATGTTCATCATTTCGTCGCTCCAAACCAAATCGGTCAGTCCGTCGCTACAGAGGATGATGGTATCGCCGTGTTGTAAGTGAAAGCCCTGATTGCTTTCAGATTCGGCGCGGGTTTCTTCGTCGTCAATGCGTAAACGAAAATCCACCTCCGGCAGTTTCAGCCCGCCCAAATGCCGGCGAATGACGTGCAGGTTGGGATGGTCGCGCATTTGCTCGGCGGTGATGATGCCTTTTTCAAAGGCCTCCTGCACCCAGGTGTGATCCACCGTTAATTGTTGAATGTGATTTCCGCGAATAAGATAAATGCGCGAATCCCCCACATAGGCCGTATACAGTTTATTTTCAATGATCCAGACGCAGGCGCAGGTGGAGCCCATGCCCTCTTCCTCTTCTTTTCCAGCAGAGTGTGAGGCGATGGCCTGACTGGCGTCGTGAATTGCATTTTCTAAAATATAAATGGGTTTCTTGGCGTTGCTTTCGGCGACCCCCTTGGTGATGTAGTTCACAGCCAACTCGGCCGCCACCTCCCCCGCACGATGCCCGCCAATGCCATCCGCCACTACCGCCAAAAGCGCCGGGCGCGAATCGTCCACTCCCAATTGGAAGGCGGTGACTGCGTAGCGATCTTCATTGTTTTTGCCCGTCATTCCCGGGTGACTGTAAGCGGCAACGTGCAAATGAGGAAGCGATGTGCGAATCATTCTTCAGGCGGCAAAACTGTAATGGTAGGTCTCTTAACCTCAGGAGTGGTGGGGAGCGTGAATCTGTAAATCAGCCTGCCAAAGTGTACCATATCCCCGGCCCGTAACCTGCGGCCTTCGCGCGGCACAAGTTCGTAATTCACCCAGGTTCCAGCAATCGAGCCGCCATCTAAAAGCAAAAAGCCGCCGTCTTCGGTTTGGCGTAAACGTGCATGAACGGAAGCGATGGAACGGTCGTCTAAAATTTGCGTGCATTGCACGGGGTCGGCGCCAAAGACCATTTCTTTTTCGAAGATGGTAATCGGCGTCACGGCGATGGGTTGACCTTCGGCCGTGATGCGCATGAGGGCCCCAGCCGCCTCTGGTTTGGACCTTTCGCCTGATCCGGCTTTCTTGAGCTTGCCCCTCACTTTGAGCGTTTCCACTTGATGGGCTTGCGTTGCAGAAATGGGTTGCGTTAATGGGTCGGTGGAGGCGCGGCGCGCTGACTGCGCGGCGCGTAACGATGGCAGGCGCAACCTTCCGCTGGAGAGGATGAGGATCAGCGCCAGCCCGGCTAAAAGGATTGCCCCAACGGTGAGCGCGTTGCGATACCGGGCCAACAAAGCCAACGGCCCGCTGGGCGGCTTGACGACGGTCACAGTCACCGGAGTGGCCATGCTCGATTTGCTCAATCCCAATTCGTCCACGGCTTCCACCGTCAGCTGGTGCGCGCCGGAAGCGGTGATGGCCGTTAAGTCCCAGGTAAATTGATCGAACGGTTCGGCGGTGTTTTCATCCACAATCTGCCCATCAATGTACAGCGTGGTGCGAGTGATTTTTCTGGGATGCCCGTCTGGAAATTCGAGGATGATTTCAATCTGCTGTTCTTTGGGCAATAAAATCTCGATGTTGTAGGGGTCGTCTTCCGGGGGTTGGCGCACGATCTGCAAAGAAGATGTGACCGGAATGGGGTTGGGCGGTTGAATATCCAGGTTGACTTGTTGTTCGTTCGATTTAAGTTCCCCGGCCGCAGTATCCGCCTGAAAGCCCACTTGATGCGCTCCGGCGGTCATAATCCGCGAGGTGTAGGTGGCCGTATAAACGCGACGAAGCGGGGAAAAATACGCTTCCAAATCCGGGAAGCGCTCCACGCCGGAATAAGTGAAGAGGCTTCCGCCAGTTTGCTGGGCCAACGCGTTGAACACAGCGGCGCTGGTGCTGGTAAACGTGGTGTCCAAATCCACCAGCCAGACGAAGATGTGAATTTTATTTTCAAGGGCGCGTTGGAGTAACGGATCCAGCGTGGCGGCTAAATTTCCGTCGCTCATGTTGGGGGTGATGAAGAGAATCGCGCGCTTCATGCCCAGCCGCGGCGTCTGCGCGCTGACGGTGTCAATGGCAATCGAAAGCGCCTGCAGGTTGGGAGTTGCGGAGCGAAAGTCTGGCTGAAAGGAGCTTAAGCCGGTTGCAAATTCGGCGGCGCTGGCATGGTTAATCACCGCCCCGGCCTGGCTGACGAGGCTAAAGTCATCGGGCAGGTCGGCGGGCAGGGTTTGGGCCCATTGCGTAATCACTTGCGAAGCGCGTTGAAAGCGCGAAATGCTCGTGGCGTCGCGGGTATCCAATTGCGCGCCCTGATTGACCGCCACTGTAATTTGAAGCGGAATGGCAATTTCGCTCAACGAATCCACCGGCAGGGATTGGCCATCTTCAAAGATGGTCAGCGCTTGCGGCGTTAAGCCGGAGACGAACACGCCGTTCGCGTCGAACACGTCCAGCAAGGCGGACGATTTTGGGAAGGTGGAATAATCTGCAATGTAGAGCGTGGCGGAAGCCAAAGTTTGGTTTTGAGCGTAGGCGGAAGTCGCCGCGCTCAAAACCAAACTACAAATAAACAAAAATGCGCCAAGTTTACGCATTAAACGCTGAAGCGTTAATTGGGGCGTTTGGGTCATTTGGCGTGGCCAACTGCAAGTAGCTCAACGTCCAGACCGCTTTTACATAACTGGTTAAGATGCCGCTAATTAGGAGGAGTACTGGATAATATAAACCGCAACAGGTCAAAGAAACGATTACCCCAGGCGCGGTGAAGGAGCCTTGTTCGAAAATCAGGGAGGTGAATAATGGTATGAGCGCAAGGATCATCGGAATCATTAATACCAGGCCGATGATAAAACTGCCAACCCCAAGGATTAATGACATCACGATCATGCCGCCAATGTCCGATTTGACAATTTCATAGCCGCGTTTTACCCCATCCATCATGCTCAGGTCTTCCTGCACAATCGCCACCTGCGCCTGCTCCAAAACGAGTCCCACCGCCCAACTCACCGGAATCAGCAGACAGAACAATGGAAACAAGCAAGCCAGAAACGGTACGCCAAAGCTGAGAAACGCAATTGCCACAAATGGCAGGAATAAAATCAGAAAGGCCAGCCCCAGCAAAAGGTTCAGCCCAAAGAAGCGCCAGAAAAACGGGAAACTCTCAGCCCAAATTTCTGCAAAAGCCAGACGCTCGGCCCCGTTTTGCGCCTTCACCACCCCTTTAATCAGGCCAATGCGCCCCATCATGCCCAGCGCGTAAAATGCCAGCCCGAGGAGGATCAAAACCAAGGCCGCGAAAATGACGATCAAGAGATATTCTTGCAGGAACTCCTTGAAGCGCTCGGTGGCGGCGACGATCTGACGCTCGTCCAATGGCGCGCCATTATTGGAATTTGAGTTGTTTAGGCTGTTGCTGTTCCCACCAGACCGGTTTTCAGCAAAACCCGCAAAAATGCCGAAGACCCACAGAATTTTATATTTCCAAATGATTTCCCCTGCGCGGGCCAGAATATATCCAAATTTGAGTTTCATGCTTCCTCCAAATCAACGTTAGCGGTATCATACCGCACTCAAAATATTCCGTCTACCAGCCGCTTGCTTATTCCCATTCAATTGTGGCGGGCGGCTTGCTGGTCACGTCATAGGCCACGCGGTTAATGCCATCCACTTCATTCACCACGCGGCTGGAAACTTTCGCCAACACATCATACGGCAGGCGCGCCCAATCCGCCGTCATAAAATCATCCGTCAGCACGGCGCGAATCACCGCCGCTTCCTGATACGTTCGGTAGTCGCCCATCACGCCCACCGACTTTACCGGCAATAAAACCATAAACGCTTGCGAAGTTTTTGCGCCTTTGCCAATCAGCCCTTCTTTGGCGAGTTCTTCCAAAAGGATTTTATCCGCCGCGCGCAAACGGGCGACGCGCTCCGGCGTACACTCCCCAAGACAGCGCACGGTCAACCCCGGACCTGGAAACGGTTGCCGCCAAACCAAATTTTCACTCAACCCAAGCGCTTCGCCCACCAAGCGCACTTCATCTTTGAACAAGTAGCGCAACGGCTCAACAAGTTCAAACTTCATATCTTTGGGAAGCCCGCCCACGTTGTGATGCGTTTTGATCTTATCCGCCTTGTTCCGGTCGGGCGCGGAAGATTCCACCACGTCGGGATAAATCGTTCCCTGCACCAAAAACTTTGGCAGGCCCACCTGCTTGGCTTGCTCTTCAAACGTGCGGATAAATCTCTCCCCGACGATTTTTCGCTTTTGTTCAGGATCAACCACCCCTTGGAGCGCGCCGAGGAAATCGGCGCTGGCGTCCACGGTGATTAATTCCGCGCCGAGTCCGTTGCGAAAGGCCGCGGCCACATCCGCGCCTTCGTTATGCCTGAGCAAACCCGTATCCACAAACACGCACACGAGTTGATCGCCAATTGCCTTGTGTACCAACGCCGCCGCAACGGAAGAATCCACGCCGCCCGAAACCGCCGCCAAGACTCGTTGTTTGCCAACTTGTTCCTGAATCCTTTTGACGCTTTCATCAATAATCGAAGCGGACGTCCATTCTGGTTTGGCGCCGCAAATCTCGACGGCAAAATGTTTGAGCAATTGGATTCCATTGGGCGTATGATTCACTTCGGGGTGAAATTGCACGCCGAAATAACGCTTCTCTAAATTTCCCATTGCGGCATAGGGACTGTTCTCGCTTTTGGCCAGCGGGATGAACCCCGCTGGCAGTTGCGTAATTTTATCGCCGTGCGACATCCACACCTGCGCAAGCGCGGCAAGCAAAGGCGTGGCCGTCAGCGACTCAATTTCCGCGAAACCAAACTCCCTTTCGTTGGAGGGGTTGACCTTCCCGCCCAGCGCATGAGTCAGGGCCTGCATTCCATAACAGATTCCCAGAATCGGCAGGCCCGATTCTAAAATAAACTTTTGAATGTACGGCGCATTTTCTTCATAAACAGATTTCGGCCCGCCAGAAAGGATGAAACCTTTGGGTTGAATGGCTAAAATCTTTTCCTGCGGCGCATCCCACGGGAACAACTCGCAGTACAGGTTAACTTCACGAATGCGGCGCGCAATAATCTGCGCGTATTGCGAGCCGAAATCCAGAATGGCGATTGAATCTAGCATGAAGCTCCCTCAGTCAACAAGTTAATCAACAAATTCGATGGTTCCAGCGTCCATGGATTTAATGCGGGCGATGGATTCAATGGGCACGTTCACCGCTTTCAATAAATCGCGCCCGCCTTCAAACGTCTTTTCGATCAGCGCGCCAATGCCCACCACTTTTGCGCCGGAGGCTTCCGCAAGCCGCACCAACCCCAAAATGGTTTGGCCGCTGGCGAGAAAGTCGTCAATGATCAAAATCTTTTCGCCATTGGAAAGATACTCAGGCGAGACGATTAACTCCACCATGCGGCCTTTGGTATGCGAAGGCGCGAGCGTCAGGTACACCTGATCCGGCATGGTGATGGGCTTGCTTTTGCGGGCATAGACCACCGGTAAGCCCAGGTGAATGCCGGTGGTCAGCGCGGGCGCAATGCCCGAAATTTCCGCGGTTAAAATTTTGGTGGCGCCAACTTCCGCAAAGAGCCGCGCAAAAAGTTGACCGCATTCATTCATCAATGTCGGGTCCACCTGATGGTTCACAAAGCTATCCACCTTGAGGATGCCCTCGCCGAGATTTTTCCCCTCTTTTAATATCCGTGCCTGCAGTGCATTCATTACGCCTCCAACCCGGTTGGGTTCATCCATTTTTCTCGTGCATTTTATCACCTGAAAGATGGAGTTATGATAAACTCGCCAACGCAATTTTCATTCAAGGAGTCTTTATGTCTGACAATTTTTACGCTATTGAAATCGCCGGAATTAAACGCGAACTGCGCCTGTTTGAAGTTAAGCCAGGCTTGAAGATTGCCATCTTGAACATCCTCGGCGATACCGAATTAATTCAAGCCGCGGCCAAGGCTCTTGCCGAAAAACTCGCCGCCTTGAAGTATGATCTAATCGTCACCGCCGAAGCGAAGTCCATCCCTTTGGCGCACGCGCTTTCAGTGGAAACGCACAAGCCGTATGTGGTTTTGCGAAAGATGTACAAGCCCTACATGGGCGATGCCCTCAAAGCGGAGACGTTATCCATCACCACCGGGCAACCGCAGGTTTTAATTTTAGATGAAAAAGATCGGGGATTGGTTCAGGGCCAGCGCGTGCTGATTGTGGATGATGTGATTAGCACGGGTTCGACGCTTCAGGGGATGCGACTGGTGTTGGACAAAGCCGGGGCGGAGGTGGCCGGCGAAGCGGCGATCCTCACCGAAGGCGACCGCGCGCAATGGTTACAGATCGTCTCGCTGGGGCATTTGCCCTTGTTTACAGAATAGAAGCGGTTATAGCAAGGGGCTCTCCCGTTTTATGCTACACTTGTTAGAGGATGTCATGTAATGACCATTCATAGTAGCGTTCAGATTGGCAATGTAATTCGTAACGCTGTTGCATTTAACGTCAAAAACTGGCAAGGTGGCGCGATGAATTCTGACTCTTTAATTCAGTCTACCCGGGATTTTTTCACAGTTTTAGAAGAACGCAAAGTTGATTATGTTCTGGTTGGGGGCATCGCCATGCTTCACTATGTTGAGGGTCGAAATACCCAGGACTTGGATTTACTCATGGCGGTTTCGTCTTTGGATAAACTGCCCGAACTCAAAATTACCAGCCAGGAGATGTATTTCGTCCGCGCAAATTATGGCGCATTACAAATTGACGTTTTACTGACGCAAAACCCGCTTTTCAAGAAAGTTCACAAAGAATATTCACAAGTTCAAAAGTTTCTGGATCAAAACATCCCGCTGGCGACTGTGGAAGGTTTGGCGCTTCTCAAACTATACGCGCTCCCCTCTTTGTATCGGCAGGACAACTTTGCCAGAGTTGGCATTTATGAAAATGACATCGCTACCTTGCTTCATTATTATCAGCCAGATACAACCGCTTTACTGGATGAAATTTCAAAATATGTAAACGAAACTGATTTTGAAGAAATTAAAGGCATTATGTCTGATATACAAAATCGGATCAAACGTTTCAAAAACGACTCGCGCTAAGCAAACTGGTTCTCAGCCGTTTACCAATCCCGCCTCAACTAAAATCATCTTTTGTTTTCGACGAAGAGCCTTAATGGCTCTTTCTCTTTTTAAGGCCGTAATTTTATCCGGCTGGGGTTCCAGGTACACCAACTTCACCGGTCGGCGGGTTTTGGTGTATCGCGCCCCCTTTCCCGCATTATGTTGTTTAACTCTTCGATCCGGGTCGGTCGTCCAGCCGGTGTAATAGGTTCCATCCGCGCATTCAAGGATGTAGCAAAAGCAGGGCATGACCCAATCACTTCTTTTTGACTTTTCGACCCGTAATCGAACCAAAGAGCCTTTCGCTCAGGGAGGGATAATCGGCGGGGGATTTTTGCAGTTCCACCCAATTGGCGGAAATCCTTTCGTTCAGCCAGTTCTCGCGGCCTTCGTAGGCGGCGGCAATCCGCGTTTGAAGCGCTTCTGCGTCTTCATTTTCAAGGTCTGCGCGCAAATCCTGCAAGGCCGCCAACATCCGGTCAATCGCGTGAAGCGCGTTGGCTTTGTTGTGCAAAGCCAACGTTTTCAAGGCTTCGGCGCTTTCAAACTCCACGGCGGAGGCGGCGGAATGATACGCGCCGCCCGCCATTTTACGCACGTCCTTCCAGCCCGGCTGGTTGATTGTGGCGTTGAGCAGGGCCGTGGAAACCAATTGCGGTAAAAGGTGCGCCGAAGCCATCAACCCGTCGGATTCGAGCAAATCCGTAAGCAGGGGCGTCGCGCCCAAAAATTGAACGAAGGTGGAGGCCAGTTCCACCGCTTCGGCGGGACAGCCAGAAGGCGCCGAAACGAGGAAAATGCTGTTTTTGAAAAGATCAGGCTTGGCTGAGTCCAGCCCGGTTTTTTTATCTTCCAAAAAATCTGCGCCCACGGCTGGGGCCAGTCCCACATAATAGGCGTGTTCGGGCAAAAGCTCTTTGGCCCATTGGGCTACTGCGCTTTTCACCGGCGCGGTATCTAAAATGACCACGCCATCCTGTAAATCCTGGGCAATGTAGTTGAGCGTCTCGCGGATTTCCGTAACCGGCAAAGCCAGCACGATGACCTTTGCGTCTTTGACGGCGTTGGGCAGGTTGTGTTCGGCTTGGTCGAGCGCGCCGCGTTTGAGGGCTTCACGCTCCACGCTATATTCTTTATCGTGACCCACGCGCAATAAACGGTCAGTATGTTTGGAAAGCGCCAACCCAATGGATGCGCCGATTTGTCCGAGACCGATGATGGTGACTTGAATTGCCATGAGTTCCTCGCTTGGTAAGATGCAAGGATTATACCCAGATTGCCCCGTTAAATTGCGAGAACCGCGGACGCCGACCGCGGTTCTCTCTTGAAAGGAGGAGAAGAGAAATCACCTTACGCCCGTAAATTTATCATGTTTGTCGGAATTCTACTTGACGCTAAACCTACGCTTCCCCTACGATTGTTCGACAACTAACAGGATTGCAAATAAAATTGGGCTGGAGATGAAGATGCAGACTTCCACAACTCAAAAAATTTATCTGGGCGAGTTAAATCATACGCCGCTGGGAGATTTACGCTTCGCGGCCTCCGACTTGGGCCTGCTGGCCATCGAATGGGCCACCGCCCAGCCCGAGCTGGACGCCTTCCTGCTCAAGTTAAAACGTCCCGTTGAGGTTAATCAATTCAAAGTTAAACCGTACGCGCAGGCCGTGCGCGAATACCTGCAGGGGAAACGCCGTCCATTTGATTTGCCAATTGAGTGGGCCGCGCTTACGCCGTTTCAACAAAAGGCTCTGCGCGCGGTATACAAAATTCCGTATGGCGAGACGCGCACCTATCAGGAGATTGCCATTGCCATTGGACATCCACATGCGCCGCGCGCCGTGGGGCGGGCCAACGCCACCAACCCCATGCCGCTGGTGATTCCCTGTCACCGTGTGCTGGGCACAGATGGCAAACTGCATGGCTATGGCGGCGGAACTGGCCTGCCCACGAAAGCCTGGCTCCTCAAGTTGGAGGGGGCTTTATGAACAGCGCACCTGGAAATTAATGCGTTCGTTCAAGGGGGTGGGGCTTAGGAAGTTTAACTGCACCCAATAATCGCCTGCCGCGTTAACTTGAAAATATTGGTTCAAAATTTTTGTTCCGGCTTGCTCAAAGGCCAGCGAACCGGTTTCGATGATCCCGTCGTCGCGGGCTTCCCATTGCCATTGCGCGATCAACGGCCCGTCGGCGGCGACTTCGGCTTTGAAGAAAAAGGTTTGCGGAAATTGATAGCAATTGACCTCCATGTATTGCGGCTCCACGCTGAGGGTTAGGCTGAGGAGGCGCGTTCCGGGAGCCTGCCGAATGGGCAGTCGGCTGGTCTCTCCCTCCGCCTGGCTAACGCTGGCCGCCACCCAGCAAAAGCCGTTGGGCCTGCCTGGGTCTTGAATGTACCACCAGTCGGAATTTACATCTCTACCCACTGCGCGGACCACTTGACCTTCTTTTAGTTCATTGATCAACTCAAAGACCACGCCAGGGCCAGAGCGGCAATTAACCACAGGCTGGAGGATTTTCAAATTGAGGATGAGTGGCGTGGCGGTGGGAAGCGGCGTAACGGTGGGGGTGGGGGGCTGTGTGGCAGTCGGCGCAAGCGTCAGCGTGGATGTGGGCGGAGGCGGCGTGGCAGAATTGCAGGCCGTCAGGAAAATCAAAATCAACCCGGTTTGCAGGGCGCGGCGTAACATCTTTCCTCCTTAAGTTTTTATGGCGGTTTTCTCTTCAAATTAATGTAACCGCAAATTTGAAGTTCTGATACGAAGCCGCCCGCCGATTGAAGGAAATTGGTACTTAAGAGCGATAAATTATTTCACCGTGAAGTAGAACGTTGATCCCTGTCCGGGCTCGCTTTCCACCCAAATGCGCCCGCCGTGGATTTCGACAATTTTCTTCACCAAAGCCAGCCCAATGCCCGTGCCTTCGCTTTTCGCATCCAGCTTATTGAACAGGCCAAAGATGCGTTCGTGATATTGCGGCTCAATGCCCAGCCCGTTATCGCGGACGAAGAAAATCATTTCGCCGGTTTCCTCCGTTTTGGCGCCAATCTCAATTTGTGGGTTGGGCTGATTGCCCATATATTTGGCGGCGTTGTCAATCAGGTTTTGCAGGGCCTCAATCAGCCGCGGTTTATCTCCATGAATGGCTGGCAGGTTCGGCTGGATGTGAACCGTGATTTTTTTCGCGGCGAGTTGCCCATGCGTCAATTCCAACGCTTCGCGCGCCAACTTCTCAAAGGGGGCGGTCTCTGGCGCGTTAATCATCCGCCCCACCCGCGAAAGTTCCAGCAGTTCGTTGAGGAGTTGTTGCATTTTCAAGACCGCGTTTTGAATCCTCTGCAGGTCGCTTTCGATACGCTCCGGTTCTTTGGATTGAATATCCTGTTTTAGATAGCCGAGAAACCCGTTGATGGTCACAAGGGGAGATTTCAAGTCATGCGAGACCGTATAGGTGAAATCGTTCAGTTCGCGGTTCTTCATCTCCAATTCGGCGATGAGCGCCGTGCGTTGATCCAGTTCTTGTTGCAGGGTCTCTTTATCCTTTTGGCGCTTGATGGCCGCGCCGAGGATGTTCGCCGCAATTTGTAGGACTTCCACTTCCAGCGTCTGCCATTCGCGCGCGTGGTTTTTTTCATCAAAACCCAATGCGCCCCAATATTGGCCATCCACCATGATGCGCGTTTCCAGCAGAGCTTGAATGCCATTGGCTCGGTCGCGTTCGCTGATCTCGATGATCTGCGATGAATGCCCAATGAAATACTCTCTGGCGTGGAGGTAATTTTCAGGCGTGGAGTCGTCTAACGGCACGTTTTGATAAACCGGATTATCCAAATCTGGCGTTTGCCCGGGGGCCGTCCATTCATACCGAAGCGAATTCACAAAAACGCCCTGCGGCGTGAGGTGATTTTCAAAGAGATAGGCGTGCGAAAGGTTGAAGACCCTGCCCAGTTGTTCAAGGACCGAGGCGATTGCATCCCGCCAGTTTTGATTCTGTAAAAATTCCTCCGCCGAAAAGGCAATTACAGATAGAACGGCCTCGCGGTGGCGCAGGTTGGCTTCCACCTCGCGCCTTTCGGTAATATCCTGCATGATGCCAATAGAAGCGTAGGGGCGGCCGTTTTCGTTAAATAGTTCCACTGCGCTATCGCTCACCCAGCGGCTTTGGCCGTCGCGGGCGACGATGCGATAATCGCATTGCCAGGTTTTGACCTGACCCTGCCAGACCAGTTGAGTCGCGTCCTTTTCGGAATAGGCTTCCAAATCGCCAAGCATGCGCGCTTCTTTGACAATACTATTCCAGCGGGCCAAGTCCATTTCTTCGGCGGAATATCCGGTAATGGTTTCAATGCCCATGCCCATAAATTGCAGGCGTTCAACGCCGTATTCATGATAATAAGGAACGGCCCCGGCCGCTTCAATGGCGCGGCGATATTTACGTTCGGACTCGCGAACGGCTGAGTCAATTTCCTGACGCTGAATGCTGGCGCCAAGAATCCCTCCCGCAATTTTAACTGCGTCTATTTCTGCGTTGCCCCAGACCCTTGCCTGTACAAAATCGTCCAACCCAAGCGTGCCCCACCAGCCGTTGTGCACAAAGACCGGAACCTCCAGGACTGATTTAATCCCCAAGGCGGAGAAATGTTTTTTTTCCGCCTCGCGGAATGTAAAAGCGTTGCCCGTAAAGGCCTCGTTCATTTGCATCAAGTTGTAATATTCGCCAAAGCCGCTGGCCACCGGTGGGACATTTTGAAACCTGAATAATTCCGGAGGGTAGCCTGCGGCCGTCCATTCGTAGCGCATGGAACTGCCCATTTGCCCGTTTGGCAATATGTGCCGCTCAAACAGATACACATGCGTGGCATGGAGCGTTGCGCCGAAGCGCTCCAAAATCGAATCAATATGCGCGCGCCAATCCACTGCATTGATCAATTTTTCGGCGGTAAACGTGACCGCCTGTAATAAAGCCTCCTGTTCAAACAGGCCTTTTTCAACGCGATTGCGCTCATTTGATTCTTTTTGAAACTGGTCGAAAAGCGCGGCTCTTTCAATGCCAATGGCGGCCTGGGCTGTAAAACTTTCCAACAGGCGAATTTGCTCCGCCGAATACGCGTCCACTTCCTTGCTTTGCACCGAAAGCACGCCAAACACCTTTCCGCTGACGACGAGCGGGACGCCCAAAAATGAGTGGAGGTCTTCCCGATAGGTGTTGGCGATGGGAACGTATTTTGTCCGCTGGTCTTCCAGGGTAATATCTTTAAGGTACACGGTCTTGCCGCCGAGAATCACCTCGCCGGAGAAGCCGGGCGTTTCTTTCAACTTCCGCTTGGTAATTAAAAACGGTTGATTATCATTGAAAGAGATGGGGTAATGGATGACGTCTGTTTCCCAATCGTAAATGCCCACATAGAAAACATCCGCTTTGAGGGTGCGGTTAATTTCGTCGTGCAGGGCGGCCAAAGCCTCGTAGAGGTTGCGGCCGGAAGCAATCGCCACCCCGAGGCGGTGCAGTAAAGCGATTTCATCCGCCTGTTTTTGCGCGGCGAGTTCGTTCTTTTGTTGGGACTTGAGGAGTTCGATTTGTTCAGTTTGCAGGCGCGTCCGCTCTTCGAGGCGGGTCAGTTTGCGAAAGGTCCGCAGGATGGGCGGCATAATGAGCAGGGGAGTCAGAATGGAAACAAAGGTACTCAGTCCAATCAATTCCGGGATGATGACCTGCCAACGCCAGACGCTAAAAACACAAACGACAGCGTTGGAAATCAGCGTGGCGCTCAGGATGGAAAGCAGGGTAAGTTTCCATACCGATTGCGCAACAATAAACTTTTTAAGCCGCTCCCGGAGCATGGTTACGACCCCACCGTTGGCAGGGTAAAGAAGAAGGTCGCGCCCTGCCCGAGGGAGCTTTCCACCCAGATGCGCCCGCCGTGAACTTCGATAATGCGTTTGACGAGGGCCAGCCCAATCCCTGTGCCGCCATCGTTCGGGTTTAATTTATTGAACAAGCCGAAGATTTGTTCGTGATAGGGCTTGGCGACGCCCATGCCGTTATCGCGGACGAAGAAGATCGGCATTCCGTTTTCCTCACCCGCCCGCCCAATTTCAATGTGCGGGTTGGGTTGCGCTCCCATAAATTTGGAGGCGTTATCCAGCAGGTTTTGGAGGACTTCAATCAGCCTTTGCCGATCTCCATAAATGGCTGGCAGGCCAGGTTGAGTTTGCACCGTAATGCGTCCCGCTGACAATTGCCCGTGGACGGCCTTCTGCGCTTCGGAAATTAAATCTTCAAAGGCCAGTTCTTCAGGCGGGTTCATCATCCGCCCAACGCGGGATAACTCCAGCAGGTCGTTGAGGAGTTGGTGCATTTTATTCACAGCGTCTTGAATGCGCGTCCGGTCTTGTTTGACCCGTTCAATTTTTCCGCTGGCCAGGTCGGCCTCCAGATAGCCGAGAAAACCATTAATCGTCACCAGCGGAGATTTGAGGTCATGCGAGACGGTATAGGTAAAGCGTTCAAGCTCCGAATTTTTGAGTTCCAATTCGGCGATTAATTCCTGGCGAGCGGTCAGTTCGGCTTGTAGTTCGGCGAAGAGGTGCGCGTTCTCCAGCGCCACCGCCACCTGATTGGCAAAATCCATCGCCAGTTCGGCATGATGTTGGGTAAATTGGTTTTTAGCGTAGCCATCCAGCGCAATTAAGCCCAGAATCCTTCCGCGCGTTTTTAAGGGAATCGCCAGCCAGGAGTTAATCAAGTTATCTGGATATTCGCTGAAATCCGTCAAACTGGCTTGCACGTCGTTCTCCAAACGATAGGAAGCTTGGCCGTTAATAATTAAAAAGGCGGAGTTGCTTTCGTCGTTGGGCCATTCGGGATGGCTGGCCACATGTTCGGCGGGCAGGTTGCGATAGGCGATTAACTTCTGCGCGTTTTTTTCAATAGTCCAAACCGAAGCGCTATCGTAGGGGATGACCTTCTGAATCTCATCGAGCGTGCGTTCGATAATTTCATTAAACTCAAAGGTTTCCACTAAAGTAGCCAGCGTCTTACGCAGGGTTTCAGATTCTTGATTTTGGATTTCCAACTGGCGAATCAATTCCTCGCGATCGGCCTCCAACTTCTTTTGCGCGCTAACGTCATAAAACATGGCAAGGACGCAATCCTGGTCTTCGATTTGAATCAATTCATAAAAGGCAATGACCGGCTTGTATCTGCCGTCTGGATAATAGAGGAGCATCTCATCTACATTGCTCAGGGATTGCTTCTGTTTTAAGGTTTCAATAAATTTGGGGCGATCCAGCGGCTTCAGCCTAAATTTGATTTCTTCCACCGTTTTGCCAAGCGTCATTTCGGCGGAATAACCGGTCATATTCCAATAGGCCTGGTTGGCGTCCAGCAGGCGGCCTTCGGTCAGCGTGGCGATGAAGATGGCAATTGGGCTGGCCTGAAAAATACTCCGAAACCGTTTTTCGGAGCGCTGAAGCGCATTTTGGACGCGTTTGCGGTCGGTGATTTCCCGTTGGATGCCGAAGAAGCCCACAATCCGTCCTTGATCGTCATATAAGCAGGCGTAATCGCCTTCCACCCAAATTTGCGAACCGTCTTCGCGGCGTTCTTCGGTTTCGATATGGGTTTTTCCGCCGTCAAAGACCATATGGCTTAACCTGCGGCCCTGTTCGGGATCGTGCCTAAAAAAGTAGTTCGGCGTCAGGCTGAGGAACTTTTCGCGCGTCAGCCCATATTGCTTTAGCAAGGCGTCATTAACATCCGTAAAGCGCTGGGTCTTGTAAATATGGTCAAGGAGCGCGTCCTTGTCTACGGCATCGTTCCACTCCACCGGCTGGTCAAACATGCTAAAGAAGAAGCCGTTCAGAGATTGGGAGAAGAGAGCTTGTAGATAAGTCCTTCTTTCTTCGGCGTTTTTGCGCGGCGTAATGTCTTCTTCCGTACCAATGAAATAAAGGATTTGACCGTCGCGATTTTCAATTGCCTTGGCGTTGACTGAAGTCCAGAAGGTGGAGCCGTCTTTGCGGTATTTCAAAATTTCAAAATCTTTAATCGTCTTTCCGGCGAGCAGTTCTTTTTTGAGGAAGGCCCTGCGTTCCGCGCTGACGTAAACCTGTGTGGCAATGTCGGAGACGCTTTGAATCATGTCTTCAGGCGAATCGTATCCGTGCATGGCGGCTAAGGCGGGGTTGGCTTTAAGGATTTTCCCCTGCGGCGTGCTTTGAAAAATGCCGTCAATCGAATTTTCAAAAATGCTCCGGTAGTTTTCTTCCGCCAGCCTGCGCTCCTGCAATTCCTTTTGTAACAAGCCATAGTTTTTATACAGCGCTTCGGCGATCTGGCGCGTGAGGACAGCCGTGAGAATACAGATCAAGCCGACTGCAATAAATTCGCTGAGGGAACTGCCCTGCGGCGCGGCTGGAACGTACCAGCGAGACATTTCCCCAAAGGTCAGCCAGCCCACACAGAGCAGGTTGTACAACAAAATCAACGTCAGGCTTCTTTTCCGCGCGGTCAGCCCGGCGGTGACGATCAGCGCGGGAAAGACCACGATGGCGATGTGATGAATGCCGGAAGTGAAGGTGGCGATTAATGTGATGACTGTAATCAGGATGACTGAAAGCGTAACTGCGGTCTGATCAAATTCCTGCTTGCGAGTCAAATAGAAGGGAATACTTAACGCGCCCAAACCAGCCAGGAGGATCCAAAGAATATTGTGATTCCCGTTCAACTCGGCGACCAGAAGAGCCAGCCCCAACCCCACAACGACAATCCAGAGCGCCCGATTAAACAACCTGGCGGCTTGTTGAAAATCGCCCTGAAAAATAATCGTTACAAAGAAATTGGCTTTCTTTGACTCAAAGTCAAAATCCATTCTTCGCATCCTTTGGGGGGTGGGGTCGCTTCCCGTTTGGCGCTACGCAAACAGGTTTTACGAAAAAGCTGGCGCGTCTCTTAGTTCAACTGATAATTGTACTGCCTCGCCAGAGATTAACGAAGTTTAATTTCCCAAATATGGACTTTGGTGGGCGAGGGAGTCTTGGGGTCAAACATTTCAATGGTAAGTTTTTTGACGGTCGTGGCTGTCGGAAGGTCAAAGGACAGTTTCGGTTGTTGGATCGAACCCTGCCCGGTAAACGTATAAATCACCGGCTGGCTATTTTCATCCGCATAGCATTTCAGGGTAATTTGCGCCTGCGCCGAGCCAATCACGATGGAAAAGCCATTGACCGTGCGCGGGGTTGGAAAGGTCAATTCGACGACGAAGGGATTGGCTTCGTAGGTTTTCGCCAGCGAGAGTTCGTCTCCGTCGAAGAGGAGTTTAATCGCTTCGGACTGCGCCTCTTCCTGGTCGCCCGCATCGAGATACGAATGCCGCACCTTGACGGCTTGCCCGTCAATCTTCACGAAAGATTCGCGCAGGGCCGCACGGAAGGCTTTTTCGGCGGCAAAGAGTTCGTCTGCCTGTGGAGAATATTTGAGGCGCACAAAATAAAAGCCTGGCAAGCCATTGGGATAGGAGACGATTTTTTCGACATGCACGTCGCTAAACTTGGGTTCTTCGGCCGCGGCCGCGTATTCTTCGGGGATCATGACAAACACGGTGTTTTCATCGAGCGGGAGTTTTGCGGTAATGTGACCGGCCACGCTGGCGATTTCAAACGGCGGGAGATCTTTATAAAAGAATTGAGCCACAATGTTTGTGCCGTTGGCCCAATTGGGCGAGAAGATGATCTGCGCTGTGGGGTGTTTGCGTTGATAGTCTTTAATCGCGTCGAAGATTTGAAACGCGCCATATTGCAGGCCGCCCATGCCATAATCTTGATACCAGAGCGGGCCGTTCTTGAGCGCGTCGTAGAGCAGGTAGCTATTTACGCCGGCGAGGGAAGCGAAAAGCGTCAGCGCGAGAACGGTTTGGGAGATGAATCCTGTTCGGGGGCGGTTTGAGGCGTTTTTCCGATTTAGAAAATAGCTCCAAAAATCTGCCCAGTTCTGCACGAGTAGAATGAAAATCAGCGCCAGCAGAGAGATTTGGTTGACGGGCTGTTTGGCCAGAAAAGCGGCAAAACCGCCAAGCCCTAAAATTAGCAGGCTGAAGATTATGCGCTTGCCACTGAAGGTTGGTTTTTCGTTTTCAGCGGACGCCGATGGCCAGGGGTTTTGAATCCAGTTTAAAAACCTTTCCGCGCCGATGGCAGTGAGAATGGCCGCCGGGACGACGAATGCCAATACGCGGGTAATGCTGATGGCGATGAGCGCGCTGGACACGGGCATGATCAGGAGCGTGAGCAGGAGGTTACGATTGGACGACTCGCGCAGGTTGGCAAGGATTTTGGCCAACCCTAAAATTGTAAAGGGCAGGGTGGCGATTAAGATTTGCCCGTAGTTTTTCATCAGGTGACGGGGCAGGTCGCGGTTGTTGGGCGTGTACCAATATTCAGGGCTGAGTCCAAAGCCATATTCGGAGAAATATCTTTGAATTTTTTCAAGCAGGCTGATTGGCTCCACCAGATAGGAGCCAATGATATGCAGGTGGGCATAGGCCGCGCCCGGGTATTCCATGCGGTAACGCAGATACGGGATGACCATGACGAGCAAAATGGGCAGTCCTTTGAGGGTCGTATTTCTATTTTCCCAATGGTAACGCCAGTCTGAGATCAGAAAGGCCAGCGCGGTGATTGGAACGATTAACTGGCCGGGGTTGTATGAATAAAAGGCAAACGCCGCAAACACGAAGGTTAGGTAAATATATTTTGGAGATTTGTAACGATAGAGCAGATAAAAATATAAAGTCCCCGCGTAAAAGGCGGTAAATTCCGCAGTTTCAAACGCAGTGCGCGAATGCAAAAACCAGGCCGGGGTGATGGAGAGGAAGAGCGTTCCGGCCCACCAATATTTGTTTTGAAAAATGTCGCGCAGGATAAGGCCAACCGAGAGCGCGGCGATGCATGTGATGAGGACGGAAGTTCCGCGCGTGACCAGGGCTGATTTTCCAAAGATCAGCAGGGGTAGCCACTGGAGGTAAACGCTTAAACTTAAATTGGCGTACTCTCCATTTCGAAAATAGGATGGAAATAAAACGTCCTGAATGTCTTTGTAGTGGTTGGCGATCAAATCCGCCATGGATTGGGTTTGAATGGCTTCGTCGGTAAAGAAATAAATGGGGAAGTGGGTTAGCCCAATGAGGCGGGTCGCCAAATAGAGCCCCAGCGCAAGGAGGAAGAGCCAGAAGGCCAGGTCGCGTTGTTTCAGGCGCTGAAAAAACGCCCCAACCCGGCTGACAGGTTTGGGCGCCTCCGACGGGCGGTTTTCGGATTCCAAATCCAATGGCGGTTGTGACTCGTTAGCAAAATCCATACAGGCAAAAGCTCCCAGGCTCTTTGGAGATTATAACCTTGAAGCGTTGCCTGGCTTTCACCGCTCCATTGCGGGAAGGCGACAATTTTGAGAAGTTTTGATTTTTCTAGCTACCTGACACTTTTCTTTTGGGACGCGGATTTACGCGGAAAACGCGGATACTTTCAGCATTTTGATTAAAAAGGCGTTTTTTTTTCCGCGTCCATCAGCGCTCGTCTGCGTCCAAATTTTGAAACTGTCAGGTGGCTAGCGATTTTTTATTTCACCCTACACGCCGGGCAGGGTGAAATAAAAGGTGGAGCCTTGCCCGACTTCGCTTTCCACCCAAATCCGTCCGCCGTGTAATTCGATAATTCTTTTGACGAGCGCCAGCCCAATGCCGGTGCCTTCCGTGGACGAATCCAATTTGTTGAACAGCCCAAAGATGCGCTCGTGATGTTCGGAGGCCACGCCCATGCCGTTGTCGCGGACAAAGAAGAGGGGTTCTCCTTCCGGCATATTTTGATGGCCAACTTCAATGCGCGGGCGCGTTTGCGTTCCCATGTATTTGACGGCGTTATCCAGCAGGTTTTGCAAAACTTCAACCAGCCGGGCCTGATCTCCGTGGACGGTTGGGAAATCCGGGTGGATGTAGAGGATGGCTTTTTTGTCGTCCAGGCGGCCGCGCACCAGTTCCACCGCCGCCCGAACCAACGCTTCAAACGGAAGGGTTTCCGGTTCGTTCAAAATGCGCCCAACGCGGGAGAGTTCGAGCAGTTCGTTAAGCATGGTGTGCATCCGGGTCACTGCGTCTTCGATGCGCCGTTTATCTTTTTTGAAGCGTTCCACGTTGCCGCTCACGGCAGATTGTTCCAAAAAGCCGAGATAGCCGCTAATGGTCACCAGCGGAGATTTGAGGTCGTGCGAAACCGTGTAGGTAAAGCGCTCCAACTCGGCGTTTTTCGTCTCCAACTCGGCAATCAGGCGGCGACGGTCGGCCAACTCCCGTTGCAGTTGTTCAAGCAAAATGGATTTTTCGATGGCCACGACCACCTGTGTGGCGATCGTCTCCAACAGACGAATTTGATCTGGCGAAAAAGCTTGCGGCAAGATGGACTGAACGGACATGACGCCAATGACGCGCTCGCCTGAAATCAGCGGAATGCCCAGGTAGGAGCGAATCGGCGCTTCTACGATCACCAGGATGTGATGGTCGCGCCGCGTTTGAGGGTCGGTAATATCTTCAAGGTAAATCGTTTTTTGAGTGGAGATCACTTCCAAGGCCAAGCCGGGCTTCTCGTGGAGCTTTCGCGCAGGCGGTTGGAGGTCTTCTTCTGCATTTAGAAAAAGGGAATATGCAAAAATATCGGTTTCCGGGTTGTAAAGCCCAATGTGAAAAGCGTCAATGGTCAGCGCTTTCTTTAATTCGTCGGCAAAGGCGCGCAAGGTGTGATACAGATCTTCGCCTTTGGAAAGCGCCAGGCTGAGGCGGTAAAGCAAATCCACTTCGTTGGCGCGGCGGCGAATCTCCAACTCGAGGGTATGGCGTTCGGTTAAATCCACAATCGAAGCCAAAACAAAGGCCTCCCCTTCCACCGTTAACGGGATCAGCCCGACTTCAGCCGCAAAGACCTGACCATCTTTACGCCGCGCATTCAACTCCCGCCCAGCCATTTGCCGCGCAAAAGGCTGTTGATTAAAAGAAGCGCGACTCCGTTCATGTTTTTGACGCACGTCTTCCGGGGTTAATTGCTCAATGCTCGCTCCGATCAATTCCTGCGCCGCATACCCCAGCAGGCGATTCGCCTGCTGGTTGGCAAAGACAATCTGCCCCGCCGTGTCTGACACGACCATCGCCACCGGGTTTTTATCGAAGATTTCCAAAAAGTGGATCTCTGAAGCGTTCATCATGCCATCTCTTCAACCAATATTCTTCCAATAGAATTATGTACGTTCCGTCCAGCGGTATCTTACTGTAGTGCGCGGTACGCTTCAAGCCAGGAGGTCGTCACTTTATCGGTAACGTAAAATAAAAAGTAGAGCCTGTTCCCCATTCGCTTTCAACCCAAATTTTGCCGCCATGCACTTCAATAATGCGCTTCACCAGGGCCAGTCCCACGCCGGTGCCTTCGGAGGACGCATCCAGTTTATCAAACAAGCCGAAGACGCGCTCATAATATTCCGGCGCAATGCCCATGCCGTTATCTTTGACGAAGAAGGTTTGTTGCCCATCGCCTCCGCCGGCATCTGCCGAGCCGATTTCGATTTGCGGATTCGATTGATGGCCCATATATTTGGCGGCGTTATCCAACAAGTTTTGCAAAACTTCCATCAGGCGCTGACGATCTCCGTAGACGACGGGCAGGCCCGGCTGAGTCCCGGGCGGGGATGCAATCTGAACCGTGACGCGACGCGCTTCCAACTGCCCATGCACCATCTCCAGCGCGTTACGGACCAGATCCGCAAAGGGAATCTCCTCCGGCGCGTTCATCACCCGCCCGATGCGCGAGAGTTCGAGCAGTTCGGTGAGGAGCGCGTGCATTTTGAGGGTGGCCTCGCGAATGCGCTGGGCGTCTTCTTTTAATCGCTCCAGATTGCCGGATGAAGCGTCTTGTTCGAGATAACCAAGAAACCCGTTGATGGTAACCAGCGGAGATTTGAGGTCGTGCGAAACGGTGTAGGTGAACTGCGTCAATTCGGCGTTTGAATTTTCCAGTTCCTGAACGCGCAATTTCAATTCTTCATTCAAGCGTTGAACTTCCGCTTCGCGTTGTTTGCTTTCGGTAATGTCGTGCAAGATGCCTAAAATTTGCGTGACCTGACCCGCCGGGTTGCGGGTGAAAACCGTGTCGTGGCTTTGCACCCAGCGCCAATTTCCATCTTTGCCGCGAATGCGATAATCCACTGTGAACGTTCCCTCATCGTCCAATGCCGCTTCAAGGCGTTGACGGTGTTGCATAATCTGCGGCAGGTCGTCCATATTGAGCAATTGCTCCGTATCATCGCGAATTTCCGGGACTTCCTGTTTGGAATACCCGTAGTTCGTGAGCCAGTTCTTGTTGACGAAGACGTTTTTATTTTCCTGAAAGTCGTAAATATAAACGGCGCCCGGCTCGGCTTCTAAAATCGTTTCGATCAGGTGTTGGCGCTCCAGCAGGTTTTCGGCAGTGGTCTTGGCGATGGTCACATCCGTCAGCGCGCCTTCGTAATAGAGCGTATTTCCCTCCGCGTCAAAAATCGAATGAATATCCAGCGAGCCCCAAAACTGCGAGCCGTCTTTCCGTTGCAAGCAGACTTCAAAGCCAATTACTTTTGATTCGCGCGCCAGGCGACGTTGCAGGTCTTCGCGCGTTTCGACGTTGACATAAATTTGCGTGGCAATATCAGTAACCTGCTCCACCATGGCCTGTGGCGATTCGTAGCCATACATACGCGCCATGGCCGGGTTCACCTTAAGGAAGCGTCCGGCGGGCGTGCTTTGAAAGATACCGTCGTTGGCGTTTTCAAAGATCGCGCGGTATTTCTCTTCGCTTGCGCGCAAGGCAGATTCGGCGCGCCTGCGTTCGGTCACAATGCTTCCGGTTAACAGCCCGGCCAGCGTGGCCATGAGCAAAAAGAACTGCGCTTCGATAATCATCTCCGGGCTGATTTGCAAACTTGGCGTTAAAACCAAGACGCTGACGGTCATGACCAAAGACGCCCAGGCCGCGCCGGTCATACCGCCCGCCAGAGCGGCCCACAAAATGGGCAGGAGGGCCACATACAAGCGCGAGATGGAGGTATCGCCTTGTGTGGACAACGAGACGAAAATTGTCAGCGGGATGCTGAGTAAAATTAACGCAGTCTGAAATCCTATCCGCTTGTTACGCAGTAATTCATAATTAATCCCTCCTTGAACCCACAAAAGGATCACCGGCGTTAACGTCAGACACGGAATGACGTTGGAAATCCACCAGCCGGTGGCAATAGTGGCAAACGCTGAGCGCGGAGCGAGCCCGGTGAGCACATACACAGCGGCGGCGGCCAGGCATTCCACAAAGACGGCCAAAAATACAATCAGCGCAAACAAGGTCACGTCGCGCGCAGTTTGAAAGCGAAACCCGCGGAAAATCCTTCTCAGCCCGGCCAGCGCAATGGCGGGCGAAATCATGGAAGCCAGCCCAATGCCGACCACTGCAATTGAAGGAATATCTGGAGAATGAAGCGTAACGAGGACCGAAAAAACGGGGTTGAGGAAAGCCAGCGGCAGGGCCCACCAGCCCAGCAGGAGGATCGCCGCCATGTATAACCCCGCCGGAGGGTAGCAAATGGCCAACCCGGTTTGAAGCACAAATGCCCCGCTGGCCAAATCCAAAAGGACGGCCAACGCAAGATACCCACCTACATACAGGATTTTATCTCGATACTTATGGAACCATTCCACGTCATATCTCCTGAAAGGCTTCAATTTATCAGCCTATTTTACACGATGCAGGCGCTCAAATTACTATCCTTTTCCCCGCCCAGCGGATAGGATTAGTAGAGAATTCTCCCGAAAGGTCCGTGCATGGAAGAGCAAAACGCAATCGTACAACTCAAGCAAGGCAAACTCAACGGTCTCGAAATTCTTGTCGAGCGCTATCAGGCCAGGGCGACGCAAGCCGCGTATTTAATCACGCACGATCGCGCCTCGGCGGAAGATGCGGCACAGACGGCATTCATCAAAGTTGCCGAGCGCATCCAACAGTTCGATGAAGCGCGCCCTTTTGCGCCCTGGTTTTTTCGCATCGTCATCAACGAAGCGCTCAAACTGGCCAAGCGGATGAAGCGCCAAACCTCGCTGGAGGATGTGGATGAAGACACTGCGGCTCTTGCCGCGCGGTTGGCGGATTCGGCTCCCCAGCCTGAGTCAACGCTGGAAGCGAAGCAAATCCGCGAGCATATTTTGCAAGCCATTCACAGCCTGCCGCCCGAACAACGCGCCGTCGTCGTCATGCGCTACTACCTCGACATGAGCGAGGCGGATATGTCCGCACAGTTGGAGCGCCCGCTTAGTTCCATCAAGTGGTGGCTAAGAGACGCGCGCAAACGCCTGAGCCAATTACTCGCCTACGAGAGGAATTAATCATGGACAAGAAAAACATCCAAGCCATTTTGCAAGCCGAACTGGAAAAAGAAATTCCGGCTTCCGAAGTTCATCTCTGGCAGACCGTGCAAGCCCGCCTTGTTGAGAAACAGAAACCAACAGGAGCAACCATGAACGTAATCAAATCACGTCTTACTTATGCAACGCTGGCGATCCTCGCCATGCTGGCGCTGGCCTTTGTCACCCCACAGGGACGCGCCTTCGCGCAAAGCCTTTTCCAATTCTTCGTCCGCGCCGATCAAGATCGTTATCCGCTTCAAGACTGGCAGATGACTCCACCCGCGCAAACCTCATCCGAATCGCCGTTTAAATATTCAGTGCAAGAAGCGGAAGCGCTGGCAGGCTACGACGCGCTTAGTCCAGTGGATGTACCGACGAACATGATTTTTGTCGGCGCGTCTTACGATGCAAAATATCACAGCGTGGCACAGGCGTTCGGCCCCAGCGCGGAGTTTACCGAACTCTCGCTCTGGCAACAACCGCTGGAAGATTATCAACCCTGCGGCGACATCACCCAAATCTGCGACAACATGCTGGGTGGTAACCTGGCGGGCAACAGCGCCGACATTCAAGCTGTACAAATCGGCGGGCTGGCGGGCGAGTATGTGGAAGGCGTTTGGGAATTGACTGACAATGGTCCCGTTTGGAATCCGATTCCCTTTGCCAAGACACTGCGCTGGAAGAACGAGACCACGATCTTTCAACTGGTCTACAACGGAATGAACCTGACCCGCGACGATTTAGTCAAGTTCGCGGAAGGCCTTCGGTAACCAATCATCCAAGTTGCTATAATTCCATAGACTCTCGTCGTGTTCCGGAAAAAGCCCTCACCCTGCCCTCTCCCAACGGGAGAGAGCTAAGCCTCCCGCTCAAGAATCACGCCAATCGGGGTGAGGGAAGATTTGAAAAGCATGGTTGGATTTAATACAAAGGTAGCCGCCTTTACCAGCGGCTATCTTTGTTAAACACTGCGCCAGAAACCGCCAAACCCAACTGCGATATAATCGAAGAAACTCTTCTTTAGGATACGGTGGTATGAAATCAAAATTAATCTGGTGGAAACTGCTTGCAGGCTATCTTTTATTTGTCGTCTTTCATGAAATTTATGGGTGGCTGGGCGGAAGTCCGCTGGGGACGATCCTCGGCGAAGGCATCGAATCGGTGTACGCGCACATGAAGATGTATTTCTACGCCTACCTCATCATCAGCGCGGTGGAATATTATTGGCGCCGCAAGGAACTGAAACCCGGCTTTTGGACTTCGCGCCTGTTAATCGCCGCCGCCTTTCCGTGGATGGCCATCGTCATTTGGTTTATCCCCGAAGCGCTGGGAATGAGCCTCGGCAAGGCCGAACTCGCCTATTCGCTGGCGCTGACGCTGATTGGCTTATTCTTTGCCTTTTGCCTCGACGAAGATCTGGAATCTGTGGAGTTCCGCCCCATCACTCAAGTTTTCATCTGGATCGCTTTCGCCGCCGCAGTGATTACCTACGTTGGCTTTTCCTTCCACGTGCCGGGCAATTTCTTCATCGTTTCGTAAAAACAGTTCATGCCAAAAAGAGACAGCCGCAATAAGGCGGCTGTCTCTTTTTGATTCAGTTTAAACAGGCTATGACCTTTCGGGCATGGGTAAAAACGAAAACAGGAATATACTTTGTTTCAAGGAGTTGATTCCATGAACAATAAAACTATCGGCGTTTTTCTGCTCTTCATCTGGTGTATTTTCATGGGCGTTACCGCCATTTCCATTGGGTTCGGCGCGCTCTTTCCTTCCATGAACCGCATCGCCAAGCCGTTCGTCTGCCCGCGCGGAGAAATGCAGTTGGAAACGCAAGAATACAATCCCTCGCCCATCGAAACAATCACCACGCTGACGTGGTATTGCGTGAATAGCGCCAGCGGAGAAAAAGCTGAACTCGGCATTTTCCCCATGAGTTTATATGCCGGAGCGATCTATGGATTCCTGCTCTTCCTCATCGTCTATGTGGGACTGAGAATCTGGGGAAGCAGGGCCGCTTCGAGCGAATCGCCCATTCAAAACGCCATGCTGGGCACGGCGAAGCGAGCCAGCGAACTGTCCGAACAAATTCATCGCGCCAATCTGGAATTCGAGAATCGCAGGACGAGCGCCAGCGCGTCGCTCGATACGTTGAATCGGATGAAAGAGTTGAAGGAAATGCGCGACTCGAACCTGATCAGCGAAGTTGAGTACCAGGAAAAGCGCGCCGAGATTCTCAAAGGGCTGTAAATTTTATTTTCGACCCTGCAGAAAAAAACGCCCCACAGGCTAAGAGCCTATGGGGCTAAATCTTTTAGCTATCTCAGCGCAGTCTCTCGCTATTTAACAATCACGGTATAGGTCTCCGTTCGCTCCGGCGCCGTTGCGTTTGGGTCGGGCGGATAATAGCCCAGCGTAATTTGCGTTTGTCCCGCAGAAACGGCTTTGAAAACCCATACATCCACGCCGCCAGAGCCAGGTATGACCGGTTCGTCCGCAGTGTATTCCGTGGAGACAAATTCGACTCCGCTCAGGTCGCCGACAATTTCCCAGTGATAGCCGGTGGATGGGTTTGAATCAATCACGACATGAAACGTATCGCCGGTCTGGACTTCGATGGGTTGAGCAGGGTCAATCAACTCTGGGCGCGTGCCGCCTGCCGGGTTGCTGGCTGGCTCCGTCGGCTGGTTAGAACACGCGGCAAGCAGACTCACAAAAAAAGCAAACGTTAAAACGGGTGTGAATATTTTTTCAGACATGATTTTTTCCTTTATTGCAGAAAAGACGCGATTAAGAATCGTTTTGTTCCCAGGAAAGTAGCGAAGGCTGGCGGGATATAAAAAGCACAGCCATTTGTGCGGTGGCTGTGCTTTGGGCGGCGTTTTATATTCCGCTCAACCAACCAAAGGGAATTACCCAGAGTTGTTCAGCTTCTGAACTTCTTCAAAGCGTTCTTTGACTTGGGCAATGTAGGAACGTAGCTCCACCGGCTCAGCGGAATGCTGTACCAAATTTTCCATATTGTCCAAAGTAAACAACATGAAATGATGGATACGCGCCAATTGCTGATTTTGCTTTTCGAGGCGGGACTTCTGATCCTCCATGCGTTGTTCATTTTCTTTTCGTTCGCTAATATCGCGGATGGCGGCGGTGAAATACCTTGCCCCAGCAACCGTCGTTGGCGAGATGCGGAGTTCAATCGGAAACACCCTGCCGTTTTTATGCAATCCTTCCACCTCCACGCGCACGCCGAGAATATGTGCCACGCCGGTATTCAAGTACCGCTCCATGCCTGTATCGTGTTCGTGCCGATATTTTTCAGGCATGATGACATGAATGTGTTTTCCGACCAGTTCAAGCGGCGCGTACCCAAAGATTTTATCAATCTCCGGGTTGGTAACCAGGATCTGGTTCTGACTATCAATGCTGATGATGCCTTCTTCAACTGTATTAAAAGCCGCGCGCATCAACGTATTTTGTAATTCGGGTTTGGGTTGTTGATCCATAAGAAATCTCCATAGAGGGAATAGCGAGGCTCGTAAACTGCCAGCCAGTCCCGATTGTCATTTTTATCAATAAAGAGACAGGCGCCTTAAATTATGTCGCCTTCATGGTAAAGAAGGATTGCTTATCAATCAACGCCTGCCTGGCCCGGTTGATCACTTCAGAAGGGACGACATTGGGTCCTGAGTTCTTAATCAGGTTATATAGTTCGGGGTGATTAAGCAGTTCCATCCATTGATTAAAATCCATACTGAGCGCCTTCGCTTCCACTTGCGCCGCTTCCTCGGTGTTAATTTGCAGACCGATCACTTTTCGGATGGAAAAAAGAGCCAGCATTTTAGACATCCCCATGACTTCCGCCATCGCGTCGCCAACAATGTTAAGTACCGCCTGGGCCTGCTCGTGAAGACGCTCGGCCGCGTGTTCCTTTTGGTCACGGTTCAGCCATTGACGAAAACTTTCAGGCATGACCCATACTAAAAATTGCAAAGCGACGCTGGCAATTTGCATCAACAGCGTCAGCAGGCCCATGAATGAACCAAGTTGGTTCGTCGTTACGCCGCCTGCAAGGAGTGTGCGAATGATAGACGCGACGCCGCCAATCATCACAAGCGCTGAGTACCAGATCATCAATCGGTAGCGTGATTTGATCCAGTCCTCGACCGCCATTTCCCGTTTCAATTCCTGAAGCGCCTGATACGCCGCCCAGGCATGCCAGCCCCAAACCAGCAGTTGCGTCGGGAGGTAAGCCGCCGCCCAGGGAGATTGGTTGAAATTTGATTCTGAAATGAACACGCCATAAAGCGTGGCAACCCCCGTGATGGCAAAGATAATCCAATACTCCATGATTGGACTATTCCTGTCTTGATAAAACGTACCATGATTGAAGACAATCAACATGGACTGCGTGAGCAGAACCCCAAACACCGTCAGCAGGAGCAGACTGGCCGATAGGTTACCCAGCGGATTGCCCTGAACTGGCGCGAAGATGGCGCCAAAGGCAAACAAAATGAAATAGAGGCCCAGCCAATTTAAGTTTGGCAAATTGTTCTGGCGCGCCAGGGCAAACAGGCGGAGGCCAATCACCACCCGCAACAATATCAATATCAATAACAGAATATTTATAGCCATAACGCCTCCTGCTTGAATCTAACCAATCATATTTAAGGTCGTCTAGGTCAAATTTTACCCGATACAGGGTTAAATCCTGGCCGGGCTTTTCTTGCAGTATCGTTTCGTCAGCGGAGCAGTCGCAAGACGTATTTTGGCAACCAAGTTACCCGTAGTAGATGCAACGATCAGCATAGGCAGACAGCGCCACTTGACAATATTATATACACATATATAATATACGTATATATCATAAAGGAGCGTAGTTATGTGGTCTGCTGAACATACCGTTGTAACCGATGTTTCGAAAGAAGCGCTGTGGAAAACCTGGGCGGATGTGGAAAACTGGAAAGTATGGGACGAAAGCGTGGAGTGGTCTCACTTGAAGGGCGCATTCAAAACAGGCGCCAGCTATGCCTTGAAACCCAAAGGCGGCTTGGCCGTTACATCCACCATCGTAAATTGTGAACCCTTGAAACAATTCTCCTGCACGACCCAACTGCCGCTGGCGAAGTTGGAGTTTATTCATGAATTACGCGAAGAACAAGCTGGCCTGCATGTTACCCATCGCCTGCTGATCTCAGGGTTTCTTGGCTTTTTCTTTGCCCAGATCATTGGCAAGGGAACTGCCAGAGACTTTCCGAAAACGATTGGGAATTTGATCCGTACAGCAAAGGAATCAAAATGAGCGAGAAGCGTTACTGGATGATCGTCGCCTCCAAAAACCATATCTTACGCGGCGTGCAAGCGGGCGTCGCGCAAGCGAATCATGGCAAGGCGGCTCCGCTCAAACGGATGCATGTCCATGACCGAGTTTTATACTATTCGCCAAAAGTAACCTTTGAGGGTAACGAGAAACTGCAGGCCTTTACAGCCATTGCCGATGTAGTGGGCGAAGCGGTCTATCCGTTTGACATGGGCGGAGGCTTTGTTCCGTATCGGCGGGACGTAAAATATTTAGCGTGTAACGAGTTGCCCATCCGGCCCTTAATTCCAACCTTGACTTTTATTAAAAACAAGTCAAGTTGGGGGGTTGCGTTTCGATACGGTTTTTTTGAAATCCCTAAAGCGGATTTTGACCTAATTGCGGGAAACATGGTGAAGGAGAAAGCGAATGCCTAAACCTGTGTTTCAAGCAGACGCCGCAGAAGACAGCCCAGGGTTTTCTTTGTGGCAGGTTTCCAGTTTGTGGCAGAGGAAGCTCAACGCAAGTCTGCGCCCATTTGAGTTGACCCACGCTCAATTTGTCTTGCTAGCCTCCTTGTTATGGCTGGCAGATCGAGCTAGGCCTGTGACTCAAGCAGAACTGGCTTCCTACGCCAAGATGGATACGATGATGGCCTCCAATGTTTTGCGGACTTTGGAAGGCAAGGGGTTGCTAGTTCGTAATCCGCATCCAACAGATACAAGGGCGAAAGCGCTTGCGCTCACGGCGCAAGGGCGCAAGTTGGCCGAACAGGTTGTGCCTGTGATAGAAGATATTGATCAAGCATTTTTTATGGCGCTTGGAAACGCCGCAGATCAGTTCAATCAGTATTTATTGAAATTGATTGAAGCGAATCGGATGGAGTAGCGAAAAGACAGCCACTTTCAAGGTGGCTGTCTTTTTAGTTGCACGAGGGCAATTCGTCAGATAAATCTTGCAACGCTACCGCTTCAACTGCCAATACTTCACCCGATGCGGGGTAATATCCTTGCCAATTTTTTCCAGCATCATCGCTTCGTAGTCAGACCAGTTGCCCAAATACATCTTCGCAACCGAATCTCCCTCAAACACAATCAAACGCGTGCAGATGCGGTCGAGGAACCAGCGGTCGTACGAAACAAAGGCAACACAGAATTGAGGCTTGCAACTCTGCTATTTCTTGAACATACGGATCAGCTTATTGTATTCTGCGTGAGAGCCAATCCAAAACCAGATGATTTCATCACTAGCGCGCGTACCAACTACCCGATAATTGAGCCCGACACGAATCGAATATATTGGGCGCGAGGAATGAACAGATTTGAAATGCAAGCCTGGGTGATGGGGATTTTCGATAAATAAACGATATGCCTGCCGCGCTTGATTTTGAACGTCGGCAGGCAATTCTGCAAAGGCTTTCCGAAACTTTTCCGTAATGCGCAAAATCATAATGTTTCAGGGTCGAGGGGCTGGGTCTTCTTTGTCTTATGTTCCGCCAAAGCCTCGTCCGCAAGTTGCGTTAACATATCGCTGGATTTTGCGAACAAGGTTGCCCAGCGCTTTTCGGAATGCAACTCTTCCAGAATCCACGTCACAAATTCATTTTGTTCAGCGGGAGAAAGTTTCTGAATTTCAGCGAAAGCCAACTCTAATTGGGTCATGGTTTTGCTCCTTACTCTGACGGGATTTTAGAATAAATTCCAATCTCATCCGCTACCGCTTCAACTGCCGATACTTCACCCGATGCGGAGTGAGATCCTTGCCAAATTTTTCCAGCATCATCGCTTCGTAGTCAGACCAGTTGCCCAAATACATCTTCGCAACCGAATCGCCTTCAAAGGCAATGATGTGCGTGCAGATTCTATCCAGGAACCAGCGGTCGTGGCTGACGACGATGACCACGCCTGCAAACTCTTCGATGGCTTCTTCCAAGGCGCGGAGGGTATTCACATCCAAATCGTTGGTCGGCTCATCGAGCAGTAAAACGTTGGTGGATTCAGTGAGGGTTTTGGCTAAATGCACGCGATTGCGCTCGCCGCCGGAAAGCACGGCAATTTTCTTTTGTTGGTCCGAGCCTTGAAAATTAAACGAAGCGCAATAAGCGCGCGCGTTGATTTTGCGTTTGCCGAGTTCGAGGAAATCGGCGCCGCCGGAAATTTCTTCGTACACAGTTTTATCGGCATCGAGCGTGCGGGATTGATCGGCGTAGGCAATCTTTACGGTTTCGCCAATTTTGATAACGCCGCTGTCTTGTTTTTCTTTACCCGTAATCATCTTTAGCAAAGTCGTTTTACCCGCGCCGTTCGGACCAATGATCCCGATAATCGAGCCGGGGGGAACAGAGGCGGTAAACTCGTCAAGGATGAGGCGGTCTTCATAGCTTTTAGTTACTTTATCAAATTCAAAAACCACATCGCCGAGGCGCGGGCCGGGCGGAATGTAAATCTCCAGCTCTTCGCGGCGCTTCTCAGCTTCCTGACTCAACAAGTTTTCATACGAAGTCACGCGCGCCTTGCCTTTAGATTGACGCGCTTTGGGCGACATGCGAATCCACTCGAGTTCGCGCGCCAACGTTTTTTGGCGCTGACTTTCGGCTTTTTCTTCCTGCTTCAAACGAGTTTCTTTTTGTTCAAGCCACGAAGAATAATTGCCTTTATACGGAATGCCATAACCGCGATCCAATTCAAGAATCCAACCGGCAACGTTATCCAAAAAATAACGATCATGCGTGACGGCGATGACGGTGCCTTTGTAATCGCGCAGGTGATGTTCGAGCCACGCCACCGACTCGGCGTCGAGGTGGTTGGTCGGTTCGTCGAGTAGCAAAATGTCCGGTTCGGTGAGCAGGAGTCGGGTCAGCGCGACGCGGCGGCGTTCGCCACCCGATAAATTTTTAACCGGCGCATCCGACGGCGGGCAACGCAGAGCATCCATGGCCACTTCCAAATGCGACTCAAGATTCCAAGCGTCGTGCTTATCCAGTTGTTCCTGCAATTTGGACTGCTCGGCAACCAGCGCGTCGAAGTCGGCGTCGGGTTCGGCAAACTTGGCGTTGACTTCATCGAAGCGCGCGAGCATTTCGACGATGGGCGTCACCGCTTCTTTCACGACCTCGATCACGGTCTTGCTTTCGTCGAGCTTGGGTTCCTGCTCAAGCAGACCGACGGTGTAGCCCTTGCTCATGGAAATTTCGCCGATGTAGTCTTTATCCACGCCTGCCATGATGCGCAGTAATGTGGATTTGCCCGCGCCGTTGAGACCAAGCACGCCGATCTTGGCGCCGTGATAAAAACCAAGCGAAATGTCGCGCAGGATTTGTTTGTTGGGCGGGACGATCTTCCCGACCTTGTTCATGGAGTAGATGACTAAAGATTCGTTTGACATGGGGTTCCGCTAGTAGAGATTTGATATTCGATAATTCGGGCGTATTGTATCAGAGAGTGAGGGTTGGAAAAAAGAGGTAAAATAAGTTTGTAGCAAGGAGTTTGAAATGACAATTCATGAAATTGAAAAGGCTGTTACTGAATTACCTCCACATGAATTAGCGCGCTTTCGCAAATGGTTTGATGAATTTGACGCTCAAATATGGGACGAACAACTTGAGCATGATGTTAAAGCTGGCAAGTTAGACGAACTCGCCACGAAAGCCATTGCAGACTTTCGTGCAGGCAAAGCCAAAGAACTATGAGGCATTTTGCCAGCCCATCATTTTGGAAAGCCTACGAAGAATTACCTGTAGCCATTCAAGAATTAGCGGATAAGAATTACAAGTTACTCAAATCTGACCCCAAACACAAGTCATTGCGCTTTAAGAAAATCGGTAAATACTGGTCTATTCGAGTGGGTAGAAAATATCGCGCACTAGGCGTTGAAATAGAAGAAGGTACTTTATGGTTTTGGATTGGCGCTCACGCTGAATACGATAAGTTGATTGGATAAAACAAAACTCCGAGTCTGTAAAACGCCTTGGAGTTTTGTTTTGAGTGCACAAGGTTTGTTTGGAGCGCTTCGTGCGATCTTCCCACCTTCCGCTCTGTTTGACCAAGTCTGCTCAGAGTAAGTATAGAAAAGTAAGACAAAATAATATTGACTTACTTTTCTATATACGATAGAATTCTGGCGTGAATTCAGAAAGGAGCGTAAACAATGGAAACTGTCGCCACTTCCAAGGGGCAGGTTGTGATTCCCTCCAAGATCCGCAAGCAATTGGGCATCAAGGACGGGACCTACCTTCAAATTGACGTGAACGCCGTCACCCGGCAGATCATCCTCACCCCCGTCACCCGCGAATACGTCCGTTCTTTGCGTGGCAAGTACAAGGGCAAGGGGTTGATGAAAGCGCTGACGGCGGAAAAGAAACGCGAAAGGGAGTTATAAGATGGCGAAGAAAGCCAAAGCGTACGTGCTGGATACCTGGGCGGTGATCGCCTATCTTGAGGATGAGCCTTCGGGGGAACAAGTGGAGGATTTGATCGCCACCGCGCATGAAGAGCAAATTCCGCTTTACATGAGCGTGGTCAACGTGGGCGAAGTTTGGTACACGCTGGCGCGGGAAATTTCAGAAGAGGAAGCCAACGCCAGCGTAAAATCCCTGCGGGATTTACGGATTCAATTTGAACCCGCGGATTGGGAAACCACGCAGGAAGCGGCGCGCTTCAAGTCACGGCATAAAATGTCCTACGCAGACGCTTTTGCCGCCGCGCTGACCAAATCCCTGAAAGCGGAACTGGTCACCGGCGACCATGAGTTCAAGCCGCTGGACGGCGAAATCAAGATTGCGTGGGTGTAGGTGAAAATGCCATCTAATAAGTGGACACGCGCAGAGTTGACACTTGCATTTAATTTGTATTGCAAAATCCCTTTTGGAACAATCCATATTCGTAATCCTCAAATTATTGAGCTTGCAAAGGTTTTGAAGCGGACACCTTCCGCGGTCTCATGGAAGCTTGCAAACTTCGCAAGGCTTGACCCATCTCTACAAAGCAGAAATATTGCCGGCGCTTCACATGGAAGTAAATTGGATGTCGAAATTTGGGACGAGTTTAACCATGATTGGGAAAAGCTTGGCTTTGAAAGTGAAAAGCTTTTAGCCGAAAAAATCGGTAAGCAGATTGAAGAAGCGACTGAGATTGAGGTTTTTGATTTACCGAAAACAGGAAAAGAACGAGAAGCGATTGTAAAAGTTCGCGTCAATCAAAATTTCTTTAGAAAAGCTGTGCTTGCGGCTTACGATTTCAAGTGCTGTATTACGGGGCTGGGAATATCTGAGTTATTAAACGCCAGCCATATTGTCCCTTGGTCAAAGGATGAAATTAATCGCGTAAATCCGCGTAATGGGCTTTGCCTCAATGCTATTCACGACAGAGCGTTTGATAGAGGCTTATTAACAGTCACGCCTGAATTCAAAGTGCGAATTTCAAAGTCAATTCAACGCGACGGGACCACAAATGCCACTCAAGATTTTTTGCTTCGTTACGATGATGCCGATGTCAAATTACCCACAAGATTCTTGCCAGATATTACATTCCTGAAATATCATAACGAAAATATTTTCAAACAGTAATTCAAATTTTACAGAAGTGTCATTTTTCGGATTAGAGAAAATCAGGGTGGGAGTTGTCCGCGTGTGGGAACATGAATTGAAATTTCCAGAAAAAGTTGCCGCAAAGTTAAGTAAGCAGTCGGAACAGCCAAAGCCAAAGAAAAGACCTTTTCCCGCTTGTGCGACATGTTGAGGCTTTCCTGAAGGAAAGGGCATGGTGTTGACTTCTATCTTGTCCGCTGGCGCGGAGTTGGGTGGCAGGAACTGCGCGCGAACAAACTGGGCGTTCATTTCAGAAGGCAACAGGTCATTCAAGGATTCATCGTTGATTTTTACTGCCATAAGTCCGCGCTGGGGCTGAGGATTGTCCGCTTTGGGAATGATGAGGTGGTGAGGGATGCTTCGCGATCCGCGGTGGTGGGGAGGATAAGAGAGTTGGTTTTGGCGCAAAAACAGTAATTCAGATTGTGCTATACTCTGAAAATACATGCCCAAAATCGAACCAATCCACGAATTTGTTTTCACCGACCATGCTCTGAACGAAATGGCTCGCCGTCAAATTACAGAAGATGATGTGAAAATAGTGTTGGCAAAGCCTGAGCAAATGGAAATGGTTCGTGAAGGTCGAGCGGCGTACCAGTCAAGGCTGGAGATGGGTGAACCGTCGAAAACCTATCTATTGCGAGTTTTTGTAGATATAGACCTTGTCCCACCCTTTGTGGTCACCGTTTATCGAACGAGTAAGATCGAGAAATATTGGAGATAAGCCATGAAAGTTATTTATGATCGCGAAACCGACACCCTGACTGTCATTTTTGCAGATACTCCTGTTGCGGAGAGCGACGAGGATAAACCAGGCGTGATCCTAGATTATGACAAGAGCGGAAATCTCGTCTCATTGGAAATACTCGATGCTTCGCGGCGGGTGAGTGTGCCAAGCAAGATTGAGTATCAAGTTGCGCCTGTGGCAGGATAAGAAATGAACTCCGAGGAAACTCGGAGTTTTGTTTTAGAGGAACTGCGGGCGAATAAGTTGGGCGTTCATTTCAGAAGGCAACAGGTCATTCAAGGATTCATCGTTGATTTTTACTACCACAAGTCCGCGCTGGGGCTGAGGATCGTCAGATTCAGAAATGATGAGGTGGTGAGAAATCTGTCCACGGTGGTGGGGAAAGTCAGAAAAGAAATTTCAGAGTGATATAATCTTCAAAAGGAACAGAAATGACTACTGTAACCGTTCAAAACAAATTCACCGAAATCCTGGCGGCGTTTGGCGACGTGCAGGAATCTGTCAACGCGGCTGTGCAACGGTACACGATTGAACAAATCACCAACAAGATCACTGAATTACGCCGCAAGGATGAGGAGTTTCAGAAGAAATACGGGTTGGAATATTCCGCTTTCGCAAAAAGCGCAAGCGAGGACGATGAGTTTGTCAAAACCGTAGAAGCCAACATCAGTAAGACATGGGAAGCAGATTTGCTCGATTGGGAATTCTGCCACAAGGGGGTTGAGGATTGGACGAAAAAACTTCAAGACATTTTGCTGAAATAATCGAGCTTGCCCAATCCGCTTTTAAGAACGTCACGTACGAAATCGACGCGACGCCAGATCGGTCTATTTTGCGTATCAATGCGGGGTATGACAAATATCAGATTCTCGTCACGGAATTATTCAGCGATGGGGTTCGTAAATACCGTTATTACATCATGCGTGGGGATTGGGTTGAGGCGGGCTTTGATAATGCGCCTGATCCACGCGCTATTCGGCTCAAATATGGGAAAATTGGAGAAGGGCACGCGGGAGAAAATGTCCCACATTTACATCGGGAAGATAAGACTGAACTCTCCTTAACAAAGGAAATGACCTTTCAAGATTTTGTCACATGGCTGAAAGGAAATTTGTAACGAAAAACTTGAATACGAAAAGAACTCCGCCGCGAAATGACTCCTGCCGAGAAACTTCTGTGGCAGGAAGTCCGTACGAATAAATTGGGTGTTCGGTTTAGACGGCAACAAGCCACACCTGTACTTGCGTGCTAGCGCAAGTGTTGTGAGGTTCATCGCTGGCTTTTACTATCACCCCGTAAAGCTCAAACGGGATCTTCGACTTACTTCTTCTTCCCGCCCTGCACCATTTGCCGGGCGCTCTGGAGCAGTTCATGCGCCGAGCGGAGCGTGCCTTCGCCCACTTCGCCGAGCATTTGCGAAAGCTCCAGCAAACGCGGCTCGCCGTCCAACGGCTCGACACGCGTCAACGTGCGGCCCTTGTCCACTAATTTTTGAACCTGATAATGCTGGTCGCCAAAGACGGCCAATTGCGGCAGATGCGTCACGCAAAAAACCTGATGCGTGCGCGAAAGGTTCCACAGTTTTTGGCCCACCACCATGCCCACGCGCCCGCCAATCCCCTGATCAATTTCATCGAAGATTAAAGCCGGGACTTCATCCGCGCGGGCCATGACGTTTTTGAGGCCCAACATCAGGCGCGAAGTTTCGCCGCCCGAAGCGATCTTGGCCAGCGGCTTCAGCCCTTCGCCCGGGTTGGGGGCGACGAGAAACTCCACGCGGTCGAATCCGTTTTGGTCGAAGGCGATGCGCGTTCCATCTGCCAGCGGCGCGCCGTTCACATCTGGTTTGGTTTGGAAGTCCACGCCAAATTGCGCCGAAGCCATCTTCAAGTCGTCCAATTCCAACTCAATGCCTTTGCTCATGGTTTGCGCGGCGGCTTTGCGTTTTTCCGTCAGCGCGTGGCCCTGCCGGCCAAGTTTTTCCAGCAATTTGGCTTCTTCCAATTCCAGTTCGGCGATGCGATCCGCCGCGCCGGTGATCGTCTCCAATTGTTTGCGCGCGTCGGCGCCATAAGCCAGCGCCGCCGAAATACTGCCGCCATATTTGCGCGTCAGCAAATGAATCAAATTCAAACGTTCTTCCACATGGTCCAAACGCTTGGGATTAAATTCAATTTCATCCAGATAGCCGCGCAAGCCGTGAATGATTTCCGAAATTGTATCCAGCGCTTCGTCCGCCTGGTCGGCCAACTCCCTTTGGCCCTCGTCAATTTTAGCCAGCGCGGTTAAAGCCTGCGCGGCCTGGCCGAGCAAGTCGGTGGCGGCGGGCGTTTCCGGCGAGCCTTCTTCCAGCACGGCCAAAGCCTCTTGCGCGTTCTGCGCCAAAGACTCAGCGTTCGCCAGCCGGTCGCGTTCTTTGCGTAGCTCTTCGTCTTCGCCGAGTTTCAATTGCGCGTCTTCAATTTCTTCGGCCTGATACGTCAGCGTTTCGATGCGGCGGTTGGCGTCGGCTTGCGTTTTGCGCAAGGCGCTTAATTCATGGCGCAGAGTTAACAGCGTGTGATAGGTCTGCCGGTACTCTATCAGCGGCTTGGAAACTTCGGCGTAGCGATCGAGCAGGCCGAGGTGGGCGCGCGGATCGAGCAGGGAGAGATGTTCGGCCTGCCCGTGGATATCAATCAACAAGGCGCCCAATTCCTTAAGCAAGCCCACGTTCACCGTGCGCCCATTGACGCGGGCTACACTGCGCCCCTCTTTGCGGACTTCGCGCATCAGCACGACATAATTGGGATCGTCCATTAACTCTTCGCGATTTAAGACTGCGTGCACCGCCTCTTTTTCTGGACCTTTGAGTTGGAACACGGCCTCAACAAAGGCGGCGTCTGAATCAGCGCGCACAAAGGCCGGGTCGGCTTTGCCGCCAATCAACATCACCACCGCGTCGAGGATGATGGATTTGCCCGCGCCGGTTTCGCCGGTGAGGATGATCAGCCCCGCGCCAAAGCGCAGGTCTAATTTATCAATGATCGCAAAGTTTTGGATGTGCAGTTCGGTCAGCATAGGTTAATGGGTCAGTTGGATTCCAGAAATCCGCGCATAGACGGTAGGCGCGGCGATGACGACATAAATTCCGAGTCCGAGCAGGGCAAACAAATTACCGGTGAAAAATAAAAGCGCGGCGATGGGCAGAGCGCCAACGACCACGCCCGCGGCGCAGGCCATGAACAAGATTTTGGAGCGGCGTTTTTTGATGGCGCGCAAAGCCAGGTTGCCGATGAAAGCACCCGCGCCGCCGCCCAACGCCACGCCGACAAAGAGGATGTAAAAGCCGAGGAAACTGGCCGCCAACCCAACCAGAATGCTGGCAATCAGCGACAGCGCAAACGTGACGCCAAAGCCGATCAAGGGATCGTACCAGACGGCGGTGTCGAAAGACTTTTCATGCTGGCGTACGCACTCTTTGCATAAATATCCGGTGGGCGTATGCACGGCGCAGGCGGTGCAAATATATCTTTCACAGCGCTTGCAACGCAGGGAAGTTTCGCGGGTGGGGTGAGCGTAACAAAAAGTAGTCATCTTAGCGGGGCAATCCTAAAGAGTTTTCGTTCATGTGCGCGGTCAGGTTGCGATAAAAATAACCGGCGTCGCCAAAGCGCACAAATTGCGCGGTCACGTCCGCCGCGCGAATGTTGATCAGGTCGTCTTCGAGCAGGGGCGTGGGCGGCTGGCCATCTATGCTAATGATGGCGTTTTCGCCGTTGATCTTAATCGTCACTGAAGCGCCTTCAGATAACACCACCGCGCGATCCACCGATAGATGCGGCGCAATGGGAACCAGCAAAATGTTGCGTAGCTCCGGCGGCAAAATGGGCCCGCCCGCGGCCAGCGCGTACGCCGTGGAGCCGGTGGCCGTGGCGGCGATCAATCCGTCCGCCACATAGCTGGTTAATTGAAGGCCGTCCACAAAGGCGGTAAAGCGCACCGGACGCAAGTTCTGCCCGCGCCCCACCACCACTTCGTTCAGCGCGTTCCAGTTCCCAATTTCTGCGCCGCCACGCACATGGCTGGCGTTGAGCATCATCCGGTTTTCGATCCAGGCTTCGCCGTTGAATAATTTTTCAAAATAAGCGCGCCAGTCTTCGCGTTCGATCTGAATCAGAAAGCCAATGCGCCCGAGGTTTACGCCCAAAATGGGCAGGTTGGCCGGCGCGCATAAATGCCCGGCGCGGAGCATACTGCCGTCGCCGCCGACGACCACGAGCAAATCAAACTCGCCCTGTTGAACGCGTTTGCGTAAGGCTTCATCGTATAACGAGCCGCACGGGGCGACCACGCCTCTGGCTTTTAAATGCTCGGCAATGGCTTCGCCTTCGGCCAACGCTTCCAATTTTTTGGGGTAAGCGACGATCACCGGTCGTTGTGGAATAAAGGGCTTGGGCATATTGCGGAATTATACCTGTATGAAGCGCCTAGGCGAGTTTCTGGTCGCAAAGGTTGCGAAAGCCGCATCCTTTACAACGGGAAGCCTGCTCGTGCGAACGAGCGACCTCACGCTTGAGGTCGTCTTCCTTCATGTCGGCCAGCAGTTCAAATAAAGCGGATTCCAATTCAGGGGTGTAGTCAATTGCAAAGTCGCGGTTTTCGTAATGGATGATTCCGTAGGGCGGGCGTTTGGCGTAAGTCTTTTCAACCAGCAGGCAATAGGAAGCCAGTTGAAAGATGTGCGCGTCGTACGGCGCTTCGGGCGCGCGCCCGGATTTAACTTCCACGGGAATGAGTTGACCGTTCTTTTCAATTAAATAATCGGGCTTGCCGGTCAAATCCAGCGCGGCGTAAAAGAGCGGCTTTTCCACTTTGCCCCAGCCGTGCGTATCCGTGTACACCACCCGCCCGCCGGGTAAACCCGCAGATTTTTGCTGGCGGCCGGATTGGAAGAAAAAGATCAAGGCGAGGAGCAGGAGGACGAGCGCGAGGATGGGCGTAGTCATGGAATTAGACGACCTGCAGGGTGCAATAGGCGACCAGCAAGAGAACAGCCGCGAGAAACAGAATCAGGCCCACGGTCCGGGTGATGAGCGAAGCCAGGACCTGCCGCCCGTGCTTCTTATGCAATTCAGTCCCGGCCGAAAGCTCCGCCTGATTTTGCGAAACTGCGCCATTTTTTTTGTACCACCAGGCGCGACGACAATACAGGTAATTGCCAATGTCTGAAGAGCGGATGATGCGCATGGGCGAAGTATAGCACAAATTTTCTATTTCCTTTCTGGTTTTTGAGGAAAAAACGCCGATTTCGCCGGCAAGCCCCCAAAAAAGGATGTGTTAGAATCTTAAGCATGAGTCTGGTTTTGGCCTCCAGTTCCCCGCGTCGCAAACAATTATTTGGTTTGGGGAACTGGAATTTTGAAGTGATCGTCGCTGACCTTGACGAAAGCGTCCTCCCTGGCGAAACGCCGCGCGCGTACGTCTTGCGGCTGGCGCAGGCCAAGGCTTTGGCGGTGGCGCCCAAAGTTTCAGGCGATTCGATCATCGTCGGCTCGGATACTTCGGTGATTGACGGCGCCGAGATTTTAGGCAAACCCACCGACGCGGAAGATGCGGCGCAGATGTTGCGCCAATTGCGCGGGCGGACGCATCAGGTCTTTACGGCTATTGCAATCTATCGCGCAAGCGACCAAAAACTGGCAACAGATTTGTGCGTGACGGACGTCCCCATGCGGGACTATACCGAAGCCGAACTTCAGGCTTACATCGGCACTGGCGACCCGTTGGATAAAGCCGGAGCCTACGCCATTCAACACGCGGAGTTTAACCCCGTGGTTGAAATGCAGGGTTGTTTTGCCGGAGTGATGGGCCTGCCGATGTGTCATGTGACGCGCGCACTAAAAGCCTTTGGCGTGCAACCTAATGCGGACGTGCCGCTGGGCTGTCAGAAATTATTAAAGTACGAATGTTTGGTTTCGGGCGCAATTTTGCGCGGCGAAATGGTTTGAAAGGAAACGCATGAAATTTTTACGTTGGATGAATCTGCTTTTGGCCGTGACTTTACTTTCCGCGTGCGACAGTACCGGCCAGACGAACGGCGGCACGCCGGAGCCGGGCGGGCTGAGCGGACTCTTTTCTTCCGAGACTTCCACGCCCCTACCGACTGCGCCGGTGACGATCATCCCCGCGCCAGACGCAAAAGCCGTGGTGACGAAGTATTTGGAAGCGCTCCAAAAAGACGACTACGAAACGATGTACAACCTGCTGACTGCCGAAAGCCAGTCCAGCGTTACGCTGGAAGATTTTTCCAAGCGCTGGAATGATTCGCTCAATGAGATGAGCGCCAAAGCGATTGATTTTACCGTCGGCTCCTCCTTATTAAGCCCCTATAAAGCGGAAGTGGGGTATGCGGTCACTTATCAAACCGTCCTGGCGGGAGACATTCAAAGGAACATCGTCATCCGCATGAATTTGGAAAACAAGGCCTGGAAGATCGTTTGGGAAGATAGCCAAATCCTCCCCGAACTGGCGGGCGGCAACACCCTGCGCATGGAATACAGCGTTCCAGCGCGCGGCGACATTTACGACCGCGAAGGCCAGGCGATTGTTTCGCAAGCCGATTCGTTCGCCTTCGGGATTCAAACCGACCAGATCAACTACGAATTGTTTGGCTCGTTAATTTCCGAATTTGGCAAATTATGCGGCTACGACCCGGAATACATCAAAGATCAAATTGAATCGCTGGGGTCGGGCTATTACATCCCCATGTGCGAAGGCACGCGCGACGAAGCCCAACGCCTGCTTTCGATTAACCCGGGCGGCATGGTCGCTTCGGAATACAACTCGCGTTATTATTTCAACACGGGCGTGGCCCCGCAAGCCGTGGGCTACACTCAACTGATCTCGCCAGAACAGCTAAATCAATATCGCCGCCTCGGATATCGCGGCGATGAACGGATTGGCCAATCCGGCATCGAAGAATGGGCGGAGGATTATTTAGCCGGAAAGCACGGCGGAACCCTGCGCGTCGTCGCGCCGGATGGAAGCATCCTCGCCACGCTGGGGCAAAGCGCCGCCGAACCCGCCGATTCCGTTTACCTGACGCTCGACCGCAACCTGCAAATTCAGGCCCAAAAAGCGATTGAGTTCTTCCGCGGCGCGATTGTAATTATGGAAGTGGATACCGGCCGCGTGTTGGCCATGGCCTCCGCGCCGGATTTTGACCCGAATTATTTTGAACCAAACAACCCCAACTACATTGGGCTAGGCAATTTAATCAACGACCCAAACAACCCGCTCTACAACCGCGCCACGCAGGGGCAATACCCGCTTGGCTCGGTCTTCAAAATCATCACCATGTCTGCCGCGCTGGAAAGCGGCTTGTATCTCAAAGACACCACCTACGATTGCCAATATGATTTCACCGACATCCCCGGCATTGAACCGCGCCACGATTGGACGTGGGAGCATTGTCAGCAACGCCTGCAAAATGGGCAATCCTGCAACACTTCCGACAGCAAACCCTCCGGGTTGGTCACGTTACAGGAAGGCCTCATGCGCTCGTGCAACCCATACTTCTGGCATATTGGTTTGGATTTATTTGCCAATTGGGATCGCGCCGGAGACATCGCCAAAATGGCGCGCGGCTTTGGGCTGGCGGCCCCCACCGGCATTGAGCAAGTCCCTGAAGCCAGCGGCCAAATCCTCGTCCCCGCCAGCGATATTGACGCGATCAATCAGGCGATTGGACAAGGCGACGTGCAGGTGACGCCCCTGCAAGTGGCGAACTTCATCGCCGCCATCGCCAACGGCGGGACCTTATACCGGCCCCAACTCGTTGAGAAGATTCTCCCCGTGGAAGGCGATCCGCTCCTCGTCTTCAAACCAGAGGCGCGCGGCACGCTCCCCTTAAGGAAAGAAAACCTGGAAACGCTTCAGGAAGCCATGTTTATGGTGACGCAAAACCCATTGGGGACGGCGCGCTTCAACATTCGCGGTTTGCAGTTTAACGTGGCGGGTAAAACCGGCACGGCCGAATCGGGGAGCGGCTTATCCCATGCGTGGTTTGCAGGTTACACCTACAACCAGGCCAACACGCAGAAGCCGGATATCGCAATTGCGATCATCATTGAGAATCGCGGCGAAGGCTCGGACTGGGCCGTGCCGCTCTTCCGCGCGATGGTGGAAACGTATTATTATGGAAGCCCACAACGCTATAACTACGAAAAATTTGAAGTGGATCAGCCGCCCTACACCCCCGCGCCATAACTTGTGACTGAAACGACTCACGCTGGTTTAATCGTCAAGGCTCAATCTGGTTTCTTCACTGTCGAAACCGGCGCGGGCCTTGTCGTTTGTCAGCTACGCGGCAAACTCAAACAGGGGCGCGCCACTGGCGACCTGGCGGCCCTCGGCGACCGCGTGGAACTCACCTTGCTGGCAGACGGAAGCGGAGTGATTGAAAATGTTCGGGAGCGCAAGCAGGCTTTAGTCCGGTTGGACCCGCGCCCGCAGGGCGAATATCAACAAGTGTTGTTGGCCAATGCGGATCAATGCGTCTTCGTGTTTGCGTGCGCGCATCCCACTCCCAAATTAAAAATGCTGGATCGTTTTTTGGTGATTGCTGAAAAGCAAAAGATTCCGCCGATCATTGTGGCGAATAAAATTGACCTGGCGGAAAACGCCAAAGAAATTTTTGGCCTGTATCAGGAGATTGGGTATCGCGTCATTTATACGTCCACGCTGGCCCACCTCGGCGTGGATGAATTGCGCACCGCGCTGACCGGCAAAATTAGCGCGTTGGCCGGGCCGAGCGGCGTGGGGAAATCCTCTTTGCTCAACGCGCTTCAACCCGGGCTGGGGCTGGCGGTGAACGACGTGAGCGCCGCGTTGAACAAGGGGAAACACACCACCGTCACCCGCCAGATGTTTGCTTTGCACGGCGGCGGCTATGTGGCCGATACGCCGGGCTGGAAGAGTCTGGCGTTATGGGATACCGAACCCGAAGAAATAGACGCCTACTTCCCCGAACTGGCGCCGCTGGTGGCGGATTGTCAGTTTAGCGACTGCACGCATACGCACGAACCGGCTTGCGCGGTGCGGGCGGCGTTGGAAGCTGGAAAGATTCACCGCGAACGCTACGACTCTTTTTTACGTTTGCGTTCGGGAATGAGTTAAAAACCTGATGAACAATTGGAACCTCCTCGGGCAGGACTGGGCAGTGGACTTGCTCCATCAACACGCGGCGCGCGGCGCATTTCGCCATGCGTACCTTTTGACCGGCGCGCCTGGATTGGGCAAGCGCACGCTGGCGCTCAAATTTGCTCAGGCGTTAAATTGCGCCGAGCCGCTGGCGCCGGGAAACCCGTGCGGCGTTTGCCGCAACTGCCGCCAAATTTCCGCCATGCAACACCCGGATTTAAATATCGTTCGAGCTGAGGCGGAAGGCGGCACGATCAAAGTGGATCAAATTCGCGAGGTGCAACGCGCTCTGATTCTGAAGCCTTATCAGTCCAATTATCGCATTGCGCTTTTCTTGCGCTTTCACGAAGCCAACGATAACGCGGCCAACGCCCTGCTCAAAACGCTGGAGGAAGCGCCCGCACACGCAGTTTTGGTTCTAACCGCCGAAACCCCAGAGCAACTTCTACCCACCATCCTTTCGCGCTGTGAAATTTTACGCCTGCGTCCCCTGCCAATTGCCGCCATCGAAGCGGATTTGCTGGAGCGCGGCGTGGAAGCCGAACGAGCGCGTTTGCTGGCGCACCTCTCCGGCGGACGGCCCGGCTTTGCGCGAACCTTAGTTGACGATACGGCCCTGCTGGAACTACGCGCAGAAAAACTCGACGATCTGCAAACGCTCCTGTCTGCTTCGCGCGTGGAAAAATTTGCCTACGCTGAAAAACTCTCCAAAGACAAAGACCTGATGCGCCGGACGCTTTTATTCTGGCTTTCCTACTGGCGCGACGTACTGCTCTGCGCGACGCACGCGCAACTGCCGCTGGCCAACGTGGATCGCAACCTGGAAATTTCAGCCCGCGCCAGTCAGGCGGGGCTGGGTAGCGCCAAACAGGCCATCCTAAATTTGGAAGCCACGCTGGAGAAGTTGGAACGCAACGTCAACGCCCGCTTGCTGGCTGAAGTGTTGTTATTGGATTTGCCAAAGGGGTAAGAAATAAACTCAATTACAATTTTCAGAAGCGGAAGCGGGCAGGCCAAAGGCTTCGTCGACTGGAACTCCGTCCCATTCAACGGGGATGGGCAGGCCTAGCGCAAAGGCCGCGGTGGCGGCGGTATCCATGGTGTGCACGGGCGTGGTCAATTGCCTGGGTAAAATGCCCGGGCCGCTGGCAATCCAGGGGATGGTTCGATCTTCGGGGGTGTTGTAGCCGTGCGTGGTGTCGTGGCCGCCATGATCGGCGCTGATGAGGATCAGCGTGGATTCGTACATGCTTTTATTTTTCAACGTTTGTAGGATGTAACCAAAATTTTCATCTTCGGTTTCAAAGGCTTCCAATTGTTTGCGGGAACCCCAGCCGTAATCGTGGCCTTTGAGATCGCCGTCTGGAAAGTGGACAAACATCAGGCTGAAGCCTTCGGAAATTTGACGGTTGGCCAATTGGGCGATTGAAAGCGGGTCATCAACCTTATCGGTGGAGTCGACAAAGGCGAAATAATCCAGACTGGCTGGCTCGGTGATCTGGCGCAATTTTTCCTTGCCCACCACCATCACCGTCCGCATTCCGGCGGCGTGGGCCAAATCGAAGAGGTCGGTTCCGAGGGCGTAGCCGTTTTCCGGCACGTATAAATCCCAACGGACGATGTGCTTGGCGGGACACGTCCCCACCAGCATGGAAGCGTGCGAAGGCAGGGTTGTGCTGGGCATGATGGTTTGCGCGGCGAGGGTGTAGGCGCCGTTTTGCATTAAGGCTTGCACGTTTTGCATTTGCGCCTTTTGGATGAGGTCGGGGCGCAGGCCGTCGAAGCTGACGATTAACACGCGGCTGACTTGCGGCGCGGGCGTGGCGGTAAATGCGGGCGGAAAAGTGGGCGTGGCCGGGAGCGCTGTGTTTGGAACGAGAGTCTCTGTGGGCGGCGGAACCAGCGTCGGCGCGGCGGGAGCGGGCGTTCCGCAACTTTGTAAAAGTAGAAACGCTAAAATCCAAATCTTATTCAGGGTTCTCAAAACTATTCACCATGTCTTCTGCAGGGTACGCTTTCATGGACTTGCGCGGCGGGCAGGCCAAAGGCTTCGTAGACGGGGATGCCGGCCCACTCCGGTTGAAGCGGAAGGTTTAACGCATAGGCCACCGTGGCCGCGGTATCGGTAACGCTCACCAGGTTGGTCAGGCGCTCGGCTTCCACATTGGGGCCGACGATGATCCACGGGATGCGCTGATCCACCAGTTGACTGCCTTCGTGTTCGCGGTCATGTCCGCCGTGATCGGCGGTGACGATGACCAGCGTCGTTGGCGTGAGGCCGCTTTGATTCAGCGCGGCGATAAATTGGCCAAACAATTCATCGCTTTCGCGCAGGGCTTTCAGTTGAGCGTTGGTCATCCAGCCGTATTGATGTCCGCGATCGTCGGCGCTGGGGATGTGAACCAACATGAGGTTGAAACCCAAAGAAATTTGGGCGATGGCGGCCTGCACGATGTCTGCGTCGTGCGGGTGGACTTCAAACACGTCGGTAGTTTCGGGTTGGGCCAGCGCGCGCAGTTTATCTTTGCCGGTGATTAAGACCGTCCGCAACCCGGCCGCGTGGGCCAGGTCAAAAATATCCACGCCTTTGGAGTAGCCCCATTCGATTAGGCCGGTGTTCCAGGTAATGCCGTGTTGTTCGGCGCACAGGCCGGAGATCATGGAAGCGTGCGAAGGCAAAGTGAGGCTGGGCGCAATCGTGCGCGCATCCAACGTATAGGCGCCGTCGCGCATCCAACGCATCAGGTTATCCATCGGCGCTTCGGCAATCGCATCCGGCCGCAGGCCGTCGAAGCTGAAGATGACCACGCGCTCCGCCTTGCCCGGCGCCAGCGTGGGCGTCGGCGAAATGGTCGGCGTGAACGTGAGCGTGGCCGTGGGCGTGATGGTTGCGGTGAAAACCGGCGTAGCGCTCAAAGTTGGCGCTGGCGCCGAAGTGGGCGCGCCGCAAGCCTGGATTAAAAATCCAACGCATATCAATAAAACAAACTTTCGCAAAGCTACCTACCTGACAGTCTCAAAATTGGACGCGGAAAAAAAATTTTGATCCGCGTCCCGCAAGAAAAGTGTCGGATGGCTAAATCACTTTCCCAACATGGGCATTTTGATGCCGTGACGTTTCGCGGCTGAGATGGCGATCTCATAGCCCGCGTCGGCGTGACGCACCACGCCCATGCCGGGGTCGGTCGTCAGGACTCTTTCCAAGCGTTGAGCGGCTTCAGGAGTCCCATCGGCCACAATCACCTGCCCGGCGTGTTGGCTATAGCCCATGCCCACGCCGCCGCCATGATGGAACGAAACCCACGTCGCGCCGCCCACAGCGTTGATCAACGCGTTGAGGATGGCCCAATCTGAAATCGCGTCTGAACCGTCTTTCATGGATTCGGTTTCGCGGTTGGGCGAAGCCACCGAGCCAGAATCCAAATGGTCGCGCCCAATCACAATCGGCGCTTTCACTTTTCCGCTGGCCACCAGTTCGTTAAACATCAGCCCGGCTTTGGCGCGTTCGCCGTAACCCAGCCAACAAATGCGCGAAGGCAATCCCTGAAACGGAACTTTCTCGCGCGCCATCTTCAACCAGCGATGCAAATGCGCGTCTTCCGGGAACAACTCCATAATGGCCTGATCGGTCGCGTAAATATCCTCCGGGTCGCCGGAGAGCGCCACCCAACGGAACGGGCCCTTGCCTTCGCAAAACAACGGGCGAATATACGCCGGAACAAACCCGGGAAATTCAAACGCATCGCGCACGCCGTGATTCAAAGCCTGCTGGCGCAAATTATTTCCGTAATCAAAAACTTCCGCGCCCGCCTTTTGGAAATTCAACATCGCCCGCACATGTTTGGCCATGGAGTCCATGGCCAGCTTTTTATATTTTTCAGGATCGGATTCGCGTAACTGATTGGCCGCTGAAACGGTCAACCCGCTGGGGACGTAGAACAAGGCTTCATGCGCCGAAGTTTGGTCGGTGACCACGTCTGGAATGATGCCCCGCTGATAGAGTTCATCGTACACGTCCGCGGCATTGCCAATCAACCCAATCGAAATTGGTTTGCCTTTGGCTTTGTTTTCTTCCACCAGCGTCATGGCTTCTTCGAGGGTGTCCACCACGACATCCACATAGCCGATGGCGCGGCGGCGCTCGGCGCGTTCCTTGTCCACTTCCACGACCAGGCCCACGCCTTCGTTCATGGTGATGGATAACGGTTGCGCCCCGCCCATGCCGCCGAGACCTGCGGTTAAAACAAATTTGCCTTTGAGCGAATCCCAACCTTTAAGTTTGGCCAACGCGCCAAAGGTTTCGTAGGTGCCTTGCAAAATGCCCTGCGTGCCGATGTAAATCCACGAACCGGCCGTCATCTGCCCATACATGATCAGGCCTTTTTTGTCCAACTCGTCAAATTTTTCCCAGGTGGCCCAATGCGGCACAAGGTTGGAGTTGGCGATTAACACTTTGGGCGCGTCTTTATGGCTTTTGAAGACCACCACCGGCTTGCCCGATTGTACGAGAAGCGTTTCGTCTTCTTCCAAATTCTTTAGCGAGTCGAGGATCGCGTCAAAGGATTCCCAATTGCGGGCCGCTTTGCCGCGCCCGCCATAAACCACCAAATCTTCCGGCTTTTCGGCCACTTCGGGGTCAAGGTTGTTTTGAATCATGCGATAGGCGGCTTCAGTCAGCCAGTTTTTGCAGACAAGTTCTGTGCCATGCGGCGCGCGGACAATACGAGAGGTGGACATGTAAGCAGATGCTCCTTTGAAATAAAAACTAATCAATCAAACTCAGCGATTCGATCATGCCGTCAAAAGCGGGCAGGGTGGCGTCTTTGATTTCGGCGTCGCTGGTGAAGGTGAGGATTAAAGAACCAGACTCCAAATTTACGAGGACTTGCTTTTGAAACAATTTGATTTCGCTTCCATCTTCTTTTATAACCGTGGATTCTGAAAGGATGATGCCAATCGGAATCTCCTCGCTGTTTTTGGCAATGGAATATCCAGTGACGGTAAGTCCGGGGGACTGGGCGGGCAAGGCTTCGGCCAGGGCTTTGACTTGATCTTCGGTTTCCAGCGCAAGGGGTTGGTCCAACTGCCAGAGCAGGTTGACGTTGTTGACAAAGTCATTTTGCAAGTGGCCGTCTTGAATGTCAAAAATAAACAGGCGGTGAATGTCGGGGTCAAGCGCGCTAATGTTCAACAAGGCGGCTTGAAAAGCCGGTTCGGCCGCCTGCGGGAGCGAGAAGGCGTCGTAATATTCCATTTGGTCAATGCGAATGGGAAGCCAGCCCGGCGGTATCGAGAGGGCGTAATTGGCTTTTTCATCCAAAAAGATGGCGTTGCCATCCGGCTGGTGCGTGATGGAAGTTTGCGGGATGGCCGTGGGCGTAGCCGTGGGTTCAGGTACGGGCGTGGCCGAGGCGGCTGATGTGGCCGTGGGCGCGGATGCAGTTTGGGCGAGCGCGGCCGAAACGGTTTGGGCGATGACCAGATCCAGTTGAGTAGAATCAACCGTCGGCGGGGGCGGCGCGGTGGCCGTCCCCGATACGGCGCAGGCCAACAAGGTCAATCCTAAAACTGCCGCGGTAAAGAGCGCTGAGTATTTTGTCTTCATTAGCAGACCCTTCCAGTGGTGAAATAAAAAACTCTCCCGACTATTATACGCCGAGAGAGTCGATCTTCAATTTGCGAAGCGCGTTTATTTATTAAGCAACGTCTGGAAGTTTGTGCTTTTCAGGCGTTTGACCAATTCTCTTTGCGCGTCCCACCACACAGATTGGAGCGGGCAATCTTTTTCAAACTCGCATCCGCCGGGGTTTTCCACGCAATCATTCAATCGAATGGGGCCGTCAATCGCCTCGACCACTTCGAGGAGGTTAATCTCTTTTGGGGGGCGCGCCAAGGTTACGCCGCCGCGCGCGCCGCGGGAAGTGTTCAGCAGGCCGGCAACGGAAAGTTGCGAAATGATTTTGGCGAGGAAGGAAGGCGGAATTTTTTCTTCCTTCGCGATGGTCGTGGTGGAGACGCGCTCGCCTTTGCTCCGCGCAAGGTGGAGGATGGCGCGCACGGCGTAATCGGCCTGACGTGTAATTTGCATGGCTTTTTCCTTCTAATTCGGTAAAAAATATCTTTATTCGCCATTTTACGACCCAGCCGGTAATTGGGCAAGTAATACAGGTCATGCGTCAGCCATGACTTTTTACTTCCCGCAGACGCGCTAGCGCGTGAGGATTAGGTTGCCTGCGCCGATTTCTACATGGATGGTGAGGGTGGGGCCGGTTCCGGTTTGGGTGTAGGTTTCTCCAGATTTTTGCCAGCCGGTCGTGGCGTTCACATCGGAAGCGCCGCTATCCACGTCCACGACGGCGTTCACGCCTTCGGGGATGACCAGGATGATGTCGCTGAGGCCGGTCTCAATTTTGACGGAAGCGTCGCGTTGCAATGCGCCGGAAAAATCCAGCGTGTAATTGCCCGCGCCGCCCTTAAAATTCAGCGTGGAAAAATTTGCGTTGGCCAGTCCGGTCAGCTTGATGCTTGAAGCGCCGGTGTCGTAAGTGAACGTGGACATTTCGGATGGATTTAATGCGGAGAAAGACAGGTTTACGTCCGCCGCGCCATCTTGCACGCTCAGGCTGGTGAGCGCCAGCCCGCCAAGTTCATACGCGGCGCGATATGCGCCTGCCGTAATGGTCAACGCCATGGGGTCAGGCCCCAGCGCGAGGTCCCATTGATTTTTAAATTTATTCAAATTAGGAATGCTGTTAAAGGTAACGTCGCCGACGCTAATTTCAACTTCGCCAGCGTTGGCGCTAATCGTCGGCTTCAGGTCTGGATAGTTATACGTGGCCGAGCCATCCACCAGGTTTTTCCCTGTGCCGGGGACGAGATTAAGCTCGCCCGCGCCAAAGGATAATTTAAGATGCGTCTCTTCCGCGCCGGTAGCTGGGACAACCAATGCAGTGGTCGCGTCTGGCCCGGGTTCCTGTATTTTCGGCAGTTGAACATTAAATCCGCAGGCCAAGGTCGTTAAGGCGAGGGTTAGGGAAAGCGTAATTTTTTTTGATTTCATGGGAAACTCCTTCTGCCGATATACGCGCCTATTCAAAAGAGGTTGCGATGGTTAGCGGTACAATCTAAACCATGAGTCTTTTGATGAAGCGTATCATTGCATTCTGCTTCTGTTTTACAACCCTGGCTTGCGCGTCAACGCCCGCGGCCCCTTTCCCCTCGGCGACGCCAACGCGCGCCGCCGCGCCGACAATTGCCCCGCCAACCGCTTCGGCCACCGCCACGCCCCAACCCAAGCGGCGCGTGATCATCCTCAGCATAGATGGTTTGCGCCCCGATGCCATCGAACTGGCGCCAATGCCCAATTTATTGGCGCTGATGCAAAACTCTGCCTATTCGCTGACGGCCCAAACCATTTATCCAAGCTCCACCTTGCCCGCGCACGCCTCCATGCTCGGCGGGATGTGTCCGCAAAAACATCACGTGGATTGGAACGACTATCTGCCCGAAAAGGGTTTTGCGCTGGGCGCCGACCTGTTTGATTTGGCCCATGCCGCCGGATTACAAACGATCCTCTATACCGGCAAAGAAAAACTACAACAAGTGACCGAACCGGCCAGCCTCGACCAGTTTGTCTGGATCAACGACCGCGACAAAGCGGTGATGCAGGCCTTGCTTGATAATTTCCCGCAGGATTTTGGATTGCTCGTGATTCACTTCGCCACCACCGACGACATGGGCGACGTGTACGGCTGGCTTTCGCCCGAACAACTCAGCGTCATCTATCGCGCCGATGAAGCGCTGGGCGAACTGCTCGCCAGGTTGGACGCTGAAAATTTACGCAACGAAACCCTGCTGATCGTCACTGCCGATCACGGCGGACACGATCACACGCATGGCTCGCGCCGCCCCGAAGATATGACGATTCCCTGGGTGACCTCCGGTCCGGGGATTCGGCCCGGACTCCTCGCCTCGAAAATTATCACCATGGATACCGCCGCCACGGCCGCGGATTATCTCGGCTTGCCCATCCCCGCCGAGTGGGACGGCGCTCCAGTGTTGGAAGCGTTTGGGTTACCGGCCCCAGCCAGGGCGGAGAAAGTTTGCGATCCATAAATCAAACGCCTGAGAAAAAACTTATCTAAAACGTGGCCTAATCGTTTGGGTTGCGTAGGGCATGCGTCCAGCAAGTTTGGCCTGCGGATGATATAGTGAGCGTGCAAGTCTCTCTTCTCCTCCTCCTAAGTAATTGCAAGAGCCAACCTAATCAACAGGCTGGCTCTTGCAATTTAATCACTCAACGCTTACACCTTAAATTCAGCCAGAACCGCGCCCATGGCGGAAAAGACCGCCAAAATAAACAACACCCAACCCGTATTGGACAACCACGTCGTCAGCGGCATGATGTTCGCGCCCGTGAGCAGAATGGCCGTGACAGTCAGCGCCACGCCGCTTCCCACCCCGCCGATGACTGCCAGCCAAACCCTTTGCAGTGACGAAGCCCCGCCGCTCCCCAGGTTGGCCAACACGCCGATCAATATTCCCAATCCCATCGCCAGTGGGATGAGATACCAAAGCGTTGAAACCGAAGCGCTGTGGGACAGGTACAAATATTCCAACGCCCCACTCAACGCTCCGCAGACAAGCGCAATCGGCAAAAGATGCCAAACGCGAACTTTTTGCGTTTCGCGTAAATCCCGACGCTCCCAAAATTTTCTCCGAATGGTCAGCGGCCAATTGTAAAAAAGCATAAAGACCTTATGCTCCAGCAAGGCGCCGCTTTCTCCAAAGACGGGTACCACCCCGACCATTTTCGTCGTCCAAAAGCCTACCATGCAACGCGCCAACGTTGGATAGCGATAGGCCATTTGAATTGGAAAAGAGAAATAGCCAATATACTTAAAAAAAGACAGGGGCAAAGCCAGGTTGTAATCGCGCCAACTTCGATCTCGAAGGGCCACATAGAGAACATACAATCCGCGGACGAAAGACCCTGGCGAAATTGGGATGATCTGAAAGAACGCGAGGATACCCGCCGCCACCGCCAGCGCCTCCAACATGGACGCCGCCGGACGACTGAGCAGATAGAGGATTACAATCCCGATTGAAATCACGCGCGTCACCGGAGCCATAATGATATGGACCGACAAACTCTGCAGGTACTTATGAATGAAAGGCTCGTGAATTTGCGAAAGGATTTTTTTTGCGTCGGCTTGCGAAATGATCTGCGATTGCTCGCCTTCCTGAACCATTTCCATCAGCCACTCCTCGCGGAGCCGCGCGTCAAAATACAATTTGAACGGTTTGATCAGCGTGTTGTAAATCGAATCGTAAAAATATTGGCGGTCTGAAAATAAGCGATGAACCTGGTCTGGAAAGAACGACAGGCCCAAATGATAGAGGTATTGAAAAAATGAACGATAAATTTTCTCGGCTTTTCGTTCGGTAACCCGGCCGTCGCGATGCCAACGGATGATGTTTTCAATCCGCATAGCAAAGAAGGCGCGTTTGAGGTAAGCGAAACTCGAAAAGAGGCGTAAAACATGCGCGCGATACTCTGCCCGCCCAAAGAGCTTTCTCAGCGAACTGCCCAAGCCGGGGATTAAGCCAAGCCAAAGGAAAAGCGTAAACAGCGCCTGGTTTGCCTGAAGTTTTTCTGCAGTAGCGGCATCAATCTCGTTTTTCAGCTTCCAGCCGTGAATGGCGCTGGCGACAATGCCCGCGCGCAAAGTTTTATCGGTGAACAGGCGCAAGCGGTTACGGGTGATGTCGGGCGTGGAATTGCGATAAATCGTTTCGCAGGCTTTTAATTCGTCCAGCAAAGGGAAGAGCTCCGCAAATTCGGCGGGGCTATTTTTGACAAAGGCTTCCAGTTGATTTAAATCCCCACGATCAAATTGAACATAACTGCCGCGTTTGATTCCTTCCCAGATGAGTTTGAAATCGCCGGGACTCATCGGCAAAAAAGGGAGCAGGGTTAAGCCCGCCCTGAAATCCACTGCCGTTAAACCGCGCTCCGGCTCAAGGTCGGTTGCGAGGCGTTTCAGCGCGTTGGGCTGACTCTTCCAGGTGGTCCACTCGTATTGGCGCGCAAATTCATGCGCGCCTATCTCGTGCAGTAAAGCGGAAAATTCCTGCAAAAATTTTTTCTTGGCGCGATATTCCGGCGAACCGAGGGAGGTCTCATCCGCCGGTTTTCCCTTTTCCCATTGTTGCAACACATCGGCGTAGTCATCCACTTCCAGGCGCCAGGTGCGTCCGTCAATCCAGGCGCTGATTTCTCCGCAACTGCCTAAAGTTTCATCCACCAAAGTTCCATAGACGTCATTGACCGCCTTTTCATCGTTGAAGCGAGAAGCGGCGGCGCGGCGGATAAACTTCTGCCAGAGCGCGCCCGCGCGGGCGGCCGAATGGTTGCACTGTAATTGAAACGGGGCTTGAAAGCCAATCGCGTATAAAAGGTTTCTAAAGAAGAGCGAGCCGCGCGATGGGGGGATGAATATTTTTAATGCATAAAACTGGTCGACTTGAAAAGGGTGATCTCCCCCGCTGGCAGACAGCAAACGAACTTTATAGACCTGCCCGGCAAATCCGCCGCCGACAAATTTCTCAACCTGTAAAGTTGTTTGAATGGGCTGGGTTGTCGCGGGGCGGTCTGCCAGGGCGACAGCGTACGTCAGCGTATCGCCCGCATCATAACGTTCCACGCGCAAAGGACGTTCCAACTTAAGTTGCAAGAACTTGTCTTCAAACGCTTTGATGGTTGCTGATGAGTAAGCGGTCATGGGCCAATCAATCACTTTTATAAACGCTGAAGCATTATATTTCAGTTTTTGATATTTCCGCTGATTTAACTTCCCCCCAAGAGTACCGAAGCGACTCGCGCAAGTTAAAAAAAGAAAAGCCGGGTTGGAAAACCTTGGCTTTTGACTTTGACGTTAAATGATGAACGCCAGGGTGAGGGGGGCACCCTAGCGTCCATCAAGAACAATCTTACTATATGGAAAAAAAAATATCAAGGGCTATAAAAATTAGAAAATATTAAGGAATGTTTTAAACACAGTGTGCCCTGAGTAGGAATCGGACCTACATCTAAGCCTTAGGAGTGCTTTGTTCTATCCATTGAACTATCAGGGCGCGAACGGGATTATACACAAAAGGCGCGAAAGTATCCATTCACGAATTGCATCACGGGAAATGTTACCGAGGGGAGTATCGTTGCATCAGGAAAAATGTTACTTTCCGATGACGACTTAGCGTCATTGGAGGAGCGACATGATGAGCCTAAAAAGCAAGCGCGAGTTACTGGA
>JADZCC010000011.1 GCA_020851785.1 Anaerolineales bacterium
GGAGACTGCCGCCAGAATCGAGTCACAAGAGATGACGGACTTGGAGAAACTGGCAATTTATCAGCAAACGTCTGGATACATTGCTCGCCAAGAGAGACTTGCGGAATGGCAAAAAGGTCAGGTATACAAGGATTTCCGCGCCAGCGAGACGGGGTCTGCGGCGGATGAATGGTTGAAGGATCAAGCGTACAACGATTTTCGCGCACGCGAGTCAGCGGATGGGGCGGGGTGGGGGGATGAGGATATTCAATATGATCTAACAGGTTGGATGCCATTGGCGATTAATCGCAATATCGCAAGCCCGGAATTGGCTGATATGGAATATTACGATGATAGAAGACATCTAAAGCTTTATGATTTGATAGCGCCTGTAATAACAGCGCCTATACGTTCAGTTTTTTCTGGGCTTTGGGTAAGCGAATTGTTTGGAGATTTCTTATCGCTAAACACAGGCGGTGGAAGATGGGATATTAAGTTGGAAATGCAAGATAAATTTAGAAATGGGATGGGTGATAAAGATGCTGCTCATATTCTATGTAGCAACAGTGGAACTTGTGCATGGGTGGATTATTCCACAGCCGGTAATGTGCTTTATGGGGCAACCGCCGCAGATGTGGGTATACCGCGTTGGATGTCTAAACTTGCGGGAGGCCTGCTAGAGATTAGAGATGGTACTGCAAAGTGGGAGAATTGGTGGAATGCGTTTGAAGACCCATACGATACAAGCGCCGTAAACTTTGGTTATGACTTATACGAAAATACCGAAGGAGTGATTACCGAAGAAGCTTTTCGAGACGCCCTGACAGATGAAGTATTAAATTCTCTGCAATCGCCGCCAGGAGGCTTTAAGCCGCCGTTTGAGGCCCAACCTCAGATCAATCATTACCCGGCTGATGGATTCGATCATCCTGAAACGGAAAAAAATCCATGAGGAGGAACATGATGTTTACAACAATGAGTTTGGCTGGCATAGCCTTATTATCATGCTATCTGTTTATGATATTTGTTTTGCCTGTGTATATGATAGGTTTGTGCCCTTTCAATATTTGCGCTCCAAAACGTTCGTTTACAGTTTGGGACATTACCTTTCCGAAAGAACTATTTCCTGAGGGAAAAGTCAACAAGGATTATCAAATACATACAACTTCTAGCCCTTCCACATTCGAGCAAGGATGGGTTGGCGTTGGATGGGATGGCTATTCACAGGTATTTATTGACTTTATTCGTTCGCCCACTGAAAAACGGGCGCAATACTGGTTTGATAGATACGTTTCCATTGGAGTCGAAAAACGAACAAGGTATGACAAACTTTATGCTCTGGAGATTGCAGACCAGTATGATTCTGGCTGTGGAATACCGAGGAATGTACATATGTCTAGTAGCGCCTGCACCATGACTGCACGAGTTGAAGAATATGTTATTAAAGTAACTGTAAATGGAAGCGATGAAGAATCTATTGCGCTATTCAATCGACTGGTGGATTATATTAATCACGATATGGGAAAGCGATTGGGCTTGATTGACGAATAACTAACGCTTCGATATGAAGAACTTAGCTATGACGCTCAAGCCGAGCAGGCCGAGCAAAACCAGCACATGGAAGACAAGATGGCGCGAGTCGATGCAGAAGACGAAGCCGAGTGGAATCGCGTGGAGTCCGTGTTGGATTTGCGGGCAGTGCTGGCCGCGCAGGCCCGGCAGGATGGGCAAAATCAATATATGGATGATAAGATGAGCGCGATTGATGCGGCGGATGAGCTCAAGTGGCATGATGATGCCCCGCCGTGGTGGAAAATCTGGGATGAGGATTGGACGCTCTCAGACGCTAAAGAAAATATAAAAAACGACTGGGATAATCTGGCTAACTGGACGGATAAAAATATTTTTGAGACCGTGAATCAAAAATGGAAAGACGCTAAAAAAGAGATAAATATAAACGCCGTTCAACCGATAAAAAATGTTTATAATAGAGTAACGGCTTACATAAACGCACTCCCACCTTCTCTTCCAGACAAAATATACGCTGTGGTTAGGGATGTCGCAATTTACACCATCCCCCCGATCGCTGAATTCCTGCACGCCCATATTTACCGTCTCGTTCTGTCCTTTACGGAAGCACACCCTTATATAACCAAAAAGGTAACGCAGGCAATAAATTTTGTTTTGAATCGTATTGCTAAGCCGATGTTGAGTCGCATTGTTGACATAAATCCAGCGACGATGAATTGGGCAGATTTAGGAATGGCGTGGTTATTTGAATTAGGAGAGCAAAAGAAACTTGTATTTGACGCAGACTCGAAGCTGACACAGAACCTCATGCAACACGATGTTGTGCAGAACGTTAGAGAAGCGGCGATTACAAAAATTACAGAGGGGAGATTGGAAGATGTAGTCGAAGATTGCTTATCGCCTATCCATCCTACGCCTGCTGGGCAATATCCGGTATGTATGCCAAGCCAATATGGGGTTTCGAAATATTTTCAAAGCCTGGGTCAAGCGTTTGAGGGAGACCTGTCCCATGTATTTTTGGGCAGTTACGTGGTTACGATTAATGTGGAGCCAAAGGGAAATGGCTTGTATGCTTTTCATTATCAAATAACAAACCCGTCCACCTGGGAGTCGGCTACGCGCTTTAGAATCGATAGTACGGCCGACAGCGACACGATTAACGAAGCTATCATCCCAGATGTATCTCCTCGAGGAGAAGGTATTCGATTAGGCGGCTTACTTGAACAGACTTTTGAGTGGTCGGAAGAAATATACATCCCTGCCGAAGGAACCAAATGAATAACAGGTCCATGATGAAAACTTGCCTTGTTATAGCCTTCGGTGTAATCGTGCTTCCTTGTATGGCTTGTCTGCTTTTTGGGCTATTCAATGATCTGTCCACCCAAAACCCAGAGTATGGAAAGGATTTCAACCCTGAAAGGGAAAAAATGGGAATTCCGATTATTCCTGAAAATTGGGAATTAAGAGACGTCTTGGGAAATCGCATTACCTGGGGGTATCCGGAATATCCCCCTTCCGAACACCCGATACGCCCTTACTATTCTCAGAAACAAATTGTAATAGTGGATGAAAACACAATTGAGGAAACAGATTACTATGAAGGCGCCCGAATGATCACCACCTTGGTTGGGGATCATTTGTATGACAGCTTGGATATAACCTGCACCTATCATCTTGACAGTATTCAAGAAGTTAAATGCACCGCACTTTTTTCGGCGGGGGGGTATATCATACCTAAAACTTACGAAGAGGCAATTGCCATTTTAGGGGAGTGGGGTTTGCCTTATCCATAGTCGCCATAGTTTGCGAGATGGCGATCGCTCCGTTGTTTTGCTAGGCGCAACCCTCGCAGGTTGGGAAGCCCAGCGCAGAAAGCGGGCAGAGGAAGAGGCGCGGATGGAACGTCGCGCCAAGCAAGATCGGCAAAAGGAATTGGAAGCCAATCTGGCGCGCAAGGCGGCTGAACGGGCTCGACAAGCGAATCAAAACCAGCGCATGGAAGACAAGATGAACGCAATTGACGCGGCGGATGAGGCCGAGTGGAATCGCGTGCAGTCCGCGCTGGATTTGCGGGCTGTGCTGGCTCAGCAAGCGCGGCAGGATGCTCAGAATCAATATATGGATGACAAGATGAGCGCGATTGATGCGGCGGATGAAGCAGGGTGGGTGGCTGGAGCTAGTGAAGAAAATAATTATCTTGATACTCTTGTTGGTTTTGCATCAGGTATAACAGATTTTCTTCAAGAAGGGCTGTCTGATTTAACTACAAGCACAGTTGCTATAGCAACCTCAATAGGTCGCATTCTTTCTCCTTCAACAGACCCTAACTTAACATCAGCGCAGATTGAAGAACAGCAACTCTTACGAGATATATCACGAGGTCTAATTATTAGCTCAGATGAAGCACTGGATAGATTTGAAGCAATTGCACAATCGTCTAAGCCAGGCATGTTTAATTACACAACTTTATCAAATCTCTTCGATGGCGCTAGAACTTTTGTACCAGCCTTTGGCTTGACAACTTCGTTAGGAGTTTCTATTTTTGGCGCAGCAACTGGTAATGAAGACTTGCAAAATATAGGCGACATATCAGGCGGTATGTTTAGCATATTGCAAGGGGCACAAACCTTCGGAAATCAGGCATTAATAAATGCATCCACTTCTACTGTCTTAGGTAGATTGTTTACGCCTCTTGCTGGGTTACTTGGCGCGGTTCAATATGCTTCTAGCGCAGAAAGACTGATTACTGATACAAGTATTAATCCTTCTGCAGATGGGCAATTCAATTACACAACCTGGATAGAACGTGTTGGGGTGATGACAACGGGTATTGGGGGAGCATTTGTTGCCGCAGGCGCTATTACCGCCTTTATCCCTGGGGGACAGCCAGTTGCGGCAGTTTTGTTGCCTGCTGGAGCAATTTTTATGGGAGCAGGCGCTATTATGCAAAATGCAGGGGCGATTCAGTCTATCATTAATGAATTGTTGCCAACTCAATCTGTTCCACCAACTTCAGTCAATTTGCCTATACATAATAATACACCGGTCCCTCAGCCAGCGCCAATACAAACCCCGTCTATACCACCCACGCCCCCTACTGAAACACCTACTCCCTAATTTAATGGAAATACAAACATGGACATAAAAACTGATATTGAAGCATTACGAACTGAATATATTGTAAAACTCAAAAGGGAAATTCCTCAAAGAGCAAAAGGTTTTTCATATCTAAAGATTTTTGGACCAGGATCGCTTTTGTTTTTGTTTTTTGTTTTTTTTGTTTGCCTACCTGCAGCATTGATATTCAATCTTACTATTTTTATAGAAAACGAGCTGATAACTTTTATTGCAGTTGGCGCAATAGGGTATATCCTTGTTTATTTTCCTGCACACTTTTATCATAATATAAAACGCACCAAACGATGGACGCATAGAAACTATCCAAATATATATAAAATAATATATAAGTTAGGTGAAAAAGATAAAAAAGATTATATGGCAGTTGCGCCAGTGTTGCTAAGAATTGAGGGGCAAAAATATTTTTTAGCTACATATATCCGTCAGCTGTTTTACGAAAGCCAAGCCAAAATTATGGGATATGCTCTTTTTACAGATAACTGTAATTTAATTGAGGATGATGTGGTATTCAAAAAAGCTTTCCTGACTTTTACATATAGCCTTATTGGTTCTGTATCTGGACAGTACACAGCTGTTAATGAAAAACAGCTCTTGACTGATTCGTTACGACGATACATGCCTCATTCGGAGAATACATTAAAATTCCAGCAAAAATATTTTGAGCAGATTGGGCAATTTCATGATTGGAATAATTTGCTAACAACATTGCCTGAGTTGTATGCGGCAAGTAAAGATATTCTTACTGTTTATGAAGGAAGGGAAGAGTTTCGGAAGTCTATGGGATACAGCTTTGGCTTTGAATATTTTTACGATGACGCCATGCTTGAGCTTGAAATGCGGCAGGCTTTTTGTAAATACGTACTTTCTGCTCATTTCCAAACCATATACAATGTAAGGATTCTTTCGGCTCACCTTATTGATGCTGTGCAGAAAGAAGAAAATTCAATACAGGGCAGAAAGGCGCAAAAAGCATTGAGAAAAATTTGGCGGTTCGCCCTGACTTTGTCTACTACCATTGATAAGATGTCTCAAGAGGGACTACCATCAAAAGATGATATTTCCTTATTTCAAAAGAAAACCAAGTACGCAAAGCAGTTCCTGTCTGATATTAATTTAAAAAGCAATTGATTGTAATTTTCTATATATCGTCATGTGCCTCCTTTACTAGCCGGTTATTCGTCAATATCTGCTTTAGGCATGATGACGTTGCTCTATGCATGCTGGTCAGTTTTGCGCTTGGATATGGAGTCAGAAAAGGCCTGCTGAACTTAAGCGCCTGAAGGGCAGGGGGATAGTCTTCAAACGTTCGCCTGCCAGTTTCATCCGTTCTCTTTTTGGGCCCTTTCCGCCATTTGCATCCTCAGGCTTTTGACATCTGCGTCAATCGTGAAGAAGGCTCCGAGATAGAAGAAGAAGCAGATCACCCAGGCGCTGACGCAAATCCATAAGATCGCCGGACCTTTGCCGTAAGCGACCGATAAAATTCCGGCGAGGGTGGGGGCGGCCACCGCGCCGATGTTTTCAATGAAATATTCGATGGCCTGCGCGGTGGAGCGAACTTCCGGCGGGGTAATGTCGAAGACGGTGGCGGTGACGTTGGGCGAAGAAAGCGGCATGAAGGCCGCGGCCAGCCCCATGAAGATGAAGAATTCAGTTCGGGCTGAAATGGGGGTTTGTATGGCCAGGTAGAGAAAGACCGCGCCGAGCAGGACGCCCGCACAAGCCACAAGGATGCGGCCTTTGTGAGTCTTTTTGAAGAGCGCGTCCCCAAGCCAGCCGCCAAGAAAAAAGCCGCCAGCCAGAATCAGAATGACCGGCGCCATGGTGAACAAAACTTCCTCGTTGCTGTAGCCGCGTTCGGTCATCAAATAACCGAAAATAAAAAAGGTGATCACGTTCCACGGAAAGATGCCAAAAAAGCCCTGTAAAAAGATGAACCACATGGTTTTCTTTTTGAAGATCTGGCGGGCTTCGCTCCACGAGAAGCGGAAGGTTTGCATTTCCGGGTTTTCGGAAAATTCCGGCTCGGCCTGTCCGCGCGGTATTTCCTGCACGCCAAAGTAAATGGCCGCGGCCACCGCCAGCCCCAGCGAACCCGTGACATAAAACGCCTGCCGCCAGCCGCCAATCAACGGGGCGATCATCAAAGCCATGACCATGCCCAGCAAATACCCCAGCGGTTGCGTTAATTGCAACAGCCCGTAAATTTTTCCGCGCAGGGTGGGGCCGAAGTAATCCGCAATCAGCGAATACAGGCCGGGGTAGGATGAATCGTCAATGCCGGTGGAGGCGCGGGTCATGAGAAAGGCGCGATAGTTTGGCGCGATCGCGCTCAGCCAGGTGGTCAGCCCCCAAATTAAAGAAGCCAGTCCCAAAAGTTTGGAACGCGCATAGCGGTCGTATAAATATCCCCAAAGTGGATACAGGATCGTGCCGATTAATAACGCGCCCGAATTGACATAACCCCACTCGCGGTCGGTGATTCCAAATTGCGCCTCAATGGTTTGTTGCATGGGGCCAATCATCAGCCGGTCGGTTTGATGCAAGAGCATAAAGAGGAAGAAGACCGTCACCACGTACCAGCGCGAGCGCGTTTGAGTCATAATTGCCTCCGAAAGGTTTTGGTTATGTGTCTAATGGATCTTCGGTCATAATTTCCTGCGCGAGTTTTTTTAATTCCTCCGCGTGAGAAACTTTGACAGCCTCAAAGTATTGGCTTAATAAATCCAGCGGGCTCAAACTGCCCACCGTCTGGCCTTCAGCCATCCGCGCCCGCGCCTCGCTTTGCGGGCGCTTCGCCAGATGAAATTCAAACGCGCCCTCGGCATATTTGCGTAAAGCCGCTTCGTCAATTAATGCATCCCAATCTCTGGGATATTCCACCGTGAGTTTGACAATCGCCTCAAACATTTCCTTCGGGCTGGGCAAGGCTTCTTTAAGCGCATTGGTTACGTTCTCGCTGGACTGCAGGCTGGTTCGGCGATCGATAAATTTCCTCGCCCCAGACAGCGGCATCCACTGCACTTTTGTCTCCCGGCCTTTCTCAATTTCCGCAATCACAAAGAAGCGGCCTTCTTTGGCTTCGCCAAAGTCAATCCGCTCAATGGAGCCCGGATAAATCACCGGCGGCTGACTCCCTGCATTTACATCTTGCGGCTTGTGGATGTGTCCCATGGCCACATAACTGAATTTTGGATTCTTAACCAAACTGCCAGACAATACCAAATCATTACCCAGCATCACAAGCCTTTCGCCGCCAAACTTCGCGCCTTCAATCGAAGCGTGGGCGGTTAAGAGGATCGGCAGGGTTGGGTCTAGTTCTTCGAGCCACGTTTCAATCAGGTCGCCGATGCGTTCTTCAATGCGCCCAAAGGCCTGGGCCGCGTCGGTTTCGCCGGTGGCCGCCATCAACCCCGAGCGGGTGAGCCAGGGAATGGCTACAATCTGCAAAGGTAAATCCCATAAATCTTGTGGAGTTAATTTGCGCGGCTTGTCCAAAACTTTGATAAACGGCGTCTGAAGCGTTATGAACTCTTGCAAGGCGTGCGCGCGCCCGGCGGCTGGAGAAATATCATGGTTGCCCACCAAAAGCAGGGTGGGGATTTGCGCCTGTGAGAGCCGCATCATCCGCTGGCCCCACTCCCGCTGAAAGGTGGGAGAAGGGGAACGGTCTTTGTAGGCGTCTCCGGCAAAGAGGACCAAATCCACTTGCTGTTCGATCGCTGTGTCAACAATCGTATCTAACGATTTTAGAAAATCTAAAACGCGCAATGGCAGGCCACTGACGGGGTCATGCCGCCCGTAGTTGGCCATGTCTATGTGCGCGTCTGCGAAGTGTAACAGTTTCATAGTTTGTTGGTTATGTGGTTGGTTTTGGAGGTTTTGATTTTCGGAGATATGCAATCATGCCATTAATTAATCTTTTTGTTTCGGTGGCAAGGGAATAGGCTTGGTTTAGCTCATCTTGGTTTATATATTTTCGGTCAAGAGCCAGATACAGTTCTGATTGTACTTCACTGGCAGAACGTCTTGATATTTTTAGAAAACGAATAAATTCAGGATTCGTTCCCGCATCAAATCCTTCAGCGATATTGTGCATGATTGAACCAACCGCACCTTGTATTTGACCGCTCAAGCGAAAATCTTTCGCAAACTTCGTGTTTTCTGTTAAATCATAAATCAAATTTGCAAGTTGTCGAGCTTTTTGCCAGCTTTGTAAATCTTCAAACCGTTCAATTTTCGCCATTTTACTATTCCCAATGCGACTATCAAACTAGACAACTACTTAACTGCCAAACTACTATGGTTGCAAACCTAAATCTTGTAAGGCTTGGATGGCGGGTAGCCAGCCTTTGTGAATTTTCAACGTGGCGCGATAATCATTTACTGCGGACTGCGTGTCGCCAATTTGATAATAAGCCCGTCCGCGCCAGAGCAGGGATTCTTCCAGCGTAGGCGTGGAGATGGTGTCGTTTAAGGTCGTGTCGGCCAGGTTGATCACATCTTGATAGCGCTGTGAATAGAAATAAGCAAAGTACGGGCCGGTCTGATACCACAACATGCGGAAGGGGCGGTTGGCTTTTTTTACATCCCATTTGGCGTAGAGCGAGAAGGCTTTATCGTAAGCCGTTCCGGCGCCCACGTAATCTCTTAGCGCCACCAAACTTGTGCCTTGATTGAACCAGGCGAAGAATAAATTATTGCCGCTCAGGGTTTCAATTTCTTTCTCGGCGATCTCAAGCGCGTGCTGGCTCGCCCAGGCTTCGTCTTCCCAATTGCCCAGCAGGTTCATCACTTCCGCGTCGCGGTTGATGGGATAGACGACGATAAATAAATAATTGAAGGCCCGCCAGCCATCCTGATATTCGTCATACTTGCTCAGCAGGTTTTTGCCAGGTTTGAGGTATGCGTCCTGAACGATGAAACCGCCTTGCGCGTCGTCGTAGCCGGTGGTGAAGAGATAATGTCCCAGCCAGTCAATTTTTCCGGTGTAATCGGCTTCGTAATAGCCTTTCTCCACGATGACTGGAAAGCCTGCCGCAATTAAACTTTTGATCAGCGCTTCATCCCCGCCGTAGCGGAGTACGGCCCGATATTGCGTTTCCTCGTTGACGAAGTCCACCAGTTCGTAAGGCATCACGTTTTTATCCGGCAGGCCTTGCTCAATGAAGTTTTTCTTTGGGTCGCCAGAGCCGGGCTTCACCACTTTGGCCACATCGTCGCGGTTTCCGCTCCAGCCCCAAAAGTTTAGGGCCATCGTCAGGTTGGCGGGGCCGCAATAGTTCCAGCGCCCATGTTGATCCACGTAGGTGACGCCCGGTAGATTCACCGAAGCAGGCACGGGCGTGGAGGTGATCGTCGGCCTCAGCGTTGGGCCCGCGGTGGGTGTGAAAGTCGCTTGTGGCGTGAGGGTTTTGGCGATTTCAGCGCGAGCCGTGGCCAGCGCCGTTTCAATCGTCAGCGGGCTTTCTTGCGCGGGTTGAAAGACGGCCTCGCTGGGCGGCTTGAAGAAGTAAATGATTCGGGTGCGAATTAAATCCACGCGGTTGGATAAACGGTCGTGAACCGGCGGTAAAAAGTAAATACCAACGGCCAGCAAGAGTCCAATTGGGATATACCAAAGTTTGTTAATTTTCTTGAGCTGATCCAATAACTTGTTCATAAAAATATTATAACAAAATTAGACCTCCGAGATTCTCGGAGGTCTAATTACCAATTACTCTTTTACTTTACTCTTTGACTTCGCCTTCAATCACGTCGCCGTCTTGTGCCTGTGCCGAGCCGCCTTCAGGTTGCGGCTGACCCTGCCCTTGCGAATACAGTTGTTGGCTGAGCGCGTGGAAGGTGTGTTGCAATTCTTCCGTTAATTTCTTGATCTGATCCACGTCGTCGCCTTGCGCGGCTTGCTTCAACTCATTTACTTTCGTTTCAATTGAAGCCTTTTCGGCCGCTGGAACTTTATCGCCGAGGTCGCGCAGGGATTTCTCAATTTGATAGGCGAGGTTGTCCGCGTCGTTTTTCACTTGAATGCCTTCGCGGCGTTTTTTATCGGCAGTTTCATTTTGTTTGGCTTCCTGCACCATCCGTTCAATGTCGTTCTTGTTCAGGTTGGTGGAGGCCGTGATGGTCACTTTTTGTTCCTTGCCGCTGGCTTTGTCTTTGGCGGTCACGTTCAAAATGCCGTTCGCGTCAATGTCAAAAGTCACTTCCACTTGCGGCACGCCGCGCGGAGCCGGCGGAATGCCGTCGAGTCTAAATCTTCCCAGGCTCATGTTGTCGTTGGCCATCGGGCGCTCGCCCTGTAGGACGTGAATATCAACGGCGGTTTGGTTGTCGGCCGCGGTGGAATAAGTTTCCGTTTTGCGAATCGGGATGGTCGTGTTGCGTTCAATCATCACGGTCATCACGCTCCCCATCGTTTCCACGCCCAGGGAAAGCGGAGTTACATCTAATAAAAGGATGTCTTTGACTTCGCCGCCCAGCACGCCGCCTTGAATGGACGCGCCAATCGCCACGACTTCATCCGGGTTCACGCCTTTGTTCGGCTCTTTGCCGTTGGTCAACTTGCGGACTAATTCCGCCACCATCGGCATCCGCGTGGAACCGCCGACTAGAACGACTTCGTCGAGTTGGCTGGCAGATAAACCAGAATCTTTGAGCGCCGCTTCAAAGGGTTTGCGACAGCGAGTTAATAAATCTTCGGTCATCTGCTCAAATTTGGCGCGGGTCAATTTCAGTTGCAAATGTTTGGGGCCGCCCGCGTCGGCGGTGATGTACGGCAGGTTGATTTCCGTTTCCATCACGGTGGAGAGTTCGATCTTCGCTTTTTCAGCGGCTTCGCGCAAACGTTGGAGGGCTTGTTTATCATTGCGTAAATCAATGCCCTGATCTTTTTTGAACTCATCGGCCGCCCAATTGGTAACTTTTTGGTCCCAGTCATCGCCACCGAGGTGCGTATCGCCATGAGTTGATTTAACTTCAATCACACCTTCGCCAACTTCCAGCACAGAGACGTCGAACGTGCCGCCGCCCAGGTCGAAGACCAGAATCTTTTCGTTTTTCTTTTTGTCCAATCCATAAGCCAGCGCGGAAGCGGTCGGCTCATTGATAATTCTTAGAACTTCAAGACCGGCAATTTTGCCCGCGTCTTTGGTGGCCTGACGTTGGCTATCGTTGAAATAAGCGGGGACGGTGATCACGGCTTGCGTGACGGATTCGCCGAGATACGCTTCAGCATCCGCTTTGAGTTTGCCCAAGACCATGGCGCTGATTTCCTGCGGAGAATATTCTTTTCCGTTGACGGGAATCTTCACGCGCACATCGCCGCTGGGGCCTTTCACCACCTGATAAGAAACCATGCTTCGTTCCCCTTCGGTCTCGTCGTAGTGGCGGCCGATAAAGCGCTTGATTGAATAGATGGTGTTGTCCGGGTTGACCACCGCCTGACGTTTGGCGGTTTGCCCCACCATGCGCTCGCCATTTTTGTTGAAAGCCACAACAGACGGAGCTAAACGCCCGCCTTCGGCGGTGGTGATGACGGTTGGCGAACCGCCTTCAATCACAGAGACTACGCTGTTGGTCGTACCCAAGTCAATTCCGATGATTTTGCCCATAACATACTCCTTACACGCCGCCATTCGGGCGACTGTTTTTTTTATTTTCTATATATTAAACGCCTTATGCAAGAATTCCATTAACGGGACGTAGAAATTTTATTATTGAGTCTCATCCACTTTGAACCAGTCAAAGGTGACGATGGCTGGCGCTTCATCAAACGAGGAGGCGGTTACGCCCACCTGACCAGATTCCAGCTTGAAGCGGGTCACGTCCAACTTGCGAAAGAGCTTTCCATTAATGAAGAGGGAAAGGAAATCGGGCTGACAGGTGAGCCCAATTTCATAATCCATTGCGCCGGGGGCGAGGTATTCGCTGGCGGCGCTGGCGATGGGCAGGTAGTTGGCGATGCCTTCCGCAAGCAGTTGCCCGAAGAGGACGGTGTAAGTTCCGTCGCTGGCGAGGTTGAATTCAAGCCAGCCGTCTTTGGAGTAATAGCAGACCAAACCGGCCGAGCCGGAATGGGCGGATGAAAATTTTGCGCTGATCGTTACGTTTTGATAGTCGTGCGCGTTGTGAATGGCGTAAAACCAGGTGTGGGGCGCGGGAATGTCCAGGCGGAGGAGTCCGTTTTCGATGGCGAGAGTGGGCGCTGTTGCGCCGCCGGTTTGGAAGGAGTTCCAGGCGGTTGTGTCGGGCGCGTTGAATTCGTCGCTGAAGTAGAGCGGAACGGGCGTGGGGGAGGAGGTTGGGGCGGGGGTAAAAGTTTGGGTAGGCGTGGCAGGAATCGGCGTGGGCGGCGGCGGGCTGGTGGGCGTAGATTTCGCTGACGGGGTGGCCGTCACAGTTTGGCAGGCGCTGAGGAGCAGGAGTAAAAACCCAAAAAGATGTTTTTTCATTGGCTTTTTATAACACAAACGCCCAACTTTCAAGTTGGGCGTTTAGTGGAGATGCGGGGAATTGAACCCCGGTCCGAAAGATTCGATTCTCGGAAATCTACGAGCGTAGTTTACCGTTAGGTTTCATCAGGGGCATCCCGGCAAACTGGTAAACCCATGACCATCCGCTAGTCTTAGGCGTATTTAGCGGAATCATACGCGGCGCACTATCTTTGTTTCGCCCGTTCCGTCGCCGGATAGTGAACGACGCCGGTGGACGTGACGTCCGAAGACGTCAGACTGTTATGTTCGCCTTAGGCGGCGAGGGGCATAGCAGCGTATGAAGTGCGATTGGCACTTAAGGTTTGTACTGATTTTACGAGTTCGGTACGCGCTCGGCTCGCATTCCGGAACCAGCTTCTCCCGTCGAAGCCTGTCATCCCCGAAGGTGGAGGAAGTTCCCAAGGCAATTTTTATTATAGCATATTCAGGCGCGGCTGAATTTGTCCGTTATAATATTGGTTGAGGATGATATGGCTGAAAAGATTCTAATTGTAGACGATGATTTGGATACATTGCGTCTGGTTGGCTTGATGCTTCAAAAGGTTGGGTATCAAATTAGCGCGGCTTCCAATGGCGAACAGGGGTTGGCCAAGGCCTTTGAAGAACGACCCGATTTAATTTTATTGGATGTGATGATGCCCGATATTGACGGGTATGAAGTGACGAAACGCTTGCGGAAAAACCCGGCCACCAGCTCCATTCCGATTTTGATGTTTACCGCCATGACGCAGTTGGACGATAAAGTTTCCGGCTTTGAGGTGGGCGCAGACGATTATTTAACCAAGCCGACGCACCCGACTGAATTGCAAAATCACGTTAAGGCTTTGCTGGCGCGCACTCCCCGGCCCGAAGCGCTGGCGTTGAAACCAAGCGTGCCGGAACAACAAGGGTATGTCGTTGGAGTCCTTTCTGCGCGCGGCGGGTTGGGCGTTACGACGGTGGCTTCCAATTTGGCGGCGGCTTTGCTCTCGCGCATTCAGGAGGATGTGATTTTTGCGGAATTGACGCCCGGTCAGGGTACGGCCGCGTTGGATTTGGGCCTGCCTACGCAAACCATGCTGAATGAAATTTTGGAAGGCAGTGTGGCGGAGGTGACTGCCGAGAAGGTGGCGGCGGCTTTGGTGGGGCATAATTCCGGGCTTAAATTATTGCTTGCTTCTCAAAACCCAAAAGACGTGCGGCTGACTTCCCAAACGCAACAATATGAAGCGCTGGTGACGCGGCTGGCTGGGCTGGCGCGCTTTGTGATTTTGGACCTGGGCTCTGGCTTACATGAGTTTGTGCAGGGCATTCTGTCCTTGTGCGCCGAACGTGTCGTGGTCTTGGAGGGCCTGCCCAACCCGATTCAGCATACCCGCCTGTTGATTGACGAGATTGCCGATTTGAAGCTGGACCGAAAGACGACTCAGGTTGTGGTTAATAACCGCGTGCGAAACGAAGGGCAGTTAAACTTAAATCAAACGCAGGAGAAGTTGGGGCATTCGGTGACCAGCGTGCTGACCCCGGCTCCCGAGTTGTTCGCGCAGGCGTTGAAATCTCAAACCTTGGCGGTCATCGCGCAACCAGCCAGCGTCACCGCGCAACAATTCCTAAAAATTGCGGATGCGATTCTGGAACGTGAAAAAGCGCAATGATTGCCCTTTCCGCGCAAACGCTCACAGCCATCGAATTTGCGGCGGACCTGATACGCCAATCCAAACGCGCTGTGGCGTTAACCGGCGCCGGGCTTTCCACCCCGTCTGGGATTCCAGATTTTCGCTCGGAGGGAACCGGCCTGTGGGCGCATGACGAGCCGTTGGACGTGGCTTCTTTGCAAACCTTTCGCACCGCGCCGGAAAAATTTTTCGCTTGGTTTCGCCCATTGGCGGGTCAAATTTATCACGCCCAACCCAATGTGGCGCATCTGGCTTTAGCCGCGTTGGAAAAGGCCGGAAAACTCGTTTCCATCATCACTCAAAACATTGACCTGCTTCATCAAAAAGCCGGTTCCAACTCCGTCATTGAAACGCACGGAAGCCTGCAAACGTTAACCTGTACGCAATGTTATCAACGGGTGAACGCCGAGCCTTACGTGGATGCCTTTATTGAAACTGGAGATTTGCCGCACTGCTCAACTTGCGGCGGGGTTTTAAAACCGGATGTGATTTTGTTTGGCGAACAACTACCGCAAGCGGCCTGGATGAAAGCCCAAACCGCCGCGCGACAATGCGATTTAATGATTGTGATTGGCTCTTCCTTGGAAGTTCTACCCGTGGCCGGGCTTCCCATGCAGGCTTTGGAGCGCGGCGCGCATCTGGCGATTGTGAATCATACGCCGACTTATTTAAACGTTCGCGCCGACGTGGTGTTTGATCAGGATGTTTCGCTGGTGATACCGGCAATTGTGGAGAAAGTATTAAATGGCTGAAATAAAAACTGAACGCCTGGATGGCTATCGCCGCCTGATTGATATTGCGCGCGATCTCGCTTCCACCCTGGACCTGGATATTTTGCTCTCGCGCATCGTCCACGCCGCCGCCGAAGTGAGCGGCGCCGAGGCCGCTTCCATTTTGCTGTATGACGACGTTTCGCGGCAATTATATTTTCAGGTTTCCACCAATCTGGATGAATCCACCCGACGCGGCCTGATCGTCCCGTTGGAGGGGAGTATTGCCGGATGGATCGTGACCAACCGCAAGCCGGTGCGCCTGCTCAACGCGCATGAAGACCCGCGCTTTTACTCCAACGTGGAAAACGCCACCGGCTTTTCCACGCAATCTATTTTGGGCATTCCGCTGGTGACGAAGAACAAAATTGTCGGCGTGCTCGAAGCGCTGAACAAACACAAGGGCAAATTCACCGATCAGGATGAATCTCTGCTGTTGGTCTTGGGCGCGCAAGCGGCGGTGGCGATTGAGAACGCCCGCCTCTTCCAACAATCCGATTTGATCGCCGAATTCGTCCACGAACTTCGCACCCCGCTTTCTTCGCTCAGCACCGCCACGTATCTTTTGCTTCGCCCGGAAATGTCGCAAGACCAGCGCGATCAAATTATCAAGAACATCCATAATGAAACCATGCGCTTGAACGCGCTGGCTTCTTCCTTTTTAGATTTGGCGCGTTTGGAATCAGGACGCGTGCAGTTTCGCAAAAATCTGTTCAGCATTGCGGACTTGATGTATGAATGTAAAGACGTGATGGCTTCCAAAGCGCTGGAGGATAACATCCAACTCCGTGTGGAATCTCCCGAAGGCCTGCCCCTATTGGACGCCGACCGCGACAAGATTAAGCAAGTCTTCCTGAACCTGATGAGCAACGCCATCAAATATAACCGTCCCAACGGAACAGTGATGTTACGCGCCGAAGTGAAAGAAGGCGAGATGGTGATTCACATTCAAGATACCGGGCTGGGCATTCCTGAAGAATCCCTGCCGCATTTGTTCCAAAAATTTTATCGCGTCCGCGAACACGAAAACCGCGCTTCCGGCACTGGGCTGGGGTTATCCATTTGCAAGCAAATTATTTACGGGCATGGCGGTCGAATTAAAGTGAAAAGTAAAATTGGCGTGGGTACGGTCTTTTCGCTCTTTCTGCCGCGCCACACCAAAACGCAACCGCGCGTGGACGACCCGCAGGAATGAACTTAAGTGGGAAAAAAGGCTGAATTGACTTTTTGCCCCTAAGATTGTAAACTTGCCAAGTTATTTTTAGCTTGCTTGGTTTGGAGGAATATATGGCTCAGTTTCAATTTGTGATGCGCTCTGGACCCACTCCGGGCGTTACGTTTCCGTTGGAGGGCGATCAGCTCACCATCGGTCGGGATGCGAACAACGGCGTCGCCATCAACGACGCAGAAGTGTCTCGTAAGCATTCGCGCCTGACCTTTCAAGGCGGAAAATACGTGCTGGAAGACCTCGGCTCCACCAATGGGACTTTCGTCAACGGCCAGCGCTTGGCTGGGCCGGTCGTCCTTAAGGCGGGGGATGTGGTTTCGCTGGGCGAGCAAATCGTCCTGATGTACGACGCAATCAATGTGGATACGGGCGCGACGATTGCGGTATCCAGAAAAGCGCCGCGCATGGATCCTCCGCCCGTTCAAGCCGCGCAACCGGCCCCAACCTACGCCGCGCCAACCTATGCGCCTTTGCCTGCCAAAAAGACAAACATGACGCCCATCGTCATTGGTGGAGCCGTACTGCTTTTCTTGTGTTTGTGCGTCACCTTCTTCATTTGGGTGGATCAGACCTACCGCTGGTGTGTTTTCTTCCCGTTTATTTCCGGTTGTAGCTAGAAACTTGGACTTCAACACATCCCGCGAGACATTCGCGGGATGTTGCATTTAACATTGTATAATGCACGCGTACCAGCGCCGCACCCGGCGTAAAACCGCTCAACTTTGATAGAATCAGAAAACATCCTCTTAGGAAACCGCCCTATGCCGCAAACTGAAATCCAAAACGCCAATTTTCCAAAAACTCCGCCTTCCGCTTCTCCCTCCTGGAGCGCCAACACAAAACTCGTCGTCGCCTTAACCGCGGTGGTGATTGCGGGAACCCTGCTCGTTAAATTTCAATTCGTCCTGAGCCCGTTGTTAATCGCGCTGGTTTTGGCGTACCTTTTTTACCCCCTGGCAAACTGGCTCCAAAATAAATTGAGCTTTTCGTGGTCGCTGGCCGTCAGCGTCATCTATCTTATCGTCCTCGCGCTTTTGTTAAGTTTGCTCACGCTCGGCGGAGTTGGGCTGGTGCAACAGATTCAAAGCGTTGTCGCCATCGCTCAGGATGGCATTGACAAACTGCCCGGCCTTGTCGAACAGTATTCCGGCCAGGTCTTACGGTTTGGTCCGTTCTCGCTGGATTTTCGGAGCATTGACCTGCATTCGATCAGCACACAACTGTTGGACATGGTGCAACCCCTGCTCAGCCGCACTGGCACGGTGGTGAGCGCCATCGCTGGAAGCGCCGCCAGTTTTCTCGGCTGGACCTTTTTCGTGATTCTGGTCTCATACTTTGTGCTGACAGAAAGCGGCGGCAGTCGCAAGAAGATGGTCGCCGTGGACGTGCCCGGCTACACCGCAGACATCAACCGCCTTAGCCGCGAACTCGGCAGAATCTGGAACGCCTTTCTGCGCGGACAGATTATTATTTTTGTGCTGGCCGTCGTGGTCTATTCGATCGTGCTTTCCGTTTTGGGTGTGCGCTATGCCATCAGTTTGGCCCTGCTCGCTGGTCTGGCGCGCTTCGTCCCGTACGTCGGCCCCGCCATCAATTACCTCATCCTCATCGTCGTGGCCTATTTTCAAGTCTTCAAACTCTTCAATTTGGACCCGCTCTCTTACACCGCGTTTGTGGTGATTATCGCCGTGGTCATTGATCAGGTTTTCGATAATGTGGTGACGCCGCGCATTTTATCCAGCGCGCTCAAAGTTCACCCGGCCGCCGTCCTCGTGGCCGCAATCATCGCCGCCAACCTGATGGGCCTGCTCGGCGTGGTAATTGCCGCGCCCATGCTGGCCACCGCCACGCTCTTTTGGCGCTACATCATGCGAAAGTTATTGGATTTGAATCCCTGGCCCGAGGAGGAGCCGACTCAACAGCCGCCGCCGATGGGCGGGCGCTTCCTCGTCCAAGCCCGGCGCCTCTTACGCCGCTTTAGCCTGAAACGCCCAACTGATAAATAACCCACCCTGTCACATTTTTAAATCAAGGAGATTAACATGAACAACAATCACAATGAACCCGCCACCGAAACCATCGCCGAAACCGAAAACTTTCTCGCCTGGCGCGTGGAAGAACCGGATGGCGAAGCGACCTATCATATCGAAGTCAATAACGTCACCGTGCATTTTTTTGAAGAGGAATGGCAGGAATTTTTAACGCTCGTCCGCAACTTAAAATAAACCTGTATGAAATTGAATGCTTCCATTACCGACGTGCCTGGCGTTGCAGTGGGTCACGCCCAAAACGCGGAGGCGCTTACCGGTTGCACTGTCATCCTGTGTCGTAAAGGCGCAGTGGCAGGCGTGGACGTGCGCGGCGGCGCGCCCGGCACGCGCGAAACGGATTTGCTGAACCCCATTAACCTGGTGAGCAAAGTTCACGCCGTAATGCTGGCGGGCGGCTCGGCCTTTGGGTTGGATGCGGCCAGCGGCGTGATGCGCTATTTGGACGAAAAGAAAATTGGGTTTAATACGGGCGTGACCCGCGTGCCGATTGTGCCTGCGGCCATTTTGTACGATTTGGAAGTCGGCAGTTCGGCCATCCGCCCAGACGCGGAAATGGGCTATCAGGCCTGTCTTCAGGCGAGTAGCCTGCCCGTTTTGGAAGGCAATGTTGGGGCGGGGACAGGCGCGAGCGTCGGAAAAATCCTCGGCGGCAAACAGGCCATGAAGTCTGGAGTTGGAAGCGCAAGCATCCACATTGGCAATGGCGTGATCGTTGGCGCGTTGGCCGCGGTGAATGCCTTCGGCGATGTCGTTGATCCAAACACGGGAGAAATTATTGCTGGCGTACGCTCCGCTAAATTGGGCCCGTTCAAAATTGGCGGGGAAAAACAATTTGCCAACACGCTGGAGTTGATGAAATCTCCAATTGGGCGCGGCGTGTTAAACCTGGCGGGCGGCGGGCGGAATACTTCTTTGGGGGTGGTGGCGGTGAACGCCGCGCTGACCAAAACGCAAATGGCGAAGGTGGCGCAGATGGCGCAAAATGGATTTGCGCGCACGCTTCGTCCGGCGCACACGATGCTGGATGGCGATACGGTTTTCGCTTTGGCGACGGGCGGTAGAAAAGCGGATGTTTCGATTGTCGGCGCGTTTGCGGCGGAGGCTTTGGCGCTGGCTACCTTGCGGGCTGTGCGTATGTCCGCCGCGGCGGGCGGCCTGCCCGGCTTGTGGACGAATTGATTTTGCGGATGAAGAGAATTTTTACAAGCCTGCTTTGGGGGGCTTTGAGCGCTTTTATTTTCAACAGCCTGGCGTTTCACTTATTCCAACGGGACGTTGTCGAGCAGGTCTTACTGCTGTCCTTTTCAACTGCCGCGTTTGGATATCTAATTTTTGCATGTTTGGAAACGCCGCCCGGAAATTTTTTGCAGGATATTAAACGCTATTTTTCAACGTTTCGTTTTTTAGATTTTGTTCGCGAGAATTTCCCCGGCCTTTTTATCACGCTCTTATTCTGGCTGATCTATTTTTATATTGGGCTGAAACTCAACCCTGCCAATTTGGATACGGTGGATAATTTCCTCGATGCGGATAATACCTCGTGGATGATTCGAATCGCCAAGGCGGGCGGCGCGGCGCTGGAAATGCGCGGGCCGCACCCTTTTGCTTATTTAATTTTCCGCCCATTGGGCTTTTTACTGAATTTATTCACGCATAACTTTGCTTTATCGGCAATTTTGCTAAATACGTTAACCGGCGCGTTGTGCGTTTTCTTGGTCTGGCTTTACGCCAAACGGCAAACGCAGAGTGTGAGTTACGCGCTGGCGTCGGCGGGTTTTCTGGGACTCTCCACCGCGCACTTGTTTTTTGGCGCGGTGATTGAGACCTATATCTTTTCGGCGTTTTTTCTCCTGCTCTTTTTCGTCTTCCTGCAAAAGCCGGAAGGCTCGCTTGGGAGGTTGGTGGGGGTGAGCGTAATTACCTTTGGGCTGACGTTCACAAATTTCGTGCAGACTTGTATCGCCTTCCTTGTTGCGCGTCCGCGCCTTAAAGAAATTGTGCGCTTTATTGGGTTGACTTTGTCCCTGAGCGTGATCCTTAGTTTAATTCATGCAGTTTGGTATCCTTCCAGCAAGCTGTTCTTCCTGCCGTCCGACGCGCAGACGGAAGGGGAGTTTTTTATTCCAATTTTTCAGGAGCCAGCCTGGCGCGTGATTGGGCGAATCACTTTATTGGTGCGGACGATTTTTTTATACACGGTGGTCGCACCCAAGCCGTATGTCTTTATGGAGGAAGTCGGCGGAACTTTTCCAAGCTTCAATTTTTTCAAAGTTGTCCCCGGTACTTTTTCCTACGCCGCATATTCAGACTTGGGAAAAGTTCTGCTCCTCGTCTGGGGGGCAATGTTCTTTTTGGCCGCTTTCTTTTTCGTCAGAGACGCCATCCGTGCGCGTAAATTTGACGTTCGTCTCGCGCTGATCTTATGCGTGCTTTTCAATTTTGGACTGCATACCCTGTATGGCTATGAATTGTTTTTATACTCGCCGGACTGGGCCTACGCCTTGATTTTATTCACCGTCATTTCGCTCCAGCCACTGGCCAAGAACAGAATTTTTCAACTGGCCTTTTTTAGCTTTCTCGGCTTACTGGCTTATCAGCAGATGCAATTTATTGAATTTATCCTGCAAACGATCGCGCCTTTCTTGAAATAAAAAATGCGTCGAGGAACTCTTCGACGCATTTTTTATTTCATTTTGCCTAAATATGGATCGGCTGGCCATCCGCCCCGTGCGCCGCTTCCATTAGAACTTCTGAAAGCGTGGGGTGTGCGTGAACGTTGCGGGCAATTTCATGCGGAGTTAATTCCATCATGCGAGCGAGCGTGAGTTCGGGCAATAACTCCGTTACTTCTGGACCAATCATGTGTGCGCCGAGAATTTCGCCATATTTTTCATCCATGATGATTTTGACAAAGCCTGCATAATCTCCAAGCCCCAGCGCTTTACCATTGGCTTGAAATGGGAAACGCCCCACTTTGATGTTGAATCCTTTTTCTTTGGCTTGCGCTTCGGTGTAACCAAATGAAGCCACTTGTGGATGACAATAGGTTGCACGAGGCATCATGTCATAATCAAGTGTTGTGGTTTCAACGCCAGCAATATTTTCAGCGCAGATCATGCCCATCGCAGAGCCGACGTGTGCCAACATTAATTTTCCAGTCACATCACCGATTGCCCAAATATTAGGGATATTCGTCTGCATCTTTTCGTTGATTTCGATAAAGCCGCGCTCGCTCACTTTGACTCCCGTCGCTTCGAGTCCCAGCCCTTTGCTGTTCGGCGTGAAGGAGGTGGCGATCAACGCCTGATCCACTTCCA
>JADZCC010000012.1 GCA_020851785.1 Anaerolineales bacterium
GAATTACGCCATCTTCCCGCTCAAAGCGCTCAAAGCGGAACAGTTGCCCGTCATGGCCCGCCTGCACCTTGACGATCACGGGCTGTTATCCCAACTCGGCTATCCATTCGTCCTCAAGTATTTTGAGCTCGTGGTAAACGACGCCCACGTCGTCGGCGTGATTGCAGTGGACAACGCCACCCATGAATTAATTGGCTACAACATCGCTTCGCCCAAACCGGCGGCGCTCATCGCCCAACTCACCAAAGACAAGCGCTGGTTTCTGAAAGAAATCCTTAAGGTGGCCCTGACCCGCCCGGCTATCTTTGTTCAACTGCTTGTTTCAAACGCCGCAATCAAAATCCAAATGGACGACGAAGCCGATGCCATTGAAAGTTTATACCTGACCATTGACGAACGCTATCGCGGACAAAAAGTTGGGCGCACGCTTCAGCAAGGCCTGTTTGAAGAAGCGCGCAAAGCGGGGTATAAACGCATCGTCGGGAGCGTTGAAACCTGGAACGAAGCCAGTTTACGCATGTGCCTCAGCAACGGCTTTGTCGTCAAAAAAACTTTTCGCGAAGGCAAATTCATCCGACACCGAATCGAGAAAACCCTATGACCACCCATCAAGAACGCCTCCAAACCGTATTCGCCAATCAAAAGCCAGACCGCGCGCCCGTCGCTTTGTGGCGCCATTTTCCCAACGAAGACCAAAACCCGGAAACGCTGGCCCAAGCCACACTCGAATTTCAACGCACATATGATTTCGATCTCGTCAAAGTCACGCCCGCTTCTTCGTTCGCCGTCAAAGATTGGGGCGTGGAAGACGAATGGCAAAACAATCCCGAAGGCTCGCGCGCTTACATCAAACATGTGATTCAAAAGCCGCAGGATTGGGAAAAACTCCAGCCGCTGGACCCAACTACCGCGCCGCATCTCGCCGGACAGTTAGCCTGTCTCCGGCTCATTCGGCAGAATCTCCCCCCGGAGACTCCGCTCTTGCAAACCATCTTCAATCCGCTTTCGCAGGCGAAAAACTTAGCGGGCAACGACTTGCTGATTGAACACCTGCGGAAGTATCCAGAAGCTGTCGCCAAAGGTCTGGAAACTATCGCGCAGACTACGCAAAGATTCATCTCAGCCGCCATTGAAATCGGCATAGACGGAATTTTCTACGCGGTGCAACATGCACAATCCAAAATTCTCACATTGGAAGAATATCAAACCTTCGGCCTCTCCAGCGACAAAGTGGTCCTTGAACCGATCGGCGCGCTATGGTGCAACCTGCTTCACTTACATGGGAGCGGCGTTTATTTTTCGCTCGCGCAAGAACTCCCCTTTCAAATCGTCAACTGGCACGACCGCGAAACCTATCCCACGTTGAGCGAAGCGCAAAGTTTGTTCACAGGCGCGCTCTGCGGCGGCCTGAGGCAGGAGTCGCTTCTGAAAGGCAACCCGGCTCAAGTTCAGGAAGAGGCGGCGGACGCTTTGCAACAAACCAACGGTCAGCGCTTCATCCTCGGCACGGGATGCGTCGTCTATTATCAATCGCCAGCGGAAAATATTTGGGCCGCGAAAAAGAGCGCGCGATGAGCCTGCGCGTGATTTCTGGAAGCGCCAAAGGCCGCAGGTTGAAATCCGTCCCCGGCGATACCACGCGCCCGGTGATGGATCGCGTGAAGGAAGCGCTCTTCAACATTTTGGCGGACGATGTGCTTGATTCAAATTGGTGGGATTTGTTTGCCGGAACCGGCGCCATTGGGATTGAAGCGCTGAGTCGCGGCGCGGCGTTTGTCCGCTTTTCAGATTTAAACCGCGCGCCAATTGAGACGATTAAGGAAAACGTCAGTCACTGCAAGTTTGAGGCGCAAAGCGAAGTGCGGCGCGGCGATGCCTTCACGCTGTTGGCCGCTCCGGCGGATAAAGCCTTTGAATATATTTACATTGCCCCGCCGCAATATCAGGAGATGTGGTTGAACGCCCTGAAACTTGTGGATGAACAGATCGGCTGGCTGACGGAAGATGGGACGGTGGTCGTCCAGATTGACCCGAAGGAATATCAGGCGGTTGAATTGCAAAATCTGGAGGAAGGCGAACAACGCCGCTACGGAAGCACGCTGTTAATTTTTTATGATCTGAAATAAAGATTTACGCAGATCAAAATCTTTTGCCGCAAATTACGCGAAATTCGCGGCTTGGTCTTGGGGTTTTGCGTAAGTCCTAAAATAAAGGTTGGCCGATTCAAGAATCAGCAAAAACTACTTTGAGTTGCTCGCCTGCATAAAACGACCTTGCCGAAAACGGGGGCTGGCCTTGTTTCATCCCGTGAATTTTTTCCAACAGGATCGGCAAATCTTCCACGGCTGGCAGTTGAGCGACTGCGTCTTTCTCAATCCATTCTGCCCGGCCTTCTTTCGAGGCTTGGATTTCGCCCTGCGCGTTCTCCCCGCAAATAATAAACAGGCAAACGCCGATCTCGCCCACGTCCACAATCAACGTGCCGCACAGCCACAGGTCAGCGCTGATTCCGGCTTCTTCTAATAATTCACGCCGCGCAGAAGTCAGCGCGTCTTCTCCACGCTCCACATGCCCGCCCAGGCAGTTGTATTTTCCGGCCCACAAACGCTTGGTTGGCGCGCCCTTCAACAGCAAATACTCATCTCCGCGCCGCACAAAGATGGCCGTGCGCGGGATGAGCATATATCTGTCTTTGGTAATTCCCTGATCAGCTTGCGGCATGGGGGTTATGGGTCACATCGCTTAAAGCTTATTAAGGAAACAACTTGCGTTGTGGTTGCGAGGGAAAAGAGCAAAACTAACATAATCATAATAATTGTGCAACTCTACTCCAGAGCGCTCAGCACGCTTTGTTGGGCAGTTTTTGTACAGCCCGCTCATTGTACTTGTAAAAACTCATCAACCAAGGCAAGTATTTTATTACGAGATTTTTGTAACTGCAATCTATATTCTTTGTGGCTTTTTTTCAATCCTTCGCGAAACCTATCCAATTCTTCTCTACTGGGGCTGTAGCTGAAAGAAAAACCACCGCCGTTAAATCGAGTTAACTCTTTGATTTGTTTAGCATAGAATTTCCCATTCGGCGGCAAATTCTCAATAAACTCAACAAGTTCTTCGGATGCTTGTATCAATTGATCAGCATCGCTCTCATTAGTGATTTCATCTAAAAATCTTAATTTTTTACGTAGTGAACTGGTAAATTTCTCTGATGATGAACTCAACAAGTGCGGAGAGATATAGTTCTTCTGGATTTTATTGCTAATAAACCATAGTATTATTATCACAATACCAGCGCCAAGTAGACAATATGGAAGCCATAGAATTTCATAAGCAGGAGATTCAAGCATAGCAATATATACCCCTGTTACAGCAGTAATTATTAGCAATGCGATACCAAAAATCAGGACATATTGCCCAGACAATTTAGAGACGATACTTCGTAAAATTCCCCCAACTTGTTTTATGCTTTCTATAATAATATCTTTCTCGCTAAATGGATTTGGACTTGTCATAGTTTCCTCATTAGTATTTGTGATGGATTGGAAACATCTGCCCAACTTAGCTTACACAACCTTGAGAAATACATTTCTCCCTCACCCTGCCCTCTCCCAAAGGGAGAGGGGGCAATGAATCTGAGCTTTGACTTAATCTAATCAGAAAGGTCGCTCACGTCTTCGGCGGCCACGTCCTGCTTGACATAATCTTCAAGCTTGGGGGCAACCAACGCGGGCTTGACATATTTTTCAACCTGAGCTTTGGTGTCTTTCACGCCCAGCAAATTGAACAATTTATCAAATTGCGCTTCCCAAGCCGCAAGTAATTTCGCTTTGGCTTCTTTCGGCAAGGCGTAGGATTTGGCCTTAAACGGGCCCACTGCGTTTTTACGCATCTTGTAATAAAACTGTTCATCGGTCATGCCGGGCTTGCGTTCGCCCGCAAAATTGGCGTCCAGCCAGGCGTACATTTCCTGTTTGAATTCAGCGGGCACGTTATCGAAGAACATGGTCATAAAGTTGGTGGCCAGGTGAACTTCAATCGCTTCGTGTTGCACAAACTTATGGAAGTTATCCTCTGCGACGGTGGAAGCGCCGTGTTGAACCGTGCCGCCCATGCCGTACTCTTTGCGCGCCACGCGGCTGAGGTCGCGCAAAACGTCGAAGGCAATCGTCACGTCGGCGATTGTGCCATCGGGAAGCACCGTGCCGCCATGCGAAGTGCCGGTCAGCACGCTGATTTTGCTCAACCCGGCCTTGCCCGGGGCGAGCTTTTTCAAATTTTCGTTGTAGGCGTTCATGTAGGCGCGCAATTCAAATTCGTTGGAATTGGTCGTGCCGACTTCGCCAATTTCGCCGCCGATGGAAATCGTCACGTCTTGCGGCTCGTGACTGCGGATAAACGCGGAAAGCTCGGCGGAGAGCTTGCTATTTAAGGCCTGCTGTTCCTCCACTGTGGGCAGGTGAATATCCACCAGCGTGGAAGTATCCACGTCAATGTTGAAGAAGCCCGCCGCAATCGCCTCCAGCGAAAGGTCGCGCACGGCTTGCAGTTCGGCTTCCGGGTTGGTTTGATATTTCTTCGCAGAAACCTGAAAGTGATCGCCTTGAATGAAAATCGGGCCGGTCACGCCTTCCGCCACCGCGGCCGCGAGGACGTTGGCGACATATTCCGACGGGCGTTGCGCGGTATAGCTCATTTCGGAGCGCGCCAATTCAAAGATAAAGGCCGCGCCATTGATCTTCTTCGCCGCGCGGAACATGGCCCGGGCCGCATGATGAGACAAGGCGCGTAAATTGAACGCGGGCGTGGAGAAGGTCATCGGGGCCGCTTCGCGCCCGCGGGCCATGTATAACTCGTGGATCGAAGCGGGGTAGACGCCCAATTCCAAAGCGGCGGCGCGAATCAGGTAGCGGGACCAGCCTGCAGTTGAGTCTGAAGCGAGGGCGGATTTTTCAACCAGTTTTTCAACGTTAGCCCGGAATTTATCGGCATCCAAAACTTTGACGGCGCTTCCTTCCACGGCCAGGCTATGATCCACCAACGCGAGCAATTCTTTCAATTCGTTCGACATCTTGCGACTCCTAAAAAGTATGATAAGTTTAACAACCCCCGGCCTTGTTTTTGGGACGGTAGATTGAGTTAAGCGCGTTCGAGCGGTTTGATTATAACTGGAATTAAACGATATAATTAGCTTGTTATAAAAAGCGAGACGAAAGCGTCAATTGCGCGTATATCTTGGCAAGGAGATTAACCATGAGCGATTTTTTTCAAAAAGTAACCAGTCAGGCAGACCCCTTCAAAAAGTTGTTGGCTTACATCCCCGGCTTTAGCGGCTACATGGAAAGACAAAACCGCCGCGACGCAGATAAAATTCTGCGCGAAACCGTGGCCCGCCGCTTTGAAGAGCAATGGAGCCGCGCCTCCAACTTGCAGGTCGAGTTGGTCAACAACGGCATGATTCAATACGTGGACGATCTGGAAAAAGCCACGCTTCAACTCCGCACGTTCATTGACAAAATCAGTCATGCCGCGCGCGGATATTCCGGCCTGTTTGACGCAACCAAGATCAACGAAAAAGAACTGGAAGCCATTTATCAGTTTGACCTGGCCTTCTTTGAGTTGGGCAATCAACTCAAAAACGGCGTGGACAACCTGGAAGCCAGCCTGGCGGACGAAACCGCCCTGCCCGCCGCCATTCGCAATTTGGTGAGCATTGCCCGTTTGTCCGTGGAAACTTTTGAACGCCGTTCAGAAGTCGTCACCGGCGGAAATTAATTTTTTGGGGCGGGCAATTTGTCCGCCCCGCTTTTTATTATGTGGCATGAATACATAAACGTCGCCTCCATTGAAGAAGCGCTCAAATTCCTTGAGACGTATAAAGAACGCGCCCGCATCGTCTCTGGCGCAACCGACCTCTTGCTTGAACTGGAACGCGGGGCGCGTCGGGGCGTGGACGTACTCATTGACACCACGCGCCTTCCCAACTTAAATCAAATCACGCTCGACGCAGAGCAAACCATCCATTTGGGGCCCTTAACCACGCACAACGATTGCGCGGCGTCAAAACTAATTCAGTCTAAAGCCTACCCGTTGGCCCGCGCCGCCTGGGAAGTGGGCGCGCCGCAAATTCGCAATCGCGGGACGATTGCGGGCAACCTCATCACCGCCTCGCCCGCCAACGACACCATCACCCCGCTGATGGCCCTCGGCGCAAACGTGACGCTGGCCTCCACGCGCGGACGACGCATCGTCCCACTTAAAGAATTTTATACCGGCGTCCGCAAAACCGTCCTGCAAGCCGACGAAATGCTCGTTGAAATTTCAGTCCCAGCCTTGAAGAAGACTCAACGCGGGACGTTTATCAAACTGGCCTTGCGCCGCGCTCAGGCCATCTCTTTAGTGAATGTTGCGGTCATCCTCGACCTCAAAGCGGATACCGTCCAATCGGCAGTGATCACGCTGGGAGCGGTTGCTCCGACGATCATCCATGCCGAAGCGGCCGAAGAATTCCTCGCCCGCAAAAAACTCAATCCCAAGAACATTGCCCAAGCCGCCGAGCTTGCCCTGCAAGCCGCCGCCCCGATTGACGATGTACGCGCCTCTGCGGCCTATCGCAAAGAAATGACGCGCGTCATCACCGCCCGCGCACTAACTTCGTTGATGGAGAAAACTCAACGCAAGGGAATGCCCAAAGCGCCGATTCAACTTTCCGCGCGGCCTGTCGCGCACGCTGAAAGCGCTTCCGCCGGACAATTTCCAGCGTCGCCCATTGAGACGATCATCAATGGGGTGAAAACCGCTTTCGCCAGCGGGCATGATAAAACCTTGCTAAGATTACTCCGCGAAGAAGGCGCGTTGACCGGCACAAAAGAAGGATGCGCCGAAGGCGAATGTGGCGCCTGCACAGTGTTTCTGGACGGTCAAGCCGTGATGTCCTGCCTTGTGCCTGCGCCCCGCGCCCACGGCGCTGAAATCGTCACCGTGGAAGGCCTGGCAGACGGCGAAAAACTTCATCCCGTGCAGGCGGCGTTCATTCAACATAACGCCGTGCAATGCGGTTATTGCACGCCGGGCTTTTTAATGTCTGGCGCAAAACTGTTGGAAGAATCTCCCACGCCCAATAAAAATGAAATTGAGCAGGCCCTCACCGGCAACCTGTGCCGCTGTACGGGCTACTATAAAATTATCAAGGCTATTCAAAGCGCAAGCCAAACCGAAGCGAGGTAAATTATGGGCAAGTATTCTTCAGTGCAAAAAAAGGAAGTGATTCGGGACAGATCGCCGCACGCCATCTGGCGCGGCATTGGGTGCTTCATGTTCATTCTCGTGCCAATCCTCTCCATCGCCGTGGGCGTGGAAGCAGTGGATTACGCCCTGGCCAATAAAATCCGACTCCCCTATCAATTGCTGGGCTACCCGGCCATGCCGGATTTTCTGCGACAGAGTAACCTCATTTGGAACGCGTTGGCGCCGATTCGCACAACGAGCAATTTCTACGCGTACGCCGCCGCCGCGGTGGTGGCGCTGGTCTTGCTGGGCGGGTTGATTTCGGTCGTCTATGCTTTTGTGTATCAGATTACCGGCCCAAAACGCTACGGCCCAACCGACGCGCCGCCGATCAAAATCAAAGGCATGAAGAAGAAATCCCGTTAGGCGCTTAAAACCCAATGCCTAAAACCAGCATCGGCGAATCGCTCTCCCGCGTTGACGCGCTCGACAAAGTGACCGGCCAAGCCCGTTACTCCGGCGACTTAACGCGCGCGGGAATGCTTTATATGAAAATTTTGTTTGCGGAGCGGCCGCACGCCCGCATTCGGCAGATTCAAACCGCGCCGGCGGAAGCGGCTGACGGCGTGGTGGCCGTGTATACCGCCAAAGACGTGCCGGTTAATGAGTATGGCCTGCAAATTCCAGACCAGCCTGTGTTTTGTGGGCCGGGCTCTAGCAAGCCGCACGCTGAAATTGTCCGCTTTGTGGGCGATCAGGTTGCGGCGGTGGTGGCGCAAACCGAAGCCCAAGCCTCAGCGGCGCTTCGGTTGATTCAGGTTGAGTACGAAGACCTGCCCGTTTTGTCTGACCCGCTTTCGGCGTTGAAAAGCGACGCGCCGATTTTACATCCAGATCGCGGGGCCGATAATGTTTGCGTCCACTATAAAATCCGCAAGGGCGATGTGGCGACGGCCTTTGATCAAGCGGATGTAATTGTTGAAGACGTTTATCATACGCCGGTTCAAGAACACGCTTATTTACAACCCGAAGCCGGGCTGGCTTACCTGGACGAGCAAGGCTTAATCACCGTGGAAGCGGCCGGGCAGTGGACTCATGCGGATCGTGAAACGATTGCTCACGCGCTCGGCTTGCCCGACGAAATGATCCGCGTGATTTACCCGGCCATTGGCGGCGCCTTCGGCGGACGCGAAGATTTATCCGTTCAAATTCCGCTGGCCCTGGCCGCGTGGAAGTTAAAGCGCCCGGTCAAAATCATCTGGTCGCGGCGCGAATCGATCATTGGGCATGGCAAACGTCACGCCATCACGCTCAAGGCCAAATGGGGCGCCACAAAAGATGGCAAGCTGATCGCCGCGGAGCAGGAATTAATCGGCGATGGCGGCGCGTACATGTACACCAGCAACAAAGTGTTGGGCAATTCCGCCATCACCGCCACCGGGCCGTACTTCATCCCAAACGTCAAAACGGATGTGTATGGCGTTTATACCAACAACATCCCCGGCGCGGCCTTTCGCGGGTTTGGCGCGCCGCAAGCGCTCTTCATGGCTGAATTACAAATGGATAAACTCGCCGAAAAACTTGGCATGGACGCGGTGGAGTTTCGCCTCAAAAACGCGCTTCGCCCAGGCGACACGCTCGGCGTTGGCACGCCCACTCCAGACCCCGTGAGCGTGGCCGAATGTATTGAAGCGGCGCGCGATAAATTTGGGTGGAAGAAAGGCCGTAAAAAGAATCGTCCGTCGTCCATCGTTCATGGTCAAGGTTTTGCCGCAGGCTTCAAAAATGTGGGCTTCTCTTTTGGTTATCAGGAACATTGCTGGGCCAAAGTGGAACTGCACGGCCGCGCAAAAATTGAACGGGCGGTCGTACATCACGCCGGAGCGGAAGTTGGACAGGGCCTGCACACAATCCTCGTTCAAATGGCGGCCCATGCGCTGGGGATTTCCGCCAGCTTGATTGAATTGAAAACGTCCGATACCGCCACGCAAGGCAACCCGGGTTCCGCTTCCGCTTCGCGCCTGACCTTTATGGCAGGCAACGCAATTCGAGGGGCCGCGGATCACGCTTTGGCAAAATGGAAAGCGGAGGAACGCCCGGCTGTGGCTGAGTTTAAATATCTGGCGCCGCGCACCACGCCATTCAACAAAGAGACCGGCTACTCCACGCCCAATTTTCAATATGCGTATGCCGCGCAGGCCGTGGAAATTGAATTAGACACCGAAACCGGCCACCTGCGCGTCACGCGCATTACCTCCGCGGACGATGTCGGCAAAGCCATCAACCCGGATTTGGTCATCGGGCAGATCGAAGGCGCCATCGTGCAGGCGCACGGCTACGCCGTGCTGGAAGATTTCAAAACGAAAAACGGACTCCCCCTCACCGACCGATTCAGCACGTATCTGATCCCCACCATTTTGGACATTCCCGAAAAAGTGGAATCTGAACTTTTGGAAATTGAAGACCCCAACGGGCCGTGGGGAGCGCGAGGCGTGGGCGAAATTCCCTACCTGCCGGTTGCGCCCGCGATTGCGGCCGCCATCCACAACGCCACCGGCGTCTGGATTAACGAATTCCCGTTTACGCCGGAACGCATCTTACGGGCGCTGGGGAAGATTCAATAACCTTCGTTGTATCTGGCGCTTGATTTAAATCCATGCCCTTTCCTTATTTAGGCGAAACCAAAGAACTGAACGAAAACTCCCGAAAGGGTTTGGAGGGAGCGTTCATCCAACTTTCCGACGGCGTAACGCATTACGAACTGGGCGGGAGTGAAAACGGCGCGCCAATTGTCTTGACGCACGGGTTTTCCGTCCCGTATTTCATTTTTGACGAGACCTTCAAGTTCCTATGCGCTTCCGGCTTTCGCGTTTTACGCTATGACCTGTTTGGGCGCGGGTTTTCAGACCGCCCCAAAACAGCTTACGATATTCATCTGTTTACCCGCCAACTCAAAGGCTTGTTGGACGCATTCAATTTCAAGCGCGTACATTTGCTGGGGCTTTCAATGGGCGGGCCGATTACGGCCTCCTTTATTGAACAGCATCCTGAATATGTCCAATCGCACATCTTGATTGATCCGGCGGGCGCGCAGGCGCTTCCTTTTTCCAAAGCGCTCAAAGCGGCCGCCCTGCCCGGGGTTGGCGAACTGCTCCTCGGTCTGTTTGGAAGCGAGAGCATGGTGAAGAACATCGCCGCCGATCTGTTCAGCCCGGAATTGGTTCAGGCCTTTCAGTCCAAGTACAAAATCCAGATGCAGTACGCCGGTTTTAAACGCGCCATTTTGTCCACCCTGCGCAATCGCATGTTGGACTCTTTTTTTGAAACGTATCAACAGGTTGGAAAATTACAAAAACCAACGCTGTTGTTCTGGGGCAGGCAGGACGCGACCATTCCCTTTACTGAGAGCCAGAAATTACTGCAAGCCCTGCCGCACGCGGAATTTCACGCCATTGAACATTGCGGACACATTCCACATTATGAAAAGCCCGCAGAGGTAAACCCAATTCTGTTAGAATTTTTGAAAAGGAATCAACATGAATAAACAGGATGTTCAATTCTTATTCAACTACAACCAATGGGCCAACGCGCGGATTTTGAAACCCGCGGCAGCGCTGACGACCGAACAATTTCTGGCAGGCGCAAACTTTCCGCATGGCAGTCTGCGCGACACATTGCTCCACACGCTCTTCGCCAATTGGATTTGGCTGAGACGCTGGCAGGGCGAAGTTCCAACCGAGGCTCCGCGCGCGGAAGATTTCCCAACCTTTGAAGCCCTGCAAACTTACTGGCTGGCAGAGGAAGCGCGGCTGATGGAATTTGTGGCCGCCTGCACGGACGAACAACTCAATCAAATTATCCGCTACACAAACACTAAAGGCGAAGCGTTTGAGCAGACGCTCTGGCATTTGATGGCGCATCTGGTCAATCACGGCACGCAACACCGAAGCGAAGCCGCCGCCATCCTCACGGATTTCAATCATTCGCCCGGCGATCTGGACTTGATCGTTTATCTGCGCGAAATAAAAAGGTAACGCATGTTTGCGAAAATCAAAAAATTCGTTTTTACCAACCGACACAGCCTGGCGGTTTTCGTCCTGCTCAACACGGCCTGTCTGGTCTGCATTGTTTTAGTGGCCGCGCGGGTGGCCTATAGTTCCTCTTCGCGGCACATCGGGCTGATCTGGAATCTCTTCCTCGCATGGATTCCGTTCATCCTTGCATACTTCGCGCACGCCATTTCATGGAAAAAAATCTGGCTGTATGTGGCCATCCCGTTGATCGCCTTCCTCTGGCTGATCTTCTTCCCCAACGCGCCGTACATGCTCACCGACCTGCAGGATTTGGCCCGCACCAGTCATAGCGCGCCGCTCTGGTACGACGTGATCATCGTCGGCTGGTGTTCCTGGACGGGAACCATGCTCGGCGTGGTCTCGCTCTATCTCATGCAGGACATTATCTTCCGCACCTTTGGCAAACTCTCGGGCTGGCTCTTCGTCTTCGTCATCTCCGGCTTAAGCAGTTTTGGAATTTACGTCGGGCGCTTTGTGCGCCTCAACTCCTGGGACATTCTACAAAATCCGGGAGAAACGGCGGTCGAAATTTTGGGGCTGGTGATTGACCCCAGCCGCAGGATGGCGGCCTTCACCATTTTATATACTTTCTTCTTCCTCTTCATCTTCCTCCTGCTCTATTCGTTCAGCCACATGCTCACCGAACAAACGGCCAAAACGCAGGACGTTCTGGAGCGGATGGCAGTTACGCAATCCTCCAGCCCACAACCTTAGAATCAAGCGAGGAACTCAAACCTATGTTAAAGCCCCTCATCGTCATTCGCGGCGGCGGCGATCTCGCCAGCGGAGTCGCGCTCCGTTTATATCGCGTCGGTTTCCAAATTGCCATCATCGAGTTGGAAAAACCGCTGGCCGTGCGTCGCACCGTTGCGTTTTCCGAAGCGGTCTACGCGGGCGAACAAAGCATTGAAGGCGTAACCGCCCGCATCGTTTCGGCAGACCAGTTTCAGGTCACGTTGGAAGCGCGCGAAATCCCCGTGTTAATTGACCCGCAGGCCAACATCCTGCGTAATCAATTTATGACGAGTCCGCGCTCCACTTTTGTGGTGGATGCAAGGTTGACGAAGCAGGCCCCGGAAGTTTTGGGCGTGGATATTCCGCTTCACATCGGGCTCGGGCCGGGTTTCTGCGCCGGAGAGAATTGCCACGCTGTGATCGAAACCCGCCGCAGTCACACCCTGGGGCGAGTCTATTGGCAGGGGCAGGCCCAACCCGACAGCCAAACCCCCGAAGGCGACCCGCGTCGCGTTTTACGCGCGCCGCGCCACGGCGTAATAACGCCGCTGGTTGAAATTGGCGAGCGCGTGACGGAAGGCCAACTCCTCGCCCGCATTGAAGCTGACGACCAAAAGGTTGAGGTCAAAAGCCCGCTGACGGGCGTCCTGCGCGGGATGCTTCGCCCGGGTTTTGAAGTGACCGAAGGCCTAAAAATTGGCGACGTGGACCCGCGCAACGACCCCAGCGTCTGCAATCTGGTTTCAGATAAAGCCCTGGCCGTGGGCGGCGGCGTCCTCGAAGCCATTCTGACGAAATATCCGCTGGCCGATTTCGGCGACGACTCTGGAATTTAAATCCAAAGCGCTTCACAACATTGCGAAGCGCTTTGGATTATTCGGCTGGCACAATGAAAAGCAGAATCAGGTAAATCAAAATGCCCGGCACGCCGCCCGGAATGAAGGCGACAAGAAACGCGAGGCGAAACCAAAACGCGTTAATACCGAAAAATTCCGCCAGCCCGCCGCACACGCCCGCAATCAGACGATTGCGCCGCGATCTTTTGAGGGTTTGTCTTTGAGTGGTCATGTAACGCTCCTTTTATAAATTCATATACGCGCCAAATTTGCAAAAGGTAGCAGGCGGCTACTGGAGCGTTTGCCGATCAAAGATGGCCGGGTTGGAATATTGCTTATCGCGGATCAGGGCGCTGGCGCGTTTCGCATCCGCCATAATTTTGGCCACATCTTCATATTCCGCGTCACAAATGAGCACGCCGAGGTTGGTTTCAATTTGCAGGTCGCGCGGCTCGGCATATTTCCGCATTTCTTCCGCCACACGCCGGACAATTTTCAGCGGCACATCTTCGGAGGAGAGGTCTTCAATCAGCGTGAGAAAACAGCCGTCGTCATCCGACCAGGCCATGGTGTCCGTAGGGCGAAGCGTACGCTTGAATTTATCCGCCAGGTGACGATGAAATCTTTCAAACTCAACGCGCGGCGCAACGCTTTGAATCTCCTCCAGCCCCAGGGTTTCGGCAAACAAAATTCCAAAACGCCCAACTCCATTTTGTCGAATTCGCTCCAGCGCGAACGTCAGCCGCACTAAAAAGAAAGACAGGGCATATAAGCCTGTGACCGTATCCAAAGCGGGCTGACTCAAACCGCCCTTGGTGGCTTTTAAGCGCTGAACCAATTTGCTGAGTTGATTAATATCCACCGGCTTTTGCAAAAGCAAATCCGGCTCGACGGTTAAGGTTTGCGGAAGCTGGGAATAGGCGGTGATGATAATCACTGGGATATTCGCCAGCGCCTCGCTTTCCTTCATCCGCTTGAGGATATCCGCGCCAGACATGCCGGGCAGTTGCAAATCGAGCAGGACGATATCCGGCCGCGCGGTGGAAATCCTCTGCATGGCTTCTAGCCCATCCAACACGATTTCCGTGCGATACCCGGCAATATCCAAAACCTGACGAAACAAAGCGACAATGTCGCGGTCATCTTCAACGATAATGGCAAACGGCGCATTCGCCGTAGATTGATCTGCGTCACCTGTAAAATTCATCGTGCCTCCTAGCCTTACGCTACTTCAGATTATACTTGGCTGAGCTTAACCGTTTGATATAAACATGACTTACGCAGATCAAAATCTTTTGCCGCGAATTACGCGAATTTCGCTAATTTTTAAAAACAATTCGCGTGAATTAGCGAAATTCGCGGCTTGGTCTTGGGGTTTTGCGTAAGTCCTAATAAAGAGAATCACAGCCCGACATGAATCTCCTCCACGCGCTACGTTTAAATAAAACTTCGCCTTCCGTAATCAGCCTGGTGGGAGCGGGCGGAAAAACCACTCTGCTCTTTCGACTGGCGCGGGAATATTTAACCATAAAATCCAAAAAAGTCTTCGTTTCCACCTCCACCCATTTGGGGCAATCGCAAACGGAACTTGCCGATCACTGGTTGATCTACAAAGACGTTTCCACGCTCAACGCCGCTCTGGACAGATTGAACGGAGCGCTTCTAATTACCGGCGCGGAAGAAGGCGCGAAAGTTTGTGGGTTGGACGAAAACGCCCTACGCTGGCTCTACGAAAAATCAAAGGCCGAAAATATCCCCTTCCTGATTGAAGCCGATGGTTCGAGACAAAAGCCCATCAAGGCGCCCGCCGTGCATGAGCCGCCGATTCCTGAATTTAGCGAGACGGTCGTTTACGTTGCCGGTTTGAGCGCCATTGGAAAAGCCCTCACCGATGAGCAGGTTCATCGTCCGCAAATTTTTTCTCAGCTTGCAAACCTTGAAATTGGCCAGCCCATCTCGCCTGCGGCCATCGTCGCTACGCTCGCCCATCCGCAAGGCGGGTTGAAGAACATCCCAACTCATGCCAAGCGGATTGCCCTGCTCAATCAGGCCGATACGCCAGAACTACAGTCAATTGGCGGGAGCATGGCAAAAAAATTATTACACCCGTTTGATGCGGTTTTGGTCGGTTCTCTGCAACAGAATCATGTTCAAACGTTTGAAAAAACCGCCGGAATTATTTTAGCCGCCGGGGATGCGACTCGCTTTGGCAAGCCCAAACAACTTTTGGATTGGAAAGGCAAACCGTTTGTGCGACAAGTGGCCGAAACCGCGCTGAAGGCCGGGTTGGAACCTGTCGTCGTCGTCACCGGCGCTTGCCACGCCGAAATAGAATCCTGTTTAAGTGAACTGCCCATTACGCTGATTCAAAACCCCCATCCAGCGGAAGGTCAAAGCGCTTCCATCAAAATTGGATTGCAATCTATATCCGGTCCGGTTGGTTCGGTCGTCTTCCTGCTGGCAGACCAACCGCAGATTCCCGTCAACGTGATTCAGGCTTTGACCGAAATGCACGCCCGCGCATTGCCCGCCATCCTCGCGCCGCTGGTGTTGGAAGAAAAACGCGCCAACCCGATCTTGTTTGACCGAGTTACCTTTTCAGATTTAATGCAACTCACCGGCGACGTGGGCGGACGCGGCATCTTCCATAAACATCAAGTGGATTACCTGCCCTGGCATGATGAGCGCCTCCTGCTAGATGTGGATACGCCGGAAGATTACGCGCGTTTGCAGGCGTTGGAATGATTTCAGCCATCATCCTCGCGGCGGGCAAATCCACCCGCATGGGGCAAAATAAAATGCTGATGAAATGGGGAAATGCGACGGTTCTCGAAACCGTGCTTGGGACGCTTCGAGACGCGGGAGTTGAAGACCTGGTTTTGGTTGCGGGTAGGGAGTTGCAGGTTGAAGGTGACGGGTTACGGGTTGTGATTAACGAGAGCGCCGACGAAATGCTCTCTTCCATTCAACTTGGATTGCGGAGTCAAAAAGCCGAAAGCGAGGCGGCGCTGATTTGTCTCGGCGACCAGCCTCAAATGGAGTCCGCCAGCGTGCGGGCCGTGTGCGCGGCCTATCAAAGCAATAAATCCAACCTGGTGGCGCCCAGCTATCACATGCGGCGCGGACATCCCTGGCTGATTGCGCGTCCGTTGTGGGACGAAGTTTTGAAGATGGGCAACGCTCAATCGCCGCGGGATTTTTTGAAACGCCATGCGGATGAAATTCACTATGTGAATGTCGCGACGCCGACCATTTTGCAGGATTTGGATACGCCCGCCGATTACTTGAAGTACAAACCGCGAGTGTGATAAACTCGCGCCACTTCAGCAGAGGAGCATGTTGTGAAATACTTTGTGATCGTCAACCCAACTTCGGGGCGCGGGCTCGGCGGGCGCTCCATCCCCCAGATTGAAGCCGCCTTAAAAACTAACGGACTCGATTTCACATTAACCCAAACGCAAAAGATGTGGCACGCCGCCGAACTGGCCGAAACAGCCGCGCAAAACGGCTACGATGTGATCGTCTGTGCGGGCGGCGACGGCACGGTGAACGAAACGATTAACGGCATTATGCGCGCGCGTCAAAAAGGCTTCGCCCATAGCGCCTTTGCCGTGCTCAGTATTGGCACCGGCAACGACTTCGCCGGGGGCGTGGGCATTCCCACCAACTTAAACGACGGACTCAAAGCGCTGAAAGCCAACCGCCGAAAGCGCGTGGACGTGGGGCTGGTTAAAGGCGGCGACTACCCGGAAGGCCGCTACTTTGGCAACGGCATTGGCGCGGGCTTCGACGCGGCCGTGGGCCACGAAGCCGATAAAGTCCGTTGGACGCGCGGCCTGCCCGCCTACTTAATCGGCGTGGTCAAAACCGTCTTCCTCTATTACAACCCGGCGCGCACCGAAATTATTTTAGATCAAGAGGAAACCATCACGCAAATTTCGCTGATGATCTCGGTGATGAACGGGCGGCGCATGGGCGGCGGGTTCCAACTGGCGCCAGAAGGCGACCCAACCGACGGGTTCTTCGATTTGTGCATCGCCGAAAGCGCCTCCAAGTTTCGGATTTTATCCATGCTCCCGCATTTCATTTTGGGGACGCAAAAGAAATTGCCGGAAGTGAAAATGCGCCGCGCGAAAACCGTTGCGATTAAAACGCTCGACCAGACGTTTCCCGCGCACGCCGACGGCGAATTCATCAGCTTGAACGCCTCTACCTTAACCCTGGAACTGCTCCCCGCCGCTTTGGAAATCATCCACGCCCAATCATGACCAACTGGCTGATTAATTTTTGCATTCGCATTTACACCCGCCTCACCTGCCGCATTGACGCGCCGAACTTAAAGGATTTTCCGCAAACCGGCCCGCTGATTGCGATTGCCAATCACACCGGCCAAATTGAAGCGCCTTTGCTCTTCGCGCATTTACAGCCGCGCCAATTAACCGGCTGGGCCAAAGCGGAGATTTGGGAAAACTGGTTCCTGCGTTGGGTTTTCACTTCATGGGGCGCCATCCCCGTCCATCGCGGCGAGGCGGACACGGCCGCGCTCAAACTGGCCTTGAAAGCGCTGAAAGCGGGGAAGATCTTTGGGCTGGCGCCCGAAGGCACGCGCAATAAAACGGGAAAGTTGATTCGCGCCATGCCAGGCATGGCTTTGGTGGCTTTACACTCCGGCGCGCCGATTGTGCCGATCGCGCATTGGGGCGGCGAAAACTATTTAGCCAACCTCAAGCGTTTCAAGCGGACGGATTTCCACATTCGCGTGGGCAAGCCGTTTCAGTTGAAAGTCGAAAGCTTGAAGGCTGAAGGTTTGAAAGTTACAGCGGAAATCCGTCAGCAGATTGTGGATGAGATGATGTACGAGTTGGCAAAGTTACTGCCGGAGGAATATCGCGGGGAGTACGCAGATTTGAGCAAGGCGACGCGGCGGTGGCTGGAGAGTTGTGAAGGTTGAAGGTTGAAGGTTATAACTTCAACTGGTAGGCATTCGTGGCGCGTTTTTGAAACCCCAATTTGAGATACAACTGATTCGCTTCTACGCGCAAGGGGTTGGAAGTTAACGCGATATTGCTTGCGCCTTTGGCTTTGGCGATCTCGATGGCTTTTTGCATTAACGCCACGCCAATCCCCTGCCCGCGCGCGGATTGCTCTACGATCACATCTTCGATGATGGAACGCACGCCGGTTGGCACGCGATACACGGTGAGGCTTAACGCGCCAACGATTTCGTTGGCGGCGTTGCGGGCAACCAACAGCGTGGACGATGCTTCTCGAAGCAGAGTCTGCAAAAAGTCCGGCGTGGGCGGCGGATTATTTTGAGTCAACTGCGGGACGAGGCGCTGAAAGGCCTGGTGGAGTTCATCATCTGCCTGCGTGATAATTTCGATTTGCATGGATTAAGCGGGTTTGTGTTTGGGAATCAAACTTAAGACAATGTAATAAATGGCGTAGAGGAACGAAAGCCACATGAGCCAGCGCGGATGGTTGGGATAGGTGAGCAAGCCCCAAATGCCAATGGCGCCGTAGAGATAGGTTAACACGAGCGTGAGGCGGCGCAGATAATTATTGCGGCTGGGGTAAATGTATTTGATCGGGACAAAGACCAACACGTTGAGGAGCATGAGGACCCAAAAGTTCAGCCAGGGCGAAAGCTCAAGCAGGAGCATGTATAAAGCGACGATGTTCCAATAGGAGGGAAAGCCTTTGAAATGATGGTCTTCGGTCTTGGCGTCGGTTTGGGTGAACTGATAGGCGGAGGTGAGCAAAATGGAGCAGGCGCCAAACAAGCGCAGGGACTCGGGCAGGACGTCTGCCTTGATAAAAAACAAGGCGGGCAGTAACACGTAGCTGATGTAGTCGAGGATGTTGTCGAGCAGGGCGCCATCCAACCCGTTGGCGTATTTTTTTACGTCCGCCCAGCGGGCCAACATGCCGTCGAAACCGTCCACCAACATGCCGACGATCATCCAGACGATCATCATCTTCCAGTCTTTTTCAAAGATGGCCAGGATGGCGAGCAAACTCCAAACCGCGCCGCTGGCGGTGAAGAGATGCACGCCCCAGGCGAGGATGACGCGGATTAAGTTGGGCTTGGTTTCGGTGGGCATAGAGGGGATTCCTTTAGGGGGAGATTTGGGGATTGGGGATTAGGGATTAGGGATTAGGGATTAGGGCAATTATAAATGAAAAAAGTTTTGGGCTTTCCTTTTAGTGTACAATGGCTTTGGTGCATAAAAGGATTGACAAAGAAGGGCGAGACCGTGTAATTTTGGTTTATGCCTAAACAAAAGAAAACACGATCACACCCAAAGCCATTATACCGTGTCAAAAATTGGTCAGACTA
>JADZCC010000013.1 GCA_020851785.1 Anaerolineales bacterium
CATCCTCGAAAAGCTGGGCAAAGTCTTCCAGCGCTTGTTTTTTCCATTTGTGGATTTGGTTCGGGTGGACGCTATTTTCGGCGGCAATCTGCGACATACTCTTGTCTTCTCGAATCGCTTCGAGCACGATCTGGGCTTTTTGAATAGCGGACAGGCGTTTTCTTCTAGGCATGATTTTTCTCCAGAAACTACACCTTAATTATGCCTGTTTTCGTGTCTAAATTCCCTTACCCACTATAGAGTTTATATTCCGCTGTATAGCGACGACGCTTGGACCTGACAACCACCTCTGTTTCTGACTTGCTGTTTTCTTCCTCTGTCATCTCGTTGCTCCCGCGCCCTGCTCACTAAATTATTGGCGGCAATTGTCTCACGATTATAGACACAGAGGTTCCACGCAAAACAACTTCAAGCAGGTTGGAAGGAAGATTACTTACTCAAAGTCCTGTCCGCTCGTAATTAGATGCAATCGCCCTGAATGCGATTGTTAAGCTTGAGAACTGACCTATGCTATACTTGAAAAATTCCAAAAGCACAGAGGCCGCATGAGCAATTCAGCGCATCAAGCAATGTTAACCAAATACGCAGAAGCGATTGTCAAGGTTGGGTTAAACGTTCGCGCCGGGCAAAGATTAATCATTTCGTTAATGGCCACGCGCGGCGTGCCGTTGCAGTTCGCGCCTTTGGTGCGCGAAGTTGCCAAAGCCGCTTACGGAGTCGGCGCCAAATATGTGGAAGTGATTTGGGGCGACGAAGAAATGTTGCGTCTGCGCGCGCAATATGCGCCCAAAGATTCTTTCGACGAATACCCAACCTATATGGTTGATGCAATCATGCAGATGATTAATAACGGCGACGCGCTCCTCTCCATTTCCGGCGCGGACCCAGACCTGCTCGGCGGGCTGGACCCTGAAGTGGTGGGCATGATGCAGAAAAAGCAACTCACCGCCGCCAGCTCGGTTGGCGAAAAAGTCACCACCAACGCCATCAACTGGTGCGTGGTTGCCGCCGCCGGGGAAGCCTGGGCGAAAAAGGTTTTTCCAAAGCTCTCTCCAGAAAAAGCGCAGGCAGAACTTTGGCGGGCCATCTTTGAAACCACCCGCATTGATCAACCCGACCCAATCGCCGCCTGGCAAAAACACATTGACGCCATGAAAGCCCGCGCGCAAATTTTACAAGCCCGTCAATTTGATGCGCTTCACTACAAAGCCGAAGGCACAGATTTTACGCTGGGCCTCCCCAACGGGCATCGCTGGATCAGCGCGCAATCGCTCGCACAAAACGGCGTAATTTTCACGGCCAATATGCCCACCGAAGAAGTCTTCACCCTGCCCGACCGCAACCGCGCCGACGGCGTGGTCTCCGCCACTTTTCCATTAAGCTATGGCGGCACATTGATTGAGAATTTCCAGGTGACGTTTGAAAACGGGCGCATTACAAATGTAACCGCCAAACAAGGCGAAGCGGCGCTCAAAAAGTTGGTGGATACCGACGAAGGCTCGCACCGCCTCGGCGAAGTAGCGCTCGTACCGGCCAGCTCGCCAATTGCCCAGCGCGGTCACCTCTTCTACAACACTTTATTTGATGAAAACGCCTCCTGCCATCTGGCGATTGGACGCGCCTACCGCTTCACGCTGACCGGTGGAGAGGAACTCAACGACGAGGAATTTTCCGCCGCCGGAGGCAACGTCAGCTTGAATCATGTGGACTTTATGATTGGTTCGCCTAAAATGGACATTGACGGAATCCGCAAAGACGGCAAACGCGAGCCGGTAATGCGCAATGGCGAATGGGCGTTGTAAATAGACCCTAGATAATGGACGGTGGACCATAAAAACGGTCCGCCGTCCAAGTTACACGCGGGTATTATATAATGGGGAAATGCCTACAAAATCAAACATCACCAATGTAAGTAACGACATTCTGATTGCGGAATACGAATATATCGCCAACTCCGCCATTCAAGCCAATGAAGATCGTGCGCGAGTCGCGTCGTTTTATCTGGTGGCGGTGGGTTCGTTGGTGGCGGCGCTGTTTAGCGCGCAGATTTTCAACGTCAACGAAAACTTTGCCGAGCTTAATTTTCTATTTGCGGGGCTGTTCCTCGCGCTGACTCTGCTCGGCGGGCTGACCGTGATTCAGTTGGCCCGCCTGCGCGCGGCCTGGTACGAATCGATGAAGGCGTTGAATCAAATCAAAGATTATTTTATTGCCAAAGATAAACAGGTGGCAAAGGCCTTTCGCTGGACGGGACGTTCCCTGCCGCCGCTTCACAAAAAGCGCAGTATTTCTTATCAACAAACGCTTGAAGTCGCCATCCTCAGCGGCATGATGTTCGGCGCGGCCATGCGTTTCTTTCTGCTTGGGCTTGGCTTAAAGGAGTCGGCGCTTGGTTGGAGCCTGATCTTCATCGGCGCAATCGCCAGTTTTTTCATCCAGCTTTTTATTTATAAATATTTTCTAACGCACACGCAAAAGGACGAATAACATGCCGCGCAATTATCAAAACCAAAATCCAACGGCGCATCAACGTCGCCCGCATTTGACTCAAGACGACGCCTGGATTCGCGCCTTCCTTAAGACGGCGCAAGTGGGCCGCGTTGCAACCACAGAGGGCCATCAGGCCTTCATCAACGCCAGCGCTTTTTGGTACGACGAGGAACAGCATCAAATTGTCTTTCATTCCAATGTCGCGGGGCGAATCCGCTCGAATGTGGAGGCCAACCCAAAGGTCTGTTTTGAAGCGGGCGAAGTGGGCCGGTTTCTGCCGTCCAACGTCGCGCTGGAATTTTCGCTCCAGTTTCGGAGCGTGGTGGCCTTTGGAAGCGCGCGCCTGATTCAGGACGCAGAGGAAGCGAAGCGTTTGCTGTATGGGTTAATCGGAAAGTATTTTCCAGAAATGCGGGCGGGCAAAGAGTACCGCGAGATTACGGAAAAGGAATTACGCGCCACTTCGATTTATGCGATTCAAATTGCAGAGTGGAGCGGCAAGGAAAATTGGGCCGAACGCGCCGATCAAAGCGACGAATGGCCGCCGTTGGCTGGGAAGTGGTTTGAATAGGAGTTGACCATGCCGGAAAATTTTCGCGCTGAAGAATTCAAAGTGGAAGGCGAGAAATTGCTCGCGCGCATCAAGGAATTGATTCACGCAGGCAACATTCGCCGCGTAATCATCAAAGACCGCGACGGCAAAACGCTGATTGAATTTCCGATGACGTTTGGCGTGGCGGGCGTTTTACTTGCGCCGCAGTTGGCCGCAGTGGGGGCGATTGCCGCCCTGCTCACCGAAGCGACGGTGATCGTCGAAAGACAAGCTTAAGCTTTTCCCCAAACTTCCTTGACCAGGTCGGGCAAAACCTCGCCAGACTTTCCCTGAAAAAAATAATCCGCCTGCAAAGTCAACGGCGTGGACTCGGCATTAATCTCAACGACAATCGCGCCGTGCGTTTGCGCGGCGCGCGCCAAAGAAGCGGCCGGTTGCACCACGCCAGACGTGCCAATTGAAAAGAAAACCTGACATTCCTTCACCGCCACAAGGGCCGCGGTTAAGATTGCCTCTGGCAAAGGTTCGCCAAACCAAACCACATGCGGGCGAAGCAAGCCGCCGCACTTTGAACAGGCTGGCGTAACTTCCGCCTCTTCATCCCAATTTTCTGCAAATTCTCCACACACGGAACAACGCACGCGTTGAATATTGCCGTGCAACTCCAGCACGTTCCGGCTTCCGGCAAAGCGATGCAATCCATCCACATTTTGAGTGATTAAAGAAAAATTTGGAATCGCCGCTTCCATCTCCGCCAGCGCATAATGTCCGCGATTGGGGCGTGCGCCCTTAATCGCTTCACTCCTCCAGGCGTACCAATCCCAAACCAACTTGGGGTCACGGGCAAAGGCCTCAGGCGTGGCTAAATCGGTTGGCTCATACTTCGCCCATAAGCCCTCCTGCGAATCTCTAAACGTGCGGAGTCCGCTTTCCTGTGAAACGCCCGCGCCGGTCAAGACGGCCGCGCGCTCCACTTTCCGCAGGATGGCAATTAACTCAGCGGGCGCGTCCATTATGGCGTGGCCGTTGGCGTGGGAACGCAATCAAGGAGCGTGATCTTCTCCGAGAAGGTTGCGGTATGACCCAATTCCTTCGCGTCCAGATTGGTGGCCACCAGTTGATATTCCACCCAGGCGTTCTTGAAGGAATTCACGGCTTTCATTTCATCGGGCGTTAGTTCATGCACAAAGGTTCCGCCGCCCAGCCCTTGCATTCCAATGCTCGTCCACTCGCTGGCATTGCCAGATTGTTTACTACGAAAGCGCACAAACAAAACGACAAAATTGACATTCAGCGCATCGGCTACTTGCGCCGTAAATTTCAACGTGCCGGGTTCGCATCCCTTTTTATAAAACTCAGAACTGGAGAGAAAAATATTGACAAAGCCCTGCATGGAAATGGTGGGCGTGGACGTGGCGGGTGTAATCTTGTTGAAAGGCGTAAAAGCCGTAGGCGTGGAAGATTCGGCGGGCGTGGGCGTATCCGTTTTGAAGCCGATTAACGTCGGCGTGAGCGAATAGGTCGCCGAGGGCGTCACCGGCGTAAAGGTTGCCGTAATCGTAGCGGTGGGCGTCAGCGTGAGGGTCGGTTGCGGCGTGAGCGTTGGGTCGTAGAGATATTGTTCGGGGTTAAAGGCGCAGGCTAAAATCAAGATGGGCGCGCACAATAAAATCAACAACTTCTTCATCAGAGAATCCTTTTCTATTTACACGGGGAAAGCGCAATGGACTGATCGTAAATGCGCGTGCGCCCCACCTCGCGCCCTTCAAAATCAGTTGCCACCAATTGAAAGACCACCCACGAATCCTTATAATGGTTATGGCCTTCCACGTCGCTCCCATACATCACATAGGTATAAGTTCCATCGCGGTGATCGTGCATCACGTTGCCGGTCGTCCACGGCGTTGAGTCGTCGCGTTTGGCGGAGCGAACGTAGGTAAAGATGACCACGCTAAAAACTTCGTCTTCATCCTCTACCACTGCAGTAATCGTCGTGCGGTTGTGCTTACAGGAACCCCAAAAAATTTTAGTTTCAGAGATGCCTATTGAAAGAAAACCCACGCCCGGGCGGGCCATGGTCGGCGTGCCATAAATTGGCAAAGGCGTGGCGGTCATTCCGCCTTCCACAATGATGGGAATCGGCGCAAATGTGGCGGTGGGCAAATTGGGGTCTTGCGTCGCAAAATGCACAATCGTAATGGTGGGCGTTGGGTGCGGCGTGCGGGTGATCGTCTCCGTTGGGCTGGGCGGAAGCGTGATCGTTTCTGTCAAAGTCGGCGCGGGCGTACGCGTCGGCGGTAAAAGCCCCTCAAGGTTTCCACAAGCCTGTAAAGCCAAAGCGAGCGCCAAACACACCATCAAATCCTTTCGCATTCAAAACCTCTTTCAAGCTATAATTGAATTATTCCACTCCCCCAATTTTACAACAACATGCCCGCCATCCAAGTTCAAAACCTGCAAAAGACTTTTCAAACCAAACGCAAAGCCGCCGGGCTGGGCGCTTCCATGAAATCCTTATTCAAGCCAGAATATGGCTCAGTGGAAGCGGTGCGGAGTTTATCCTTTCAAATGGAATCCGGCGAAGTCCTCGGTTTCATCGGGCCCAACGGCGCGGGCAAATCCACAACGATAAAAATGCTCACCGGCATTTTGCATCCCAGCCGTGGCGCGGCCAAAGTGTTGGGCTTTACGCCGTGGCTGGAGCGTCAAAGCCTTGCGTTTCAAATTGGCACGGTCTTTGGTCAGCGCCCGCAACTCTGGTATCACCTACCGGCCATGGATACGTTCATTCTATTTGGAAAAATTTACGAACTGGACGACGCCGAAGCCAAAAAGCGCATCCAATTCCTTTCAGAAGCCTTTGAATTACAGGATTTACTGGATGTGCCCGTGCGGAAGTTGTCGCTTGGTCAGCGTATGCGTTGTGAAGTCGCCGCCTCGCTCCTGCACCGCCCAAAGTTGATCCTGCTCGACGAGCCTTCCATCGGCCTGGACGTGGTTGCCAAGCAAAACATCCGCGACGCAATCCGCAGGATGAATCAAGAGGAAGGCGTAGGCGTACTGCTCACCTCGCACGACGCAGGCGATCTGGAAGCGCTCTGCAAACGCGTCATCATCGTCAATCACGGACAAATCGTCTATGAAGATAAAGTCTCCAGTTTGAAAAGAAAATTCCTGACCACAAAAATGGTGGAAGTTCGCTACGCAAAAGAAGTCGCCAAAGATTTTTCAATCCACGGCGTTGAAATTCTCAAAGTTGGCCGCTACGGCGTCAAGTTGAAATTTGACGCTTCCCAAACCTCCGTTGATTCTGTACTCGCGCATCTTTCCGCTTCCGGCGACATGGCCGACATCACCATCTCCGACCCGCCGCTGGAAGAAGTCATCGCAAAAATTTACGAGCAGGCAAAAGCAGAAAGCGTGGACAAACAATAATGGACAAACAATTTTGGTTCGACCTCCGCGATAACGACTACAAAATCCCCGAGGGGTATTCCCTCGCTGATTTAACTGAAGAATTATTTTCTTACATCCCCAGCGCCGATCCTGAACTGCGCGACGGCATTGCCTACGAAACCTTTGCCAACTGGCTGGACAAAGACCAATACACGCTGGAGCAAATCCGCCCGTATATTCCACGCCTGGCGATCAACCTCCAAAGCGGAATCGGCGAACGTGACACCGATACCATTTTTGGAAGAGCCTTTTCGATTCTGTTCCTCGCCGAAATCATTTACCACGACAACAAAGACCCATTCCTCGAAAAGGACGACGCGCAAAGCATTTTGGCCAAAGGGCTGGCTTACTTAAATGAAGAACGCGACCCGCGCGGCTATATCGCCGAAAAAGGCTGGGCGCACGCCCTGGCCCACACCGCCGATTTACTCTTTGTTTTATCCAGCAATCGCTTTATGGCCAGAGCGGAATTGGAGCAAATCCTCACCGCCATCACGGAAAAACTGACCGCGCCCAGCGACTCAATCTACGCCTTCGGCGAAGACGACCGGCTGGTACAAGCCGTCTTAGGCGCCGTGCAAAGGAAATTACTCGACGAGTTTTTCTACAAAGAATGGCTCAAAGGTTTCCTGTTTTCAGAAGGCCGCAGGCGCGCCTGGAAAGGCTCGTTTGCAAACCCGGAAATGCACCACGCCTATTTCAACTCCAGAAATTTTCTACGCAGTTTGCATCTCAAAATCCTTGAGAAACCCAAACTCGCCAGCCGCGATTTTCTGCTCAGCGAAATCGCCAACACGTTGAATGAACTGAAACAGTTTTAGCCATCTCTTTTTACCGTGAAAACCGTCTCAAAATACTGGTCCATCTTCCAAATCACGTTGATTAATTCGCTGGCCTATCCGGGCGAATTAATTGGCCGCAGTTTGATGATCATCCCCTTCATGTGGATTTTCTATCAGCTTTGGAAAGTAACCTTCGCCGCCGCTGGCGCGGAAGTCATCAGCGGGCTGACTTTACGCGATACGCTCTGGTATCTCATGCTGGCAGAAACCATTGAACTAGGCCGCCCGCCGATTGCGCGCACCCTATCCGAAAATGTCAAAGATGGTTCAATCGCCTACATCTTAAACAAGCCCTACGATTTTCTTTGGTATCAATTCAGCGCGGCCATGGGCGAGACGATTTTTCGAGCCGCCTTAAACGCCCTTTTCGGCGGGCTGACAGTTTGGACCCTGGTTGGCGCGCCCAACCACCCGCAAGGATTTTGGATTGCCCTCCCCGCCATCCTGGGCGCATGGATTTTACATTTCTGCGTCAACGCCATGATCGGCCTCTCCGCTTTTATCGTGGAAGACGTCTCTGCCTTCACATGGATTTATCAAAAGCTGGCCTTCATATTCGGCGGCATGTTAATTCCGCTGGATTTTTACCCGAATTGGTTGCAAGCCATCGCCAAAGCCCTGCCATTTGCCAGCGCCATTTACGGGCCCGCAAGGCTATTCGTCACGCCCACGCTTGAGCTATTAATCAACGTCATGAGTTTGCAAATCGTTTGGATTTTGGTTTTAAGTTTCACCCTCGCGTTCATTTATCGGCGCGGGCTGACGCAACTCACCGTGAACGGCGGCTAAATGAAAACGCTCCAATTCCTCCTCGCCATTTGGAAAGCCAACTTACAATCCGCGCTGGAATATCGCGTCTCGTTCCTTTCGCAAATGATCGGCATGATGGTCAACAATTTCATCTACTTCGCCATCTGGATTATTTTCTTTGACCGCTTCAAAGACGTGCGCGGCTGGGGCGTTGGCGACATGTACATCACCTTCGGGATTCTGGCCAGCGCGTTTGGCTTGGTCAGCATTTTATTCGGCAACGCCTTCATGCTCAGCGACGTAATCGCCAAAGGTCGGCTCGACTATTATCTTTCACTGCCCAAGCCGGTTCTCTTACACGCCATCTCCAGCCGCATGGTCGCCAGCGGCGTGGGCGATTTTTTCTACGGATTTTTAAGCTACGCCCTCTCTGGATATTTCTCCTGGGATGGCTTACTGCGCTACGTGCTGGCCCTGCTCTTGGCGGCTACCGTTTTCGCGGCATTCCTCATTCTGACACAGAGTCTCGCCTTTTGGTTTGGCATGATGAACAACTTCAGCGCTTTGGCGCTGAACGCCATGCTCACCTTTGGCATTTACCCAATCACCCTGTTCGATAATTATGCCAAGATTATTTTATTCACCCTCATCCCCGCCGCCTTAATGGGCGCGATTCCGGCGGAATTTATCCGCGCCTTCACCTGGCAGTCGCTCAGTCAAATGCTGATTGGGGCGATTGGCTTCATCGGGCTTGCTGTCTTCGTTTTCAATCGCGGATTGAAACGCTACGAAAGCGGAAGCGCAATACAAGTTGAGGTGTAGCCAGCGCCCCTCGAAACGGGACCCTGCTTCAGCTTAAGCCCGAAGCGGGGTTCAAATCTCTGGTATAATCCTCGCCCGTGACTGGTCCTATCCTACGGTTAACGCTGTGGATATGGAGACCTGCATAGATTTTATAGAAAGGAAGCACACGTCATGCCTTTACAAAAGGAAATCAAGACCAAGGCGATTGAAGATTTTCATCGCCACGAGAAGGATACCGGTTCGCCCGAAGTGCAAATCGCCATCCTGACCAATCGCATTACTCAACTCACCGAGCATTTGCGAAGCAACAAGCAGGATCAATCCTGCCGTCGCGGTTTGCTCAAGTTGGTCGGTTCGCGCCGCCGCCTGCTCACCTATTTGCGAAACAGCAACTACCAGAGCTACTTGAACGTCACCGAACGCCTGCAATTACGCAGAAAATAGCAAGTGTTTACAAGACCTGATGGGTTTTTGAAAGCCTGTCAGGTCTTAAATTTTATCAACCGTCGTCAGGAATTGAAGAGCGCGAATAACCAGGTTATTCTCACTTCTCAGTCCCTGAGGCGGAAAAGTTTGGAGCGCTATGGAGTGCAATAGCTTGCTATTGCAAATAACGGGAGCAAGCTCCCTGATTCCAAAATACTCCAAAATATTTAAGGAGACCCAAACATGAATAAAGAAGGTAAAACGTTTTCAACCGTAGTTGGAAACAAAACTGTGACGATTGAAACCGGCCGCTTGGCCGGGCAGGCGGGCGGCGCCATTACGCTTGGGCTGGGCGATTCAATCGTCTTCGCCTCGGCCACCATGGGCGGCGTGCGCGACGGCATTGACTTCTTCCCGTTGAGCGTGGATTACGAAGAAAGATTGTACGCAGGCGGGAAAATCCCCGGCTCGTTCTTTCGTCGCGAAGGTCGCGCTTCCACCGAAGCAATCCTCACCGCGCGTTTAACCGACCGCCCGCTTCGTCCGCTCTTTCAAGATGGACTGCGCAACGAAGTGCAAGTCATCATGTATTCCTTTTCGTCCGATGGAATCAACCCGTTGGATATTTTAGCCATCAACGCCGCCTCGACCGCAATTATGATTTCAGACATCCCCTGGGGCGGGCCGGTGGGCGCGGTGCGCGTGGGCCGCGTGAATGGTGAGTTTATCGTCAACCCAACCTTCGCCGAAATGAAAGCCTCCGATTTGGACCTGCGCCTCGCCGGCACCAAAGATGCGATCCTCATGGTCGAATGCGGCGCGAGCGAAATTCCAGAAGATGTAATGGCGCAGGCGTTGGATTTGGGACATCAATCTATTCAACCGATTATTGACTTGCAACTTCAAATGGCCAAGGAAATTGGCAAACCCAAACGCGAAATCACTTTGTATCTACCCACCGAAGAAGTGAAGAAGAAAGTTTTCGACCGTGTCAGCGGGCCGATGAACGAATTGCTCGATAAGCCGCTCTCCAAAGTGGAGTTTTATGCGGGCATGAAAGCGATCAAAGATGCCGCCGAAGTTGAGCTTTGCACAGTTCCAGAAGGCGCAGACGCTTCGGCCTACCTGACAACTGCTTCATTTCGAGAGGCCTTTGAACAAGCTGAAATGGACGTCGTCCGCGAGCGAATCCTCGGCTTGGGCAAACGCCCGGACGGCAGAACGCCAACCGAAATTCGCCCCATCTGGTGCGACGTGGGCGTTTCCCCGCGCGCACATGGCACGGGTTTATTCACCCGCGGCGAAACGCAAATTTTATCCTTTGCAACGCTGGCCACATTGGGCGAAGCGCAAGAGTTGGACAACCTCTCCCCAATCAAAACCAAGCGCTATATGCATCACTACAACTTCCCGCCCTTCTCCACGGGCGAGGTAAAGCCGCTTCGTGGCCAAAGCCGCCGCGAGGTTGGGCATGGCGCGCTGGCTGAACGCGCGTTAGAGCCGGTCATCCCAGCCGAAGCGGCGTTCCCGTACGCCATTCGCGTCGTCTCCGAAGCCTTATCCTCCAACGGCTCCACTTCGATGGGTTCGGTCTGCGGTTCAACGCTCGCGTTGATGGATGCAGGCGTGCCGATCAAAGCGCCGGTTTCCGGCGTGGCCATGGGCCTCATCACCGACTCGACTGGCCGCTACAAAATTTTGACCGACATTCAAGGCACCGAAGATCACCTCGGCGACATGGATTTCAAAGTGGCCGGCACTGCGGCGGGCATCACCGCCTTGCAAATGGACATCAAGATTTCTGGTTTGAGCGCGCAAATGATGAAAGAAGCGCTGGCGCAGGCCCACACCGCCCGCATGGAAATTATGAGCAAGATGTTGGCCGTACTTCCCAAAGCGCGCGCCGACTTGAAACCGCACGCCCCCAGAATCATCACCGTGAAAATTCCGGTGGATAAAATTGGCGCGCTAATCGGCCCCGGCGGTAAGAACATCCGCGCTTTGCAAGAGGAAACTGGCGCCACGATTGACATTCAAGACGACGGCACTGTGTACATCGCCTCCGTGGATGGCGCTGGCGCAAAGATTGCGCAGGAACGGATTGAAGGGCTGGGCGAAAGCGCCGTGATTGGCAACATCTACACTGGCAAAGTGGTCCGCATTGAGGCTTTTGGCGCGTTCGTCAACATTTTGCCGGGCATGGATGGACTCGTCCACATTTCCCAACTGGCCAGCGAGCGGGTAGAAAAAGTGGAAGACGTGTGTGCGTTGGGCGATGAGCTAACCGTCATGGTCACCGACGTGGATCCGCAGGGCAAGGTTCGTTTATCCCGTCAGGCGGTGCTAGAGGGCTGGACAGCCGAAGAAGCCAAAGAAAAAGACAAAGGCGGACGAAGCGGCGGAAATCGTAACGGCGGCCGTAATGGAGACCGTGGCGGGTTCAATCGCGGCGGAGACCGGGACCGACGCGGCGGCGGAAGAGACCGAAAATAAAGTAAAACACTTTTGTTTCATGAAACACGTTATGAAAATTTTCATAACGTGTTTTTGATTTAACCTGGTTTTTTACAATTTTACCAACCTGCTTGTGTAAATTTTCCTAAATGTTTTTTCACCCGTTTAAGGGTTGACTCTTACCTTGAAAGTTTGTACAATAACTTTGTTTGTACAGTGAATTTACAAAGTGGCTTAAGCGTTTCTACTCTCTCAGTAGGTTATGAAAGCGATTTCATGCGAAAAACAACCCGGCAAGCCAGTCGAAATAACTGTAGTACCATGCCAAACGCCCTACTTGCGGATGAATTTTCCCCTTCCGCAAAGGTCGTTTGCTTTTTAGCGAGGCGGGCAAAAGTGGCTACTCACCCATCGAAACAAGGATCAACCTTCAGCGCGGAACGAAGCGCAGGCCATGCGGAGAAAAATTTCATTCCGTCTGGCTTAACGTCGGCTTCCTCGCACGTCGAATAAATCTAAAGACAAAAACCAACGTGAACCGCATTTGATTAAAAGCAGGTTCACGTTTCTATTTTGAGTATTTTTGTAAGTTTACAGGAGGAAGTTCGCCTCCTGACGCTTAAATTATCAGTGAGAAAGGAGAAAGGAACGCAGAAAAGAAATCAAATAACCTGATTATCGCCGGTTTGTTCGAATTGTTTCAAATCATAAAAGGAAAAGAAAAATGCAAAAAAAATTGTTCGCTGTTCTCTCCATTTTGATCCTGGCAAGCCTCGTCTTGACCGCCTGCGGAACCGCCGCCCCGAAAGACGTGACCCTGACGCTCGGTTCCTGGCGCACGGACGATGTGGCCGCCTGGGAAGCCATCACCACCGCTTTCCATGCGAAATATCCCAACATCACCGTTAAATTTGACCCGACCAACCCCCCCGATTACAACGCTACGCTTCGCTCCCAACTGGAAACCAACACTGGTCCAGATTTGTTCTTCGTGCGTTCCTTCGGCGTTGGACGCGAATTATTTGACTCCGGCTACATTGCCTCGCTGAAAGATTTGCCCGGCATCAACGACACCTTCAGCGCAGGCGCGCGCGCTCCCTGGGCGACCGATTCCGGCGAACCGTACGCAGTTCCGATTGCGGCTGTTTCCCACGGCATTTTCTACAACAAAGACCTCTTCGCCGCCAACGGCATTGAAGTTCCCACCACCTGGGAAGATTTAATGGCCGCCTCCCAAAAATTGCTGGACGCCGGCGTAACGCCTTTCGCCAACGGCACCAAAGATGCCTGGGACATCAACGAAGTTGTGATGATGCAATTGCTCCCCAGCGCTGTGGGCGGGTATGACGGCCGCATGGCCTATTTGAACGGCGAGCGCTGTTTCAACGATCCTGAGATCGTCTCCGCTTTCCAACAAATTGCCGACCTGCGCCCATACGTCCCGGCTGGCTTTGAAGCCACCAGCTACGCAGACGCTGAGCAATTGTTCGCGCAAGGCAAAGCCGCCATGTTCTTCGACGGTTCCTGGAGCATCGGTCAGATCAAGAAAGACGCCACCGCCTTCCAATGGGGCGTGTTCTATCCCCCAGCCCTCAAAGGCAAAGACACCTACGTTTCCTTCCACGTGGACGCCGCGATTGGCGCGAACGCCGCCTCCAAGAATTTGGACGCCGCGAAGACCTTCCTCCAATGGCTGGAAACCCCCGAATTTGCCGCGCTGATCGGTAACAACCTGCCCGGCTTCTTCCCGATGACCAATGAAATCCCGAGCCTGACGGACCCGATCGCCAACGACTTCATGAACTTCAACAAGCAAGCCAAAGGCGTGGATATCCGCTTCGTTTGGGAAAAATTGATGGACGCCCCCACCGACAAGGTGAACGCCTACACCTCCCTCAACAACAACGTGATCTCCGTCTTAAAGGGCGAAGAAACGCCTGAGGAAGCCGCGAACGCCTTCAATGCCGACGTGGCGGCCTGGTACGGCCCCGCTTCCAAGTGTAAGTAGTTTGTAGAATATAATTGGCAGGAATGGAACTCCATTCCTGCCAATCCATTAATGAGGAAAGTTAATGAGTCAAGCAAACCTTTCAAAAAATCAAAAACCTGAATTGTTGAACGTCGAAAATCGGCGCAAACTGACCTGGGTCTTGTTCCTCCTCCCGGCCTTGCTGGTCTATCTCGTGTTTATGGCCGGGCCGCTCTTCGACTCATTGCGCCTCAGTCTCTACACGGGGAAAGGCTACAGCCCAACGGAATTTGTCGGGTTGCAAAATTATATTGACTTATTTACCGTTCCATTATGGCGCGAGAAATTCTTCAATGCCATTATCAACACCTGTATTTTTTTCGCCATTCACATGACCATTCAAAACAGCCTCGGTTTGCTCTTTGCCAACCTGCTGGCTTCGGATTTTAAGGGGCGCAACTTCTTTCGCACGCTGATTTTTACCCCGACCACGCTTTCGGTGCTGGTGGTTGGCTTTCTCTGGACTTTAATCCTCAACCCCAATTGGGGCGCGGTGAATCAAATCTTAACCGGCGTGGGTTTAAAACAATTTGCCCTGCCCTGGCTTGGGCGGGAAAACCTGGCGCTACCGGTCATCGCTTTAACTTCGGTCTGGCAGTGGATTGGGATGCCAACCGTCATGTTCCTGGCCGGGCTGACCGGCATCTCGGAGGAACTGATCGAAGCCGCCAGCATTGACGGCGCTTCAGAATGGGAAATCTTCTGGAAGATTAAATTCCCGCTCATTCAACCGGTCATCGGCATTATCGCCATCCTGACCTTTGTGGACAACTTCAACGCCTTCGACGTGATTTACGCGATGGCTGGCGCCAAAGGCGAGCCAGCCTATTCCGCCGACCTGCTGGCGACGCTCTTCTATCGCACCGGCATCGCCGGCGAACATCCGACCGGCATCCCCAACATGGGCATGGGCGCCACCATTGCCACCATTACCTTTCTAATCTTAATGTCCGGCGTATTGGTCTGGCTCTATTTCTCGCGCCGCAATGCGGACGAAAAATAAGGAGCGCGCCATGTTGAGACCAAAATTTAATCGCATCTTCACCTATACCGTCCTTTCCATTTGGACGCTGATCGTCCTCTTTCCGCTCTGGACGTTAATCATCAATTCTTTCAAGCCACAAAACGAAATCTTCGCCAGCCCGTTCGGCTTTCCCAAAGACTTCACGCTGGATGGGTACATTGAAGTTTGGAACGCCGGACACTTTGGACGGTACTTCGCCAACTCGCTGATCGTCACCATCCTTTCATTGGGGTTAATTCTCTTCATCGGCTCCATGGCGGCGTACGCCTTGGCCAAGTGGAAATCGCCGATCTCCAACTTCCTGTACATCTTCTTCATCGCCGGGTTGATGATTCCGATTCGCCTGGGGACAATTGACCTGATGCGCCTGATCATCGCGCTAAATTTACAAAACACCATCTGGAGTCTCATTCCGGTTTACGTGGCCATGGGGATGCCCATCGCCACCTTCGTGTTGACGGCGTTCATCAAGGAACTGCCCAACGAAATGTTCGACGCCGCCAAGGTGGATGGCGCTTCGGAATGGCAGGTTTACAGCAAGGTCGTCCTGCCGCTCATGCGCCCGGCGTTGGCCACGGTGGCCATCTTCAACATGATCAAAATCTGGAACGATTTTTGGTTCCCGCTGGTTTTCATCCGTCAGGAAAGCGCGCGGACGGTGGCTTTGGGCGTTTCGCTCCTCTTCGGCCAATATCACACCGACTGGACGCGCGCGCTGGCCGTGCTTTCATTGGCGGCGATTCCGTTGTTGATTTTGTATATTTTGCTGGCGCGTGAATTCATCAAAGGCCTCACGGCTGGGGCCATCAAAGGTTAATTCCCATGCACGGGCGCGAACGCATGGCGTTGGCCATGCGCCACGAAATTGCCGATCGCGTGCCGGTGATGTGTCAACTGGCGTTGGGGCATTACTTCCTCAACGCCGGGCTTAAGCCGCATGAGGTTTGGTTCACCAGCGAAGGCTTTGCCGAAGCCCTCGTGCAAATGCAAAGGCGTTATCAATTTGACGGGATTCTGATCAACCTGCCGGGCCGTCCGCGCGAGATCCTCAAGCACATTCAGAAAATCGAAGAGACCAAAAAAGGCGAAGTCGTCACCTGGCGCAACGGGCATGTGACCTTGATCCCCTGGGATGATAACGCCTTATACGTTTACGCGGCCCGCCCGGAACTCACGCCGCGCGCCGACTTGGCCGCACTAGACCCCGACAAGCTCGGCGCAGTGGATCAATTCACCGGCTACTTATGGAATACATATCACATCCCCTGGCTGGAAGGCAAATCAGACGGGGGCTTGTTGAGTGAAGCGCCAGATTACTTTGGCGATACGATTGACTTCGTGCGCGCCAAAACCAACGGGGAAATTTCCATTCATGGCGAAGTCTTTTCTCCATTTACGCATTATCTGGAATTGATCGGTTATCAGAACGCAATCATCGGCCTGGTGAAGAGCAAGGAAAAGGTCAAAGCGTTGTTGGAGCGACTGACCGACGCGGTAATTGCCTGGGCGCAGACGCAGGCCCGGCACGGGGTGGACGCGATCTTAATTTCATCCGCTTTTGCGGGCGGCGGGTTCATCTCTCCCAAAATGTACACGGAATACGTCCTGCCTTACGAGCGTCGCGTTACGGAAGCGGTGAAGGCTTGCGGCGTTCCAGTCTACACGCACACGTGCGGAAAAATTGGCGACCGCCTGGGGTTGATGGAACAGACCGGTACGCAAGGCATTGACACGCTTGACCCGCACCCGCTGGGCAACGTGGATTTAGCCGACGCAAAGAACGGCGTTGGGCAACGGCTCTTCCTTAAGGGAAATATGAACTCGGTTTCAATTTTGGAATACACAGACGAAGCCCAAGTCCGCGCCGAAGCCGGCCAACGGATCGAAGTTGGCAAACCCGGCGGCGGATACATCCTCAGCACGGCCTGTTCGGTTGCGCCGCATGTGGAGCCCTGGAAGTTGGAATTGCTCACGCCGCTAGCCGAAGAACTTGGAAAATATTAAGCGCTTCCATATTCTGCGTTCTCCATTCTGCATTCTACGTTCTTCATTCTCCATTCTGCATTCTGCGTTCTCCATTCTCCATTCTCCATTCTACATTCTGCATTCCTCATTCTCTATTCTCCGCTCCCCTGTTACAATCTCCATAGAATCCTACCTTTGGAGACTCAATGAATTATCAACACGTACAATCTCCGGCTTCGGTCGTCATGATTCGCCCGCATCAATTCAGGTCGAATCCGCAAACGGCGGCGGACAACGCTTTTCAGTTTACGCAAACAGCCCTTTCGCCAGAAACGCTGGCCAAACAAGCCCTGGATGAGTTTGATCAAGTTGCCGAGGCGCTGACCGATCACGGGGTGAAGGTTCACGTCTTCGACGATTTCGGCAAAAATGACACGCCCGATTCCGTCTTCCCCAACAACTGGTTTTCAACGCATCACGGCGGGCGCGTGGCGCTCTACCCCATGTACTCCCCCAATCGCCGCCGCGAACGCCGAACCGACGTGGTTGAAATGTTAAAGAAAACCTACCGCGTGCAGGAAGTGATTGATTACTCCGGACTGGAATACGACAATTTATTTTTGGAAGGCACCGGCGCGATGGTCTTCGATCATGTCGAGCGGCTGGCCTACGTCAGCCGCTCCAACCGCGCCGACCCGATTATTTTGGAACGGTTCTGCACCACCTTTGGCTACGAACCCATGGCCTTCGACACGGCTGACGAACACGGGAAATCCATCTATCACACCAACGTGATGATGAGCGTCGCCGCCGAATATGCGCTCATCTGCCTGGATTTGATCGGCGATGTGGCGCGGCGCAATGAAATTGAAGCGCGCCTCACGCACAGCGGGCGGCAGGTGATTAACCTCAGCCGAAGCCAGGTTTCAGAATTTGCGGGAAACGCCCTCGAACTCACCGGCGCCACAGACCGCGTGCTGGCCATTTCTCAGCGGGGGTTAAAGGCCCTCGAGGCTGAGCAGGTTCGGGTCATAGAAAGAAGCGCGCAAATCCTGCCGATGAGCATCCCCACCATCGAGTTGGCGGGCGGCTCGGTGCGGTGTATGCTCGCCGGAATCCATCTCACCGCCAGATAAACCCAGCATGTTCACAAAAATTAAATTTTTCTTCAAACAATATCCCAATCAATATTGGTTAATGACCGTCGGCGTGATCGTCAGCACGATGGGCGGAAGCATGGTCTGGCCCTTCATGCTGATCTACGCCAGCGAAAAGCTGAATTTACAATTGAGCGCGGCGGCCATGCTGATTTCGATTTACGCCGCCACCGGGCTGTTTGCTTCGCTCTTGGCGGGCGCGCTCGCCGATAAAATTGGGCGCAAAGCCGTGATGGTCTTCAGCCTGGCCATGACGGGGCTTTCCTACTTCTTATTGATGAAAGCCGATACTTACCCAGAGTTTGTGGCCCTGATGATTTTGATCGGCTTCTCCAACCCGCTCTATCAAGTCGGCGCAGACGCCATGCTCGCGGATATGATTCCTTCCGAAAAAAGGTCCGACGCGTATTCGATTAATCGCATCGCCAACAATGCGGCCTTCGCGCTGGGCCCGGCCGTCGGCGGCTTTCTCGCCTCCACCTCTTACACGCTGGCCTTTTATGCGGCCACCAGCGGCTTTCTTACTTACAGCGCTTTGATGCTCGTCTTCGCCAAAGAAACTTTACAAAAAAATCCAAAGCCTGTTTCGCTGGAAGAAGTCGAAGCCGCCGTCACGCTCAATCAGGATGGCTTCCTCAACATCCTCAAAGACAAAAGCTACATGGCCTTCACCCTGCTGATGGGCATCGGTCTCACCGCGCCGACCATGCTCTGGGTTTTAATGCCCGTGTACGCCAAGACAAATTTCAACATCAACGAAGCGCTCTACGGCTGGATTCCCACCACCAACGCCATCATGTGCGTCTTTTTGCAATACGCGGTCACGCAAATCACGCGCAAACATCACACCCTGCCGGTCACCGCCATTGGCATGTTCATTTACGCAGTCAGCGTGGGCAGTGTGGCGCTGATGACCAACTTTTGGGGCTTCCTCCTCAGCATGGTGATCCTCACCTTTGGCGAACTCACCATCGTACCCACCGCCAGCAAATACGTGGCGGATATTTCCCCCGCACACCTCCGCGGCCGCTACATGAGCGTCTATTGGTTTGGTTGGGGGCTGGCGCGCACGCTCTCGCCATTAATTGGCGGCTATCTCAACGACGCTTTTTCCCCGCAAGCCATTTGGATCGGCGGATTGGCGCTGGGGCTGATCAGTTCCATTGGGATCTTCGCCCTCGCCAGCGCTTCCAAAACCAAAGCCGCTCCGCTCCTCGCCGACAACTGATTCTATTTACGGATAAATTCCCCACCCTTTAAAAGCAGGCCAAGCATGATCTCAGCCAAACGCCCCGTCTTCTTCAATGGAGAAAACCCCGCCATCACCTTATACGACTCCACCCTGGAGCAAAAACTGGCCGTCGCCAGTTTTTGGCATTGCGCCGACAGTCCGCTGGGCGTGGGGCGCGTCCTCATCTTCTGGCTCGCCAACCCCATATCAGGAGTTGGCGCGGGCGGAATCTTCACCGACAACCCAACGCTGGCCCAAGCGCTGGTAAACAACCTGGTCCGCCACTTCCCCGAATTCAAAGGCATTCCCATTGAAACTTTAGCGCTCATTACAGCAGAATCCAGTCCGCGCTACGATGGAAAAAGTTATCAGGTTTTGTGCCAAACGTCAGACGCAAAAATTGACCTGGAATGGCAGGAAGCGCTGGATCGCAAACAAATCCTGTGGGACGAATTCCCCGCCGGAGAAACCGCCTACGACCTGACGACCACGATCCGCCCGTGCCGTGTGGGGCGCATCAAAATCAACAACTCTTTAATTGCCGGAGAAGTCAAAGTAGTTCAAGATGAAAACGGCGTCTTCTCCAGTTCCGCATTTTTAGCCTTTGCCGAAACCTGGGTCGGGCCGTTAAATTCATAACTCACCTTACGCAGTTTTGCGAAAATTCTTAAATTCTCCCTCACCCTAACCCTCTCCCAAGGGGAGAGGGGACTCCCTTCTCCAACGGGACGCGTGCCCGAAAGGGTAGAAGGGTTGGGGATGAGGGCGCGTAAGGTGAATTCATAATTCTTCTTACGCTTCTCTGATGTAATACCCGCCGTTCAAAGCGCGTCCAACCTGCATGAAGAACATTACTATCTCCCAAATCATAGAACCCAAATTAGTCATGGAAGGCGCGGGCGTGCTCCTACGTCGCTCGTTTGGCCCGCACGTCAGCAACCAGCACGATCCCTTTTTGCTGTTCGACCATTTCGCCTTCAACAACCCAATGGAAGGCCCCCTGCGCGGCTTCCCCATGCACCCGCATCGCGGCATCGAAACCGTCACCTACATGCTGGAGGGAGAAGTCAGTCACCGCGACAGCCTCGGCAACGCCGGAACCATCGGCGGCGGCGACGTGCAATGGATGACTTCGGGGAGCGGCATTCTGCACGAAGAAATGCCGCGGCGCGGCCCCGGCGGAAATATTTACGGCTTTCAGCTTTGGGTCAATTTGCCCGCCGCGCAAAAAATGAGCGCGCCGCGTTATCAGGAAATCAAAGCGTCTTCCATCCCCGTCGTTGAAAAAGACGGAGCCGCGATTCGACTCGTGGCCGGAACAATGGATGGACTCAACGGCCCCGTGACAGAAATCGCCGCCGCGCCGCTCTATCTGGACGTGAAGCTGGCTACTGCTTCGAAATTCATTTGCCCCATCCCCAGCGGACATTCCGTCCGCGCGTATGTGTTTGAAGGCGCAGGCGAATTTTCCGGTCAGCTGGTGGAATCTGTCAGCATGGTGGCTTTCAACGCAGACGGCGACCAGCTTGAAGTTAAGAGCGAAGCGGGAGTCCGCTTTATGCTGATAGCGGGCGCGCCCTTCCAAGAGTCCATCGTGCCATACGGCCCGTTTGTGATGAACACGGCGGAAGAGATTCAGCAAGCCATCGCCGATTTGCGAAGCGGCAGTTTCGTTAAATAAAAAAATCCCCGCAATTTCGCGGGGATTTTTTTATGCTACGGAGCGGTTACTTTCAAATTATCAAAGGAAGTTTTCAAATTACCTTGATCTTGCGTCCCAGTGAAAAAACCAATCCAGCCAGGTCCTAAATCTGAATTGCTGATTTCGCCCAGCAAAGTATCATTGACGTAATATTTGAAAGTTCCGCCTCGCGCCTCTACTTTGAGGTGATTGGTGACTTTACCAGTGAGGATAGTGGAAGATGGAGTCCAATCCACCAAATATTGAGGTTTTTTATCAAAGCCGCTCTTCGTAAAGGCATAATACCCGTCTCCGTCAATTAGAAAGGTATAGAATTCAGCTGTAGCTTCGCTGTAATTAAAAATTAAGCCAAGTATATATTTATCCGGTCCATCTACAACAGCTACGTCTCCTTCATATACAAAGTCACTGGGGGTAGTATAAGCATCACAGTAATTCCAGCCTATCCAATTTGGGGGCGTTATATCTAAAGAAAACTGACCATTCTTAGGGATCCAATTCACCTTATCGCCGATACTCTCACCGCCAAAACAACTTGTTGGCGGAAACTCAGACTCCTCAAAAAGAACCGGGTTTGGCGTTGGAGATGGAAGCAACGTAGTAGTTGGAACTGGCGTATTGGTCGGGATTGGCGTATTGGTTGGAACTGGCGTCGGCGCACCAAAAATACCCGAAGCGGCAGAACAAGCCAAAGCCGACAATACCAACAAGGCTAGCAAAATAACAATTTTGTTCTTCATAACATTCTCCTTAAAAATTGTAGTTTACGACATTTTACCCACAAACTGGAAAAATAAACGCGCTGACAAAGGCGCTTTATGGGCTGGTCACTTTCAAATTATCAAAAGCGGCTTCCGCGCCTTGCTCATAGGTTTCGGCGATAAAGCCAATCCGGCCGGGGCCTAAAGCTGAATTGCTGATTTCGCCCAACAGCGAGTCGTTGACATAATATTTGAAGGAGTTGCCGTGCGCCGCCACTTTGAGGTGATTGGTCGCCGCGCCAGGATGGATAGAGAGCGACTCGCGCCAATCCACCAAAAATTGCGTTCCCGAGTTCGGGCCAGCTTTCATAAAAACGTAATATCCGCTAGTGCTAATGGCAAACACGTAAAATTCTTTCGCAGATTCGCTGTAATTAAAAATAAGACCAAGCGTATTTCCGCCCGGGCTATCCACAGCCGTCACATCTGCCTCGTAGATGAAATTATCCGGGGTGATATAGGAGGGGCAGTAATTCCAAGCGGACCAATTTGGAGATTCTATAGTTAGATAAAACTGACCGTCTCGGGGCGTCCCACTTGTGCCGTTGCTGGGAGCCGTGGGCTCAAAACAACTCGTTGACGAAAATTCAGACTCCTCAAAAAGGACGGCGTCTGGCGTGGGAGAAGGAAGCGGCGTATTGGTTGGAAGCGGCGTATTCGTTGCGAGCGGCGTGGGCGTGGCTAAAACATCTGCAACGCTTGAGCAGGCCAGGGCGGGTAAGACCAGCAAGGTCATAAAAATAAAGATCTTGTTTTTCATACATTCTCCTTGGGTTATACTTTGGAACATCTTACTGCAAATCTGGGAAATCATCATGCCTACAAAAGTACTCTACGGGCCACGGCTCGGCAAACAAGGGAAGTTACGCGCGGGGTGTTGCGCCATTTTATTTGACGAAACCCGCGAAAAAGTTTTGCTCACTCAACGGGCAGACAATGGCCGCTGGTGTCTGCCGGGCGGCCAAATGGAGGCCGGAGAAAGCGCCGCCGAAGCCTGCGAAAGGGAAGCCTGGGAAGAGACCGGCCTCAAAGTTCAGGTGAAGCGGCTGGTGGGCGTATATAGCAACCCCGACCTTTTGGTGATTTACCCCGACGGAAATCAGGCGACGTTTCTCATCCTCAGCTTTGAGGTGGAGTTGATTTCAGGAGTTTTAGGCCTGAGCGACGAAACCACCGCCTTTGGTTATTTCAGCCTCGCGGAAATGGACTCTCTGCCGATGCACGGACAGCATAAAATGCGCGTGGAAGACGCGCTCTCTGGAAGCGCGCCCTTCATCAAATAATCAACAAATAATCAACGAGGCTCCATGAAACTTTCAATCCATTCCACGCTGGCGCTCTGCGGCATGTTCATTTTCAGTCTGGCTTGCAACACGCTTATCCCAACCAACCCGCCAGCGGATACATCGCCCCGACCTACGGACAATGAATTTGTTACCGTAAACCGCATTACGCTTGACGATGCCACGATGGATTTTTATGACGTGAACGGCGCAACTGAAAGCGAACTGCGCGATTCGATGAACGCGCTTCACCCGTCAGACCCGTACAATCCGGGCCAGTCTTACGACGCGCTGACAAACTGGTACGTCTCCTGGACCTGGGACGGCTACGGACAGGAAACGTGCGACCTTGAAAGCGCCGTGGTTCAGTATGAAATCACCGTGACCTTCCCGCGCTGGAACGCTCCGGCAGACGCTTCGCCTGAATTAATCAAAAAATGGAACCGCTATACCGAAAGTTTGGCGCGGCATGAAAAAGGTCACGTGGATTCTGTGATCGAGTATTATCCAAAAGTAGAGCAGGCGATTCAAAACGCCACCTGCTCCACAGCCGAAGCCGCCGCGCAAACCGTGATGGCGGAACTACAAACCGTCAACAACGCCTATGACGCAGACACGGCGCATGGCGACACGCAAGGCGCGAGATTTCCATAATTGCGACTTTTTATCTTATCCATAAAATTTAGAGGAGCTTGCATGTTACAAAATTTATCGGCAAAATTTTACAAATGGGCCAACGGCTGGGCCGTCCTCGTCTTTCTGGCGTTGGATTTTATCTTTGCAGGTTTCGTCATGCCGCTGATTGGGGGTCTGATGAAAAGCGGCACAGGATTGGAACAACCGCTTGACCTAATGATCTTCGCCACACCGGACAAACTCTTTGAAATGATTGAGCGTTACGGAGACTCCACCCGGCGGTTTTATCGCAACGTGGAGCTCAGCGCAGATTTGATCTACCCGATCATTTATGTGTTGGCCTTCAGCTTATTAATTTCTTTTCTCTTCAAACGGGGATTTGCGCCGCATCAGCCCATCCGCCAATGGAATATCGTACCGGTCGGCGCGTACGTTTTCGATTTGCTTGAGAATATCACCATTGTCATTTTGCTTTCGGTCTTCCCCACTCAACCCGTGACGCTGGGCTGGCTGTTATTTTTATTTATCGCGCTCAAATGGTTTTTTGTCGGCGCGCTCATTGTATTGATTTTATTCGGGTTGGTCATGGCGCTTAAAAACAAATTCAAAATTCAGAGCTAAAGTTTTAAGCGCCACACGCCCGTACATTCCGGCAGGGTCGTCCAGCCGTTTTTGACGACCCGCTCGCCCAATTCGTCGCCGAAGAAAAAGCGCGATAATTCCTCCGCTTCGGCCAGCGACGCAAATTGATAATCTGTGCGGATAATTTCATTTTGAAAGCCGGACTCATCGAGCCAGATATAAAAGTCTTTGAGATGGTCCAATTGAATCGGCGCTTCATTTCCCGTACCCAGCGATTCAAACAGGACGATGAAGCTGTTCGGTCTTAAGACGCGTTTCATTTCGCCCAGCCATTTTTCCAGTTCCGCACGCCACGAGTTTGGATTCCACACGGCGAGATAGCTCACGCTCCAGCCGGAGACGACCAAATCCGCCGAATGATTCGTCGCCGGCAATTGACGATGGTCAGCCACATCCACCTGCCAGTTTGATAACTTTGCGGCGGTTAATTTCTCGCGGCATACCCGCAACATTTCCTCGGAAATGTCAAAGGCGCGCACCTGCCGGACGTGCGGGGCCAGCAAACGGGTCAGCCTGCCCGTTCCCGCGCCAAGGTCGTAAACAACTTTATCTGCCAATGGGACGATCGCGCGCAAGGACTGCAAAATATTCCCCTGAGTATCTTCACGCGCAATCAAGGCTTCGTACTTATCGCCTTCGGTTTTGTAGATTTCTTCCTGAGTGGGCATGGAACTATTATAATGGACGCCATGTCCACTCCCCTTTCCCCCTCCGCACAAAAAATTCAAACCTTATTAGCCTCGCTCGGATACGACTATCAGGTGATCGAGCATGTCGAATCCACACGCACCGCGCAGGAAGCCGCAGACCGCGCCGGTTGCGAATTGGGCCAAATCGTCAAGTCGCTCATTTTTATGGGCAAACACAGTAAAAAGCCGATCCTCGTTTTAACCAGCGGAGCAAACCGCGTGAACGAAAAACGCATCAGCGAATATTCCGGCGAAGCGATTGGCAAGGCCGACGCCGATTTTGCGCGCGCCGTGACCGGCTTTGCCATTGGCGGCGTGCCGCCGATTGGCCACGCGCAGAACATGGAAACGTATCTCGATGAGGATTTTCTGCAATATCCCACCATTTGGGCGGCGGCTGGCACGCCCAACGCCATCTTTGAACTCAAGACTGAAGACCTGCAAAAAATGACCGGGGGACGAATCGTGTCCGTAAAATAGAATCAGCCTGACGGTCAAAAAAGGAGCGGGTGTATGGCACAATATTTTTCGCTAAATTATGCAGGCGGTCATTTTCAACTCTTTGGCATTAAGCATCTCGTCGCGCTTGCCAGCATCGCGCTGATCTGCCTTTCGTTTTTTCATTTTCGGAACGTGTGGAGCGAGCGTCAAAAAAACGCCGTGCGGCTTGGCTTGGGGCTGACGCTGGCTTTGAATGAACTTGCGCTTCACATTTGGTCCGCCTATTGGGGCATTTGGAACGTTCAAACCATGCTTCCGCTTCATTTATGTAGCGTGATGGTTTGGGTGACGGTGTCCATGACGCTGAGCAAGAATTACCAGCTTTACGACTTTGCCTATTTCTTGGGAATGGGCGGCGCTATTCAGGCTTTGCTCACCCCCGCCGACGCTTCCGCGTATGACTTCCCGCACTTTCGCATCCTGCAAACTTTCATCTCGCATGGATTGCTGGTGATCATCCCCATTTATTTAACGGTCGTCGAAGGTTTGCGCCCCACGCTCCACTCGTTCAAACGTCTCTTCCTGTGGGCGAACGTTTATCTCATCATCGTCTTCTTCATCAACCGCGCGATTGGCAGTAACTATCTTTTCACCGCGCAAAAGCCGCCCTCGCCAACGCTGATGGACGCGCTCTCGCCCTGGCCGTGGTACATTCCCGAAGCGGAAGTTTTAGCCTTCCTTGTGTTCCTCCTGCTCTACCTACCCTTCTTCATTCAAGACCGCCGCGCCGTCGCTAGATAAAATCGCCGTTTTTATTTTCTTTATTATGCGCGCATATCGGCGTACAATCCAATTTGACTCATCCATTTTAACGTTACAAGGAGACAGCATGACAAAATTAAAAGACGAAGCCCGCCCCATGACCGAGGAAGCCGACTTCCTACAAATTAAATCCGTTGACCATGTTCACTTTTATGTGGGCAACGCTAAACACGCCATGTACTACTGGTGGAAGGCCTACGGCTTCAAGCCGGTGGCCTACTCCGGGTTGGAAACCGGCAACCGCGAATTCGCCTCGTACGTCCTCGAATCGGGCCAGGCGCGGCTGGTCCTCTCCGCCGCCTATTCGCCGAGCAGTCCCATTGCCGCGCATCACATGGTGCATGGCGACGGCGTAAAAGCCATCGCATTGGAAGTGGACGACGTGGAAAAAGCCTGGAAGGAAACCACCGCCCGCGGCGGCAAATCCGCTTGGGCCCCGCGTGAAGAGAAAGACGCCAACGGCATCTTCCGCACGTCCGCCATTTACACGTACGGCGAAACCCTGCACGTCTTTGTAGATCGCGACGATTACAAAGGCACGTTCGCGCCCACTTACAAAGCCCTCAAATACGAAGCTCAATCCACCGGCTTGGCCGCCATTGACCACATCGTGGGCAATGTACAACTCGGCAAAATGAATCACTGGGTCAACTTCTATCATCAGGTGATGGGCTTCCGCCAACTGATGCACTTTGACGATCAAGACATCTCCACCGAATACTCCGCGCTCATGTCCAAAGTGATGCAAAACGGCAACGGGCGCGTCAAGTTCCCAATTAACGAACCCGCCGAAGGCCGCAAGAAAAGTCAAATCGAAGAATACCTCGACTACTACCTCAGCCCGGGCGCGCAACACCTGGCCATCATCACCGGCGACATCCTCGAAACGGTGCAACAACTGCGCGCCAACGGCGTGGAATTTTTACGCGTGCCCAACAGCTATTACGAAGCGCTCCCCGAACGCATCGGCAAAATCAAGGAAGACTACAAAACCATTCAGGAACTTGGCATTCTGGTGGATAAAGACGACGAAGGCTACTTGCTCCAAATTTTCACCCGTCCGCTTCAAGACCGCCCGACCATGTTCATCGAAGTCATTCAACGTCACGGCTCGCAGAGTTTTGGCAAGGGCAACTTCAAAGCCTTGTTTGAAGCGCTGGAAATTGAACAGGACAAACGCGGCAACCTATGATCTTTGCGACGATTGAAACGCCCGGGACTCCGCCCCGGCCTGCTCTGGTGAAAAATGGCAGAGTCCACCCCCTGCCATTCGCCAGCCTGCGCGAAGCGCTTCCGCTGGGCCCGGCGGAAGTAGCCCGCCGCGCCACCCAAGAATCTTTCGCCGTTGAAGCGGCGCGCTTTTGCGCGCCGCTTCAACCCGCCACCCTGCGCGACGCCTACGCCTTTGAACAACACGTCAAAACCGCGAATCAAAATCGCGGGCGCGAAACGCCGGAAGAGTGGTATCAGTTTCCAATTTTCTACTTTACCAACCCCAACAGCATCTTCGGCGACGGAGATACGATTCCCTACCCGCATTACACCAACGCGTTGGATTTTGAACTGGAAATCGCCGTCGTCATCGGCAAGCCGGGGATGAACATCCAACCCGAAAACGCGCAGGAGCATATCTTTGGCTACACCATCTTCAACGATTGGTCGGCGCGGGACGTGCAACGAGCCGAGATGAAAGTGGGGCTGGGCCCAGCCAAAGGCAAAGACTTTGCCTCATCGTTAGGACCAGTTATCGTTACGGGCGAAGCGTTGGTGGATAAATCCGTGCGGCGGCCCGGCGTGTTCGATCTGGAGATGATCGCCAGAGTCAACGGGCGGGAAATCTCCAAAGGCAATTTCAAAGACATCTTCTGGTCGTTTGGCGAAATCATCGCGCGCGCTTCGGATAACGTGGAATTAAAATCCGGCGATGTGATTGGCTCCGGCACGGTGGGCACGGGCTGTTTACTGGAGCTAACCAAAGCTCAGGGCCCCTGGCTGAACGCAGGCGATGTAGTGGAATTGGAAATTGAACGGATTGGCATTTTGAAAAACGTCATTGGAGCAAAACCTGAATGAAAAAATTCTTTGGGTGTCTCATTGTCATACTCGCTTCGGCTTGCGCCAACCCAACGGCCACGCTCGCGCCAACTTCCGCAGGCGACATTCAAACCGCGGTGGTGGCCACGCTTACCCAGCAAGCCGCCTCGTCCACCAACGCCACGCCCGAATCAGCGCCGGTGGATGGAACGAGATTTGCAAATGAAAACATTTCGTTGATCATCCCCAACGGGCTGGCCACGAATGCCGCGAGCATCGCGCCCGCGGATTATGAATATCCCTACATCAATCCGTCCAACGGCAACATGCCGCCACACCTAAAATTCACGCTGGAGTCATACCCGCTCAGCGGGACGCTCCTCCAGCCGCAGATCATCCTCTTCCACGCCGAAGCCTACGCCCAATACAGCGAGTTTACCGCCACGACCTTCAACCTGCTTCAAAACCTAAACTACGTGGATGGACAACCTCTCCCCGAACAACTCAACGGGCAACTCTTTACGGCGCAAGTTCACGGGCTCAATTTCAAAAACGGTCACGGCGTGCGCTACCTCACGCAAGTGGCGCAGTCGCTCGTTACCGCCAACAACCACGAAATGTTTTATTACTTTCAGGGCGTCACGAACGACAACCAATATTTTGTGCAGGCCATCTTCCCGATTCACGCGCCGTTTTTAGCCAACGACGCAGCGCCAGACGCGCCCCTGCCCGCCGATGGCATTCCGCTGAACGAAAACGACTTCACTGGCTATCTCCACGCGGTGACGGAAAAACTAAACCTCACCGCTTCGTCCGCCTTTACCCCAACGCTGGATCAACTAGATGGATTAATCGAATCGCTTGAAGTCATTGGCTATTAAACCAATCTCCATCGTTTATCATTTCTACGTCTGAGGAGTCGCCATGCGAGAACAAAGAACCAACCTGGAAGAAGTCTACGAAGACGAAGTATTCCAAGTGTTATTGGATTACGAAGTCGCCCGCTCCAAACGCTACCCAGCCGACATCGCCCTGATGTACGTTGAATATACGCCCACCGGCAGTTCCACGGCCTTGCGTTTCGCCTCAAAAATATTTGCGCTGGCGCTCAATAACCACACCCGCTCGGCAGACATCCCTTCCATGACCAAAAACAAATTCAAAATTCTCATGCCCGCCACCGGCGCAAACGGACTACATGCCATTTGCGAACGCCTGATCTCCGTCTTCAAAAGCAGTTTCAACGCCAAAGAAGGCGGCGCCATCGCCTTCTCCATCAACATTGGCGGCACCGCGCACAGCGGCGGCGAAAGCCTCACGCGCAACGAATTCGTCCAAACCGCCGAAGCCGCTTTGCATCAATCCAAACAAAAAGGCCCGAACACGTTCGTCATCTCTTCATAAACAAGGAGCAACTCATGCCTTTCTATCACACGCTTGGAAAAATCCCGCACAAACGCCATGTCCAATTCAAAAAACCAAACGGCAAACTCTACCGCGAAGAACTGATGGGGCTGGAAGGCTTTGCCTCGCTTCAGTCCATCCTCTATCATCACTTCCTGCCGCCGCGCATTATCAAGATGGAAGATGGCGGGTCCGCCAAACCAGAATACGTGGACTTTGGCCCGATTCGTCATCGCGCCCTAAAAACGCAACCGACTCCGCTCGGGGCGGATCCCGTCTCCGGACGCATTCCCCTGTTCGGCAACAACGACGTGATCCTCGGCGTTTCGCGTTCCAAAAACAGCATGACGCATTTCTATCGCAACTCGCAGGCCTACGAAACCTGGTGGGTACACGAAGGGAGCGGCGTGCTTAAATCGCAATTTGGCAATTTACCGTTCCGCAAAGGCGACTACATCGTCATCCCCTTTGCGACCACCTGGCAAATGCAACTCAATGAAGAGTGCAAATTCTTCACCATTGAAAATCCCTCGCAGTTGGAACCGCCCAAGCGTTACCGCAACCCCTACGGCCAATTGCTCGAAAACGCCCCCTATTGCGAGCGCGACATCCGTATCCCCCAAGAACTCGAAACGCACACCGAACGCGGCGAGTTTGAAATCCACGTCAAAGTGCGCGACCGCATCTCCAAACACACGCTGGATTATCACCCCTTTGACGTAATCGGTTGGGACGGCTATCTCTACCCGTGGATTTTCAACATCGAAGATTTTGAGCCGATCACCGGGCGCGTGCATCAGCCGCCGCCCGTCCACCAGACCTTTGAAGGCTGGAACTTTGTCGTCTGCTCGTTCGTGCCGCGTTTGTTTGACTATCACCCCGAAGGCATTCCCGCGCCGTACAATCACTCCAACATCCAATCCGACGAAGTGATTTATTACGCCGAAGGCAATTTTATGAGCCGCAAAGGCATAGACCGAAGCGACATCAGCCTGCACCCGTTTGGTTTGCCGCACGGCCCACAACCCGGCATGACCGAAGCCAGCCTTGGCAAAACCGAAACGCAGGAACTGGCAGTGATGGTGGACACCTTTCACCCACTTCAACTGACCAAGCAGGCGCTGGAAATGGAAAAACCCTACATGGAAACCTGGCTCGAAGGCGATGGAGAATAATTGATGCGTGGCGAGATACAAAACGCGAACTTTCAAAAACTAACCGCCGAAATAAAAAAGGAAATGAAAAGATTGCAAACGCCCGGCGTGGCGTTTGCAATCTGGCACAAGGGGCGCGAACAGTCTGTTGGGCTGGGCGTGACCAGCGTGGAAAATCCGCTCCCCGTTACGCCAGAGACTCTTTTTCAAATTGGCTCAATCAGCAAAACGCTCACAGGGACGATTCTGCTCAGGTTGGCCGAGCAGGGTCGGGTGAGTTTGGACGCGCCGGTCAAAAAATACGTCAAGGATTTAAAGCTCAAAGATCCCGCCGTCGAAAAGCAAGTAACCATCCGGCATTTGCTCACGCATGTGGGCGGCTGGGTTGGCGATTACTTCAACGACTTTGGCAATGGCGACGACGCGCTCGCCAAAATGGTGCAAGACCTGGCGCATCTGCCGCAGGTGCAACCGCTGGGGAAAATTTGGTCTTACAACAACACCGGCTTCAACCTCGCCGCGCGCGTGATTGAAATCGTCACAAAGCAAAGCTACGAACAAGTTGTGCAGGAAACGCTTTTTGACCCGCTCAAAATGCGGCTGTCTTTCTTTTACCCCAGCGACCTGCTGTTTACGCATCGCTTCGTAGTCGGGCATTATCTGGAACGCGGCAAAGTGAACGTGGCGCGGCCGTGGGCCATTGGCCGGGCCGGGAACGGCGTGGGCGGCGTGGTTAGTTCTGTAAAAGATTTAATCACGTATGCGCGCTTTCAAATGGGGAACGGCAGTGGCATCCTTACCCGAAACGCCTTACAAGCCATGCGCGAGCCGCAAGTAAGCGCGGGCGGACGCGGCGAAATGGGCCTGACCTGGTTCATTCAAAAAGTGGGATCGCTCACGCGCTATTCGCACGGCGGCGCCACGCACGGGCAACAAGCCTTCTTCATGTTCGTGCCGGAAAAAGATTTTGCCCTGGCAATTTTGACCAATAGCGACAACGGCGGCGTGATTAATAATCGCATTGCCGCACAGGCGCTTAAACTTTATTTTGGCGCGGAAAATGAAACGCCGCAGACCTTCAAAAAAACCTCCAGTGAATTAACTGAATTTATCGGCTCCTATCGGATTGGCACCGAAGCCTTTGATTTGAAAGCCAAAAACGGGATGTTGATCTACCAGCACATTCCGTTGGGCGGCTTCCCCACGCCAGAGACTCCGCCCGGGCCGGCCCTGCCGCCGATGCGCTTTGCCTTCTGCGGGCCAGATCTGGCCCTCGGGTTGGACGAACCCATGCAAGGCGCGCTTGGCGATTTCATCCGCAACGCCAAAGGCCAAATTGAATATTTCCGCGTGGGCGGACGCGCGCATAAAAAGATTAAATGATATGGAAATTAACCCGACAACCCTCCCCCATCAATCCATTTATAAGCTTTTAACCGGCGCGATCCTACCCCGCCCAATTGGCTGGATTTCGACGTTGGACGCAAGCGGCCGCCCAAACCTGGCCCCGTTTTCCTTTTTCAACGCCGTTTGCTCCAACCCGCCCACCGTTTTGTTTTGTCCGCTCATTCGCGGCGTTGACGGCCACCAAAAGGATACGCTGAACAACGTGAGAGCCACGCAGGAATTTGTGGTGAACATCGTCACCGAAGAATTGCTGGAGGCCATGAACCTTTCCTCGGTAGAGGCGCCGCCCGATTTGAACGAATTTGAATTCGCCAAACTGACGCCGAGCGCCTCGCAAACCGTGCGGCCGCCGCGCGTGGCTGAAAGCCCGATTCATTTTGAATGCAAAGTCCGCGAGATCGTCGAAATTAGCGATCAACCCGGCGGCGGCTCGATTGTCATCGGCACGGTTTTGCACATCCACGTGGACGAGCGCGTGTTACTCGGCGCAGATAAAATTAATCTAGCGGCGCTTAAGCCGGTGGGCCGCTTGGTGGGCAATGCTTATAGTCGCGTCACCGATTTGGTTGAGATTGTCCGTCCCAAACATCAATTGAGCGAGACGAAATGAATCTACTCAAACGCATCGCCTTAACCTGCGGACTGTTCCTCTCCGCCTGCAATTTACCTTCCCCCGCACAGACCGGCGCGTTCTCCACCTCTGCCGCCTTCACCGTGGAAGCGGCGCTCAGCGCCGCGCCGCAAGCCAGCCCCACCGCTTCAAACCTGCCAAACTTCACCGCCACGCCCACCTACGCCGAACCAATGATCTCAGTGGAAGGCGTGACCAATTGCCGCACCGGGCCGGGCGTAAATTACGAGCGCGTTACCCAGCTTTCGCCAAACGAGCAAATCAAAGTCATTGGCGCCTACATTCCTGGGTATTGGATCGTTTCGACCAGCGCCGGAGTGTGCTGGGTCAGCCAGGAATTCGCCACGCCCAGCGGAAGCCTGAGCGCCGTGCCAACCGTCACCGCGCCCGCCACGCCCACGGGCAATGCGCCACAAGGCTTAAGCCTGCAAAAGTGGTACATTTCCTGCAATTATTCCTCCAATCAGGCCACAGTGACGATTAACTGGACAGACGAGGAAAATGAAAGCGGCTATCGCGTCATCCGCAACAACACAGACGCAATTGAATTGCCCCAAAATGAAACCCGCTTTACAGAAACAATCACGCTTCTCAGCGGGCAAAGCGCAAGCTACGTCGTGGAAGCCTACAACGGAGTCGGCTCAACGAAGAGTCGGGTTGTGGAGTTGTATTGTTGAGATAACCGTCATCCTTTTAGAGCGCATGACCTGTATTGTATTCGTCATAAAAAAGCCCCGCGTTTTTATACGCAGGGCTTTTTTATTTAATCGACAAATTGTTCTTTTACTTTTTTCGTCTGTTTGCCGCGTTCATCCGTAGAGAGGATGCGTTTGCGAATGCGAAAGTTTTCCGGCGTGACTTCGAGCAGTTCATCGTCAGCGAGGTACTCAATCGCTTCGTCGAGGGACATTTGTCGGGGCGGGGTGAGGCGGATTTCCATATCGCCACGCGAGGCGCGCATGTTGGTCAAATGCTTTTTCTTGCAAACGTTAATCGCCAGATCCATCGCGCGCGGGTTTTCGCCAATCACCATGCCTTCGTACACTTCCACGCCCGGCTCCACAAACAAAACGCCGCGCTCTTCGGCAGATTTCAACGCGTAAGCCGTGGTTGTACCCGCCTCCCACGCCACCAAAGAACCGGATTGGCGCGTGTTCATCGCCCCGGCCAGTTCGTCGTACCCGTGCAAGATGGTGTTCATAATTCCCGCGCCGCGCGTGGAGGTGAGGAATTGATAGCGGAAGCCGAGCAAGCCGCGCGTGGGGACAATGTAGACCATGCGCGTCGTCCCCTGACCGGTATCCTGCATGTCCATCATTTGGCCTTTGCGCGTCCCGAGCATTTCGACCACAGCGCCCACCGTTTCTGCGCTGGTTTCAATGTGGACTTCTTCGTATGGCTCGAGCAATGCGCCATCATCGGCGCGGTGATAGATCACCTCCGGACGGGAGACCTGGAACTCGTAGCCTTCGCGCCGCATGGTTTCAATCAGGATGCCCAAATGCAGTTCGCCGCGGCCAGAGACCAGGAAATTTTCAGCGGAATCGGTATCTTCGACTCTCAAAGAGACGTTCGTGCGCAGTTCTTCGGTGAGGCGTTCGCGCAATTTGCGAGAGGTGCTCCACTTGCCTTCGCGGCCGGTAAACGGCGAAGTGTTCACGCCAAACGTCATGCGGACGGTTGGTTCTTCCACTTTGATGGTGGGCAAAGCCACCGGGTTGGCCGGGTCGGCCAGGGTTTCGCCAATGGCGATGCCTTCCAAACCGGCCAGAGAAATAATATCTCCGGCCGAAGATTCCGGCGTTTCAATTCTGCTTAAGCCTTTAAACGTGTACAGATATCTTGCAGTTTCAGGGAGGTTTTTTCCGTCTGTGGTCAGGCGCGCCAACTTTTGGCCGGTTTTCACTGTACCGGCAAAAATGCGGCCCACCGCCGTCACCCCGCGATAATCGTCATAACCAAGCGTGGTCACTAAAATTTGAAGCGGCGCATCCACATCCACCTTGGGCGCCGGGATTTGATGCAAGATCACGTCGAACATTGGGGAAAGGTCTGGCCCCAGTTCGGGAGTCAGCCCGGCTTTACCAGCAATGCCTTGCGCGTACACCACTGGAAAATCCGCCTGCTCGTCGCTGGCGCCCAGTTCAATGAAGAGGTCAAAGGTCTGGTTGAGCACGCGTTCGGGTTCGGCGTCTTTGCGATCCACTTTGTTAATCACCACCACCGCTTTATGCCCGCGTTCTAACGCTTTCTTCAAAACGAAGCGGGTTTGCGGCATGGGGCCTTCGGCGGCATCCACCAGTAACAGCACGCCGTCCACCATGTTCATAATCCGCTCCACCTCGCCGCCAAAATCCGCATGGCCGGGCGTATCCACGATGTTAATCTTCACCATGTTTCCGGTTTTGGGGTCTGGGATCGTGATGGCGGTGTTCTTCGCCAGAATGGTAATGCCGCGCTCACGCTCCAGATCGTTGGAGTCCATCACGCGCTCTTCCACGTGTTGGTTTTCGCGGAAGGTATGGGCCTGGCGGAGCAAGCCATCCACAAGGGTGGTCTTGCCATGATCTACATGCGCGATAATCGCGATGTTTCTTAAGTCTTCTCGTACAATTTCCATGATTCACCTGATAAATTTACACCCACAACGGGTAGATTACGCAAAAAATGCCACAGCCAAAGGGGCCGAGGCATCTTGTTCGTTCAAAATTTCGGCTTACTCAAATCATTGTAACAGACGTAAATTATTTTGAATAGAGTTTTAATAAACCCGGGCCAACTTACCGGCCTTGCGAATGTCGCGGTATTCCCACCAGACCTGCCAAATCCGCAGGGCGGCTTCGGCCTGAATTTTGAAGGACATCTTCGACTTTCCAAAGCGGCGATCCGCGAAATAAATTGGGGCTTCGCCAATACTAAATTCCAGACAATGCGCCAGATAGGCCATTTCCACCAGAAAAACATAGCCGCTGGATTGAATCTTCTCAAATGGAATCTGGAGCAGGGTTTCGCGCTTCCACAAGCGATAGCCAGTGGTTACGTCGTGAAAGGGCAGGCCTAAAATAACGCGGGCGTAGGAATTTCCAAAAGCGGAAAGGACCTTCCGCCAGGCGGGCCAATCTTTATCCACCGAGCCGCCTGCCACATACCGGGAACCGAGGACGACATCGCAGTCTTTCAGTTTTTCAACCATGCCAACCAACGCGACCGGGTCGTGCGAAAAATCGGCGTCCATCTGCACGATGGCTTGCGCGTCTTCGGCGAGCAGTTTTTGAAAGGCGTTCAGATAGGCGGAGCGCAGACCCATCTTCCCCGGGCGATGTAAAACTTCCACTTTGCCGGGAAATTTACGGGCCAGTTCGTCCGCAATCTGGCCCGTGCCATCCGGGCTGTTATCGTCCACAATCAGGATGGAGATTTCCAGAGGAAGCGCAAATAAAGCGGAGACCAGTTTGGGCAGGTTCTCCGCTTCGTTATAAGTTGGGGTGACGACTGTAATCCGCAAAAGGTAGCCTATTTCTTCAGACGCAACAACTCCGCCTTTAGCTGTTCGACATCTGAAAATTTTCCGCCAGCCAGAGCCAGTTCGGCCAATTGTGGGTTCAGCTTATCTTTGTGGTTCGTCATTTGTTCGCGGTCGCGGAGCGGGTAAAAATATTCCATGGATTGCTCCAGCCGTCCGCGTAACTTTTCGCTCAAAGACGCAAGGTTTGCGGCTGGGAGCGTTAGCACAAAACTGGAGCCACTTAAATGGCCGAGAAAATCTTCCGGACGACTGACTTCACGCATGGTATTGACGATCATCAAGCTAATTGCGCGCAAAACATCGTCCGAAGCGACAAAGCCATACGCTTCGCGGAAGTTGTCCATCTTGTCAATGGACACAAAAAGCACCGCCGCCCCATCCTTGCCGATGATCTCGGAAAGTTTTTCCTCCACCAAAGCGCCTTCGGGCAGGCCGGTGACTGGGTTGGTCAGCGAGCCCTGGCTGATGCGTTTCAAGGAGTTCCGCACGCGCAGGCGTAATTCTTGTACGTCAAAGGGCTTGGTGATGTAATCGTCCGCGCCGAGTTCGAGGCCTTTTAAGCGGTCGGAACGGTCGCGTTTTTCGGTGAGGAAAATGATCGGGATTTCGGCTGTCCGTCGGTCGGCGCGCACGCGGCGAGCCACTTCGTAGCCGTCAATATCCGGCAGGCGAATGTCGAGGATGATTAAATCTGGCTGAACAGACAAAGACGAGCGCACGCCGTCTTCTCCCCAGTTGACGGTGTAAACGTCATAGCCCTGAGCGCGAAAGTAGGCGTTCAGCATTTCAGCTACGTCCAGATCGTCTTCAATGATGAGTATTTTGGACTTGGCGTCTGTCATGCGTTCTCGAAGGATTGATTAGGAGATTGGTTCTTTTTGGACGATGAATTCGCAAATGCTATCGCCAATGGCCACGCATTTGGATTCGTTGACGCGGAATTCGTTGCCGCCGGAAACCCATTTGAGCGATTCCTGCAACAAGCCTGCCGCGACGAAGCAAACCGGCTTGTCTGCGCCCGTTCTGCCCCAGCAACATGGACATTTGTGAATCGTCCAAATCCATTCGGTGTCTTTTTCTTCGACGGTGGTTTGCTGGTCGCTTAATTGGGTGAAGATTTTGGCAAAGGCTGGCAGACCAATCCTCAGCTTGGATTGAAGCGGCAGGACGACGAAGGCCAGGTCGGCGGCTCCGGCCAGGGCGCCGAAGTTTCTCAAAGCGTCTGAGAAGGTTGCCCGTCCGGCGCGCAAAGCCAAACCGCGTCCACCGCGTGGGCCGTACATTTCTTCCAGCGCAGAACCTATGGCGGAGAGTTCGGCAAAGTCAAAGCCTTTGTCGAGGTTGTCGGCGGGGTAATTTTCAACATAGTTGTTTAACCCGGCCAGGTTTAGGATTGCGTTTAAACCATTTTTGCCCATCACCTCTTCCAGGGACTTGATGGTGATGAGACCGAATTTGTTAGGATAATATAAACCAGCTTTTTGAAGGGGGGCCATGGCTACTCCACTAAATCAACTTCGCCAGATCTTCGGCGGCGCGACGCATATCAAGGAAGATCAGGCCAAGTTTGGCCTGTTCGCGAGCGAGGGCGGTGAGAACCGCTTCCTGCCCAACCGACATCAACAAGACGTAGCCCTTGACGCCCTTAATGTAAACCTGTTCCAGGGAGCCGCGCCCAAGTTCGGATGCGATTCTTTCGCCCAGTGAAAGCATGGCGGCGGACATGGCCGAGACGCGATCTTCTTCCACGCCTTGCGGCAGAGCGGAGGCAATGCTCAACCCGTCCACGCTGACGACGGCCGAGGCTTCAATATCTGGCGATGAGGCTTGCAGTTCGCGCAAGCGATCAACCATTTGTTGCGTACGATTTTTAGTCAAAACAACCCTCCAGACAAGGCAGAAATGAACGTCCCGTAACGGGCCGTCGTTTTCTCATTTATTAAGAACTATTTTAGAACATGGCTAGCAATGTGTCAAGTTTATTATTTTTCAGTTTGCAAAACGGTAAAGCGGCGGTTGGATAAACGCCAAATTTGGGTCAATCGTCCAGAGAATTGGAGGCAAATTCGGGGGGTTACTCCACAATCACCCTTGGCAAAATTACCGTAAATTCGGCGCCTTTCCCCTCTTGTGACTTTAATTTGATCTCACCCTTCAAGGAATTGGTCACCAGGTTATGCACGATGGCCAACCCCAGCCCGGTGCCGCCCAAAGCGCGCCCGGTGGTGAAGAACGGCTCAAAGATGTGGGACTGGTTTTCCTTTGAAATTCCCGCGCCATGATCTGCAAACGTCAGTCGCAGACGATCTTGATCTTCAAGTTCCAGCGTAATCGTCGCCTGTCCGCCACCTTTAGGGTAGGCGTATCTTTCGGCATTGGTCAAAAAGTTGATCAAAACCTGAGAGAGGAAACCGCGATAGCCAATCCAGCTTTTTTCTTCAGGTTTAAGTTTATCCACAATTTTTACGGAGACGCCATGCTTGATTAAACTGACAGCCATCAAGCCGACGATTTCAGAGACCACATCGGAAATATTCAGCTTCTCTTTTTCCGCCACCAATTGGCTGACAGATACTTTCTTGAAGTCCTGTACCAGAGCATGGGCGCGATCTACGTTGCGGCGAATCAACTCCAGCGATTCGGCAATGTCAGCGGCGCGCTGAGCGGTCATTTCAGCGGGAACGGCCAATTCACGGGCCATGATCGCCACCGCGGTATTAATTACGCCCAGCGGCGTATTCACCTCATGCGCCACGCCCGCCACCATTTGGGTGAGCGCGCGTTGTTTCTCCACTTCCATTTGAGCGGAAAGGGAACGCTTGGAAAGGACTTCGAGCAATTGCGCGTCGTACATTTTACGCGTCTGGTCGTTTAAAGCGGAGAAAAAATCGGCAACTTCCTCAGGGGTGGATTTACCAAGCGCTTCAAGCAGTAAGGCGCGTTCAATTACCAGGAATTCCGCATCCGTCACAGCCGTAACGGTGGATTGGCGCGGCTCGCGCTTCAGCATGGAGACTTCGCCAAAGGATTCGTATTGAGCCAATTCCCCGGAGTTAATCGTTTCGTTCTTATGGTCGTCCCGTTCAAATTTAATCCGGCCCTTCAAAATCACATACATGGACTCGGAAACTTCCCCCTGGCGAAAAATTACCTGATTCGGTTTGGCCGAAAAATGAACAGAGCCTTTCGCCAGCGCTTGCAAACATTCGGCAGAAAAGGGCGCAAGGCTGGCAAATTTCCGCAAAACTTCCAAACGGCTTGTTTGTTTATTTTTGACCATAGGTGTATCAAGCATCTAAAACCGCCATCCATTGCCCAAATCAATCTGTTGGGCGCGTTATTTTGATGGGGATTGTAGTATTTTTCTCAGCGGGAATCCTTTTTTGCAACTTTCTTAACAGGCTTTCAATTTACGCGCCAATCAACCCAAGCAGGGCCGCATAGCTGGCGGGGATGATTCGCGGAGCCGCAAATGAATCGGCGATGATGGCCGGGTCTTTCATCCCGTGACCTGTACAAACCACGACGACGCGCCTGCCGCGCGCTTCAAACTTGCCGACGGCTGATTCAGCCAACAGGCCAGCCAGCCCCGCGGCAGAGGCCGGTTCCACCCACACGCCTTCTTCCGCCAAAATCTTTTGCGCGGCTAAAATTTGTTCGTCGGAAACGGCGCTGATTTTCCCGTTCGATTCCTGGGCGGCGGCCAAGGCTTGCTCGCCGCGGGCGGGGCGACCGATGCGAATGGCGGTGGCGATGGTCTCTGGTTTTTCCACGGCCTGCCCCAACACGAGCGGAGCGGCTCCGGCGGCCTGAACGCCCAACAATTGCGGCAAGCCCTTTTGATATTGTTTGAAGCCGGCCCAATAGGAGGTGATGTTGCCCGCGTTGCCAACCGGCAGGCACAACCAATCGGGCGCGGAACCCAGCTCGTCGCAAATTTCAAACGCGGCGGTCTTTTGGCCTTCAATGCGGAACGGATTAATCGAATTGACCAAAGCAATCGGCGTCTTTTGGGTAATTTCAACCACCAGGGCCAGCGCATCGTCAAACGACCCCTGGATTTGAATCACTTCCGCGCCATAGGCAATCGCCCCGGCCAACTTCCCCGCCGCCACCTTGCCTTCGGGAATCAAAACGATGGCGCGCACGCCAGCGCGGGCCGCGTAGGCCGCGGCCGAGGCGGCCGTGTTCCCGGTGGAGGCGCAAATGACGGTTTGCGCGCCGCGCCCCACAGCTTCGCTAATCGCCGAGGTCATCCCGCGATCTTTGAACGAGCCGGTTGGGTTCAGTCCCTCAAACTTAATGAATAATTCGCAGTCCAACTCCGCGCTCAAACGCGGCATGGGGATTAAGGGCGTATTTCCCTCAAGGAGGGAAATGGTTTTCGTGTGCGCGGGCAGGTCTAGAAAATGCCCATAGCGTTGAATCAAGCCTTGATAGGTCATCTCAACTCCAAAGTCCAGAATGATGCGAATTATACCCAGCCAGTCGCAAATTGACGAAATCCATCCGCAGTATTATATAATGGCGGGATGATAAAAATCCGCGTCCCCGCCACTTCTGCCAATTTAGGACCCGGCTTCGACTGCCTGGGCCTCGCTTTAGATATTTGGAACGAAATTACTTTTGAAACCGCTTACAAATTAACCTATCAGGCGTTTGGCGAAGGCTCGGAGAAATTAAATAAAGGAACCCGGAACCTGCTTACCAAGGCCTACGCGCTCGTGTATGAGATTTGCGGAAAAAAAATTACGGGCGTGAAGGTTTCCGCCGAGAATAAAATTTTTATGAGTAGTGGGCTTGGCTCCAGCGCCGCCGCCATTGTCGCCGGGCTGTACGGCGCAAACCTGACCTTGGGCGAACCGCTGAACAAGCAGGAGTTGCTCAACCTGGCGGTGCATTTGGAAGGTCACCCAGATAACGTCGCTCCGGCGTTCCTCGGCGGGCTGGTGATTTCGCTCACCGCAGGCGAGGAATTGATCTGGCGCAAACACGAACTTCCAGACTGGACGGTGGTAATCGTTAAGCCGCAAGTGGAGTGGCTGACAAAATCTGCGCGGGCTGTTTTGCCCAAATCCTTTTCACGCAATGACGCAACCTACAACATTGGACGCGCGGCGCTGGTCGTGGAAGCCTTACGCAACGGCGATTTGGAACTGCTTCAAAAAGTCATGGATGATCGAATTCACCAGTCGTATCGGCTGAAGCACATTACCGGCGGCATGGCGGCGTATAAAACCGCCAAGAGCTTTGGCGCGGCGGCGCTTTCCGGCGCGGGCCCATCCATCATCAATTTTGTCCATCCGCAAGACGCGGAAAAAGCCAAAAAAGAAATTGCGGCGGCCTTTGAGGAACGCGAGATCGAGACGAAATCCATCGTTACAAACCCCAGTGGAATCGGCGCACACATGATATAAAACTCCTCCCGAAATCGGGAGGAGTTTTACTATTTCACGCCTCGCAGGGCAAGGTAAGCCTTGTCTTGCTATTTCTTTTTCGCGCCAGGCTTTTGCTTTCTTCCAGCATTTGGCTTTGGCGCTTTGACAGCAGTCGGCTTGACCGCAGGTTTCACTTCAGGTTTTACTTCAGGCGTAGTTTCCACCTGATAGGGATCGCGCAGATGCACCGGCTCCACATGGTCGCCGCGCACGCGCAGGTTGATAATCTCCACAAAGACTGAGAAGGCCATGGCGAAGTAAATATAACCTTTCGGAATGTGTTGATCGAAACCGTCCGCAATCAAGGTCAAGCCAATCATCAGGAGGAAACTCAACGCCAAGATCTTAACCGTTGGGTGTTTCTCCACAAATTCGCTAATCGGCCTAGCCGTAAAGATCATCACCAAGGCCGCCACGATCACCGCAATGACCATAATGGCGATATCTTCCGCCATGCCCACGGCCGTAATCACCGAATCCAGCGAGAAGACGATATCCAAAATCATAATTTGAAGCACGACGCCCCAAAAATTTGCGGCGACTTTAGCCACAGCGCGCCCGCCATGGCCTTCAAGTTTTTCGTGGATCTCATGGGTGCTTTTCCAAAGCAGGAAGAGCCCGCCAATAATTAAAATAATATCCTTCCCGGAAATTCCAATTTCAAACCAGGGCAAAGTAAACAGGTCTTCTTTTAGCCCAATCACCCAGTTGATTGAAAACAGCAAGGCCACGCGGGAAAGGACCGCGGCCAAAATGCCGGTCGTGCGGACTTTTTGCTGGTCTTGAATCGGTAGCTTTCCGGCGAGGATGGAAATGAAGATGATGTTATCCACGCCCAGCACCAATTCCAACGCCACCAGCGTGAGGAGCGCCACCCAACCTTCGGGTTGCGTAATCCAGTCAAAATGAGGACCCATGTAATACTCCTAAAATAGAATAAGCGATTTTACCAAACTAACTTTCAAACGCGCCCTTACTCGCCCGTTAAAAAGGTCGCTTCCACCGTCATGCCCCAGCGCACGGGCTGGTCGGATTTATCCACCTGAATCTGCACGGTGTACAGCACGTCGCCGCCCTGAAGCGCGTACGCATCGCTGATCTCTATTACCGCGCCGGTTAAGGTTACATTTGAAAGCGCGTCTGGAACCATCGAAACTTTTTGGCCGAGCTTGATCTTCACCACTTCAAGTTCGGTCACGTCCGTGGTTTTGACGACCCAGCCGCTATAGTCTGCAACGCTGACAATTCGCGTGGTGGGGCCCGCCTGCTGACCGACTTCCACATTCACTTCAGCAATCACGCCGTCAAACGGAGCGACGATCACATAATTGGAGAGCGCGTCTTGAGCGGCTTCCAAATTTGCTTTGACCAAAGCCAGTTGTTCCGCGTTGGGTCCGTCCAGGCTAATCTCGTACTGATGTTTGGCTTCAGCTTCGTTGGCCAGCGCCAAATCATAGGCGGCGCGCACATCGTCGCGCTTGCGTTGATCCTCTTCCAGGTCGCGGTTCGCCTGATTCAAATCTTCCTGCGCGCGTTCCAATTCATCCTCAGCAGATTTCCGCTTGGAATTGTCCTCGTCCAAATCCTTGTATTTATCAAATTCTTTTTGCGCGTCTTCCAAATCCTCGGTGCGGTCTTCAATCACGGCTTTGGCGTCTTCGATTTGATCTTCAATATCGTCCACGTTCAAATCTTCCCACTTCTTCTCGGCCGTCGCGCGGGCCTTTTGAGCGGAAAGATAAGCCTGCCAGAGTTGCGCGCGATCGCCGCTGGCGTTCCGCAGAAGCGCATCATAGGCATTTTGCGCGACGACGACTTGCGCTTCGGCCGCGCCCGAGTTTGCGAGGCGGGAGAGAACATCTCCCTCGCGGACGGTATCGCCCTGCTTAACCAGAAGCGCTTCCACTACGCCAGGGGCCTGAAACGATAAATTCGTCGCGCGGATGGGTTCCAAGCGCCCTTCAGCAATCACCTCTTCGGGCGGCGCAATCGTCTCCGCGGGAGAAGCGGTAGCCGGGGCGTTGCCGCAAGCCGCCAACAACAAGCTAAAGATCGTCAAAATTACAATCGCGTTCAAAGTATTCTTCTTCATATTAAACCTTTTCAATTTATGATTCATTTTTATTCGTAGGCCAACACTTCGCGGATGGTTAAACGCGCCGCATTCCGCGCCGGTAAGACCGAGCCCAACACGGAAAGTAAAATAATCAGCCCGAGCCAGATGGCGTATCCCAGATAGGTGAAGACCACCGTAATGGGCGATTCAAAAACCGTAATCGCCAGAATGTAGGACAAGCCGTATGAAATTGGGATGGAAAGGAAAATGGCCAGCACAAACGAAACCAGGCCAATCACCAGGCCTTCGCCAATCACCGTGCGCATGATGGAACGGTCGTCGGCGCCGATGGCGCGCATAATGCCAATCTCGCGCGTGCGCTCCAAGACGTTCATGCCCATCGTTCCGGTCAGCCCCATGGCCCCAACAATCGCCGTCAAAATCGCCATGATCAAAAGGAAGGTCACCAGAATATCAATGCTTTCCGTCACGGTATCCAGCGAAGCCAGCCCCGATTCCGCCTGACGCACCTTAAAACCATTGGCGCGGAAGTAATCGTCCAACTGTTCCGCGATCCGATCTTGAACGGCGCGGCCATGCTCTTTGGTCACCACCCGAAACGAGTACGAACGATTCGCCAAATGGAGCGCCTGTTCCGAATATTCAAAGGGCGTATAGGCCAAAATGCCATCGCGTCCGACAAACTTGAAAATGCCAACCACTTGCCAATTTTCATCCTTGCCGTTCACTCTCAACGGCAGGGTGTCGCCCACCTGCAAGCCGGGAAAATAATTTTCAATCGCTTCGCTAACCACCAGTTTACGCACGTCGTCTGGGCGAATCCAGCGCCCCGAAGCTAAAATCGGGTTGACCAGTTCTGTCTCCGCGGGCGGGGCCAGCAGGTTGATGTTATCCGCCACGGTTCCATTCGGGTAGAGCAGTTCCGCCGCCATAAATTGCCAGCCTTCGATTTTCTCAACCCCATCCACGCGGGAGGCAAATTCTCTCACTTTATTGATGCGGTAGGGTTGATCAAAATCCAAAGTCACGTCGGCGCGAAAGTAACTGCCCAGTTCGTCAATGAACGAGCGCAAACTCGCCTGCACATTAAAGACCGCAATGAAAATCGCGCCGCCCATTGTTAAGGTAAACAAGGTGAGCATTAAACGACTGCGCTTGCGAAACGTGTTTCGTAAAGAGATCGTAAACGAGCGCGGAAAGTGAATGCCGCGAGCGGCTAAAACGCGCGTCACGCGCACCAACGCCCAATCCAGCCAGTTGAGGCGCTGATTTTCGCCAGTTTGCGGCTGAGCTTCATCGTTAGCCATGTCGTTGCTCAAAGCGCGCAGAACGGTGATTCGCGAGCCTTTCAAAACCGGACCCAGCCCGGCCAACAACGGAGCCAGCAAGCCCACCGAAATTTGAATCGCGAGGGCCACCGGTTCAATGCGATAATTCAGCAAGACAAAACCCAATTTATCCGCCATAAATAAAGCCAGGCGATACGCGCCGCTTCCGCCCAGCGGCACGGCCACCAACAACGCCAAAAACGCAAAGGCGATGATCAGCGCCAGATACATCGTCAAAACCTGACGATTCCTCCCGCCAATTAATTTGATCACGCCGATATGCCGATAATGTTGATTCAACAACGCGCTTAACGTGTTGGCGATTAACGAACTTGAAAGCAAGACGATCAAAATCCCCAGCGCCAGCAAAATTCCCAGCACGGCATTAATCGTATCGCCCAGCGGATGTTTATTCGTTTCCGAAAACCTCGAACGCAAAACGGCCACGCCGCCTTTTTCCAGTTTATCTTTCAAGTCCGAACCCACATCGCGGATGCGCTGGCTGTCGTTCTGATCGCCGGTGACGGTAATCAGGGCGCGATTGAACGTTTCGGGTTGCTTCAGCGTTTGCATGGTTTCCATCACCGTATAGCCATACGGCGCGGCCAAAAAATCTCCAGCGCCCGTCGAAGCGTCCTTCACAAAGCCAACCACTTTCAAAGATTTGGTCGAGCCGTCGGCCAGTTCAAAGACCAGGTTGTCGCCAATGGCGATTTCCAGATCGTCGAGGATGTCATCTTCTAAGAGGACTTCATCCTTTTGCGCTTCCACCTGACCTGAAACCGGAATCAGCAAATTGACCTGATTCTCGCTGAAGCTTTCAAACCCAACCAGGTCAATGCTCACCCATTGCTGACTGTTTTCCGCGCGCACGCGAAAGCTCGCCACGCGGCGCACTTCCGCTTCTTTTACGCCGCGCGCATTCCGAATGGAAGAACGAACGTCGTCTCCAAAACCAGACGTGCGAAATTCGATATTCGCCGGGTTGTTCGCCGCGTAGGAAATGCCCAAATCATGCGAGATGATTTTATACGCGCCTGCAATGACGCCAATCGAAAATACGCCCACGCCAATAGATAAAACCACCAGCAAGGTTCTGGCTTTGTTATCCCATAAATCATGAAAAATCTTACGCCAACGAGGTCTCATAGTTACTTTCAGATTCAGGCCCGACGCGCCAGGGTAAAACCGGAATGTATCGGGCGTTATGTTTTACTTCAACAATTCGCTCACTTCGCCGCCCGCATATGGCTTGATGGCAACGTCCTTGACGCCTGCGCGCAAAAATTGCGTCACGCGTTCCGGGTTGATAGCCGAGGTGAGGACAATTGTCTTCGCCAGCAGACCTGCTTTTGAAAGCGCGGCCAACACATCGGTCAGGGCCAGCGCCGCGATGTTCTCATCCACCAAAATCAAATCCGCTTCAGGGAATTTCTGCAAATCGGCAGATTGGGTCAACTTAATCTTTGTGCCTTTTAGCAATTCGGCAAAAAGTTTCGCCCAATCATCGTTATCGTCAATCAACAAAATGCTTTTGACGTTCCCCGCCTCCACGGCTTGATCGTTCGACTTGCCGCGCGGCATGAAAATTGCAACCGTTGTACCTTTGCCTTCTTCGCTGACCAAAGCGGCGCGCCCCTGCGATTGCGAAACGACATGCAAAGCGGCAGGCAAACCCAAGCCATGATGCGCGGTTCCGCGCGTGGAATAAAACGGCGACCAGACTTTTTGCTGGGACTCCACAGACATGCCCGCGCCGTCATCTTCCACGCGGATTTCAACCACGCCGCGCTCTTCGGTTGGCCGGGCCGTCACTTGGATGGATTTCGCGCCCGCCTCGGCGGCGTTTTGCAAAATGTTGCCAATGGCGCGGGTCAGTTGGGTGCTGTCTGCAATCACATACGCGGCGGCCGGGTCCACTTGCACGCGAAGCGTTTGATTGGAGATACTGCGGTGTTGCGCGGCCGTCTGGACGATATCCGCAAGCAGGATTGAGCGCGGTTTCATCTCGCGCACCGCGCCGATGAGTTGTTCCTTCACCTGAATAATTTGCGCGGCGCTTTCAGAGATGAGATCCAAATCCTCTTTCAGCGATTCCACGTCTACCTGCCCGCTGGCAATTTCTTCGCGCAGGCGCGCCACCGTCAGCGAGATGGGGAGCGTCTTATTGCCGATCCAATGAATGGCTTCGGTGGAGGCGCTGGTGAGCGCTTCAAAGACTTTGTTGCGTAAAATCTCGGTGTGCGCTTCTTTGAGTTCGTCAATCAAATGGGCGTTATTAATCGCCACCGCCAAATGTTCGGCCATCGTCGTGAGCGTGGTGATGTCGTCTTCGGTGAAGGCGCGTTCTTCGGAGCTTTGAATGGTGACGGCGCCCAACGGCTTGCCGCCATAAATTAAAGGCAGGGCCATTTCAGAGCGGGTGTGCGGCAGGTTGGGGTTTTTGAAATGCACGCGCTCTTCGCCCACGTCCAACGCAATGCGGGCCTCGCCCATGGCAATGCACGCGCCAATCATCGAATCGGTACCCACTTTCAGCTTATGTCCATCCGCCAGCATCGCTTTACCCGCCTTGCCGTAGCCGGCGCGCAGTTCCGCATATTCGCCCGCCGCGTCCAGCAAAAAGATTCCAGCGTAATACAAGCCATAGGCTTCGCAAATAATATTCACGGTTTGCGGGAGCAGTTTTTCAACGTCCAAAATGGAAGTGACTTCCTTGCCCACGCGGTTTGCGGCCTTCAATAAGCGCGAGCGCCGTTCCGCCTGCTTGTGCAGTTTTGAATTTTGATAGGCAATCGCCAGTTGATCGGCCATCGTTTGCAAAGCGGCGATGTCTTCCTCGTGAAAAGCCGCCTCTTCCGTGGATTGAACGGTCAGCGCGCCGACGACCTCTTCCCCAACGATTAAGGGGAGCGCCATCTCGGAGCGGGTCTTGGGCAAATGCGGGTTTTCAAAGAAGACGGCTTCAGCGCCCACGTCCAACGCGATGCGGCCTTGCTTGTTGGCGATACAGGCGCCAATCATCGAGTTGCCGCCAATCGCTAGTTTGTGCTCGCCTTTGAGCATGTCCCGTCCGGGTTCGCCGCGCCCGGCCTTTAAAACCGCAAATTGACCGGCTTCATCCACCAGGAAAATACCGGCGTAATAAAAGCCAAATTCATCGCAAATAATATCCACTGTGCGTTCAAATAAAACCAGCGGATCTAAAATGGTGGTGATGTTTTTGGCGGCGCGCGCGGCGGCTTTTAATAACGTAGCGTGTCTTTCGATTGAGTTTGTCATCAGTTCCTCTTTAACAAATTGAAGGTTATTCGTTCTTCAAAATTTTCTGCACCAGTTCCACCAGGCCTTGCTCGCGCCCTTTCACAAAAAAAGCATTCGCGCCGCGCGCCACCGCGTCTTTGGCCTTGCTGACTTCGTCGTACGCGGTCAGGATGATGACTGGCAGATTCGCGCGTTGTTTTTTCAAATCGTCCAGCAGGTCCAACCCGGCCCCGTTTTTAGGCGTACCGTCAAAACTGGGCATGTTCAAATCCAGCACGGCAATATCCACCGCCTGTACATTTTGAGCAAAGACCGCGCTCCCGCTCTGGCAGTCCTCAGCGGTCAACACGTCGTATCCGGCGCGAAGCATGGTTTTCTCCAAACTGCGTTGCACCAATTTTTCGTCGTCCACCAAAAGAATAGTTGTCATTATCGTTCCTCCAAAATTATTTTTCAACCGGCAGGCGCACAAAAAATTTTGCGCCCTGCCCCGCTTCGCTTTCCAGCCAGATCTTGCCGCCATGCTGATTGACAATTTGCATGACCGCCGAAAGCCCCAACCCGGTTCCGCCGCTTCCGCCTTTGGTGGTAAAAAACGAAACCCAGATTTTTTCCTGAATCTCCGGCGCAATCCCGGGGCCGTTATCCTGCACCGTCACCAGCGCAAAGTTCGGGTCGGCGTCGCGGCTTCCGCGCACAATAATCTTCGGCGCGGGCGTGGCGCTTAAGGCCTCCCACGCGTTTTTGATTAAGTTATTAAAAACCTGTTCCACTTGTCTCGCGTCCACATGTACAAGCGGCAGGTTCGCATCCCAATTCATTTCCACCGCGCCGTCAGGCAGGCCCATATTGGCCACCGTTTCCGAAATCATCTCGCGCAACGAAACCGCCGCGTCGTTACGCTGGCGCGCCGGGCCAATCAGCCCTTCTTTGATGCTCAAGATCGTTTCGGCGCTGTTCTCGGCGATCTCCAAATCTTCCAGCAGAGATTCTACGCTGACCAAAGCCTGCAAACGATTCGGCTTCATGGCAGACATCTCGGCCAGCGTTTTCGGCAAATCCAAACCCTGGGCCTGCGCCTCTGCCTTGACCGTTTGCACGGCCGCGGCCAACGATTCATTTTCCAACGCCGATTCAGGCAGTTGCGAAATCAAAGCCAAAAGATAGGTCACGTCTTCGCGGGCGCGTTTCACGCTCCCGGGGATGGGCGCGGCCTTGTTCCCCACCCAATGAATCGCCTCGCCGGTGGCGGTGGCGATGGCTTCGTAGGTTTTCGTGCGTAAAATTTCAGAGTTGGCGGCTTCCAACTTCAACATCAATTGCGCGTTATTCAACGCAATTGCAATTTGATCCGCCATCGTTTGCAGGGAAGTCACGTCTTCCTCTGAAAAGGCATCCAACTCGTCGCTTTGCACCGTCACCGCGCCGAGCGCGCGCGCATCCACAATCAGCGGCAGGGCCATCTCCGAGCGCGTGTTCGGCAGATATGGATTTTGAAAGCGCGATTCTTCGCCCGCCACGTCCGAAGCGATCTGCGCCTGCTGAGTCAAAATGGATTTGCCAATCATGGAATTCTGATCAATCGGCAGGCGATAATTCCCGTCCAACATTTTGCGCCCGGCGGCGGCATATCCGGCGCGAAGAATCGCCGTTTGCCCATCTTCCGAAATCAAAAAGATGCCCGAATAATAAAAATTGAATTCGCTACAAATGATATTCACCGTGTGCTTGAGCAGGGCGTCCATATCCAAAATGGATGTGACCATTTGCCCGGCGCGCGCGGCGGTTTCCAGCAATTTATGCCTGCGCTCCAACATCGCGAACATCTTCTCGTTTTGTTGAAGCAAATATTTATTGCGTTCCACCGTGGCGCTCAATTGACGAATGCTTTCCTCCAGCCTTTGCACCAGTTCCTGTTGGTAGGCCTGCAAGTGTTGTTCAGCATCGTCCAGCTTTTCCACTTTGCCGTGAAAGTAAGCATTCACCAATTCTTCAAAATCATCGTCAATCGGTTTGGGGATGAACCCAATCGCGCCCGCGGCCAGCGCGCGCGCGCGCGCCTCGGGAGAAAGGTCAGCCGAGATGATGACAATCGGCGTGGCGGGCAACATTTTCTTCAAGCGCGTGGCGGCTTCGCTTCCGGTCATGTGCGGCAAATTATGGTCGAGCAAAATAATGTCGGGTTGGGTTTCCTCAGCCAACTGCAGGCCGTCCAACGGGTCGCCCGCTTCGAGGACGATAAACTTTTTAGAAAGCAAACGTCGCACCAAAGCGCGCGATTCCTCGCTATCTTGAATGTATAACAATTGGGGAAGTTGACGTGGGCTGGCGGCCATGATTAATCCGTTATTTTGAAAATGCGTCTGTGGCTTGTTGAACGGCAAGGCGCCGCTGAATGATTTGTTCGATGGCCTCGGCCGTAATTGGCGATTCGTTCAACACGCGCACAAAATCAGACTTCGGCAGGGTGACAATTTCAACGGGCATTTTCCCAGCCCGCACTTCCCGCGCGGAGGGTTCGCCGCGCAGTAATTCCGTCTCTGCAAAAAATTCGCCAGCCTGATATTGCTCCAGCGCGCCCTGCTTCACAATGTAGAAGCAATCCACCTCTGTGCCTTTGGCCAAAATAACTTCACCCGCCTGATACACGCGGGTCTGGGCCAACCGGGTAAATTCCAGCATGTGACGATGGCGAAGTTTGGGCAGGGCTTTGGAAATCGCTTCGTTAATCAACTCGCCGTCGGAGAGGATGATATTACGATGCGTGCGGGAAGTCAGCGAAGGGTCGTGGGTCACCATCACCACCGTTTTGCCCTGCGCCACAAATTGTTCAAAGAGTTGGATGATCGTATCCGCCGAGCGGGTATCCAAATTTCCCGTCGGCTCGTCCGCCACCAGCAAGGGCGGGTCGCAGGCCATGGCGCGGGCAATCGCGGCCAGCTGTTGCTGACCCGTGGAGACCAAAACCGGCAGTTTGTTTGCAAACGCTTCCAGCCCCACCAATTTGAGCAATTCCAGCGCGCGCTTGGGGCGTTCGTCGAAATCGTACAGGTTCACATAATCCATGGGAAGCATGACGTTTTCAAGGAGCGTGAGCATGGGCAGGAGTTGAAAGAATTGGAAGACGATGCCCAAATTCTTGCCGCGCCATTTGGAGCGCTGGCTTTCACTGACGCCCGTGTAGATGTCGTTCGCATTCACCACCACCTGACCTTCGGTGGGATGGTCAATGCCGGTGATCATATTGAGCAGGGTGGATTTGCCGCTCCCCGACTTGCCCACTACGGAAACAAACTCGCCGCGCTTGATGGTGAGATCCACGCCTTTGAGGACGGTGAACACTCCCGCCGCGTTGGAAAAGCGCTTGATGACGCCGCGTAGTTCGATCATGGCGTCGGGATGCGAAGCTGAATCTCGGACGAGATCCGCCTTCCGTTTGGCGCGCGAAGCGTCTTTCATTTTCGCCTCCGAAGCATGGTGCGATCAAATTCCGTCTGCGCTTCGGCCAGTTCGCCATCCACGATGGTTAAACTTCGGGAGAAGCGGCTGGCCAGCCCCAGGTCGTGCGTGACCATGATGATGGTTTTACCGCGTTCCTCCACCAGTTGGCTGAACACGTCGAAGATGTGATCGGCGGTGACTGAATCCAAACTGCCGGTGGGTTCGTCGGCCACGAGGACGGGCGGGTCGTTGGCCAGCGCGCGCGCAATGGCCACGCGCTGTTGTTGCCCGCCGGAAATAAAGCTCGGCAGTTTATGGGCGTGTTCGGCCAATTCCATGAGTTCCAATAATTCCAGGGCGCGCTCTTTGGCCTTGCGCGGGTTAAAGTGGTTCGAGAGGTCCATGGGGAGCATGATATTTTCCGCCAGCGTGAGCATGGGCAGAAGTTGAAAGGATTGATAGACCACGCCCATGTTTTTGCCGCGCCAACTGGCGCGCTGGTCTTCCGTGAGTTGATGAATGGACAGGCGTTCGCCTTCGGCTTGAAAGCAGACTTCCCCGCTGGTGAGTTGATCCACGCCGTTGAGCATGTTGAGGAGCGTGGATTTGCCCGCGCCGGATTTGCCCACCACGCCCAGAAATTCGCCCGCTGTAATTTCGAGGTTGATGTTTTTCAACGCCACAAAATCGCCGGCGGCGGTGGAATAGGTTTTATTGACGTTCTGCAGTTCGAGGATGGTCGAGGTCATATTTTTTCAACTGGTCTTGTTCATAAAGTCTTGCAACTGCTGACGGTATTTAGCCAGCGCCTTTTGGCCGATGGCGGTGAGCTTACAAACGGTAAGCGGCAATTTGCCTTTGAAAGTTTTTTCAATTTTCACATATCCGGCTTCTTCCAATTTGGAGAGGTGCGCCGATAAATTGCCTTTGGTTAGGCCGGTTTCGCGTTGCAAAAAGACAAAGTCTGCGCTGACTACGCCCGAAAGGATGGTGGCAATTAATAAACGCGCCGGTTCATGAATCAGCCGATCCACGTCGGTGAGGTTGCGTAAATTAGCGTTCATCCGCAGTCTCCGTCGTGGGCAGGGGGTTTTCGCGCAGATATTTCCTGAGCGTGAGCGCGCCGGTAACGAGCATGGCGCAACCAAACAGGGCAAAAAACAAACTGACGCTATATTGGGGAAGCCAGTTCAGGAGCGAAGCGCCAATTCCGGCAAGGAGCGCCACGCCCGCCAGCCGGTAAAAACGATTCAACTCCACCACACGCGGGCGAATAGCCATCAGCGCCAGAGCAATCAGCGCGCCCAGAAAACCGGGGAGCCAGCGAAACGTCCCCACCCATTCGCCAACGCCCATGATCAAAATAACGAATCCGGCGAACGAGGCAAAGATAAAGATTTTGGCTAAAAATTTTTCTTTTTTCGTCGGGTAATATTCCACGTAGCCAGTGCGCGGATAGGTAATGTGCTGTTTGAAAATATTAATCAGTTTCGTGGTCAGGAAAATGCCGAGCAGTAAAATTAAAACCAGGCCGCCATCCAGATAGAGTGGGGCTTTGGAATCCACCGGAAGCCATTGGTGCCCGGCCACGTACGCGGCCAGCAAAATAAACAACCCGCCAACGACCATTTCGCCCAGGCCGTCTTTAAACCAGTAGCGTCGTACGCGCTGTTGAATTTCTCTAAAGTCAGGTTCCATGCTCATATAAAAATAAACCAGTTTGTATTGCAAACCAGTTTACATCTTACGCGAAAGGCGGGAGTCTGTCAAGTTTTGGGGTTTACTATTTTGATAGGCAGGCGATCAAATCCAGCGCGGCGTCGCTGGTTTCGGCAGTGGTCAGCGCCAACACGGGGGCTTTTCCCGCCGAGTACAGTTTACGCAGAGAACTGGTCAGCCAGCGTTGCGGCAAAATGCCGATGGAATTAGGGTCAGACTGAAGCGCATCGGTCATGGCTTGCGGGTCCGCGGCAATGCGCGCCACAGCGGAAACGCTTCGCGCCTTCATCACGGCCTGGTCAAACCACGTTTGCACATCCGCATCTGAAGCATAGACCCAAACCTGCGGGGTTGCAGAATCCCACCCGGTAAATAAATTTTGCGTTTCTTCCAAACTTAAACTTTGCAAAGGGGTTTGCTGATTGGCCACGACTAACACTTCCTCTTCGCCCACTTGATAGGCAGGCGAAGTTAAAGGCGTCGGCTCGCCCAAACGCAGGTAAATTTGCGGGGCCTCAGACTCAACCCGCAACACCACAGATTGGGCATTGGCGCAGACAAACAATTCAGCCAGCCAGGGCTGGGTAGAGAGCGTGGCGTACACGGTCACAACCTGCGGCGCGGGAGTTTGACCGGCTGAAGCGCAGGCGGTTAATAACCAGCAAGTCGCCAGCCAGGTAGCGATTCTTTTTACCACCGCTTCATCAACTCCACGAGCAGGTTCTTTTTTTCTTCCAGCGAATCCTCGTAAATAAATTCCCGTTCCGAATGATAGCCCTCGCCCACTGCGCCCATGCCGTCCAACAAGGGAATGCCCAGCGGAGCGACAAAGTTTCCATCTGAGCCGCCGCCTGTGCCGCCGGATTTCAACTCCAGCCCAATGTGCGCGGCAATGGCTTTGGCTTTTTCAAACGTGGCTTTCATCGTGGCGTCGAACGGCATGGGCGGACGATTCAGCCCGCCCGTAATGTTGAGCGTCGTCCCTTCCACAACCGGCTTAAAGGCGTTAACTTCCGCTTCAATCCTTTGCCATTCTTCGGGTTGCAACACGCGCACATCTACTTCAATCGAAGCGCGGTCGGGGACGACGTTTGTCGCCGTGCCGCCACGAATCAGCCCGACGTTGAGCGTGGTTTGTTTGGAATAATCGGTGAGCTTTTGAAAGGCCAGGGTTTGATGGGCAATTTCCTCGATGGCGTTGCGCCCTTGCGCGTGATCGCCGCCTGCGTGCGCGGCGCGTCCCTGCGCTTCCACGTGAAAACCGCCCACGCCTTTGCGCCAGGTTTTTAGCGAACCATCCGGCAGGGCGGCCTCAAAGACTAAAACCAGTTGCGCCTGACGCGCCAACTCCTCAATCCACTTTCGGGAACTGCCGCTTCCAATCTCTTCGTCTGACGTGCAAAGCAAAGTAACAGATTTGTTGAGCGCGTTCGTCGCTTGAAGTTCGGCGATGGCGGAAAGACAAATGACGATGCCCGCTTTCATATCCAACACGCCCGGGCCGTAAATTTTGCCATCCGCTTCACGGTAAGGCATGGATTGTAAAGTTCCAAGCGGAAAGACCGTATCCATGTGGCAGAGGAAGAGGAAATTATCCGCGCCACTCCCCCACCTGGCGACGACATGTTTTCCGACAGCTGGGTTTTCCAGCGTTTGAATTTTCGCGCCCAAGTCCCCAGCCGCTGAAATCACCAGGTCGGCCACACGATTCACCGCCGCGGAATCATGCGAGGGCGATTCGGTTTCGACGAGACGTTTGAGCAAAAGTTTGGGATTCATCACTTAATCAAAAGGAGCAGTCCGAGCGCGGCACAATAAGCGGAAAAAATGTACAACGAGCGTTTGCTCAAATAAGCAATTAACCACTTGATCGAAAACCAGCCGACCACCCCGGCCGTAAGACAGCCAATGATGAGATATCCAAAAAGCTCGTGCGTGCCCGTCATGCGAATCACTTCAAGGGATTGATAGGCGCCCGCCGCCAGCAAAATGGGGGCCGACATAAGAAAGGCAAAGCGCGCCGCAGATGCGCGGTCAAAGCCGCGAAGCATCCCTCCGGCGATGGTGCTTCCCGAGCGCGAGGCGCCCGGGAAAATGGCCAGGGTTTGAAACAGGCCCACAAATAAAGCGTCCGCCCAGGTGGCGGAGTCGAGCGTACGTTGGCGTTTATCCAAAACTTCCACCAAAGTCAGTAAAATCGCCGTAACCACTAAGCGAATCCCGGCCTGCGCGAACGGTTCTGCAAACATGGTCTCAACTACGTCTTTGAGCAGAAAACCAACCGTCAGCGCGGGCAAGGTTGCAATGATAATGTACCAGCCCAGGCGGGCGTGAAAATCATCAAAGGGTTTATGTTTAAGCAGGCCTGAAAGAAAGGCGCAAACAATTTGCCAGATGTCCTTCCAAAAGAAAACCAGCATAGCCGCAACCGTACCCAACTGTACGACGACGGAGAAGGCTATCATTCGCTCGTCGGCTGAAATTCCAAGCAGGCGGCCAAAAATCAACAAATGCGCCGTGGATGAAACGGGGATAAATTCGGTCAGTCCTTGAATTACGCCGAGGACAAAGGCATTAAAGATCGTCATAAATTTATTTTCACCATAGAGGCGCGCTAAGTCAGCGCCGCCCGTTTTGCATTATTTGCCCATTGCCGCAACAACTCCGGCGCGCGCGTTTCAAAACTGCCATCCGCAATATAGCCGCGAATCGATTCCATCAGCCGAATCAAAGCCCGCAAGTTGTGAATCGAAATCAACGTCCCTGCTAGCAATTCTTTGGCGACGATTAAATGTCGCAGATAGGCGCGGGTAAACGTCTGGCAGGCGTAACAGTCGCAGGTTTCATCAATTGGCTTTTCATCGCGGGCGAAGGTTGCGTTCATCAAGTTCAGTCGGCCTTCGGGCGCGAACGCGGAATGATGCCGCGCCAGGCGCGTCGGCAGGACGCAATCAAAAATATCCACGCCGCGCAAAACGCCATTGATCAAATCTTCGGGCGTGCCAACGCCCATCAGATAACGCGGCTTGTTCTCAGGCAGGAGCGGAACCACCACATCGAGCGTGTCGTGCATCTCTGGCTTTGTCTCGCCAACGGATAATCCGCCGATGGCGATGCCGGGCGTGTCCAACCCAGCGATAAATTTGGCGGATTCGGCCCGAAGCGCCGGGTTGACTCCGCCCTGCACGATTCCGAACAAGGCCTGGTCTGCTCTGGTTTTTGCTTTGAGCGAACGCTCCGCCCAGGCATGCGTCCGCCGCATGGCCAGCCGGATGTATTCATGGTCGTTCGGGTCGGAACATTCATCAAAGGCCATGATAATATCCGCGCCGAGGTTTTCTTGAATGGCAATGGATTTCTCAGGCGTGAAGCGATGCGTTGAACCGTCAATGTGACTTTTGAAGGTCACGCCGTCGTCGTCAATTTTGCGAGTCTTGGACAATGAAAAGACCTGAAAGCCGCCGGAGTCGGTGAGCATGGGCTTGGGCCACTGCATAAAGTTGTGTAACCCGCCCAGGTCGCGGAGCAGTTCGTCGCCGGGGCGCAGATATAGATGATAGGTGTTGCTCAAAACGAGCGAGGCATTAATCGCTTTGAGGTGTTCGGGCGTGAGCGTCTTGACGGTGGCTTGAGTCCCAACTGGCGCGAAGACTGGCGTAACGAGGTCGCCATGTGGGGTGGAGAAAATCCCTGTTCGGGCGCGGTTGTTTTGGGCGGTGATTTTGAATTCAAACATGCGGGGGATTATACGATATTCGGAAATTGGGAAGCCGCTTTGAGTTACAGAAAGACTTTTCGTCACTTGTTTGATCGACGGTTTTCGGCTGGGACAAAAGGAGGACTGCTTTTTTTTATCAAATCTTCTACAATTTGGCCATTACGACAGAGGAGAAGCCATGAATAAAAATCAACGCTTGATTACGGTAATAATCATTGCCGCCATTGCGCTCGCCTGCAACCTGCCTGGCGGAGCGCCGCCTACCGGAACAGAAATCCCCATCTCGCCGTCCGCGCTTGTCGTCACGGATACCAGCGTCCCACCCACAGAGACTCCCCCGGCGCCCGCTACCGTTTGTAGCGCCACACTCGTCACCAATACCGATTCAAACGTTCGAAGCGGGCCCGGGCAAGTCTACAACGTAATCGGCTTTTTAACGCAGGGCTCAACAGCCGTAGTAGATGGTAAAAGCACAGACGGCGGCTGGTGGTACATTCAATTTGCGGCCGGAACCAACGGTCACGGCTGGATCGCAGGCAGTATCACCACGGCCAACTGCGTCCCCAGCACAATTCCAATCGTCGCCGCGCCACCCACGCCAGTTTTGCCTACCGCAACCCTTACCACTACTCCGGCCCCTGCTTCGCCAACCAGCACAAATAGCGGCGGCATCATCTTCCCGCCTATTATCACCTTCCCGCCTGGTTTTTTCAATACAAAGACCCCTACGCCAACGCTCCCCATTTTTATTCCAATTACTTTTTTCCCACCCATATTCATTACGCCTTAACAAGTTTGCTCCAACATAACGCCCAGCCATTGTGGCTGGGCGTTATGTTTATGCTATACTTAAAAAACGTCTTCTAAAGAGGAAGCTTATGTGCGATACCCTCATCGCCACCCAACTCGCCACCACCAACGGAATTGCCATCTTTGGCAAAAACTCAGACCGACCGCCAAACGAGAGTCAAAATCTGGTTTATCTTCCCGCGCAAACACACCCGGCAGGCAGTCCGCTTAAATGCACATACATTGAAATTCCGCAAGTCCAACGAACCAACGCGATTTTCCTCTCTCAACCGTATTGGATGTGGGGCGCAGAAATGGGGATTAACGAACACGGGCTGGTCATCGGCAACGAAGCGATTTATTCCAAAATCCCCGCCAACAAAGAGCCCGCCCTGCTCGGCATGGACTTACTGCGCCTTGGACTGGAACGCGCCGCCACGCCACGCGAAGCGATTCAGGTCATCACCGAATTATTGGAAGCGTTTGGGCAAGGCGGCAACTGCTTCGCGCCTGGCGAGACGATGTACTATCACAACAGCTTTCTACTGGCCAACGCAGAAGAAGCCTGGGCCCTCGAAACCGTGGACAAACACTGGGCCGCGCGCAAAATCAACGACATCTACACCATCTCCAATTGCCTCACCATCGCCGACCAATACGACCTCTCCTCCGCCAACCTTGTGGATCTGGCGATTCAAAAAGGCGTCAGCAAATCCAAAACTCAATTTCAATTCGCCAACGATTTCTCTGATTTCCTCTACACCACTTTTTCGCAAAGCCGCCAGCGTCGCGCCGCCACACTCAACGTATTAGACGCCCAAAAAGGCAAGATTGCCATTGAAACCATGATCGGCGCCCTACGCCACCATAATGGCGAAAATCACGATCCTCAAAACAGCCTCACCGAATTCAACGTTTGTTCGCACGCGGGATTTGGTCCCATCCGCGCCTCACAAAGCACGGCCTCGCTGGTCGCTTATTTGGATCCAAACCGCCCGCTGATTTTCGCCACCGGAACCTCCGCGCCCTGCACCGGCATTTTCAAACCATTTTGGCTGGACGCCGCTTCCGGGCTTAACCTCGGGCCTGCTTCCACCGCCCAAGCAGATTCCTCCCTCTACTGGACTCACGAAAAGCTCCATCGCGCCACACTATTAAATTACCCCGAACGCCTTAAAGCCTACGCCACAGACCGCGACGCACTGGAAAAGCAATTTACCGAGGGCGCCCTGGCTTTGCATAGCGCCTCCGCTGAAGAACGGCGGGAATACTCCAACCGCTGTCTCGCCGAAGCCTCCAAAGCCGAAGCCGAATGGCTCAAGCGCGTCGAAAAAATCCCCGTAAAAACAAACCTCCTGTATGCCGCCGCTTGGAAGCGCTGGAACCGGCGAGCCAAATTGACAATCTAATCAATATGCTGAAAACAAAACGCTCGATTGCTTCGCCTGAAGCAATCGCCATCTTTATAGCCACAATCAATCTCATCGTTTTCTGCCTTATTCTCGTAAATTCCCCGGAAGAACTAATCGCACAATATATCCCGGATGATGGTTATTACTACTTAACCCTTGCCAGAAATTTCGCAACCTTGCACTTTTGGACTTTCGACTCAGGCGCCAGCGTAACCTCCGGATTTCACATCTTATTTGCTTATTTATTAACGCTGTTATTTTCAATCTTCCAGCCGGATTCGTATCAATTCATCATCGCCAGCGTCATTCTAAATTTATTTTTTACATCCGCCGCGATCGTAACTTTATGGCGTTGGAGCGCTAAAAACAACAGAGAACTTTTTATTCTCTTTATTGCGCTGATTGTCAGCGGGAAGAACTTTGTCTACAATACAGCGTCCATCACCGAGTGGCCCATGACCATCTTGATCGCCGGAGCTTACTACGGGTATTTCTTTGGCAATTACGGCAAATCTATTGACTGGAAGCAAATTCTCATTTTCTGCGCGCTTGGGCTACTGGGAAGTTTATCCAGAACGGACTTCGGATTACTGCCTTTTTCCATCTTTATTTCTACAATCATTTTTTTCAAAGCCGTTTCAAAATCACAATTTCTATTTGCGCTGAGCGGACTACTTGGCGCGCTTAGCGGAGTGGCGTTTTCATTTTTACATAACTTCATATTTACCGGAGAATTCATCCAGTCCAGCGCGCAAGTTAAAGCCTACTGGGCAGGCTTGGCCAAGCCGATTTATTATGCAGTTCCCATATTAATTGGCGAAATACTTAACAACGCCGGACTTGCAACGCTTGGAATACTTTTATTGCTGGCGCTCATCTTAAAATTCAACAAACGACCTATCCTCCAGCAGGCGCCTAACTCAAAAAAGGATGGAGACGCGCCCTATGTTGAAAAAAGGACAACCTGGCTACTCCTCGCTTCAGCTTTAATTTGTATTTCAGGCTATACGCTTTTTTATGCAAACAACGCCGATGTTCAACCCTGGTACACGGCCAATCTACTTATTCCCAGCCTGAGCCTTCTTTTCTTGATCTCTGATTATTTAACAAATGCCATTTATGATCAGTATAAAAAAATTATTCAAATTATCTTTTTCGCGGCTTTATTTTTAAATCTCGGCAGTTTATATCCTCTAAGTTTCAGCAAATCCCCCTGGGCGCATCAAAAATTCATGTTTTTAGCTGGAAAGTATCTTGCGCAACACAAAACCAACTGCAAAGTTGGATCCTGGAACGCCGGGATTATTGGATATTACGAGGGCGGACGCGTGATCAACCTGGACGGGCTGGTTAATAACGCTGTTTATCCATACATTATCAGCAACAATCTGCCAAAATACATCTCAGAAAAAAACATTTGCTACATCGTGGATTTCGAATATTTGCTCACAGATCCACAATTAAGAATCAGGGGAGGATATAATAATCCTGCTTTTATTTCAACCCTCATCCCCGAACTATCCTTCGATGAAGATAAATCCATTCAGAGCTACCTCACCCTCTATCACATCCGCTAAAGAGAATTTATGATCATAGCCTATCACCGCCCAAAAACCCTGGAAGAAACGCTAACCCTCCTATCTCAACCCAACACCATGCCACTGGGTGGCGGTACGCGCCTCTCTAAATCCACAGAGCCTGTTTCCGTTGTGGATTTACAACTCCTCAAACTGGATACAATTACGCCCAAAGGTAACGACTTGGAATTAGGCGCGACTTGCACACTCCAAAAAATATTTCAATTTGAACCTTGCCCCAAAGCCTTAAAAAGCGCCATCCAACTTGAAGCGCCGCTCAACCTGCGAAACTCCGCAACTGTTGCCGGAACAATTGTCGCCAGCGATGGGCGTTCCACCGTCACAGTCATGCTTTTGGCGATGGATGCAAAAATCAGTTTTTATAATTCAAAATCTGAATTGCAAATCATCGGCATCAGCGAGTACCTCCTCACATATCCAGCCGGACTGATCGTCTCCATTACCATTCCAAACAACGTCAAAACCGCATTTGAAGCGCTCTCAAAAACCCCAGCAGACACGCCAATCCTCTGCGCGGCCCTCACCCAATGGAATTCTGGCAGAGCGCGGCTGGCGCTGGGAGGCTACGGAAAAAAACCTACGCTGGCAATGGATGGAACAGAAGCGGAAGGCGCGGAAGAAGCGGCGCAAAACGCCTACCACGAAGCGCAGGATGAATGGGCATCGGCTGAATATCGCGCCGAGATGGCAGCGCTCCTCTCAAAAAGGTGTCGCGACTCTCTAGTTTAGCTTTTTTTCAACGTCCTCTCAACTTGTTCAAATATTTTTTTCCCACCGTCGCCAATTTAACCCAAGGCAAAGCCGCCCTTCCGGCGGGCGTAATCGCATACACGCCGGAGCGCATCGAACGACGGTGCGGCCAAAGGCTATTCATATATTCCGCCGTATCCGCCGCGCCGCTGTCAATTGCAGTTAACGGATCCGGCAGAGCCAGCCCGCCCTCCAGCCAGCGAAGTTCATTCAAAACCCCGGGCGAGCCTTGAGCATATTTGGGATTCCAGCCAATCTTAAAGCTAAACGCTTCGTTACCAGAAGTCAACGTGAGACCAGATGCAATCGCTTCGTCATTCAAGACAAGTTCGGCAAACAACGCCTTATTTTTTTTGCTAAACCCCGTAACCACTTCGCGATAAAAAGTTACATCACGCGGATTGGATTTCAGCGAAGTCTCCTGCTCGCCCTTCCAACCCATATGCTCCAATTCCAAGAAACGCTCCATGACTTCAGCCGTCAGGGTATCTCCATAATATAGCTTGCGCTTAATCGCGCCGAGTTCCTCCAGATACTTCATCCTGCGCCGAATGGTTTTACGCGTATTTCGACTGTGCAACTTCTCGTTTCCATCAGCGGGTAATTCGCCAAAACGAATAGCCGCGCGCTCCCACTCTCGAAAAGCCTGCCATTTCAAGCCGCGCGCTTCAGCTGTCTTTTGCTCAATGCCGGTCAAAGTTCCGCTGGCGGCGCGGTCTTGACTAACCAGCGTATGCCATCCTCCACTCGGCTTGGAAAGGTAATCAAAAATCACTCCCATGACTTCCGCCGCATACTCGCGATCCACTAAATATCCAGATAAAAATGAATATTTGGTAAAGCACAAATTAAGATGCGGAAGCGGAAAGCGCTTGTTTGGGCCAGACGGGCACAGGCCCACAACGCCCACCAGTTGAGCGGACCCAGCCATGGCACGCTCTACAAATAACCCAAAAGGTTTCGTTCCAGTCAATAAATATTTAATGGACGGGATAACAAAATGCGGCGAAAGGAAGGCGTTCGGTTCCAATGCCCGCTCTTCCAAGTCCTCCCAAGCCGCAATTAGCTTTTCGTCAAAATCCGGGAGCGTTAATCTACGGAGTTTGTATTCAGGCTTCATCTTATCTCCAATTAAACAGTGATAAATCTTCTAGTGGATACTTCGCGGGCGCTTGAATTTATTTACAGACAAATTCCAAGTCCTTTAAAAGAAACTATTCAAATATCCTTTGAACCTGGTCGCCAGCCGAACCAGCGGCAAGGCCGCTTTACCAGCGGACGTAATCGCATACACGCCAGAGCGCATGGCGCGCCGATGTGGCCAAACCCGATTCATGTATTCGGCAGTTTCTGCGGCGCCACTATCCATCGCATCCAGCGGCCGTGGCAGGCTTAATTCATCGTCCAGCCAGCGGAGTTCGTTCAAAACCCCAGGAGAGCCTTGCGCGTAACTTGGATTCCAACCGATCTTAAAACCAATGGCCTCACAACCAGAGGTCAAAGTCACGCTGGAAGCAATTGCCTCTCCATTTAAAGAAAGCTCGGCAAACAAGGCTCGTTCTTTTTGATTAAACCCCGCGACCATCTCGCGATAAAAGGCGACGTCTTTCACATTGGATTTGAGAGACGTGCCTTGCTCCCCTTTCCAGCCCATATTCTCCAATTCGAGAAAGCGCTCCACAACTTCAGTCGTTACGGAAGCGCCATAACACAAATTCCGCCCCACCGCACCCAGTTTTTCCAGGTAATTCATTCCATATCGAATATTCTTTCGCATGCTCTTACTGTGCAAATGCTTTTGGCCTTCGTTGGCGGTCAACTCATCAAAACGAAGAGCCGCGCGCTCCCATTCTCGAAAAGCCAGCCAGCGCCAACCAAACGCCGCGGCCTTTTTTTGCTCAATTTCAGACAAGGCTCCACTTGCGGCGCGCTCCCGAATAACCAGCGCGTGCCATCTTCCATTCGGCTTGGAAAGGTAATCAAAAATCACTTCCATAACCTCAAGCGCATATTCGCGGTCCACCAAATATCCAGATAAAAATGAATGTTTAGTGAAACACAAATTGAGATGCGGAAGCGGAAAATGTTTACTCGGGCCCGCTGGAGCCAGCGCCACAAACGCCACCAATTGAGCCGACCCGGCCGCAACTCGCTCTACAAATAATCCAAAAGGTTTTGTTCCAGCCAACAAATGCTTCATGGCCGGAATGACAAAATGCGGCGAAAGGAAGGCGTTCGGCTCCAGCGCGCGTTCTTCCAAGTCCTCCCAAGCCGCAATCAACTTTTGATCAAAATCTGAAAGCGTCAATCTACGAAGTTTATATTCAGGCTTCAAACTACCTCCAAAGGAGCGCGACAAGTGAACGGGCAGGATTTTATCAGAATCTAAACCGGGTTCTGGCAGTTCAATTCCAGTTCATCAGCATTCCCAGAACGGGGTAAACTTAAGCAAATCAACACAGCCGCCGCGCCGCGCGCGGATCGCAACCCATCAGGAGAACCATGTCCAAATCATTCAACCTCATCCAGGAAATTCACATTCAAGAATTGAACAGCGCCGCAAAGCTCTACGAGCATAAACGCACTGGCGCGCGCCTGCTCTCCATCAGCAACGACGACGAAAACAAAGTCTTCTCCATCAACTTTCGCACCACGCCCAAAGATTCAACCGGCGTGGCTCATATTTTGGAGCACTCCGTTTTGGGCGGTTCGGAAAAGTACCCCGTCAAAGAACCCTTCGTGGAATTGCTCAAAGGCTCGCTGGCCACTTTCGTCAATGCCTTTACCTATCCCGACAAAACCTGTTATCCCGTGGCCAGCCAGAACGCAAAAGATTTTTACAACCTGATTGACGTTTACATGGACGCCGTTCTACATCCGCGCATCACCGAGCAAACGCTCATGCAGGAAGGCTGGCATTACGAAATTGACGCCGCTGGGGAAGGACTAACCTACAAGGGCGTCGTCTTCAACGAAATGAAAGGCGCGTATTCTTCGCCGGAAAATTTACTCGCCAGAACCATTCAACAATCGCTGTTTCCCAAGCACATCTACGGCGTCGATTCAGGCGGCGACCCGGCCGAAATTCCAAACCTCACCTACGAAAACTTCAAAGGCTTTTGGGAGAGTTATTATCATCCTTCCAATGCGTTCATCTTCTTTTATGGCAACGACGACCCGGAAAAACGCCTGAAGTTAATGGAAGGGTATCTCAAAGGCTACAAAAAGAAAAAAGTTAAATCTGCCGTGCCATTGGCCAAACCATTTAAACGCCCAAAGAAAATTGAGGCTAGTTATGATGCCGGAACAGACGCAGAAAACCTTGAACAAAAACACTACCTCACCGTCAACTGGAAACTGCCAGAGACGACCGACGCGGTATTGAACTTCAGCTTTCAAATTCTAAGCCACGCCCTCATCGGAACGCCCGCCTCCCCGCTCCGCAAAGCCCTGCTGGATTCCAACCTCGGCGAAGATCTGGCCGGATTGGGACTTGAAACCGAACTCCGCGAATTAATCTTCTCCACCGGGTTGAAAGGCACACGCGCCAAACACGCCAAAAAAATCGAAACGCTCATTGCCCAAACGCTACAAACCCTCGCCCAGGAAGGCCTTGACCCGGAATTACTAGCCGCATCCATCAACACGCTCGAATTTCACCTGCGCGAAAACAACACCGGCGCCTTCCCGCGCGGCATCGCCGTTATGCTTCGCGCCCTAAGCGCCTGGCTCCACGATGGCAGTCCCTTCAGTTTATTAACTTTTGAAACGCCGCTCAACGAAATCAAAACGAAACTGGCAGGTGACCCGCGCTATTTTGAAAAAATGATTCAGACCTATTTACTGGACAACCCACACAAGACGATCATCCGCTTCAAGCCGGACCCGGAACTGGGCCGCCGTTTCGAAGAAGATGAACAACGCCGATTACGCTCCGCGCGCGAGAACCTCAGCAAAGAACAACTCCACAAGTTGGCGGAAGCCGCCGAAGCGCTGGAACGCAAACAGGAAACGCCCGATTCTGCCGAGGCCTTGGAAACCCTGCCCGTTTTAGACCTGGAAGATTTGGAACGCCAGACCCGCACAATTCCAATTGAAGAAGCGCAAGTGCAGGATGTGAAAGTTTTATATCACGACCTCTTCACCAACGGCATCGTCTACCTTGACCTGGCTTTTGACTTACGCGCCATGCCGCAAGAACTGCTTCCGCTGACCGATATTTTTGCCCGCGCAGTGTGCGAGTTGGGAGCCGCCACAGAAGATTACGTGCAACTTTCGCAAAGGATCGGAAAAAACACGGGCGGCATCCATGGCTCTTCGACGGCGGTCACAGTTCAAGGGTCCAGAGAGAGCCGCGCCTACTTGATGATTCGCGGAAAATCCACGATGGGCAAATCCACCGAACTGCTCAACATCCTCCGCAACATCCTCCTGACGACAAAATTTGACAACCCCGAAAGGCTTAAGCAAATCGTCCTGGAAGAAAAAGCGGATTTGGAATCCGGCTTAACCCCGGCCGGGCATCGCTTTGCCAACGCCCGCCTGCGCGCGCAATTTGGCGGCGCCGGTTGGATCAATGAACAAACCGGCGGGATTGCCTATCTGTTTGCCTTGCGCGAACTGGCCAAAGAGATCGAACAAAGTTGGCCGACGGTTTTGAAGAAATTGGAAACCCTGCGCGACACGTTGATTAACGCCAAGACTGCGCTCGTCAACGTGACGTTGGACGCCGGTCATTGGAGCGCCTTCAAGCCACATTTGGAAAATTTCATCTTCGCGCTTCCCGTGAAGGACGTTCAACTTTCAGCGTTTGAGATTCAGCCCAAAATCCAAAAAGAAGGGCTGGCGATTCCCGCACAGGTTAATTACGTTGGCAAAGGCGCAAATTTATACGACCTGGGCTACGAATTAGACGGCTCTTCCGAGGCGATCATTGGCTATTTGCGAATGACGCATTTGTGGGAAAAGATTCGCGTACAGGGCGGCGCCTATGGCGCATTTGCCCAATTTGATAACGCCACCGGCGTCTTCACCTTCCTCTCGTACCGTGATCCAAACATCGCCGCGACGATTGAAAATTACGACCAGGCGGCCGCGTTTCTCAAAGGGCTGGACGCTTCGCGCCTTTCAAAGAATGAACTTAAGAAGGCCATCATCGCCGCGATTGGCGATTTGGACGCCTATCAACTGCCCGACGCAAAAGGCTACACCTCCATGATCCGCCACCTTACCGGACGCACCGACACGCTACGCCAAAAATATCGCGATGAGGTTTTATCCACCAATGGAGAGGATTTTATCGGCTTTGGCGAAGCGCTGGAGAAGGCGATCAAGTCAAACGCGGTGGTTGTGGTGGGTTCGCAAACGGCGCTGGAAGACGCGAAACTCGATCTGAAAGTGACGAAGGTTTTGTAGCGGTTAGAAGGTTCAAGGTTCAAGGTTCAAGGTTGAAGGTTCAAAGTTGGAATTTGAAGATCAGCTAGTCTGTGAACTCTGGGCGCGGGATGTGCGCTTTCTGATGGGAAAAGCGCTTACAAATGCGCCAACGCTTTCGCCAAAAACTCTTCTTGCATCACTTGCTGAAAGTTCGGATGCACGCTTACGTCTTAGTTTAATTCCGCTTCTCCTCCGCCATCCAGAGTTTGCAGATAAAGCAAAAAAGGTAGATGAACAACTTACGACAGTAAATGGACAGTTATTTTTTTTCGATTCTATTTCACCGCCGCAATGCTTCTTCAACAAAAATACGAAGAACAATTATCGAGTTCCTTAGGAAAACAGCCAAAGATTCCTGACTTATTTTCTAATGAGTTAGGAATAACTCTTTATCAAAATGTTGATATTGCATTGTTTGAACTAGCTGAGCGTCATAAAATCTTAAGTGATCAAAATATTAATTGGCTTGGCACATACAAACATGCGACGGACGTTTGGCTAAAACTACTTGAATTACACAAGCAAGAATCTCCTCTTCCTGAAAGGGAGAGGGAATTGGAGTCCAAATGAACATCACCTTGAAAATCAACGGCAATCAACATCTCCTTGACGTTCCTCCATCCGCCACCTTGCTCGCCCTTTTGCGCGGGCTTGGCTTTCACGGAGTCAAGTTTGGAGATGAAGGCGGGTTAAGTGGCGCAGATACCGTTTTGTTGGATGGGAAACCGATTAACGCCGGCTCCATCCTCGCGGCGCAGGCGGAAGATCATAACATCGTCACCATTGAAGCGCTGGGCGAACATCCTGAACAGGGTTGGAAAAAAACAGCCGGATTACATCCACTGCAAAAAGCCTTCGTTGAGTCTGGCGCGATTCAATGCGGCTATTGCACGCCCGCGCAAATTCTCGCGGCGCAGAGTCTGCTTGAGCAAAACAGCAACCCAACTGAGGCGGAAGTCCGCGAGGCGCTTTCGGGAGTCCTCTGCCGTTGCACGGGGTATCTCAAGCCCGTGCAAGCGATTCTCAAAGCGGCGGCAGAACTGCGCGGCGACGAACCGATTAACATTTCGTCCATCAATTGGGATTTTGGAATGCCCAAGCCTGACGCTCCCCAAGACGATTCTCCCGCTTCTTCCTTGACCTTTCGACAAACTCAGGGCGGCGCTGGAGTTTTGACTCGCCCCAAAGTGGTGCTTGCGCCTGAAAGCAAAACCTGGCAAACGGTGGGCAAGCCCGAAATCAAAGTGGATGCGATTAAACTGGTTCAAGGCAAGCCTGCCTTCACCGGCGATTTTGAAAAACGCGGCCTGTTACATGCAAAGGTTTTACACTCGCCGCACGCGCACGCCGTCATAAAAAAAATTGACGTGACCCAAGCCAAAGCGCTGGATGGCGTTGCGGCGGTCTTGACCTATCAAGACCTTCCGCGCGTCGTCTATTCCACCGCCGGGCAATCCGACCCAATTCCCGGCCCGCTGGATTCGTTTTCTCTGGATCATAAAGTCCGTTTCGTGGGAGATCGCGTGGCCTTCGTCGCCGCAGAAACGCCTGAGATTGCAGAAAAAGCGTTAGCCTTGATTGAAGTTGAATATGAAATCCTGCCCGCGATTTTAGATTCGCGCGAAGCCATGAATGCAGGCGCGATCAAGATTCACGACGAGCCGGAATACGTCAACTTTGCAGATTCAAACCCGGATAAAAACCTCGCGGCCCACATCCGCATTGACATTGGCGACGTGGAAAAAGGTTTTCAGGAAGCCGATGAAATTTTTGAGGCGGAATACGAAGTTCCCAAAGTTCAACAGGTTTCCATCGAACCGCACATCGCCGTCACGTATTGGGACGAAGACGACCGCTTGGTCATTCGCACGTCCACGCAAGTTCCCTTTCATGTGCGGCGAATGCTTGCGCCGGTTTTGAATTTACCCGTCAAAAGAATCCGCGTGATCAAGCCGCGGATTGGCGGCGGCTTTGGCGGCAAACAGGAAGTCTTGATGGAAGATGTTCCGGCTCATTTAACCATTGCCACCAAACGCCCGGTGATTTACGAATACACCCGCGAGGAAGAATTTATCGCGGCGCGTTCGCGTCACCCGATGCGCGTGCGGATGAAAACGGGCGTGAAGAAAGATGGGACGATCACCGCCAACTCCATGTACGCCTTGTCCGATACTGGCGCGTATGGTTGTCACGCCTTAACCGTCACCGGCAACACGGGGCATAAAGCCATGGCGCTCTACGTGGGCGACGGCGCCTATCGCCTTGCGCCCAACATCCGCTTTTACGCGGACGTGGTTTACACCAACACGCCGCCCGCCGGAGCCTTTCGCGGTTATGGTGTGCCGCAAGGGTATTGGCCCCTGGACCGGCATTTGGAAAAAATTGCGCGCGCCATGAATTTTGACCCGATTGATTTTCGCCTAAAGAACGCGATTCGCCCGGGCGAATACCATCCCTTCTCAACCGCCTGGAACGAAGGCCGCGAACCGCGCCCGGAAATAATTCACACCGTGGGGCTGGAGCAATGCGTGGCGCAGGGCCGCGCGGCAATTAATTGGGATGATAAGTTTGGAAATGAGGAGTGGAGAAGTTCAAAGTCACAGGTTGCAAGTCAAAAGTCAAGCAAAGCCTTCAACTTGCAACCTTCGACGAAAAGAAAAGGCATCGGCGTCGCCTTCGTCATGCAAGGCACAGCCATTCCCTATCTGGACATGGGCGGGGCTTCGATCAAAATGAACGACGACGGCTCTTTCAACCTTTTGGTGGGCGCCACCGACCTCGGCACCGGCTCGGATACCGTCCTCGCGCAAATGGCGGCGGAAGTGTTGGGCGTGCCAGTTGAGGAAATGATTACCTACTCCTCCGATACCGACTTCACGCCATTTGACAAAGGCGCGTACGCTTCCTCTACAACCTACATTTCTGGAACGGCCGCCGTCAAAGCGGCGCAAATCGTCGCGGAACGAATCAAGATTCGCGCCGCCGCCCTGCTTGGAATGCCGGAAGCGGAATTTGAAACCGTCAAACTGGCGGATAAAAAAGCTTTCGCGCCAGACGGACGGTCTGTGACTCTGGCGGAGATTGCCCTCGATAGTTTGCATAAAAATAATCAGGAACAAATTATGGGCGTGGCCAGTTATGTTTCGCCCGTCTCGCCGCCACCCTTTGCCGCGCAATTTGCCGAAGTGACGGTGGACATTGAAACCGGCGAAGTCACAGTGGACCGACTCGTAATGGCGGTGGATTCGGGCGTGATCATCAACCCGCTGACCGCTTCGGGACAAATCGAAGGCGGAATGACTCAAGCGCTGGGATACGCCGTGTGCGAAGAAATGCGTTATGATGAAAATGGCGCCGCCCATGAAAGGGATTTGGATCGGTATCATATTTTCCGGGCCAACGAAATGCCCGAACTGGAAACCATCTTCGTCGAGACGTTCGAGCCGAGTCATCCTTTTGGCGTGAAAGCCGTGGCCGAGATACCCATGGACGGAGTCGCTCCGGCGGTTGGTAACGCCATCCTCAACGCGACCGGCGTGAACATTGATCAGATTCCCGCCATGCCGGAAAGAGTTTGGAAAGCCTTGCGCAACTAATGACCAGCGGTCAAATCCTGTACCTTCTGCCGTACTGCCTTTCCGCCGGTATTTCCCTCGGAATACTGGTGTATTCATGGCGGCATCGTCGGGCCAAGGGCATGTTGGCCTATTCGCTTTACATTGGTTTTCAACTGCTGGCCATCCTCGCGTTTATTTTTGAACTGATCACACCCAGCCTCGAAATTAAATTGCTCTGGGATAAACTCCAGTGGTTGCTGGAAGGCACGTTCATCCTGCTGGCTTTTTTTACGTTCGCATTTCAATTCACCAATACCCGGCTCAAACGGCCGGATTTATTCTGGTCGGTGGTCGCCGGAATTCCAATTATCTTTAGCTTGTTAGTCGCCACCGACACCTTTCATCATCTTGTTTATCTCAAGCCGCATCTAAGCGTTCCTGCGCCGTTTGCCGAGCTAAAATACAGTTACTCAACGATTGTCTATTTATTTACTGGATATATCTACGCCGCGACCGTGTACGGGTTTATCTTCCTGATTAAGGAAGCGCTAAAGAAGAAGAATCGCCAACGCTGGCGCATCATCGTCATTGCAGTCGGCTTTTTCACTCCGGTCATCTTTTCCATCTTTGCCACTTTAAATATCACGTTGGGGCCGCAAAGGGACATTACGCCATTCACTTTTGCGCTTGGCAATCTAATCGTCATCTGGGGCTTGTTTCGCTTTGGGGCGTTTGAATTTGTGCCGGTGGCCCGGGAGCAAATCATCGAAAATCTGGCGGACCCGGTGCTGGTGATTGACCTTGACGATCAGGTGATTGACGTTAACCCAGCCGCGTTAATCTTTTTGGAGAAAGACATCAGCGAAGTTTTGGGACTAAAGATCAACCGTGTCTTCAACCCCTGGGACGAGTTGGGAAGCCTGGTTCGGGACGGGAAGGAACACAAACGGGAAGTTCCCATCCAAACCCAAGAGGATACGATCTTTTTAGACGTTAACATCTCGCGCATTTACAGCCAGCAGATGAATCCCATCGGACGGATTATCGTCATTCACGACATCACCCGCACGAAAACGCTGGAAACCAGCTACCGGATTCTTTCCAACGAACTGGATCAACGGGTGAAAGAACGGACGGAGGAATTAATCAAAAGCGAAGAACGCTATCGAACGCTCTTCAACGATTCGCCCATCCCCCAACTTGAACAGGATTTCTCGCAAATCAAACCGGAGATTGACGCGCTGGTCAAAGCGCACGGCTCCGCCCTGCAAGCCTACTTGCTGGAACGCCCGGAACTGATTACAAATTTACTGAAGCGCGTTCACATCACCGACGCCAACGAAGCCGCCGTGCGCTGGTATGCCGTGAAGAACAAGGAAGCCTTGCAAACCACATTAAGCCGAATCATCGAGCCGCGTCATTATGCGCACTTTATTCAAGACCTGCTTTCCTTAATCAAAAATAAAACTTTTTTTGAAAATAGCGTGGAGCGTCTGGATAAAAACAACAACAAGCTTTTTTTAGTCCTGTCTGGAAAAGTCTCCCCCGGGCAGGAAAAAACCTGGAAACAAATCATCGTCTCCATTTTGGACATTACAAAATTAAAGCAGGCCGAATTGGATTTGGCGGCCGCCTACGACACCACGCTGGAAGGTTGGGCCCGTGCGCTGGAATTAAAAGACAAAGAAACCGAAGGCCATTCCCGCCGGGTGATCGAATCCACGGTCAGCCTGGCCAAAAGCCTGGGGTGTACCGCGCAGGCCCTCGCAGATATCCGCCGCGGCGCAATCCTCCACGATATTGGCAAGATGGCGATTCCAGACAACATCCTAAAGAAAAACGGCCCGCTCACCGACAAGGAACGAAAAATTATCGAGGGTCATCCGCAAGTCGCTTATGATTTGCTCAAAGATATTCCGCATCTGAAGAATGCGCTTGAAATTCCATACAATCACCACGAAAAATGGGACGGTTCCGGCTATCCACGCGGATTGAAAGGCGCAGAGATTCCGCTGGCGGCTAGAATCTTCGCGCTGATTGACGTATGGGACGCGCTCTCGCACGACCGCCCTTACCGCGCCGCCTGGGCAAAGGAAGAAGTCATCGCGTACATTCGATCCGAATCTGGTAAACATTTTGACCCTCAAATTACAGAAATCTTTTTAGAGTTATTACAGCAAGGCGAGATATAATCAGCCTTTCGTTTTGGAGAAACCAGCATGTCAGATCAAATTTATGTAATCGGCCACATCAACCCGGATACGGATTCCATCGCCGCCGCCATGGGCTATGCCTGGCTTTTAAAGGAACGCGATGGCGCGCGCACTCTCGCCGCGCGCGCGGGCGCGCTGAACGCGCAAACTTTATGGGTCTTAAAAACGCTCGGACTGGAAGCGCCCACGCTCCTCACCGACGCTTCGCCCAAATTCGAGTCCGTCACCAAACGGCTGGATACAATCCGCCCCACTGAACAACTCAGCGCCGCCTGGGCCTTGGCCAGCCGTACCGGCGGCATTGCGCCCGTGGTCAACGAAGATGGCCAGCCCTATGGTCTGATCAACGGGTTGAGCCTTTTCAAATATTTTTCAGAAACGCTCGGGCCGCGCCCCGGAGAAATTACCGTGCGCGAAATGATGAACGCAGAATGCAAAGATTCAGCCGAGACAGCCGTCCCCAAATACGCCGCCAACGCCCACATCCGCGACGCGCTCAACCGCATCCTGCGCGACGAATTCAACGATTATTGGGTGGTGGACGAACGCGGCATGTACCTCGGCATCGCCAATCAACGCGACGTGCTCAACCCGCCGCGCCTCAAAATCATCCTCGTGGATCACAACGAGCCGCGCCAATCCATTGCCGCGCTGGAAGAAGCCGAACTGATTGAAATTTTGGATCATCACAAACTTGGCAACCCCTACACCCATCAACCCATTCGCTTCACGGTGGATACCGTTGGATCCACCTCCACGCTCGTTTCAGAATTGACCGCCGAAGCGGGACTCTCCATGCCCCCGGCCTTGGCCGGAACGCTCCTCGCCGGACTGGTATCTGATACGTTAACCCTAACCTCTCCCACCACCACACAGCGCGATCACGCCGCGGCGGAAAGGTTGTCCCGCTGGGCCTTCGTCGGCGGAAGCCCGCTTAAAGGCGAAACGGTTGCCTCGTATGGAAAAGCGGTATTAAGCGCCGGAGCCGGGCTCACCAACCGCCAGCCGGAAGAAATCGTCAGCACAGATATAAAATCATTTGAAGGCGGCGGGTTCAAATTCGCAGTCGCTCAGGCCGAAGTCACCGACATTCTGCAATTAGCCGAACATATCACTCCGCTTCAAGCCGCATTGGATGACTTGCGCAACAAACGCGGGTTGGATTTTGCCATGCTCCTCGTCACCGACATTGTCCGCGGAACGAGTCACTTATTGATTACGTCCAGCGCTCCAGCCATCCTCAACGACCTGCCCTACCCCCCGCTGGCCGACGGTACGCGCGACGCGCAAGGCGTAGTCTCCAGAAAGAAACAACTATTACCCGCCGTATTGGGACTATTGGAAAGGTAGCGCCACGCGCCAAACCAATCCATGAAATCCATTTACCAGGCCCTGGCCGAACTTGAAAAAAACAATCAACCTGCCGCGCTTTGTACGGTGACTAAGAGTCAAGGCTCCACGCCGCGACATGTGGGCAGTAAGATGCTCGTCTATTCAGACGGCACATTCATCGGCACGATTGGCGGCGGGGATATGGAACACCGCGTGCTGGACGAAGCCTGGATGGCGCTGAGCGATGGCAAAGCGCGTTCGCTAACGTACACCTTGGCGGACCCAAAGCGCGGCGACCCGGGCGTGTGTGGCGGAACCGTGGAGGTATTTGTGGAACCGATTCTTCCAACCCCAACCCTCGTAGTAATTGGCGGCGGGCATGTAGGCAAGGCTGTCGTTCACCTGGCCAAATGGCTGGGGTTTCGCGTCGTCGTCAGCGATGACCGCGCCGAATTTTGCAATCCGCAGGCCGTCCCGGAGGCGGATGAATATCTGCCTATTGAAATGGGGAAATTGGCGGAAAAACTGACAGTGACGAATCAAACCTATTTGGTCGTAACCAGCCGCGGGTCCGGGGTGGATGCGCAAGGTCTGCCGAGTCTGCTTAAATCCAAAGCCGCCTATATCGGGGTGATTGGATCCAAAAAAAGATGGCTGACCACTGTCAAGGCATTGAAAGAACAGGGCGTCGCTGACGAATTAATCGCTACAGTCCATTCGCCCATGGGGTTGGAACTGCAGGCCGAAACGCCGGAAGAAATTGCCATGAGCATTATGGCAGAAGTTTTGCTGGTAAAAAACCAGGCCAGCGGAAAGCCCATGCGCGGATGATTTCTGTGGAAACTTCTGCCGATGGTTTGCGTAGAAAGATAAGACAAACGGTTCTTGTACCGGCGTGCGGCATGGACTATAATTTGAACATTGTTTTCCAAAAGGAGAAATGATATGGCCAGAATTTTTGATGTGGTTGAATATCCAAATGAAATGAGCGACGAGATCGTCCATCGCTTTCCAGAAGAAGGCATCGGCGATTATCGCATCGGTTCGCAGGTGATCGTCCGCGAGAGTCAGAGCGCGGTGTTCTTCCGTGACGGCAACGCGCTGGACGTATTCGGGGCGGGTCGGCATACGATTGCCACCGCCAACGTCCCTTTACTGATTGACTGGATCGGCAAGGCGTTTAATGATCGCACGCCCTTCCCGGCTGAAGTTTATTTCGTTTCACGCAAGGAATTTGCAAACAAAAAATGGGGCACGCCCCAACCGATCATCGTCCGCAATCCAGGCATGGGATTGGGCGTGGCTTTATTGCAGGGCTTCGGCACTTATTCTTTTCAAGTGAAAGACCCGCAACAATTTGTAACGCAAGTTGTCGGCGCGCAAGGCGCGTATCGCACTGCGGATATTGAAGAACGCCTGCGCACCATGCTCCTTTCCAAACTGCAGGACGTGCTCGGCGAAACCGGCGCGAAGCATTCCGTGCCGGAGATGATTGGCCTGACCGAAGAGATCGGCGCCGGAGTGCGCGCCAAAGCCAAGGAAGATTTTGAAGCGCTTGGCTTAACGTTAAAGACCTTTTACGTTGGCAACATAAAGCCCAGCGAAAAATCTGCCCAGGAATTGCGCGATATGGGCATGTTGGACATGGCGACCTATACCCAATTGCAAGCCGCCGACGCGATGCGCGATGCGGCTCAAAACCAAAGCGGCGGCGCAGGCCTCACTGCCGGAATCGGCGCGGGGATGGGCATTGGCAATTTGATGGGACAAGCTTTGCAAGGCGGAATGCAGAACAACGCGCAGGGCGGCGCGCCCGTTAGCGGCGCAAAAATGCCGGACATTATGACTCCCGCCGAAGCCGCTCAATTTATGAAAGTCACCGAAGCGGACATCCTCGACGCGATCAATGAAGGCAGTTTGAAAGCCAAGAAGGTCGGCAAAGCCTTCCGCATCAGCAAGGACAACCTCGAAACGTTTATGAACAGCTAAATCTGTTCCCGCTTTTCAAGTCACACAACTCACCCGCAAATCTATTTTCGGGTGAGTTTATTTAATCAGCCTGTTTTGGAGCCGTCATGCAAATTAACCTTTCGGATATTTTTGTTGAGATTGAAAATTTTATCTTTCAACTGCTGTTTTTTCTGGTTTTATTTCCAAAAACCGTCATTCAGAGCGTGATCCGCCCAAAGTGGATTCATGGCTACGTGACAGAGGAATTAAAGAAGGCGCAAAACGAGCAATTCAAAGAATATATGAATCCCCTGTATTTCTTTATTCTCAGCTATTTCATCTCTTCGCTAATTGCGGGCGTAATTTTGACAAAGATTGAACCGGGCGCTTCCTCGCTTCTCTCCGCGCAAACGCTGGCGCTGAGCGCCATCCCATACCTATTTCTGCCAATCCCTTTTGCGCTGGGCCTTTTGTTCATCAACCGCAAGCCAATCAACGAGGTGGAATACAAGCGCGCCTATTACATCCAGTTAATCATCATGGCCATTGGGTTCATGTTATTTTTGGTCATTTGCTTATTTGCCCTGCCCCTGCTCACCAATCAAAACGGATCGCTCCTGACCTCGGCATTTTACACGCTGATCACACTCGGCGGGTTCGTCGTTGCGACGCTCTGGTTTCTGGCCGCCCAAACGATTACCTTTTACAACGAAATCCTCCAAGCTCAAACCGCCGTGGAGAAGAAGTCGAAACTCATGCTTAAAGCGTTTTTGGCGACCATAGCCTGTTCAATGGCAGACGCCATCCTCATGGCGAATTTTGGCTTTATTGGCGATTTGATCGAAGCGACCAAAGCCCTCGTTACGCCCTAATTTGCGCCAGGCCGGACAAGACCGTGGCGATGGTCTCGACGACATCGCCAGCCAACACCGAAGCGCTGGAGCCGAGTCTTTGCGCGGCGTGCAACCCTGCCTGAGCGTGAATGTACGCGCCCGCCACCGCCGCATCATATGGCGGAACTCCCTGAGCCAGCAACCCCACAATCATGCCAGCCAAGGCGTCGCCTGTACCGGCGCGAGCCAAAGCCGGCGTAGCGACAGGGATAATCGTGACCCGTCCGTTGGGCGCCGCAATCACCGTAAACGCGCCTTTCAAAACGACGACATGCCCCCACTCCTGCGCAAACTTGCGCGCGATTTCTTCGCGGTTATTTTGAATCTCTTCTTTCGATAGCCCAGTCAGCGCGGACATTTCGCCGGGGTGCGGCGTCAATACGGTCTGGTTAGCTAGTCGCTCAGGCCAATCCTTGTGTTGAGCCAGATGGCGTAATCCGTCTGCGTCAACCACCATGGGGATTTTCACCGATGGGAGCAAATCTTCCACAAACATTTGCGTACACAAATGCGCGCCAAGCCCGGGACCCATCAAAAACGCAGTGGCGCGTTCAAAGCCCTGCAAAGCAACTTCCACCGCCTGGTCTGAAATAAATCCATTTTCGTGCGGGAGCAAAACCCAGGCGGCTTCGGGCAAATGCCCGGCCAGAGCGCCATGCACAGGCGCGGGCGTAGCCACCGTCACCAGCCCGGCGCCAATGCGATAGGCGGCTTTGCCAGCCAGCAAAGCCGCGCCGGTATAAGCGGTTGAACCAGCCACCACGAAAGCCGTACCAAACGTCCCCTTGTGCGAAGCGGCTGTGCGCTTGGGCAGAATCGCCGAAACCATTTCAGAGTCGGCCACTTCATCTTTAATTGTGTTTAATAATACAGCGGGCAGTCCGATCTCCATCGCTTTCAAAGCGCCGATCCATTCAAACGCGGGCAGTTTGAGCAGACCGCGCTTCACGGCCGCCATCGTCGCCGTCAGGCTGGCGGGAAGCGTCTCCGCGGCCGCCGCGCCCGAATTGCAATCCACGCCGGAGGGACAATCCACAGCGATGACAAATAGATTAGACGTTCCAAGCGCTTGTTTGATTTGATTCAAAACCTGCGCCGCTTCGCTCCTTAACGGAAGTTTGATTCCCGTCCCCAGCAGTCCATCCAAAAGGACATTTGACTCGTTTAGAAAAACCTGCAGGGCTTCGGCGCTGGGGAAATGCGCGGCCTCTCCGCCGCTCTCCACAAATTGCCGAAGCAATTCATCCTCCAGGTTGCGCCCAACCAGATAAGCCCGCGCCCACCAACCTTGTTGCCCCAGATGCGTTAACGCAATTAACGTATCTCCACCGTTCTTTCCGGAACCCACAATTCCTGTAACGGTCTGCCAGTTCTTCTCGCGCCCTAACTGAGCGACCAGCTTGGCCAACCCTGTTCCGGCGTTTTGCATCATCATGGCGTAGGTCAGCCCGCCCCTATTCGCGCGTTCTTCAAGCGCAAGCATTTCAGCTACCGAGACAAGTTTCATGGGGTTAATTAACTCACATATTCAGCGGGCTGAACAGGGGGAAGGTTTCGATATAATTGGCGACATGATACAAAAACACAGCGCATTAGGTTTACTGGCCGGGTTGGGAGCCGCCGCCATTTGGGGCGGGATGTATGTAGTCAGCAAGGTGGTTTTGGAAGTCATTCCGCCCTTTGCATTATTGAGCGCGCGACTGCTTTTAGGCGCGCTTACTTTGGGCGTGATCCTCCTCTTTCAAAAGGGCAAACTAAATTTCACTAGAGCGCAATTTTGGCAGAGCGTGGCCGTTGGTTTTGTGGGCTATGGCATTTCATTGGGCTTTCAATTTGTCGGCACAAAACTTTCGACCGCCTCCAATGGCGCGCTGGTCACCTCCGCCACTCCGGCGTTCGTTTTAATTTTTGCGCCGTTTCTGCTTGGCGAGAAAAACACCGCCCGCAAAATTATCGCCCTATTCGTTGCAACGCTGGGAGTCGTCGCCGTGATTGACCCGCGCAACGCAGAACTCTCCCCCACTTTATTTTGGGGCAATATTTGTTTACTGATGGCAGCGCTCACCTGGGCGCTATATTCAACGCTGGTTCGCAAAGTCAGCCAAAACGCTCCGCTCCTGATTTCCAGCGCAGTGATGTTTTTAGGCGGCCTGCCTTCGAGCCTGCTGTTTGGGATTTGGGAAGTGAACACGCAAGGGATCGGTCAAATTACGCTGGGCATCGTCGGCGGGCTGTTATTTTTGGGAATTATCTCCACCGCGCTCGCGATGTATTTGTGGAATTACGCCTTCGCCGAATTGCCCGCCTCCGTGGCCTCGCTGACGTTCTTTGCCCAGCCGATTGTAGGGACGCTCCTCGGATGGTTCTTCCTCGCTGAAACCATCACGCCGTTGTTTTTGGTTGGCGGGGTTTTGATCGGCGTTGGGATTTTAGTTGCAATCTCTGAAGGGTAGGAAAAGGCCGGTTGCGCGGGAGCAACCTTCCGCGCGGCGGGCGGCGTGGCGCATTAAGCAGAATCTTTTGCGGGCTTGAGAAATCTCAATTGGGCGGAATATTTTGGAATCAGAAAATCCAACACAAAGAACAAAAGAAACCACACGCCCAGACGCATGAGGATGTTATGGGAAACGGAATGCCGCGCAATGTCGTTGGGGTCTGCCGCCCAAACCAAAACCGCCTGCGGATAGGAAAGTAAAATCATCAGGAGCGGAATGTACCAGACGCTTTTTTGTTCGCGCCAGGCAATGGGAATGAAGAAAGCGGCCAAGAGATTGGCGATGAAAAAGAAAAACAGGCCGAAGCGCGTTGGATATAACAACTCCGCCAGGCGCGCATCTTTGAGGATGGGGCGATAGCCGGTGGCGGTGTAGTAGAAAACGTCGGGATAAAAACTTTGCCCGGCGGTTTCCGTGAAAACTTTTTGAAACGTATCCGCCTTGAAAAACCAGAGGAAGCGCAAATATTGGGCATGGCCCGACTCTTGGGCCCATTGACGATAACCCGCCTGATCCGCGTCAAAGGTCAGGGCGATGTTGACTGCAAATTTTTGGCCCGCCTCCGGGTTGCGCGACATTTCCACCAACCGCTCGTCCACTGGCATTCCATGTTCGCGGAAGTAATTGGTGTATTCGTCCGATGGATAAATCCGAAGGGCGGTGTTCATCAGGATGGCGCGATAGGGGCGCAAACCCAATTCGGCAAGGCGCGAACTGATTCCAAAGATGAGGAGAAATGCAAAGCTCAGCGCCAACGCTTTAGAACGCGCTTTGCCCAGCCCAAACACGGGCAGGTTGATCAGCGCAATCATCAACAATAAATAAGCGAAGGTGTCGCGGGTCAACGTCATGCCCACCGCAAAACACAAAAGCAGAATCAGTTTATACGCTTTCCATTCTCGCAAAAGCCAAAACGCCGCGGCCAGAAAGAGCGCCATAAACGAAAGCGCGATGGATTCGCTCCCTAAAAATGGGTCCCACATAAAGATGTCGCGGCTGAGGCTGAAGGCCAGCGCGAGAACGAACAGCGGCGGTTTGAGCCAATTTGAAGCGACTGCCTGCGTAGCGCAATAAGCCAAAGCCGCCCACGCAAAGATTGAAAAATAGAGTTGCAGTTGAAAGATGCGTTCCGGGTCCGAGCCTACAGTTTTCCAAAACAGCGCTGTGCCGGGAGCGCGCAGGTCGGTCCAAAATTCACGGGAGAAGACCGGCAGACTGGCGTTATGCAGGTACTCTCCCGTATCGCCAAAACTGCGCGGCTCTTTGACGCGCTCTGCATTGTGGATGCGCACATAGCCATAATAACCAATGGCGATAACTTGGAAGAGGGTAAACAGAAGCGCGTAAGTTTTTTTCATCAAAAGAAAGTTGAAATGCAGAAATAATTGAGCGTCGTCAGAAGTCCATGGTTTTGTGGCGCATGGCCACGCTTTCGACCAGCCCCACGCAGACCATCAGCGACATTAAGCCAGAGCCGCCATAACTGAAGAACGGCAGAGGCAAGCCGGAAACCGGAATGAGATTCATATTCATGGCCAGGTTGGCCGCGCCTTGAAAGAAGAGCAAAGTCGCCACGCCGAGGGCAATCATCGAGCCGGAAACGTCGCGCGCTTTTTGGGCCGTGCGGATACAGCGCCAGACGACAAAGCCGATGGTGGCAATCACCAGGATGGCGCCGATCAGCCCAAACTCTTCCGAAATGACGGAGAAAATAAAGTCCGTATGGCGCACTTTCATAAAGCGCAGTTGCGTTTGCGTGCCATGACCCAAGCCCTTGCCCCACAAGCCGCCCGAACCAATTGCAATCAGCGCTTGTTGCACGTTATAGATGGCGCCATAACTGGCGTTGGGGTCTGGGAAGAGGAAGGTGATGACGCGCTGTTTTTGATAATCTGCCAGAAATGGAAAAGCCAGCGCTGCACCTGCGAGGCCGGACACGCCCATCCAAAAGAGGGTTTTCAATTCGATTCGATTCATCCAAACCATAAAGAACCAGATCACCATGGTGACGATGACATTGCTCAAATTGGGTTGAAGCAAAATCCAAATGAGCAGGCCCCACGTCCAGAGCAAACTTAAACCCAGCCACTTAAGGTCGCGCGGTTGAAATTGACTCTTTTCAAAATAGCGCGCCAAAATCAAAATGATGACGATCTTGGCAAACTCGGTCGGTTGCAAAAAAAGCACGCCAATTTGAAACCAACGATTGGCGCCGAAGGTCGCCTGCCCCAACCCGGAAAGCGAGATGAGAAAGGCCATCATCACCAGATAGATTGGCCAATGGATGGACAGCCAGTAGCGATAATCAATACCGGCAAGGATAAAGATGACCACAATGCCGACAATTAAAAAATAGGTCTGACGGGTGGGATAGGTAATCAGTTCTTCGTTACCGGCAATGGCGGAACGAATCATGGCCACGCCAAAGGCCGAGGCCAAAACTACAGCCCCTAAGAGGAGAAAGTCAAAATTTCTCCATGAGAGCGGACGAGACATGCCAACTATCCTGTGCGGCGGCGCGCATTTCCGCGAAGCGGAATATCTGCAACCAACCTTTGTTCGCGCCCATCTTTTTCCAAGCCAATTTGAATCGTCTCTGGATCAATTTCAATATGCCGGGCAATGGTTTTCAATAAATCGTCTTTGAGGGCTTCCATTTCTTCCGGGGTTAAATCAGTGCGGTCGTGAATCAAAACCAGCCGTAATCTTTCTTTTGCGCTGGAAGCGCTGCTTCGTTTGCGTGTGAAGAAGTCCATCGCTACTTCCTCCCGGTAATTTTCTGAAGCGCCGACCACAAACCGCCCTGCGGCTCCAAATCCATAAACGGCACATCCTGTCCTTGCAGGCGCTTGGCGATATTCCTAAACGCCTGTCCTGCGCGGCTTTTCCCATCGGCGGCCACCGGCGCGCCGCGATTGGAGCCGATGATGACGGTTTCATCCTCCGGCACAATGCCAATCAACTGGATGCCCAACAAATCCAACACGTCTTCCGCCGAAAGCATGTCGTTATTTTTGACCAACGCCGGGTTGAGACGATTCAAAATTAAAGCCGGACTGCCTTTTTCTTCCGCCTCCAGAATGCCCACCACGCGGTCGGCGTCGCGCACCGCGCTGACCTCGGGGTTGGTCACGACGAGGACGCGGTCGGCCGCCGCGATTGAGTTGCGAAAGCCGCGCTCAATTCCCGCGGGCGAGTCAATGATGACAAAGTCGGCGTCGGGGCGCAAGTCGTTGCAGATGCGCACCATGTCTGAGGGAGAAACCGCATTCTTGTCGCGGGTTTGCGCGGCGGGGATTAAATATAATTCCGGGTAACGCTTGTCGCGAATCATCGCCTGCTTCAACTTGCACCGGCCTTCAATCACATCCACCAGATCGTAGACGATGCGGTTTTCCAGCCCCATGACCACATCCAAATTACGCAGTCCAATATCGCCGTCAATACAAACGACGCGTTTGCCATCCATGGCGAGCGCATTGGCCAGGTTGGCCACGGCGGTGGTTTTGCCCACGCCGCCTTTTCCAGAAGTCACGGTGATCACTTGAGCGGTCATAGCCTATTCCTAAAAAATGATTTAGCCTGTTTGCCAAAGCTCGGCTTGTAAACGGCCTTCCTTGTTAATGCTGGCAATTTCAGGCTTGGGGTCTTTTTGCGGTTTCAACACGGCGGAAACTTCATCGGCAATTCGCAACTGCGTGGCGGAAAGGTCCAACGCGCAAATCATCGCCGAACGATTGCCGCGACAGCCCGCATGAATCATACCGCGAACCCGCCCCCAAACAATTACATTTCCATCCGCAATTATTTCCGCGCCGGGGTTCACGTCGCCAACGACGACGACATTGCCGGGAAACTCAACGCGCGTGCCGGAGCGGAGCGTCTTGTTGATAAACAGAGCCGACTCGTCGCTGGCCTCGAGGGTTTGTTTACGCTCTTCCGGGCGCGGCTTGGAAATTCTGGTAGCCAACCCCAGCAATTGAGCGGTCTGCTCGGTAATGGGCGATTCGCTAATCACCGCCCACAGGGAAACGTTCCGTTCAGAAAGGAAATCGCGCAAATCCACCAGATCGTTCACTTTGAGAATCTGCGCGCCTACATCCATGGCCAGGCGCGCGCCCTGAAAAAAAGCGGGCTTCTCGTCAATTTGGGCCAGCAAGGCCTGCTTTTGTTCGTCCCACGGAGCGTCCGTAAAGGCCGCCAGCAAGCCGTCTCGAATTCCTTTAATTTGCACCAATGCAGTCAGTTGATTCATCCAGCCATCCGCTTAAAATATTTTTGAATTATACCTGAATGAGAAATGGGGCTTACTGCCCAAGCGGCTGGTTGCCCTGCGCCAGATCAATCGCCTTCAATTCAAAATATCCTTCGATTACTTTTTGAACAATCGGCGCGGCCACGCTGGCGCCTTCGCCGCCGTTATAGGCAAAAGCTACAACGACAATTTCCGGGTCGTCGTACGGAGCGTAAGCCAGCGTCCAGGCGTGTGTGGGCCAGGCGCCAAAATTACACTTTTCTTTTTTACGAGCCACATCGTCGCAATATTCGGCGGTGCCGGTCTTGCCCGCCACCGCAATGGGATAGTTATTGAAGATTTTATAGAGCGTGCCAAACGGGGTGGAAGTGACCGCCAGACGCGTTCCGGCGCGCACTGCGGCAATCGCTTCGGGGCTGATCGTTTTCAATTCATCGGTCAGGCTACAGTATCCGTTATCGCAGGAATAGCCCTTGATCAGCGGCGTGACGGTTACATCCCATTTCAGGTTCGGGGTAAATGGAGAAATTTGATAACTGCCATCGGCTTCAAAAGGAGTTGTCGCAAAACTTTCCGGGTTAAACCAATACGGCGAGAGTTTGCCTTCTCCATCCGTCACCTGGCGAATAATGGTCGGTTGCATCAGTTTCCCGTTGTTGGCAATCGTCGCGCCGGACATCAAAACCTGTAAAGGCGTGGCCAGCACATAGCCCTGCCCCACGCTGGCAATATAGGTATCGCCGGTGGACCAGTTTTCGCCGGTGTTGACGCGCTTCCAGGCTGGCGAAGGGATGAGGCCATCCTGCTCGCCAAATAGCTCAATCCCGGAGCGGCGGTTATAACCCAGCGCTTCGGCATACTGCCCCAAACGTTCAATGCCCAACCCACCCTGCTTAATTTGATCAAAATAACCGCCGCCCAGTTTATAAAAGCAAACGTTGCTGGAAAAGGCGATACATTGCAAAAAGCTGATTGGTCCAAAACCTTCCGGCTTCTTCTCGTAGATGTGATCCACGAAAGGACGCACGTTCAAGCCGGTACAGGGGTCGTTGGGATTAAACTTTTCGCAAAGCTCCAACTTACCCGGCGCGTCCACGATTGTACTTAAGTCTATAATGCCTTCATTGAAGGCCCCAGTGGCAGTGGATAGCTTAAATACGGAGCCGGGCGGAAATTCGGCCGAGATGGCGTTATTCAAAAGCGGCTTGGTGGGGTCCTGGCTTAATTGCTGATAATAATACGCCGGGATAATTCTGGCAAAGCGGTTGTTTTCATAAGTCGGGTAGGAAACCATCGCCAGAATCTCGCCCGTCTTTGGGTTCATGGCAATCACCACGCCGCTGGAAATACGGATCTCCCGCAGGTAGGTGTTCCAAAAGCGAATCTCTTCCTTCAAGGAAGCGTCTGCAATGGCTTGCAGGCGCGTATCAATCGTCAGGTAAATATTATGCCCAGCCACGGGGGCCAAGGGCGCGCTTAAGTTGGAAAGTTCCTGACCGGCCACATCCACCTTTACAACGCGCGAGCCGTTCCGACCGGCTAAGACGTCCTGCATGGAAGCCTCCACGCCAGAGTAACCAACTTTGTCGCGGTTAAGCACAAAGCCCAGTTCCTCATATTCCTTTTCCTGCGTGGCAGGAATGGGGCCGAGAAAACCAATCAAATTGGCGGTTAGGGCGCCGGTTGGATAATCTCGAATCGGCTCCACCTCCACAGTGACGCCTTCCCAATCCGCGCTTCTTTCCTGAACGGTTCTGGCGATCTCTTCAGAGACGTTGCATTTTATCTTGACGGGGCTGTAGGGCGCGAGCGAATCTTGCAGGCCCACCATTTGGGCAATGCCCGGGCCAGGCACACAGGCCGAAAATAGTTTTGCGTTTTCAAGCGATTCTTCAGTAACCGGCCCGCCCACCGGTACGTCAATTAAATCTGACAGTTCGCGGTAGATGTTTTGAATATCCGCTTCAGAATCCGGCAGGTTGGCGGGCGTGATGACAATGTTATAGGAAGCGATGTTGCGGGCCAGGATGTAGCCGTTGCGGTCGTAAATGATGCCGCGCGCGGCGGGCACGCTAACTTTTTCAGTGTAATTATCTGTGGCGCGAATGACCCAATTTTGGCCCTGCACCACTTGCAAATAGACCAGGCGCGATAACAGGCCGGTTAATCCGAGGAAGATCGCCGCATACACAAAGCCAAGCCGCCAGCGCTCAAAGCGCACAGGATGCGAAGCAGAATTGGAACTCATTAATTACTCCTCAAGCGGGTAAACCCAACGCGCCAAATCACGAATAAACGTATACGTTGGAATGGCAAAAAGCATATTAAGCAACAAACTCGGCAACGTAATCAACCCGGCCACGTCGCTAAAAGGCAGGGGCGCGCCGGAGAGCCTCAAAGCAACAAAGGAAATCAAATGCGCGATTAACGTGCCTGCAAAAGTTACGCTAAACATGGCCAGCAAAGGCGCCTGCCAGACTCTCTTTCTCAAAGCCTGGGCCAGATAGACCACCGCCAGATATCCGGGGCTAAGAATCCACCAGGGCATGTGCGACACAAACGCCGTAAACATGCAGGCGACAATGGCCCAATGCCAGGCCGATTTAACTTGCTCCTGCAAAGCCCAGGCCGCCAGCACAATCAACATCAAGTCCGCGTAGCCTGCAATTAATTTTACCTGACTAACGATGGAGGACTGGAGGATGATGGCCAGTAAGAGCACGGGGAAAGCAATCAGATTACGCATTCATTAACCCGCGCTAGGGTTCCAGCGGAGCAATATCCACCGGGCGGAAGTTGGTAATCACCAGCACAATGTCCAAACGCGAGAAATCCACCGCCGGTTGAACTGTGGCCTGCTGGAACAATTCAAATTCCAGCGCGCGAAGCGTCACCACCTGCCCCACAATCAAGTCTGGCGGATACCCTCCGCCCAGCCCAGAGGTGAGAATTAAATCGCTGGGCTTGACGACGGCGTTTTGCGAGATCATATCCAGCGAAATGTCGCCGGTGACCGAGCCAAGTAAAACAGCATTGGTATCTGCGTTTTGCAAATAGACATTGACCGCCGAAGCCGGGTCGGTGATTAACTGCACGCGGGCCGCATCGGCGATGACTGCATCCACGCGCCCCACCAGGCCTTGATTGGTGACGACCGGCATCCCCCGCCGAATATCGTCGTTTGAACCGCGATTGATGATGATGTAATGTAAAAACGGGCTTGGGTCGCGGCCGATTACTGCGGCCGCCTTGTAGGAACTCTCTGGATTGGTGCGTGAAAAATCCACCAGCGCGGCGAGGATTTCAGTTTCGTTCACGCGTTGCTGGAGTTCAATCACCTGCGTTTGCAGGCGGGAGACTTGCGCTTCCAGCTCGGCATTCCGCGCCCGCAAGGAGACGATATCGCGCGGGGCGGTGAAAAAGTCCTGCATCCCTTGAAAGCGGGAGGCGAACCAGGTTTGGAGTTGAATCAGGCTAAGGTCGAGCCGCTGGGAAACCGGTCCAAAGAAGCCGCCCAGCGCCAGAATCAAAATACCGCCCACCACTAAAAATATAATCGTTGTTTGCAGAGAACGGGAATTCATGGCGTTTAAACTGGCAAAGGCTCCTTCACCAGCATAACATAAATTTATCCGGGGATGTGACGGGTGCTACCGCGTTCAAGTCCCACTAAATAACGTTCCAAGACTGGCAAGTCTTCAAAGATGATGGCCGCGCCGCGCACCACGCAGGTGAGCGGGTCTTCCGCCACCCAAACGCGCAGTTTCAATTCATCGGTTAGTCTTTCCGCCAGACCCTGAAGCAATGCGCCGCCCCCGGCCAAACAAATGCCAATGTCCATCAAGTCGGCCACGATTTCGGGCGGGATTTCATCCAGCGCGTCGCGGACAGTATCCAAAATCACCTGCACGGAGGTAGATAGCGCTTCGCGGATTTCAATGGACGAGACCTCGACTGTTTCGGGTAAACCCGTAACGAGGTTGCGTCCGCGCACTTCCATCGTCTTTTCCGGTTGTAAAGGATAGGCGGAGCCGATTTGCCATTTCACTTGTTCGGCAATGCCTTCGCCTACCAGCAAATTGTATTTATTACGCAAATACTGAACGATGTCTTGATTCATTTCATCGCCAGCCACGCGCAGGGAACGCGAAGCGACCACGCCGCTCATGGACATGACCGCCACTTCGGTGGTGCCGCCGCCGATATCCACCACCATCGAGCCGCGAATCTCTCCAATTGGCAGGCCAGCCCCGAGCGCGGCCGCGATCGGCTCTTCAATCAACATGGCCTGACGCGCGCCGGAGGCCATCACCGCGTCATAAACTGCGCGCTTTTCCACTTCCGTTACGCCGGTGGGCAAACCCACAATCACGCGCGGGCGCGGGAGCGGCACCATGCTTTGTTCGTGCACCTTGCCAATGAAATATTCAAGCATCACCTGCGCCACGTCAAACTCGGAGATGACGCCATCGCGAATTGGGCGTACGACCATGACGTTGCCGGGCGTGCGCCCGACCATTTCTTTCGCTTCAAGGCCAATCGCCAGCGGCTGACGCAGTTTTTTGTCAACGGTTACCCAGGAAGGTTCATTGATGACAATCCCCTTTCCGCGAACGTGAACCAGCGTGTTCGCGGTGCCGAGGTCTATCGCAATATCAAGAGAAAAAAGGCCTAACAGCCAGTTGATAGGGTTGAAGGCCAAAATAGGCTCCTATTTAAAATTCTACGCATCATTTCCAATTCGGAAGGAAATTATACCATGAGCGCGGCAATCATTTTTTTCATCCCCGCAATCCCCCATTACGGGTAGAATTGACGCAAGAGCCAGCCCAAAAAACTTTTTTCGGAGAAACCATGTCTAAAATTGCGATTGTGACTGACAGCACTTCATACTTACCCAAGGAATATCTCCAGCAGTATAACCTTTCGATCACCCCATTGATCCTGATCTGGGGCGACGAAACGTTCAACGACGGCGTGGATATTCAGCCCGGCGAATTTTACACGCGCCTCAAAACCGCCAAGGTTATGCCTTCCACTTCGCAGGCCACGCCCGCGGTCATGCAAGCCGCTTTTCAGCCGCTGGTGGATCAGGGCTTTGACGTGCTGGGCGTCTTCATCTCTTCAAAATTATCGGGCACGTTGCAATCCGCTTCGCAGGCGAAAGATTTAATGGGAAGCGCCGGAGATAAAGTTACGCTGATGGACAGCCTTTCCACCTCGCTGGCGCTGGGGTTCATCACCTTGGCCGCGGCGCGCGCGGCGGCGGGCGGCGCTTCGGTGCAGGAGTGTATCAAAACTGCCGAACAAGCCAGAGAAAATTCGGGAATCTTCTTTGCAGTAGACACTTTGGAATTTCTTCATCGCGGCGGGCGAATCGGCGGCGCACAGCGCTTCATCGGTTCGGCGCTCAACCTGAAGCCCATTTTGGGATTGAACGAAGGCAAGGTCGAAGGGATGGATCGCATTCGCACCAAATCCAAGGCGCATGATCGCTTGCTGGAATTGGTTGGCGAAAAGGTCGCCGGAAAATCAAACGTTCGGTTGGGTACTTTGCACGCCAACGCTGAGGAGGACGCGCAAAAACTGCTTGCGCGTGGCGTGGAACAATTCAAGCCGGTTGAATCCATCCTTTCGGAAGTCAGCCCCGTGGTTGGCACGCACACCGGCCCCGGCACGGTGGGCATCGCTTACAGCTTTGGCGTTTGAGCGTAGCAAATGTTACGGGTTGGCGGTCCAGTTTCAGTTAAGTCTGGGCCGCCCGCCGCGCAATCCATCCGCTGATGAATTCAAAAACCCCGCTAGCGATCGGAATCGCCGGAGGCTCTGGCTCTGGAAAAACCACCGTCGCCAATGAAATCCTCAAACGCGTCGGGCGCGAGCGCATCGCCTACCTGCAACAGGATTCGTACTATCGAGATTTATCCGCCCTGCCTTCCACGCGCCACGCGGAACTTAATTTTGATCATCCAGACTCGCTGGAAACCGAACTGCTGATTGAGCACATCGCGGCGTTACGGAACTGGAAGCCGGTTGCCGTTCCAATTTACGATTTCACTACTGATAGACGCACCGCCGAAACCTTTACGGTTTACCCCAGCAATGTGATTTTAGTGGAAGGCATTTTGATTTTCGTCTATCCTGAATTACGCAAATGGTTTGACGTGAAGATTTTTGTGGACACCGACGCGGACTTGCGCTTCATTCGACGTTTGCACCGCGACCTGACCGAACGAGGCCGCTCCACAGAGTCGGTCATTCAGCAATATCAAAATACCGTGCGCCCCATGCACCTGGAATTTGTCGAACCTTCCAAGCGCTATGCCGATGTGATTATCCCCGAAGGCGGGCATAATACCGCCGCGTTGGATATGGTGGTAGCGCGCATCGAATCGTTGTTACAATAAACTTAGATCAAGGAGATCACGATGACCAAACAATGGACGACCCCACCCGCCATGCAAATTGACCCCGCCAAACAATACAAGGCGCACATGGAAACCGATAAAGGCACGATGGTAATTGAGTTGTTCGCCGATAAAACCCCCAAGACAGTGAACAACTTTGTCTTTCTGGCGCGCGAAGGCTATTACGACGGCGTGATTTTTCATCGCGTAATTTCCAACTTTATGGCCCAAGGCGGCGACCCCACCGGAACCGGCCGCGGCGGCCCCGGCTATAAATTTGAAGATGAGTTTCATGCCAGCCTGCGCCACGACAAGCAGGGCGTGCTTTCCATGGCCAACGCCGGACCCGGCACCAACGGTTCGCAATTTTTCATTACGCATTTGCCGACTCCGCATTTGGATAATCGTCATAGCGTGTTTGGGCAGGTTGTGGAAGGCTTGGATGTGCTGATGTCCATCCCCCCGCGCGACCCGGGCAACCCAAACGCGCCCGCTGTAAAAATCATCAAGGTTACGATTGAAGAAAGCTAGTTCGGCCGAAAAAAAGGTTGAAGATCGAAGGGTAGAGATTGAAAGTGGAAAGTTGCAGGGTAAATCCAAACCTGCAATTTGGACAAATCTCCTTCGGCTCCTTGCGCTTCTCGCGGTCGTTGGCATTACCGTTTACATTTACAGCATCCGCGACCGCGTGGAGGAATTTTCCACGTATGGCTATCCGGGCATTTTCCTGATTATGCTCGTGGCCAACGCCACCATCATCCTACCGGCGCCGGGCGTGGCGATTGTCTTTGCGATGGGAAGCATCTTCAACCCTGTGGGCGTGGCCTTCGCCGCCGGAGCCGGGGGCGCGCTGGGCGAACTGACCGGTTATCTGGCTGGCTATAGCGGGCAGGCGATGGTTGAGAATACAAAAGTTTACGACCGAATCTACCCGTGGGTCAAAAAATATGGCGCGTGGGTCATCCTCATCCTTTCGGCCATCCCCAACCCATTTTTTGACTTGGCGGGCATGGCGGCGGGAATTTCAAAAATTCCGCTGTGGCAATTCCTGCTGGCCTGCTGGGTTGGACAAACCATCAAAATGGCGCTGTTCGCCTATGCTGGTTATCATTCCATTGACTGGATGATGAACTTTTATAGCTCGTAACGTTAACCAAAAAACGGGATTGTTTGCACAATCCCGTTTTTATTATTTTCTACGCGGCTTATTTCTTTCAGGTTTGGGCGGAGAACCGGCCCCATCTTTTTTTGGCCAACTCTTTTTGACTGGCGCTTTGCGGGTTTCGTCTTTTTTCTGCCAATCCCGCTTGGCAGGCGGCCGGCCAGTCTCATCCTTTTTCGGCCAACTCTTTTTAGCCGTCGGCTTGCGGCCTTCATCCTTTTTTAGCCAGGGTTTCTTTTCAGTCGCGCCCGAATCCGCTTTATTTCTATTCCAAACTCTTTTAGCGGCAGGCTTCCTTGTGGGGTATGAAACTTTCGCGGCTGAACTTCCGCCTTTCAACTCGGTCACTTCTTCTTCGGTCAGGTAGCGCCATTCTTTAGGTTTCAAATTTCCCAGCCGCAGTGAGCCAATTCGCATACGGATGATTTTGACCACCGGCAAGCCGAGCAATCTACCCGTCTCGCGGATTTGGCGCTTGCGGCCTTCGCCCATCACCACGCGCACCCAGGCGCCTTTTCCAGAAGTGGAAACAAAACGCACGTCGCAAGGCTGGGTTTGGTAGCCCTCCTCCAACATCACGCCCCGCCGCCAGGTGGCAAGTTGCTCTTCGTCTGGGCGGCGCGCCAACAAAACGCGATATTCCTTTTCATGCCCGTAGCGCGGATGCGTCAACTTGTTCGTCAAGTCGCCGTCGTTGGTCATCAAAATCAGGCCTTCGGAATCAAAGTCCAAACGCCCCACCGGATACAAATGCCCGTCGAGCGGAATCAAATCCCGCACGGTTTGGCGTTCCTGATCCTCCGAAGCGGAGATGACGTTACGCGGCTTATACAACGCGATATACGTCAGCGCTTCCAGCTTCGGCAGGGCTTTGCCGTCCAGCGTCACCTTGTCAATGGACAAGTCCGCCTTTTGGCCAAGTTCCGCCACCTCCCCGTTCACGCGCACGCGCCCAGCGATGATGAACTCCTCACACGCGCGGCGCGAGCCATAACCCGCCTGCGCCAGTAATTTTTGAAGTCTCTCCTGCATGGCTTACCCTTTCAGCAACTCGTTATGTTCGCTTTCCACTTCTGTTTGCAAAACCAGCGGCGGCAGTTCGATGATGGAACTTAACCCAAAGTGTTGCAAAAACTCCGGCGAAGTGGAGTATAAAATCGGACGGCCCGGACCCTCCGCCCGCCCAGCTTCCTGAATCAGCCCCTTACTCAACAGGCTTTTCATCATGCCGTCGCTGTTCACGCCGCGCACCGAATCGACATGCGGGCGCGTACACGGCTGTTGATAAGCGATGATCGCCAACGTCTCCAGCGCGGCGCGGCTTAAATGCGTCACCGCCTCCAAGCCAAGAAATTTCTCCACCAACGAAGCGCCTTCGGGCGCAGTCGTCATTTGCACGCGCCCGGCATTGCGTTGTAACCGCAAGCCGCGTTTGACCAGCGCTTCTTCCAATTCTTTCAAGCCTTTCTCCACCACGCTGGAACTGACCTCCAACGCCGCGGCCAACTGCGCGAGCGCCACCGGCTCGGCTGAAACAAACAACATCGCCTCCAGTTTGGCGGCAAGTGACAATTCAATTGCCGATTCCGGCGCGGGAATACTTTGTAATTCGCTCATGCTATAATTGCTCCGCTTAAATTATTTTACAGGGTTATTCCATGAATACAACCACAAAATTCCTACTCATCTTCAGCGCCTTCAGCGCTCTGGCTTGCTCCATTGCCGTGGGCGGGCCAGACTACCCCACGCAGGTCATCCCCACCTCGGCGGACGACATTGCCACCATGCAGGCCCAATTTGATTCAGCGTTAACTGCCGGAGCCGAATCTGGCGTGATTACGGTTCAAATCACTGAAGCGCAACTGACTTCATATCTCGCGCAAAAAATCCAAGCCCAAACCGACCCGCCGTTCACCGACCCGCAAGTCCTACTGCAAAACGGGCAAATTCAACTATACGGAAAAATCCAGCAAGGCTACTTCACGGCCAACATGCTGGTGACCATGAACGTGGGCGTGGACCCGGCCACGGGGCTACCCACTGTCAGCATCGCCACAGCAGATTTCGGCCCGGTGGATGCGCCCGAAGGCGTCACCAAGGCCATCGGCTCCGTCATCACCGAAGCCTTCATGGGTTCGCTGGGCCCGGTCGCCACCGGCATCCGCATTGAAACCATTTCGATTGCCGACGGCATACTGACTCTCACTGGAAGGATCAAATAGCGGACGGATTATACCGCGACATGCGCCCGCTCCCACCTCGCCCCGGTCTGCTCGCTTATCTATTGGCATTTTCCCTGCTGATGGTTTCCTGTCGCTCGCCACAAATTAACGACGAGATGACCATCACCATCAACACAGACGGAACGTCTGCGTCAGTGAAAGTTCCATCGGGCAGTACGGTAACGCAGGCCTTGCAAAGCGCGGGCATTACCCCGGGAAGTCTGGACCGCTCCGAACCGCCGTTTTATGCCATCCTCACAGACGGCGATGTGATTCACCTGACCCGCGTGGAAGAAGTTTTTGAAACTGAACAAGTCGTTGTGCCGTATGAAAGGCAACTCGTCCGCAATGAAACCCTGCCCGAAGGCGAAACCCGCCTGGTGCAAGCCGGGATTAACGGCTCGCAAGAAGTGACCTATCGCCGCATCCTCGAAAACGGCGTAGAGGTCAGCAAAAACGCAGTCAAGACCGTCGTCTTAACCGAAGCCTTGCCGGAAATTGTAATGGTCGGCGCGCAAGCCTCATTTACGCCGCTGAACATCCCCGGCTCGTTGGTGTATCTGGCAGGCGGCAACGCCTGGATTATGGAAGGCTCCACCGCCAACCGCCGATTAATCGTCAGCACGGGAGATTTGGACGGGCGTATCTTTTCCCTTTCCCCCAACGGCGAATATTTAATCTTCACGCGCAAATCCAAGAAACCTTTGGATGAAGAAATTAACACGCTCTGGGCCGTGCGCACGAAAAACATCGAACCCAAACCGATCTGGTTGCAGGCCTATAACGTCGTGCATTTTGCAGGCTGGATTCCGGGGACGAACTCCATCGCCTACTCCACTGTGGAGCCGCGAAGCGCGGCCCCCGGCTGGCAGGCCAACAACGATCTATACCGCGTCAGCGTCACCGGCGGAAGCCCGCGCAAATTATTGGACGCCAACAGCGGCGGCGTGTATGGCTGGTGGGGCATGTCCTTCGCCTTCTCAGCGGACGGCCGCCTGGCCTACGCCAGACCCGATCAAGTGGGTCTCGTGGATCAGGATGGCGGCTACCTCAAGCCGTTGGCCAACCTCACGCCATTGAACACCCACAGCGATTGGGCCTGGATTCCGCCGCTGGCCTGGGGAAGCGACAACAAAACTTTATATTATGTTTCGCACGCGCCCGCGCCCGCGCCCATTACCAACGAAGAGTCGCCCTTCTTTGACCTCTCCGCGTACTCCTTCAGCAATGACGCAGACGTGTCCGCGATGGTCGGCTCCACCGGCATGTTTGCGTATCCGTCCGCCTCGCCGCTTCAGCCGGATGGGCGCGAGCGCAGTTTTCAGGTGGCCTATTTACAGGCGATCTTCATCGAACAAAGCGAAACCAGCCGCTACCGATTAATGGTCATGGATCGGGACGGGTCCAACGCCCGGGCCTTGTTCCCACCGGCAGACGCGAGCGGCATCGAGCCGCAAACGCCAGTCTGGTCGCCCGCCCCGCTGGAAGGGCAAAGCGAAAATTTTATTGCGGTCAGTTATCAGGGCAATTTGTGGCTGGTAAACAGCGCAAACGGCACAGCCTATCAAGTCACCGGCGACGGGTTAATCAGCCGGATGGATTGGAAATAAAAAAATGAACACAGAGGCATTATGCGAATTTTAATCACCGGCGCGGCAGGTTTTCTCGGCTCTCATCTCAGCGACAAATTACTCGGCGACGGACATGAAGTCATCGGCATGGATAATTTCATCACCGGCAACTCGGATAACATCGCGCATTTGGCGGGGAATGAAAAATTCACCTTCTACAAACGCGATATTTCAAATTACATTTTCGTGCCGGAAAAAGTGGATGCCATCCTCCACTTTGCCTCGCCCGCCAGCCCCAACCCGCAATCCAAATCGGGTTACTTCAACCTGCCGATTCAAACCATGAAGGCGGGAGCGCTCGGCACGCACAACTGCCTTGGCATTGCGCGCGCCCACAACGCCAAATTTTTGCTGGCTTCCACCAGCGAAATTTACGGCGACCCGCTGGTTCATCCGCAAACGGAAGATTACGCCGGCAACGTGGACCCGGTTGGCGCGCGGGCCGTGTACGATGAAGCCAAGCGCTTCGCCGAATCGCTGACCATGGCTTATCACCGCTTTCACGGCGTCAACACCAGCATCGTCCGCATCTTCAACACTTACGGCCCACGCATGGATTTAGAAGATGGCCGCGCCCTACCCAACCTGCTGAAACAGGCTCTGCTCAACCAGCCGTTAACCGTGTATGGCAACGGAAGCCAGACACGCTCCTTCTGTTACGTGGACGACCTCGTGGATGGCATCGTCAAACTGCTTTATTCCAGCGAGCATCTTCCCGTCAACATTGGCAATCCGGTTGAAATGACCATCCTCCAATTTGCCGAAGCAATTAACAAAATTACCGGCAACCCGGCCGGAATCACCTTCGTGGAAGATGCGCGGAGCGCGCGCGACCCGCAACAACGCCAGCCGAACATCTCCCGCGCCAAAGAAATCTTAAACTGGGAGCCAAAGATCAACCTGGAAGAAGGCATTCGCAAGACCATCCCGTTCTTCAAAAGCAAACTGGGCCTCGCATGAAAGTTAAACCCACCAAGGAGCAAAAGCGCTTTGTCAAATTCGCCCTCGTGGGTTCATTGGGCGCGGTGATTGACTTTAGCGTGATGAACCTGCTCACCCATTTATTTAACCTGTCGCTGGTTTTCGCGGGGACGATTTCCTTCGCCTGCGCGGTGGTGAGCAACTTCATCTGGCATCGCCATTGGACGTATCCCGAATCGCGTTCGCGCCATTTGGTCAGCCAGTTGGGAATGTTCTTTCTCGTCAACCTGGCGGGCGTGGCCATTCGCCTGCCCATTCTCAAATATGTGGAGCCGCAGGTTTTAAACTTAATCGAAAAAGTCTTTCACTCCACTTATCTCACCGCCGACTTCTACGCCCGCAACTTAACCCTGGCGGCGGCTGTCGGAATTGTAATGTTGTGGAACTTCTTCGTAAATCGCTACTGGACGTATAATGACGTGGACGGTTATCACGACGAGGTAAAAGCATGAGCGCTCCCAAACTTTCCACTTTAATTCCCGTTTACACCACCCGCGGCGACGCGGAAGCCTTTATCGTCTATCCCTATCTCTATAACCGCACCGGAGATTGGATCGGCTTCATTACGCCTAAAAAGGAAGTCTATTCGGTGATGGGCTATTACGTCGGCACGCTCACCAACGACCCGCGCATCGTCCGCAAGCGCGCCACCAGCACGCTTCGCCCGCGCCTGAAACCGCCGCCCAAGCCGCAAAAAGTCTATCCACCCGCCACCGTTCCGCTGGGGCCGATGATGGGCGATTTATCGCTCTCACTGGTGGATGTTTTGATGGACGAACCGGAAAGACTACACCCCGTCGACTCTGGCGAACAACGCCAAGATATGGACTAAAAGCGCCAAAGCTGAAAAAATGAGTCAGTAACTCATCTCGCGCGCCGTCAAGTCCGAGTCCCCTCTCCCCATGGGAGAGGGTGAGGGTGAGGGAGAACTTACTAAAAACCGCACCAACCCACAGGGCGGAGCGCGGCGTTTCCAGCCTTTATAGAATGCCCACGCTGGGTATAATATCCCCATGACAGAATCAAAACCCATTAGCGCCTCTCGAATTCAAATCTCGCAACTCATGCACCTGGAACACGCCAACCTGCTCGGCAACGTGCATGGCGGTTGGATTATGAAACTGGTGGACGAAGCTGGCGCGCTGGCGTGTATGCGCCACGCGCAATGCAAAGTCGTCACCGTCGCCATCGACTCGATGACCTTTCGCAACCCAATTCGGATTGGCGATCTGGTCATCTTAAACGCCGAAGTTTCCTACACCGGCAGGACCTCCATGGAAACCGAAGTTAAGGTGACCGCCGAAAACCCCATCACCGGCGAACAAACCCTCACCAACACCGCCTATCTCGTCTATGTCGCTTTGGACGATCACGGCAAACCGCAACCGGTGCCGCCACTGCTGGCCGAAACCAAAGCTCAAAAAGAACGCATGGAGCAAGCCAAAGCCCGCCAGCAATATCGTCTCGCCCAAAAGTAATTCATGCCTAAATTTCGCGAGCTTCCGTTCTATTTCCTTTTAAGCGTTTTATTTTTAGCCGGGCTTTTCACCTTCAAAGATTACGGTTTGTCGTGGGACGAGCCGCTCTATTACGATTACGGCAAATCCTCGTATTACGTTTATTCCATTCCTGCGCGACTGGCTGGCGATTTTGAGATCGAAAAATCTTTTGGCAAATCGCCCAACGACCATGTGACGCGCGGCCCGGCCTATCTTTTGTTGGCCGGGCTGGTTGAAGGCCTGCTCGAAAAATTCAATTTGGACATGGCTTCCGCCTGGCATTTGACCAACTTCCTGACTTATCTCGTCGGGTTGACATTTTTCTACGCCCTCGCACGCCACTGGCTGGACCCGTGGCCGGCCACGCTTTCAACGGCATTTTTCGCCACCCAACCCGTCCTCTGGAATCACGCCTTCATCAACCCCAAAGACATGCCCTTTGCGGCCTTCTTCCTCATCAGCATGTTCCTCGGCCTGCGCATGATTGACGCCTGGGACGAAAAGCCAAACTGGCCTACCGCTATTTTGGCGGGCTTCTTCCTCGGCGTCACCACTTCGATTCGTTTCATCGCCCCCTATATCGTTTTTTTATTGGCCGTTTACTTCGTCACCAAAAGAAATTGGAAAAACGTCTGGCTATTTCTCCCTTACGGAGTCAGCGCCATCGTCGCGATGATTGTCCTATGGCCTTTCTTATGGAGCAACCCAATCGAGAAATTCCTCTTCACGCTGAAAGCCATGTCTGAAACTTCCGCCAATTTGAAGATGCTTTTCATGGGCCGGGAATTTTCTGGTTACGATCTACCGCGCCGATACATTCCCACCCTCTTTGCGACCACCTTCACCGAACCCACCTGGATTTTGTTTTTAATCGGGCTGGTCGCAGTTTTTCGTCAAAGCCTGCAACGCCTTTTAGAATGGAAACAGCTACTCGTCATTTTCCTCTGGTTCGGAATTGTCTGCGCCTTGCTGGTCGGCCTCAACCCGCCCAACGCGGATGGCTACCGCCATTATCTCTTCATCCTGCCGCCGGTCTTCATCTTTGTCGGGTTTGGTCTGAATGAAATTTTCAAACGGATTAAACTCAACTGGCTCAACCTTGCCATTGCCGCCGCGCTTTTATTGCCCGCCATTTACAACATCCTGCGCCTTCATCCCTACGAATACGCCTACTACAACTCCCTGCTCGGCGGAACGCGCTCCGCATTTCGCAGTTATGAAACGGATTACTGGCTGACTTGTTACAAAGAAGCCGTGGAGCGCTTCAATCAACAAGCTGAAGAAAACGCCGTCCTCTTTGTCAAACGCGAACCGTACATCGCCGCCTATTATGCGCGGACGGATCTTTCCGTCCGCGATTTTCGCACGGAATTCAACCAAGCCCGTTCCGGCGATTACCTGCTCGTCAATTCACGCCTAAATGAAGATTTGAAAACCCTGAAAGACGCGCCGGTGATTTTAGAGGTTGGCCGCGCAGGCGCGACGTTTTGCGTCATCAAACAAGTTCACTAACATGTCGAAAATCTTCAAGTCTCCGCTTTTTATTTTGGCCTTGCTGACTCTGGCCGCGTATGGGCCGCTCGTCCCTTTCACCGGCTTTTACTGGGACGATTGGCCTTTCGCCTGGATCGCCAAATTTCAAGGCCCGTATGAATTCATTCCGGGCTTCATGCAGTTCCGTCCGTTTCTCGGCCCCATCTTCTATATCACCACGAGCCTGATTCCTTCCGTTCCGCTATATTGGCAAATCTTCGCGCTGATCATTCGCTTTGGCATGGGCGCTTCATTATGGTGGAGCTTGAGTCAGGCTTTCCCTGAAAAGAAGCCGTTTGCCTTTATCGCCGCCTTGTTGTTAATCGTCTTCCCCGGCTACAGCCAACATTGGGTGGCGCTCACGCATATTAATCAGGAACTCATTCCGTTTATTTTTTACGTCCTTTCGTTTGGGTTTACTTTCAAAGCCCTGCGCTCTGAAAAACCGCTCGCCAATACCTTGCTCGCTTTGCTTTTCCAACTCTGCGGTTTATACCCCACCGAATATTCCTTCCCCTTGGAAAGCCTGCGCGTTTTGTTAATCTTTTTCTTTTTTGTAGATGGCAATTTAATCAAGCGCTGTATAACAACGCTCAAACTTTGGTGGCCGTATTTACTGGTTTGGATTTCAAACGCCGCCTGGCTGATTTATTATTACAAATTCGGTCCCTACGATTCTTACGAAGCCAACACTTTCGAATCGGTTGGCGTTTTCAATCTGGCGCTTGAAATTCTGGATACGCTTTGGAAGGCCTGTTTTTACATTTGGGCTCAAATTTTCACCCTGCTGGCCAAATCTATCACAGCGCCCACTTCCCTGCTGACGATTGGACTCATCCTCGTTGCGTTTCTCGTCCTCACGCGCCTGCTGTCGCGCCTAGCGTCCGAAAATGAAAGCCGCTTTTTTTCAACAGCCCTCATCATTACCGGACTAATCAGCATTCTCATCGGGCGCTTGCCTTCGCTCGCGGCCGGATTGCCGCTTCGCCTGCAAACCGGTTACGACCGCTTCATGGTTTCGATGATGCTCGGCTCGATCCTGTTCGCCATCGGGTGGATTGAGTTATTCATCCGCAACGGCAAAGTTCGTCCGTATGTGTACATGGCGCTGGTCGCGCTCGGCGTGGGTCAGCAGTTTTATACGGGCAACGTCTTTCGCCGCGACTGGGAAAAACAAAAAGAGTTTTACTGGCAACTCACCTCGCGGATTCCGGTCCTGCAGGCCAACACCGTTTTGCTCACCTACCAACTCCCCACCGAATACGAACCCGATCTCTCGTACACCGGCCCGCTCAACTGGATCTACGCGCCGGATTTCGTTTTAGGCGCTGACCTGCCTTACGCGCTGATCTTCACCGAAAAACGCATCGGCGGCTCGACTTTGCCCGGGCTTGGGCCAAACATCCCAATCCGCTTCAACTACCGAACCACGGCCTTTAACGGCAGTACTTCGCAAGCCGTGGTCATTTACATGCCGGTCAACGGTTGCCTGCGAGTCCTGGATGCCACACGCGGCGACGCAGACATCTACGCCAAAGCGCCGGATGAATTAACGCAGGCGATTCCGCTCTCCAGACCAGAGTTAATCGTCACAGACTCCGCCAACCCGGCCAGCCCGGCCTTCCTCAACGAATCCGCGCCGGTTAATTGGTGCGCGTATTTCACCAAAGCCGAGTTGGCGCACCAACTAAAAGACTATGAAAAAACCATCCACCTTTTGGACGAAGCCACGGCGCTTGGCTATCAACCCGAAGATTTGAACGAATGGCTGATCTACATTGACGCGCTGGCGCGCACCGGCGACTCTGATTCGGCGCAGGAAAAATCCCTCGAATTGCTGAAGCAGGATTCCCGGATGAAGCGCGGCGTGTGCGTGGTCTGGAAAAAACTCGCGCTGGACGAAATTCAATCCGCGCTGGGTTGCAATCCCTAAAATCACGGCGGGTATAATCACAAAATGACTTCCACGCCTCGCTTAATGCTCACGATTGACTACGAATCCTGGTACGCGCTTTCCCGTCGCTATGATCATATAACTTCCGCTGAACGCCACAAACTAGATGAAAATTTTGCGCGCAACGCGCTTGACCCGATCCTTGAAAAACTGGGGGATAAAAAAATCACCTTTTATCTGGTCGGCGAATTGGTGGAGTGGTATCCCGAACTACCGCAGAAGATTTTCAACGCCGGTCATGAGGTGGGCTTTCATTGTCAGGTGCATCGCCCATTGACGACGGTTGCGGATATTAAACAGGATTTCGCATCTTCGGCAGAGTGGCGTAAAAAATATCAGGTGCGCGGTTATCGCGCGCCGATGATCAAAACCATCGAAGCGCTCTATCCGCTCCTGGAAGAAAATCAGTTCACGTATAGCTCGTCTTTATACGCGCCCACTGGAACGCAAATCAAAAAAGGAAACGTCTGGGAATTTCCGGTGAGCGCTTACCCGCTTTGGAAACGCCCCAAAGAATTGCAAGCCTCGCGCCACATGACTCCCACCCTTTTGCTGGGCGGCGAATTTCCCTACGCCTCCAGCATGATGAGCGGGCTGTTTCCTAAAACGGTTTTTAGAATCATCGAAAAAGAATTAAAGCGGGGGTTAAGCCCCATCCTCTTTTTACATCCTTATGAAATTATCAAACCAGAACGCTGGTTTCAACGCATTGCGGGCGACGTGCTTCAGCATCCCCTGCTCTATCCATTTACCTGGAATAAGTCCTCCTTTCTGGACGAACTGCTTCGCTCCTTCCCCACTTCTTCAGTCATTGATTTCGTCAACGAGCAAATCCATGCAGATTCAAAAAACTAACTCAGTCAGTTTCGCTGCGCTTGAAAACGAACTGGGCTTCGCCGGTTCAGACGCCTGGTCGAATTTCATCCAACGCATGTATGGATATAAAATTCATCGGCTGGCGGCTTTGGAAAACGGCGAACTGCGCGGCGCGTTAAACCTGCTTGAAATTAAACATCCCATCTTCGGGCATTACCTCGTCACCGCGCCCTACGGAAGTTACGGCGGCTTCGCCTATCGCAACCCAACAGCGCGGGATGCCCTGCTCAAAGAAGCGGATCAACTGGCCCGTCAGCTCAAAGTGGAGTACGCCCTCGTTCGCGGATTAAGCGCCAACGCCTCCGCCCCGCCCGCAGGCTGGACAGCCAACCCGCTTTACTGCACCTATCTGATTCATTTACCGGCCCACGCGGAAGATTTGCTCAAAACTTTTTCATCCGACCATCGCAACCACGTCCGCAAGTCGCTCAAAAAAGGCTTGTCCATTCGCTTTGGCCATCTGGACTTATTGGAAGACGCCTACACGGGCTTATCAAAAAGCATGCGCGAACTCGGCTCGCCCTATCATAGCAAGGACTATCTCAAAACGATGGCGGAACATCTGGGCGAACATTTGGAATTTGCCGTCGTGTACGACGCGCAAGCTCAAATTGCGGGCGCGGGGATTTTTATTTATCAAGGCAAGACGGTTTCCAATTTACACGCCAACATCCTGAAATCCAAACGCGCTTTATATGCAGGCGAATTCTTTTATTGGTCCGTGATTGAGCGTGGAATCTCCAAAGGACTGCAAACTTTTGATCTAGGTCGTAGTTTAATTGGCTCTGGAAACGAAACCTTCAAAATGAAATGGTCGCCGGAGAAACGTCCGCTGGACTATTGGTACTGGCTGGCAGAAGGACATGCAATCCCCGCGCTCAACCAAAAGAGTCCCAAGTTCCAACTCGTCATCGCAATCTGGAAGCGCCTGCCGGCCTTCGTGGTTAATTTATTTGGGCCGCTCCTGATCCGCGGACTGGCGTAAAATTCACCGATGATGAATTACGCCATCTTCCCGCTCAAAGCGCTCAAAGCGGAACAGTTGCCCGTCATGGCCCGCCTGCACCTTGACGATCACGGGCTGTTATCCCAACTCGGCTATCCATTCGTCCTCAAGTATTTTGAG
>JADZCC010000014.1 GCA_020851785.1 Anaerolineales bacterium
ACGCGCTCCTGCACGGCGCGGACAGAAAGCGCCATCGCCTTTTTCAAAAACGGCATGACTTTCTTGGGCGCGTCTTTGAGCGCTTTCAGCAATTCGTCAAAGCCTTTGATTTCTAATACGTCAGACATACAGACCTAGTTTTTTACTAACTATTCGGGTACTGGTATTTCCCGGCGTTCTTCTTCTGGAAGTTCCCATGACGCCTCGATCGCATCCATGTATTTTTGCGCCTGATCTTCTTTGCCCGATTGTATGAGACGTATGATAATTGACATTTGTTCTTCAGTTATCATAGCCGAGTCGTCAAGAACAAAACCACCGTCATTCGTTTTTGGCATTTTTATCTTCCTTTCTATAAATCAAACCGTTCTTCTCGGCAAAAATTTCCCATGCTCTATTGTAGGGGTTTATTAATGGATCGTTTTTCATTTCCATAATAGCGCTTTTTAAGTATCTATTATATGCCCGTCGTACATTTTTTTCTTGAATCTTGACTCCATTTGGATTTTGCATGATATAAACATAATTCGGATTGGTCGCTCGAATTTCCGTCAATTCCGCGTAAGCCATCATTTTTATATCTTCAACTGAAAACGTAGAACCGCGAGGGTGATTATGCGTAAGAACTCCGCCGCGAAAAGAATCTATTTCTGATTCTGTAAAACTAACACTACTCTTTGATCCATCCTTAATTGAAACTTTTGACCCATCTTTGAACGCTCCAGCCGTCTCGTAATTTTGTTTGGATATTTCACTTTCAAAGTCGTTTATAAATTTTGTAAAGTCAGCTTGAATTCTGGCATTAATATCAACATCGGATAATTTCTTGATTGGCTTGTTTGCCTGCGTATTGGCTTGCTGTACTGCCTGTTCAAATTTCGGCTTCTTATCCTTGCTTACCTTTGGCGCAACCCAGCAACGACAATTTGGGTGAAACGGCGGCTTAGTGACGGGATTGCCCTTCGCGTCATGTCCAAATGGTTCTCCAATTTTCACCGTTTTATTGTTCGCCCCGCCGCAATATTTACAGACCATCTCGTCTTTATTCGTCCGCCAAATCCATTCCGTAATGCCTTCGGCTTTATAGGCTTCTTCCTGTCCGTTTGCGAAAGCGCGGGTGGTTTCCGTAACCGCTATCGCGTTGGCGCGAGCCGCTCCAAACGCGGGAGTCAATGCCTCGTTTAATTCGCCAATGGTTGCGCCGTCGCGCTTTATCCAATCCCCTACCGCGTCGCCGACAATGCGCTCCGTTGTTGTGCCGAGTTCAGCCAGCAAATCATCCGTATAACTCCGCGCCCATTGCTCGGCGCGTTGGTTGTAAAGCGTATTATCGAACGCAATGCCCGCCTGCCGCGCGGCAGATTGCATCCCCGTCAGCGCCATTTGCGTCAGGCGCGGCAGGAAGAGCGCCAGCAGGCGGCGGTTTTCGCTTTCCCAAAAATCAGCCGTCAATGGCATTTTGCAAAATCCGTTCTTTCAGCCCCGCGAAATACTCAGTAAGGGTTGTCTGTAATTCCGCTTCGCTCGCCGTTTTTACGTCAGACAATGGATCAACTGCCAGCGGCGACTGCAACCGCTTTTTCAATTCCGAATCGTGAATCAGCGCGTCAAACAACTGCGCGACTTCATCCGCGTTTTTACATTCATTCAGCCGCTTGCGAATTTCATTCTGAAAATCCAGCGGCAAAATATCGCTGGTGAATTGTTCTTTGGTTCTGTTTTTGAACATCGCCACCGCGTTACTGCGCCAATTGTGCAATTCGTATTTTGCCGCCCGCTCAAATAATTGCGGCATGGGCGCGGCAAACGGATACTGAGTAGGGGGCGGCGCGGAAGGACGATACTTATCCGCAATGCCCAACCGCTCGCGCACATAATCCGGCGAATAAACGCCCGCCGATAAATACGCCTGATCAATTTGGGCGCGGCGCAGTTCATCTTCAGCAGGCTCCAACCCCAGCCAGACAAATTCCGCATCGGGGCGGTGGAAGCAATCGCGCAAGATGCGGTCAAAGAGCGCCTTCAGCCAGCCGCTAATCGGGTTGATCATCGAACGCGATTGCGCGTTTTCCATCCCCTGCACATAACCCGCGCCGCCCAAGCCGCTGGCGGCGACGATCCCAAACTCCGCAGGGTTATTGCCGAACGCCCAGCAGACGACCTGCATCAGCCATTGATCCACCTCGATCTTATCCACGTCATTGCTCACTGGCTGGAAAATAGACTGGTTGCCCATCGAAGGCACAAACAAAATTTTGCTGGCGCGCGCATAATCCCCTTTGGCGAGCGCGTCGTAATATTGCTGGAAGATTTCAAGTTGTTCGGGCGTGGTCGTTTCTATCGGCACGCTGACCAGCACGCCGGGGATATTGCCCTCCGTAAAATAGCCCATGCGTTGCAGGTCGTGACGGATGGCGGTATTGACCGCCATAATCGCCCACTCAATGGGGCTTTCGCCGTAGGGCGTATTCACTTTCGCGTTGAGCGGCGCGTAAATCAAACGGTCGGCGGCGTAGTGCGTGGTTGCCATGCCATGCAAAATTTGCA
>JADZCC010000015.1 GCA_020851785.1 Anaerolineales bacterium
GTGGATGTGGTCGGGAATTACGGTCCGCGCAAGTTGTATCGCTACGCCCAAACAGGCATGGATTTGACCGAAGCGCCCGAGTTGTGGCTTTGCACCACCTGTGCCAACTGTCTGCGCGTGTGCCCCAAAGAAGTGAACATGGTCAAGATCATGCCCGCCGCACGCGAGCAGGCGATTCTTGATGGCAAGTTTGTTCCTGCGGAATTGCAGCAGGCATTCGAGAACACTGCCAAGAGCGGCAATCCGCTCGGACAGCCCCAGCGCAAACGCGACGCGTGGATTCAGTCCGCGGGTGTGCCTGTGCCGATCATCAAGGATTTGGGTCGCAAAGTGAGCGTGCTTTGGTATGTCGGTTCATATCCTTCGTATCATCCACGCGGCATTGACGCGGCGGCTGCGGCGGCGAGAATCTTTAACGCGCTCGGCATTGACTTTGCCATTCTCGGCAAGGAAGAAAAAGACGACGCCGACTCCCAGCGTCTGGCTGGCGAGAAGGGTCTGTTCGAGATGATGACCGAGCAAAACATCGAGACCTTCAATAAATATGAATGGGACGAGATGGTTGTTACAGGTCCGCATGAGTTGAACGCCTTCAAGAACGTGTACCCGAAGTACGGCTTTGAACGCCCTGTCGTTCACTACAGCACCTTCCTTGCGCGTTACCTTGACCAACTCAAGCCGCTCCTCAAACACTCCGTGGAAAAGAAGATCACCTATCACGATCCCTGCTATCTCGGACGTCACAACGGCGAGTACGAAGCGCCGCGCAAACTGCTCGAAGCCATCCCTGGTGTGGAGTTGGTTGAAATGCAGCGCAACCGCGAGAACGGTTACTGCTGCGGCGGTGGCGGCGGCGGCATGTGGATGGACTCATTCACCGCCAAGCACACCACCATGCGCCTCTCCGAAAAACGCGCGATGGAAGCCGCGTCTACAGGCGCGAATGTGCTGGCGGTGGCTTGTCCGTTTGAGGTCTCACGCTTTGCAGACGCGGTCAAGTCCACGGGCAATGAGCATGTGAATGTGTTGGATATTTTGGAACTGTTAGATAAGTCTATGAGAGGCGAGTAAACTAAAAGGTATTTGTCTTGAAGACTAAATCACTTTCCTTTGATTTTATTGAAAACAGTGGTCCCGATAATCTTCGGGACACATTGAAGTCTCTGCTTTCTCAGACAAGTACAAAAGAAGTATGCATACTTGTTGCTTTTGTAACTCAATCAGGTCTTGATGAATTAGCCCAACATCTAAGACAAGTTGCAATTAAAGGCAAAGTGAGGTTCATTACTGGTTTGTACCAACGCGTTACTGAACCTAAAGCGCTGGAAACATTATTGAAAATTCAAGATGAAACTCGCGGAAGGTTCTCTGCAAAATTATCAAGAGACCCGCAACTTCATAGAAAATTCTACATAGTTGAATCTTCGGCGAAAACAATTGCCATTGTCGGTTCTTCTAATCTAACCAAAGAAGGATTACAGAGTGGCGGAGAAATCAACTTAATAATTTCTTCTCCTAGAGGCGAAAATTCCACCCAGAAGTTAAAGAAAATTTTCGAAAAAGAATGGAAGCACCGCTCTATTTCGTTATCAGCAGTTCAAGTCAGCAGGTATGACGCTGCGCGTAACAAGCCCCCTGCTATCAAGAGTTTTAATCAAAATGAAATTAAGAAGATTCTAGGAGTAGAGACCACCCATCAACAAGCAAGCCTGTCCACGTCTTCACCCAGGAATGTTGATTACTGGCGCGATTGCGTAGACGGGTATCTTGGAAAACGAACCAATAAAATACTTTCAGAGACTACAAATTGGGATAAGAAAAACTACTCTTGGTATGCTCCAGGCGCCAAGCATAGTTACCACCTAAATGACCGCATTTTTCTTTTTGATATGAAAGACAACAGGTTGCGGCTTGTTGAAATAGCAGATATTGCTCGAACAAAAATACCTACCCCTGATGGAAGAAATTTCATTGCCTACAAATATGTTCGCGGATATGGCAAAAAATTAACCGACAACCTTTGGCAATCGCTAAAGGAAGAAGGTATAACGAAAGGCAATGTCAATAAAAGAGTTGACGTAAAAATAGAAGTCGCAAAAAGGTTGATGCGCTTAATAAACACGAAACGTGCTTAGAGACATAGAATCTGAAATATGGAAATCGAAAGCGTTTATGCCTTCATTGATGAATCGGGAACCGTCGGCGCGAAGACGGGGACGCGCTTTTTGATTGTTGTCGTTTTGAGTGTGAACCAGCCCCGCGTTTTCGAGTTGACGATCCGCAGGGCTTTGAAGAAATACGGCGCGAAGATCGCTTCGGGCGAGATCAAAGCCGCAGATTTTGAAGAAGCCGCCATTGTTCGACTACTTCAAGCGTTGTCAGAAGAAGATTTTACGGTCATGGCAGTTGTTTTAGACCAGCGAACGATTCGACGCGAGCCGAAACACGTGGAAGAAATCTATCGGCGAGTGACGGCGCGGGCAGTCCGCCATCTTGTGGAACGGTCGTCGCGTGTGGAGATTTGTCTCGATAAACGCTATACCAACGAACGGCTGCGTCGTCTATTGGAAAAGGCGATCCGCGAAGAGATTGCAGACCTTCCGCAAGTGGTGCTGATCTCGCAGGAAAATTCGTCGTCTCGGAAAGAGTTACAGGCGGCGGACGCGGTTGCCTGGGCGTTCTTCCAAAAGTACGAGCGGGACGACCCGCGCTTTTACGACATTATCGCTTCAAAGGTTGTCATCGAAGATGTTGCAAATGGAAAGGAATTGTTCAATGATTAAAACGAAAATCCCTTTTGCAAGGGATTTCGCGGGAGCGGCTCACCCTGGGCTCTGATTTCAGTCTGGGTGGTTCCCGTTCCATTTCAGAAACGGCTAGGACACTCTACGAGTGACCGAAGTCACCAGGCGTTACGATACCGCTCACAATCATTCTAGCACTTTTGAGAACGAGCGTCAATCAGAAATTAATTGTCATTGCGAGTGGCGCGAAGCGCCACGAAGCAATCTCCCACACAGTCGGGGATTGCTTCGACGGAAGAGCGCCGTCTCGCAATGACGAAAACGACAAGGAGATACCTGAATGAACATTGTAGTAGCCATCAAACACATCCCCAGCATTGCGGATGACCTGCCCGTGAAGGGCGTCAACGTGGACTTTGACTCGGTGGATTTCGTGCTCAACGAATTCGATGAGCAGTCCATTGAGCAGGCGGTGTTGGTGAAGGAAGCCGTCGGTGGGACGGTGACGGTCGTGGGCGTGGACTTGATCGGGGAGTTGGA
>JADZCC010000016.1 GCA_020851785.1 Anaerolineales bacterium
CAATTCTACCTGCAATGCGCCCGCCATGGCGCTCATGGGAACGCCCGCGTTGGGGCTGGCAGTTTGGGAGGAATCCCGCCAGACGATTTTCCAAGCGCTGACCAAGCTCGCTTTGCAAAACGGAGCGGATAATATAATGAATAATCCTGTTAATCGTGCGGGAATAAAATTTAATACGTCATCGAATCTTGCAGGGAATTTCCCCAGCCATTCTCGCGATTCGTCACGGTAGCCCAGCATCGAATCTGCAGTGTTGACGAAGCGATAGGCCAACGCGGCGGGCAAACCGCCAATGGCATAGAAAAATAACGGGGCGACGATTCCATCTGAAGCGTTTTCGGCCACGGATTCAATTGCGCCCGCGCACACTTGCGACTCCGTTAGTTGGGTTGTGTCGCGGCTGACCAAATGCCAGGAAAGTAACCTTCTGGCTTCGGGCAGGTCGTTGTCCTGCAAGGCGGTTTGCACTTCTTGAGCGGCGTTATTCAAGCCGCGCAGAGAAATTGTCAACTTGAGGAAAAGCGCCTGAAACAGCAAGCCCAGCCAGGGCGGGAGAAAAGAAGCGCTGTGTGAGATGACGAATCCCGCCCCAGCGGTTAGCGAAATCCCAATCAGCAAAATCAAAATCCCGTAGAGAAATTCCCAAAACGGATTTTTATGGGGGCGGAATTTTAATAAGAAGCGAATTAAATTTCCCATCCAGGCGGTGGAGTGAAAACGGTTGGGCGGGTCGCCGAATAGTAAATCGAAGGCGAGGGCGAGGGCGAGGAGTAAACTCATGTGGCGGATAAAGATTCGTTCAGCGCCTGACGAACCGCGCGCGCGATGAGCCACCCAATAGTTGTGACGGGGCCTGCATACAATTGCAATTCTCCGGCGCCTGTGCAGGCGATGGTGACGGTATCGGTGGAAGTGCCAGTGGCGGAAGCGCCGTCGGGCGCGAGGATGTTTCTTTCTTTTAAGGTTGCGGTCTTCGCTTCGGTGGCGGTGATGATGGCGTTGAGCATGGCGGCGGGCGTGAGGTTGGCGTCCAACAAAAGAATTGTGTTGATGGTGCCAGGGCGATATGAAAACGGCGGGGTGATGCCCGCGCTGGCGGCATTGCCCACGCCTGCGGTGATCACTGCGCTGACGGTTAGTCCTTCGGCTTGAAAAGTGGCGCTACGCGCTTTATGCAGTTTCACCGCGGTGATCAAGCCGATAAAGGGTTCTGCGACATTGAGGCCTTGCGCCAACTCGTGCAACCATGCTTGTGGGTCGTCCACATAAAAATTCTTTTCAACGGAGGCGTTGAGGATGTGACGCGCACGGCCATATCCGCCGCCGACGATGGCGGATGAAAGCGTCGTCAGCGGCGACTGGCTTTGGATATGGATCACTTGGTCGGTTTGGGAGAGAGTAACGGATTGAAGCAGAAAAGCGGACGGGTTCATTGGATTGTAAATATAACTAAGACCAGCATTTCAACGGCCGTTGTGACTGTGCCGTAAATATCGCCGGTGAGGCCGGGGAGTAAACGCATGACGTAGAAAGCGATTAAGCAGGCCGTGATTGCAGAGGCGAGCAGTAAAAAGAAACTCAGCGGATTGGAAACGGATAAACAGATTAACAATGTGATTAAGGTTGAGATGACAAGCTCACGGACGCCCACATTCTTTTTCATTTCCATGCCCAGCCCGTCTTCGCGGGCGTAGGGGAAAAAGTACATGACGAGCGGCGAAGCGAAGCGCCCGAGCGTGGGAGCCAGAATCAGCGCGGCAAATAGGTTGAGGGAAGAATGAAGCGCGGCATATTCCGTCAACAAAACCAAAACGCCGCCAGCGACGCCGAATGCGCCCATGCGCGAATCTTTCATAATTTCCAAACGGCGTTCGGGCGTGAAGCCGCCGAAGAGCCCGTCGCAGGTATCCATGAAACCGTCGAGGTGAAAGGCGCGGGTGAAAATGATCCATGCGAATAACGTGAGGGCGGCGGAAACGGTTGCGGGGAAAACCAATTGGGACAGGTAATTAACCGCAAATAAAGCCAGCCCAACGACTGCGCCCACCAACGGAAACCAGGCCACGGCGCGCCCCATCTCTTGCGCGGTGAACATGCGTTTGATGAGGGTTGGGAAAATGGTTAAGAATTGAAAAGCGGCGATTAGGGAGGTCATTGGGTTTTTAGGTGTCAGGTGTCAGGTATCAGGTTGAAGGTCGAAGGTATCAGGTTGAAGGTTGAAGGTTTTAGGAGTCGGCGCTTTGGCTGACGCCCGCTTCGCCGAAGGTGGCCATTTCGCTCAAAATTTTGCAAGCGGATTCTGCCAGTGAAATTCCCAGCGCGGCGCCGGTGCCTTCGCCGAGGCGCAAATCCAAATCGAGCAGAGGTTTTACGCCGAGCCAGGCCAGCATCAGGGCGTGACCGTTTTCTTTGGAGCGATGCGCGAAAATTAAATAATCTTTGCAGGCGGGTTCAAGCGTCACGGCCAGCAGTGCGGCGGCGGTGGAGATAAACCCATCCACCATCACGGGAATGTTTTTGGAAGCCGCGCCGAGCATCACGCCCGCCAGCCCGCCAATTTCAAAGCCGCCCACTTTCGACAAGACATCCAAGCCGTCTTTTGCATTTGGACGATTCACTTGTAAGCCTTTTTCAATGACAGAAATTTTTCGTTTCAGTCCCGCATCATCCACGCCCGTGCCGCGCCCCGCAATTTTTTCGGGCGAGAGATTCGTCAGCGCGCAGGCAATCGCCGCAGAGGGAGTCGTGTTACCGATGCCCATGTCGCCCGTGCCGAGGATGTCTGCGCCTTTGGCGATTTCGGCCCATGCGATTTCGATTCCGCTTTGAATGGCTTCTTCCGCCTGAGCGCGCGTCATGGCTGGACCGTGAGCCAGGTTCTGCGTCCCCAGGCCCACGCTTCGCCGAATCAGTTTTTCGTTATCCGTATTAATTTCATTGGCCACGCCCATATCCACCACCACAACGCTCGCGCCGACATGCTTGGCCAGCACATTAATCGCCGCGCCGCCCTGCAGAAAATTCAAGACCATCTGCGGAGTGACTTCCTGCGGAAAGGCGCTCACGCCTTCTTTGACCACGCCATGATCGCCCGCCATGACGATGATGGTTTTGTTTTTTATCTGTGGAGTATTTTTCCCGGCAATGCCTGCCAGTTGAATGGAAAGTTCTTCGAGCCTGCCCAAACTGCCCGCAGGTTTGGTGAGTTGATTTTGCCGTTCGCGGGCAGATTGCACGGCAGATTGATTGAGCGGTTGAATATGCGGAAGGTTCATAATTTTATTTTGCAGGAGCAAGCCCCTGCACTCCCTATTTAAAAATCCAAGCCGGCTTGCGCGACAATGCCTTGATTAAACGGATGTTTGATTTCTTTCATTTCGGTCACCAAATCTGCGTATTCGATCAACTCTTGCGGAGCGTCGCGCCCCGTAATAATCAAATGCACGTTGTTGGGCTTATTGGCTTTGAGCCATGCAATCACTTCGTTTGTATCGAGCCATTTGAAATGCAGGGTGTAGGTAAATTCATCCAGCACGATGATATCGTACTTTCCGCTGGTGATTTTTTCTTTGGCCACTTCCCAGCCATCCACGGCACGGGCAATGGTTTCGTTCATATCTTTGGAGGTCCAGGTGAAACCGTCGCCTTTGGCAAACCAGTCAATGCCCAGTTTTTTGGCGGCTTTGATTTCGCCCCATTGCCCCGTTTCTGCTTTGATGAATTGCACCACGCAGGTGGCAAACCCGCGCCCCCAGGCCCGAAAAATTACGCCAAATGCAGAAGTGCTTTTGCCCTTGCCATTGCCCGTATTGACAACGACCAACCCTTGTTTTACTTTGTCGCTCATGTGTGATCCTCTCATTGAGTTTACAAGCCGGGAATAATCAACGGCGCATCCGTTTCAGGATGCCGAACGATATGCACCGGCACGTGATAAATTGAATTTAAGATTTCAGCGGTCAGCGCTTCCGCTGGAGCGCCCGCCACGCAGACCACGCCGTTTTGCATAATCGCGATGCGATCTGCAAACAGGGCCGCAAGATTCAAATCGTGCAGGACCAGCAAAACGGTCAATTGTTTTTCGCGCGCCTGCTTTTTCACCAACTGTAAGAGTTCCAACTGATGACGCAAATCCAAATGCGCGGTGGGTTCGTCCATCAATAAAATTGGCGTGTCCTGCGCCAAGGCCCGCGCCAACAAGACGCGCTGTTGTTCGCCGCCGGAGATTTCGTCAATCCGTTTTTCGGCCAGTTCCAGCGCGTGAACCTGCTCCAAAGCCTGACGCGCCAACGCTTCATCCCGCGCGGAAGTTTGCCCAAGGAAATTCAGGTAGGGCGCACGCCCGAGCAAAACCGTATCCCACACGGTGAAGGCGGGCGGCAAATGCACCGCCTGCGGAACGACGGCCAGCGTCCGGGCCCGATAGATGGGCGCCAGCGTCGTAATCTCTTGGCCGTTGGCTTTCACCTGGCCGCGCTTAATGGGTAGCGTTCCGCTGACGGCGCGAATCAACGTGGATTTACCGGCGCCGTTGGGACCAATCAGCGCGACGATTTCGCCAGAGTTCACCGTCAGGCTGACGTTTTCTAAAACTTGACGGGCATCATAAAAGACGGAGAGGTTGTTTATTTCCAGCATGGTTTGCTCACCAAAATCCCTGATTTTTAGCGCGGCGCAAAATCCACAAAAAGAAGGGCGCGCCCGCTAACGAGGTGACAATGCCCACTGGCAGTTCCTGCGGGGCGAGGAGAATCCGGGCGATCACATCCGCAAGCAAGAGCGTGGCGCCCCCGCAGATTAAGCTCAACGGCAGAAGGCGGCGATAGTCTGCGCCGCTCCACATACGCATCAGGTGCGGTACGACCAAGCCGACGAAGCCAATAATGCCGGAGAAGGAAACGGCGGTGGCTGTAACCAGCGAAGCGGCGACTAAAATAATCACGCGCGTGCGCGTGACGTTCAAACCCAGTTGTTGGGCCTGATCGTCGCCAAATTGCAGGATGTTGAGCGAATAGCCATTGATTAACAAGACGATGACGCCAACCACGATAAATGGCAAAATGGCCAAAATGGAGGGCCAGCCATTTTGAATGGAGCCGCCCATCAGCCAGCCCAAAGCGCGGCGCATTTCATCGGAGGAACGCAACATCAAAAAGGAAGTGAGCGAAACCGCAAAAGCGGAGACGGCCACGCCCGCCAAAATCAAATTAGAAGTGGGGACGGTATTGCCAACGCGGGCCATCAGGTACACGAGCGCGACGGTCAACAAGGCGGTGACAAAAGCGGCCAACGGCACAAGGTACAACCCCAAACCGGAAGAAGGCAATTGAAACGACATGGCGATCACCGCGCCCAGCCCTGCGCCGGAGGCCACGCCAATCAGATATGGGTCGGCCAGCGGGTTGCGAAATAATCCCTGATATGAAGCGCCGCTCACGGACAGGCCTGCGCCGGTTAATAAAACCAAAATGGTGCGCGGCAAACGAATCTTCCAGACGATGGCGGTCGAGGTTTCCGCGCCGCGGCCAATCAGCGTGTTCCACATCTCCAGCGGAGAAAGGAACACCGAGCCAATGGCAATGCTTAGAAACAAAGCCAGCAGTAAAAACAGGCAGGAAAGGAAAAGTTTACGGCGCATCAGCGGAATAAAAAGTTGACGCGTCAACAGATAAAAATATCTGTTGACGCTTAAACGTTTACTTTATTTGAATAACTCAGGATGAAGCAGTTTGGCCATTTCTTCCAGAGCGTCCACCAAACGCGGGCCGGGGCGGGTGGCCAGGTCTGGATTGAACGGATAGATGGCGTTATTCTTCACAGCGGCGATTCCATCCCAACCGGTGCGCGCGGCGACTGATTCAACGGTTGTACCGTACAGCGCGTCGCCGAGGAGGATGACCTGTGGGTTGGCTTTCACCAACTCTTCAGAGCTAATTTGCGCCCATTCGCCTTGTAGCGCGGAGCCAATATTGGAGCCGCCAGCGCGCGTGATGAGCAAATCCACAAAGGTGCCGGGGCCGCTCGTCCAGGGTTTCAGGGGGTCGGTGCCGTCCAATTCGTAGAAAACCGGAATCGGCGCGGAGAGGGTGGCGATCTTTTCATCTACCGCGGCCACACGGGCTTTAAGCGAATCGATTAAATCGCCCACATCGTGCCCGCTCAAGGTGGCGACGACTTCGAGATTTTTATACAAATCGTCAAAAGATTTTGGGTTGGGCAAAGAATAAACCGTGAGGCCCAAATCTGCAAGGGATTGGACCAGCTCCGGCGCATTCAATTCGGAAGCCAGGACGAGGTCGGGCTTGAGGGCGACAATCGCTTCGGTACTGAAATCGCCCATGGAACCGCCGACGCTATCCAGCGCGAGGGCCGCTTCGGGAAAGTTGGAAAGTTCGTCGCGGCCGACGACCTGCTCGCCTGCGCCGATGGCGTATAAAATTTCGGTATTGGAGGGCGCCAACGAAATGATTCTGGCGGCCGGAGCGGATAAAGTCACTTCGCGGCCGAGGCCATCCACCGCGGAAATTTCAGCCGAGGTTTCAACCGGCGCTTCGGTAGCGACGAGCGTAGGTTCAGCAACGAGTGTGGGTTCCACAGCTGGGGCCTGGGTGGCGACTGCGGGAGCGCCGCAGGCGGAAATTAGCAAAGCGAGCAAAAGGGTTGCAAAAAAGAACGTCTTACGAAACATGGTTTCTCCTAAAATAGTTAAACCTGACAGGTTTCCGAGAATCATTTTTCATCAAGTCATTTTGGTTTGCAAATAAGTTTATCTACTAAACTGCATCTGAAACCTGCCAGGTTTTTTATGACAAGAAATGAAAATCCCCAGCTTGGGCTGGGGAGGCGCTGGAGAGGCAATCCGTAAAAATGCCGTCTTCCACCTCCTTTCCACGAGAGTGTGGCAAACAGACCAGAGGCGGGCGACCTGACTTAATTAGTTGGCTAGTTGCTAGTTTTGTGGACTAATTTTACAGTTGCGGGACAGTGTTGGAGTTACACCAACTTCGCCGCGTTCTAATCTTTATTTGGTTGCGTGCATTGTATGCGCTGGCGGGCGAGTCGTCAATGCTTTAATTTGAAAGTAAAACATCAGCGAAACAGCGAAGGTCAGGAAAATGAGCGCGATGTTTCCGGCGCGGCCGTACAGGCCAATGGCAAAATAAGGGACCAACAGGCAAAGGAGCAGGAGCGCCGCCGTGAGTTTACTGGGCTTATGTTCCGTCACAAAGGCCAGCGGAATTAATAACAGGATGAAATCATAATTGTAAAAATAAGGGCTGATCCATAACACTGCAAGGACTCCCGCCGTGATGAAAACCACCGGTGAACTCAGGAAGCGGTCACGCTTAAGAAAGTAAAACCCGACGCACACAAGCAAAAGGCTCAATGCGATCCACACAGCGCTTCGGAACGAGCCGCCTAAAAACCAGCGGGAAATCAGAATGGACGGGTTGATACATTCCGAGCAGGAAGCCACGTTGCCTTCGCCTTGATAGTTCAGCAACAAATTGAAATAGCCGCGAATCCAATCCGGGTCTGCGAGGAAGCCCAACACGCATAAAGCAAGGAGCGCAAAGAGGATATATTTTATGCCCTGTCTGCCAAAATGATTTTTCTGGATGAAGAGCCAGATGAAGAGCGCGATAAAAATCAGGCCGCCGATATGCGGTTTAAAGGTGACGAGTAGCGCGCCGCCCACCACGCCGATTAAGTTTTCCCGCTTCAAGCCAAAGAGGATTAAAGCCGTTCCGAGAAGGACCGGCAAATCATATTGCCCAACGCTCAACACGCCCAACGTGGGCAGGAAGAGCAACGCGAAAGGGAAGGCCAAAAGCCTCACCCGGCCCGGCCAACCATCCGTCAAAAAGTAGACGGATAGAAACAGCAGGAGGAGGTTAATCTCAAACCACAGGGTGGCGGCGGAAGCGGGGGGAAGTAAGCCGAGATAAAACGTGCTCAAGGCATACCACGGCGGGTAGGGAAAACGCGCCAAAAAGAAGTTTGCATCTGGCACGCCAGACAACGGCTGAACCAATTCCCGCACTGCCGCCAGATCGTAGATTGGGACACGCCTGACCAATGCAAGGTCGGTATTGTAAATTGCGCTGAAGTCTGAATGGGTGGGCAGGGCAGTAGCGGGAAAATACAGCGCCACGCCGAACATCCCCAAAAGCAGGCACGCGCCAACCCAAATTAGATTTTTCCGTTGCATGGTTTTGATTGTATGAGGATTGCTGGAAGATCGTCAAGGACAAGGTAAGCCTTGTTGTACAAGGAGCGGCCTGAATTATTTAGGACTTACGCAAAACCCCAAGGCCAAGCCGCGAATACTTCGACAGGCTCAGCACAAGTTTCGCTAATTCACGCGAATTATTTTTAAAAATTAGCGAAATTCGTGTAATTCGCGGCAAAAGATTTTGATCTGCGTAAGTCATGTTATTAACCAAAAAGCCGCAGAGTTTGAACTCTGCGGCTTCAAGTCATTCAATTATTATTTACGCGAAGCGGGCGTCACGCGCAGGCGACGGGCCAGCAAAATTACAATCACAAAAGCGACCGTCATCGCCAACATGCCGGGCAGACCGTAATCGTCTAAAAAGCCGGTGTTGGGCAGGGCGGTGGTCGTCGGCACAATCGTCAGTTGGGCGGCGGCCGCTTGCGTAAACGCGGCGGCAATCGTTGAGGTCAATTGCACGTTTCCAGCGTCCAACGCGCCGGGGTCTGGCGTGGGGGTTTCGCTGGCCACCGCAACCACGGGCGTATTGGTGGGGAGCGGCGTAACGGTGGTGGTTGGCAAAATGGAAGCCTGGAAGGTGGCCGTCAGCGCCTCGCTAATGGCGCCGTTTTGCACCTGAGCCGTGGCGGTTAATGCGACCGGGTCTGGCGTGGTAGTTTTATTAAAGTTCCTAAAAAATAAAACTGCGCCCAAACAAATCGCCGTAATTAAAATCACGCCGCCTAAAATTCCGGCCACGATCAAAAACGTCCGATTATTTGATTCCTCTGCGGGAGCTTCTTCGTCCTCCACAGTGAAATCCTGATCATTATAAGAATCGCCCATAAGACACTCTCCTCAATAGTAGCGTTGTCTTGCAAAAATAAATGTGATTATCCCACAACTTCAAGGTTTACAAGGGGCGCGATAATCATTTCGTCATTCTCCAATTTCACTTCGGCGGCGGGCGCAGACAACCCGCTGGGTAACGTCGTTAACCCCGGCAGAATTTTCTCAATGAAACCCAGCGCGCCCATGGCCGGGGGGCGAAGCAGGCGCACTTGCAAACCAGCGGCCAGCGTTTGCGCGTCTGGCGCAGGCGGCGGCTCGGAAGAAATCGGCAGGGGAATGATCACTTCCGGTTTGGCGCCAGTGTAGCGGTCATACGCTTCGGCGTTGATCACAATTTCGCGCTTGGCGTTGGTGCTCAGCAAACGATACGCGGCAGAATTCATCGGGAACGCGCCAATCCCGTCGGTCACCACAATGGGATATTTCATCTCGCGAGCCAGCGGAAGCAAGGCCGCGGCCAGGCTGGGGATGATTAACCCTCTGGCGGGCAATTCAGCGGCGGCGCGCAGAACGTCTTTATCATTCACCATGCCGCCCAACAAAATCGAGCCGCGCAAACTCACGTCCATTTTCGCTTCGGTCAGGATGTCGTCCGGCGCGCTCATCAAATTTACCAAAACCCCCACTTCGATTTTATCGTTGCCCCAAACGCCCTGCACCAAGGAACCGGCAGTTTGAATCACCGCCCCGCGGCCCGGCAGGACCTCAATCACGGTCCCCGGAACCCCGGCTTTTACTTCCACTTTAGCCACGCCCACTTCCAGCAACACTTGCCCGCCGCCCACCGCCGCCACCGTTCCGTCACGCGGAACTTTGATCGGGCTGGCCAGCAGGCCTTTGCCTTTGGCAATTTCAGTTCCGGCGGCCAGGCGCTCGCCAACTTTACAACGAATGAGTTTTTCAGCGGAGGCCGGAGAAATGCGCAGTAAACGGGCCACATCCAGCAGGACGTGTTCGTAAGGCCGTTTGGCTTCGGCGATCACATCGGTGGCGTTTACTTTTTGGCCTTGCCGAACCAGAATATTTCCGGCAATCGGCAAAATTCTCTCGCGGACGATGGAGGTTAACCCAATCACATGGTGAACTGGCGCGATCATCTTATTCTCCTCCCAAAGCCCAATGCCATTTTTTGATTAATTCACGGCGACGGGCAGAATCGGCGGGCAGGTTAAGCGGGCGGCCGCGGCCGTCGAAGACCACGCCCAAGGCCCCGCCCTTAACGGCTACGCCTTCTTTGGGAGCCCGGCCCGGCCCATAGCCGAGGTCGGCGCCTTTGAGCAATTGAATGGATAGCTTACCCACTTCGCCACTGGGGAGCGGCAGGGTTTCCAAGCCGCCAAACTTGAGTTCAACTTTCGCTTCAGACCCGTTCTCATAAGTCAGCGTGGCCCGCAAAATGGGCGTATTGGGCGCGGCTGTCGTCACCGGCGCCACCACCGTACCGGCGCTGATGAAGGCTCCAGATTCGATGACTTGCACAGGCAGAAGGTTGTTGCGCGAAGCGGCGGAGCCGAGCAGGGGAAGCAGGTTGTTCGGGTCGAGGATGACGGTGGAAATGCCAACGGGTTGAAGCGCATCCAGAAGCAGGAGCAGGCTGGAGCCGGGCCGCGAAGCGTCGCTTAATGCGCCGCCGCCCGCGATGATCGGGTCGAAGGGCGGAAGCAGGTTGGGCCGCATTTGGGAAATATCGCTGGGGAAGTTTTTACGGGCGGCTTGCGCGGCCAAATAGAGGGCCTGCCGGGCCACGGCTTGTGAGATGGCCAAATCTTCTTTGGTGGCCGCAATGGCCGCGGGATATAAAGCCTTTTGGTGGAGATAGTCGTTGAGCGCGTCTTTGGAAATATCCATCCACGACCAGCGTAAAATTTCATCCAACGTGGTGTATTTGAGCAGGGAGGACAGGTTTTCGCCCAACCCATATTGCGGAAAAACGCCGAGGCGCGATGTGTTTTTGAAGGTTGCGGCGATGGAAGCGGCCGAGGCGCCGAGGTCCACGCTGAGGATGCCTTTGCTGGCTGAGTTCATTTTTGCGAGGAAGCGCACCATCCGTCCGCTGGCGTAGGCGGTGGGCAGGATGTGCCCGCCCGACCAGAGGTTGAGCAAATCCACGCCTTTGAGTTGGCGCTTGCGAATTTCGATGAAGATGTGCGCGAGTTCGCGTTCGGCGGGGTCGAGGTCTTCGGTCTCCAGCGAGGGGCGGACGTTTGGCGAAACATGCACGGAAGCGGAGAGCGAGCCCAACAGGCTTTTTACGTCCGCTTCCATCTTTTGATTTCCAGCAAAAAGGATTGCCGGCCTTTTTTCTTCGGGCATGAGGAAACTGGCCAGCCCGATGGCTTCGAGCATTTTGTGAATGGAACGCGAGGCCCCGCCGTCTGTGCCGCCGGTGATGACGACCAAGTCCGGTTGCTGGCGCAAGAGGCTGTCTATTTTTTGTTCGGGCTTGCGCGTGTCGTTGAGGGCCAACGTATCCACAATCCGCGTATAGGTGGAAGAAGTCAAGCGGTAGGCGCTCTCCAACGAAACGTCTTTGAGCAGGCCCACGATGACCGTTTTGAGGGTCGCGCCAGCGGAGAGGGTGACGACCAGCGCATCCACGCCAGAGCCGTTGGGCTGGGTGGGCGTAATCAGCCCGCGCCCGCTATCGAGCAGGGATTTGCCAATCACGGTTTGTAAATTTTCGATGGCATTTTTCGCGCCTTCGCTCACGTCTTTGAAGGGGGCTTCGGCCGTGGAAGGCGCCACGCCGGAAGCAATGAAGCGATACTGGCCTTCCACCACGTCAAACAGGACGGCGCGGGTGGTGGCGGAGCCGACATCTACAGCGAGTAAGGAGTTTCCATCAACAAGCGAAGCAGGCATGGTTAGAGATTCCCAAATAAGTTTATGATGGAAGTAATGCGTTCGATTAAAGCGGTTAGGGCGGAGGAATACACGCCCGCAAAGATGGTACCCAACGTAACGCCGATGAAGAAACGGCCCAGCCAGGCCAGCCATTCAATCACGCGCAGGCGGCGGGGAGAGCCGTCGGGCTTGGCGTAGGCGCCGAAGTGAAAATAAATCAGAGTGAGGACAGTTCCCAATAACACCGCAACGCCGTTAATCATCACGTTAAGGAAACCGCGCGAGGCGTCAAACGCGTTAATCGTCCCCATGACTTGCGGGAATAACGTTCCGCTGAGCGCTCCGGCAATCGTCACTGCCGCGCCCGCGCCAACGATGAAGGCCATGGGCAAACGCCCAGCCCCGGCCAAACGCGGGGAAAGTTTCATCACGATTAAGAGGATGCCGATTAATGGAACGAAAACCAGCGTCAGTCCCTGAACCGGGTTGCTCACCAACGGCAGGACGAGTTTGGGAAGCAGGACCTGCCACCAGGCCACCGAGGCAATATATCCGGCGGAAGCGCCGGTAAAGATGTATAAAGCCAGTTTGAAGAGGAAGTTATCCCCAATGACGTAACTTAAAATCATCAACGTGAAAATCAGGCTGGCCAGCCCGGCAAACAAGTCCAGGTCAAAAGGCAGGGGCATTTAGCGCGTCCCTCCAGACAAGGCGCGGTCTTTTGCGCCAAGCGTTAAGTTGACAAAGCCGCCTAAAAGCAGGCAGAGCGCGGCGAACAACAGCCCCAAACTATAGGCGTCCCAATATTGACGGGCAATGCCGGGGCGATTGGCGTTGTTTTGTTCAAACACCGCCGCGCCATACAACCCGCTGACGAGTCCGCGCACCTGCCCGGAGGCGTAATACGGTTGCAGGATTGGGGCGGCCTGCGAACTGGCGATCACCACAATCGGCGCGGGGAATTTCAGCGCGGCGGCTTGTTCAATCCAGGATTGGGCCGTCTCGGCGTTATCGGTTAGCACGAGGAGCGCCACAAATTGCGTGGCGGAAATATTTTGTTGCAACGGCGCGGGGTTGAGAGAAACATCCAGCGGCGTGGTCAGGAGCGGATTTTGCATAAAAGCGCGCGCGCCCAATTCGCCGCCCGGCAGATATCCCAAATTGGTAAATTGGCCTGCGCCGCGATAGCGGTCATGCAGGGCGGGGAGCGCCAGCAACCGTTCGGCCAAGACCGGGCCCATCTCATGGGTGGAGATGAAGACCAGCCGGGGGTGACGCAGTAAGTCCATTTGATCGAGCATGGGCGCGGCGGCGGCTTCCAATTCTGCGGCGCGGGAGGGGTGATAATCCAACGCCACCAAAATCGGCGCGCCTTCCGGCACGTTTTGGGCGACATCCAACGCGCCTTTAATTTCATTTGGCGTATCCATCGGCAGGTTGGGGAGCGCGAATACATTCAAGTTCAAAACAGACATGCCAATCGCCAGCGCCAAAACTGCAAAGGCGAGGAACCATCTCAAAGGTCGGGAGGCAGGCAAAGGCGCGTAAGAGGCGAGCGGTTGCGGCTCGGCCTCGGCGGCCAAAATTTGTTCCAACAACAAGGCCTGAGATTTTTGTCCTTCCGTCGCCTGCAATAAGATCGAATGCGCTTTGGGCTTGCTGGAAGGCACATACCCAGGAACCGCCGGAAGCACGCCTTGCAAGCCGGCCAACGCGCCATGCGATTCTAGCGTTCGGTCGGTGGGTTGATTGGCAACCGCCTGTTGTAGCGGGTTTGCGTCTGGGCGCATGGCCTGCACCCAGGAGGGCAGTTCGCTGGCGACGGCGGGCAATTCTTCGGTTTGGGGCTCGGGCGTGTTAGCCGGTTCGGAGGCGCTGGAAAGCCAGTCGGGCATTTCAGCAAAGAGTTGATCGTCCTTCTCCAGCGCGTCTGGCGTGAAGGCCGGGGTCACCGGCTCTGAAGCCTGCGCGGGTTCCTCTGCAAACGGCGCAATCGGTTGTGAAGACTCAACCGATTTAAAGGTGGAGAGCCAATCGGGCGCTTCGGAATCTTCCGCAAAAACCGGGGGTTCAACTTCGGCGGCTGGTTCAGAGAAAATGGAAACCACCGGCGCGGCGGCCTTCAGCCAGCCGGGGATATCGCCAACTTCAAATTGCGGGTCTTCCTCCGTGGCGGGAGGTTGAAAGGCAATTGGTTCGTCTGTCGAAAGCCAGGCCGGAACGCTGGCCTCTTCGGCATTTTCTGCCGAGGTCTCCTGCAACCAAAGCGGCGTCGTCTTTTTCAAAGGCGGGACGCTCGGCGCAGGCGTGGATTGGTCTTGCAGGTTCTTCAACCAATCCGGCGACTCAGCGCTTGTGGTAGATGAAGAGCCCGCTTCGTCCGCGCTCGGGCCGGATTCAAAGAAACTGAGCGGTTCATCCGTTGGAGCCTTTTCCTCCAACCAGGCTGGCGAAGTATCTTCCACGGCAGGCGGCTGGGCGCTTTCGGCAGGTTGCAACCAGGCGGGTAAATCGTCGCTGGGAGTAAAGGCCTGCGAGAGAGGTTCTACCGCCGGATTCTGATTCGTTTGCTCGGCCTGGAGTCTGCTTAACCAATCGGGCGTTTCGTCGCTCGTCGTTTCGGCGGCGGGCGAGGCTGGTTCAAAAGCCTGAGCGGGAGTCTCCGCTTCCAAACTTTGCAACCAGTCCGAAGCGTTTGCGTCGCTCACTTCAAATTGACCGACTTGAAGCGTGGGGTTTTGACTCTGGTTTTGTTCCGCCTGCATTTGGCGCAACCAATCGGGCGTTTCGTCCGCAAGCGGAGCGGCGCCAGCGTCGTCCGTAGTGGATTGGTTAATCCACTTGGGAGCGTCTTCTGCCGGGCCGGAAGCGTCTTTGAACCAATCGGTTAGTTCGTCTTTTTCAGTTTTGGGCTGGGATTGAATGCTCGCCAGCCAGTCTGGCGCTTCATCTTCGCGGGCAAAATCGTCTTTGCCGCCAACCTCCACGCGACGCGCATCAATCGGGCCGGTTTGAATTTTTTTAGGTTTCTTGCTGACGCCGGTAATGCTGGCTAGCCAGTCGGGGGTTTCTTCTTCGTCGTCGTCGGCCTGGGAGCCTAGCCCGGCTAAAAAATCCACCGAAGCGGCGCCAGCCGGAGGCTTGGGCTCGGCAAAATGCGATTCAGGTAGATCGTTTTGCGTATTCTCACGAGCCTGACTGCGCGCATCGCGCAACCATTCTGGCAAAATGGGTTCCAGTTCTGAGGTGCTTTTTTTGTTCGGCGCCTGGCCGGGAGTGAGCGAACTGCTTTTGGAAAATAAAACCGTGTGGCAGTTTTTACAAATTTCCGCATCCAATGAATTCAACTCGCCGCAGGTCGGGCAGTTGATCTGATTGTCCATCATCAATTGCCTCCGTAGGGCCGGTCTGCGCCGAACAAGACGCGCAAGCCGGTCAGCAGGGAGCCCAGCGCCACGCCGATTAAAATTCCGCGCGCGCCGCCCACCGCCAGGACTTGTTTAACCCATAAACTTATGGAAGTCACGACGGGGATGTTGCCAAAGGGCAGGGTGGCCGAGCCGAGCAAAATCAAAGCGGCGGTGGCGACAAAAATCAGGCTGGTGAAATCTGCGCGGCGGCGTAGCAAGCGCACGCCCGCGTATAAAAGCGTCACAGCCAAAACGGCCATCAACGAGGCTTCCACCGGCAGGAGCAAACCGTTGAGTAGAAGGCGCATCACCTCATGTCCCGGCTTAAAGATTAACCCCAGCATAAATACGCCAAACAAAAAGACGAGCAGAACGGCGCTATAAAGGTTGCCTTTTTCGCGGCGGCGAATTTTATTCGTATGCACGGCCGCTAAATTTAGCGCGCCCACCAACGTGGCCGCGGCCAACATCAGCAAGGCCCAGTTTAGTAGCAGGGTTTGAATCGTTACCAGGACTGAAATTTCTGGGAAGAAGTAGCCCGCCAAAACGAGCAATCCAGCGGCAATTGCAATGACGGCGGCGAGGATGCGCATTAAATCATCCCTGCAAATTTCAAGAAGGCCCCGCCCAACAAAGCCAGAATGACGATTAAGCGTAAAAGGTCTTGCACGGTGAGGCTGGCGGTATGCGAAGGCCCGGCGCCAATATACGCGCCTGCGGCGAAGAGTTCTTCGCCAATCAGCGCGTCTTGCGCGCTGGCAAATAAAATGGATTGCCCGGCCAGGTTGTCGCTGGCGCCAATCAACTGCACAGATTCTCGTTCCGCGGCTTCGGTTAATAAACCAGCTTCCACGCCAAAATGTCCGAGCAGAAGGTTGGCGGAAATGTTTTCATTCGCGGTAATGGGCATGGCTCCGGCGGCAAAGCCAAAGGGCCCCAAGCCGGTGATCCTTCCGCTGGTGGGGGCGTAGAGTTCATCCACTCCGGCGGCGTGATATCCAGCCTGGAGCGTGTCCTGGGTTAATAGGCCCAGCAGTGGGTCGCCAGCCGAAGCGACCGGCGGTTTATCGCTGACGGAAGTTCGTTCGGAGATAATCCGGAGCGCGGCCAACCCGGCCAACGCAGATCCGCCCTGCGCGTTGAGCAAACCGCCTTGTCCCAGAGAAACATGCAAGCGTGAGCCATCTTCCACGCTCACGCCAATGGCGCGCTGTAAACGCGCCAGCGCGGGGAGTTCCCGCAGAACGGCGGGGGATTTACGCTTCCAAAAGGTTAGGATGAGTAAGAGGAAGGCGGCAAACGCAAAGATGGCGATTTCAATCATGGATGAACCTGTTCTTCTTTAATAAAAGAAGCAAACGCCTGAACTTCGGATTCTTCTTCCAGCATTTCAGCCAGCGCGGTGAGTTGGGGAGTCCGCACAAAGACGCGCCCAAAATAAATGGCTTGCGCCCCCAAAAAGGCAAGCGGGCTTCCCGCTTCCAAGACTGCGGCCATCAGTTCGTGAAGTTGATACAAACGCAGGGACTCTGCCCAGCGCGGCCAATATTCGCGCGTTGACTGCATAAGATTGATAAGAGTATAGCATAATTCCAACCCAGCTTCGCGCAGGGCGCGCGCTGAATAAGCGCGATTGTATTACAGCTAAGTTGCAATTCACATGGTCACTTTTGACCAACGGCTTTATTCCGGCGCAATGCGCGCATTAGGCGGAATGGACGCGTCTTTGGGGATGACGACAATGCCGTCGCGCACGTACCAGTTCTCACGGTCCAGGTCGGTGTTGCGCGGAAAAGGCAAAATTACCGCGTTATCGCCAACTCTGGCGTTCTTATCCAAAATTGCGCCTTCAATGCGACAGTTCTCGCCAATCCCAATCGGCACGCCGCGATCGTGCGCCTCGCGGTTGTAATAATCCGACCCCATGATGATCGAATCTTTGATGACACACCCTGAGCCAATTTGCGAGCGAATGCCAATGATCGAATGGGTAATTTCCGATTTGAGGATTTTTGAACCCTCCGAAACCAGCACATTTTTCAAGTGACTGTCTTCCACAATTGAACCAGCCAGAAAACGCGCGTCGGTATAGATGGGGGATTTGGGGTCGTAAAAATCAAAGGGCGTATCGGGCGTGGTTAATGCAAGGTTGGTTTCGTAAAAAGAGCGGATCGTTCCAATATCCTGCCAGTAGCCTTCAAAGTCGAAGCCGAAGACCGAATGCGTGCCAATCGCCTGCGGGATGATGTCGCCGCCAAAATCGTCATGGTCGGGATGGTTGGTTAACAAATCCACCAGCACTTTGGTGTTGAACATATAAATGCCCATCGAGCCGAGGAACGGTTTTTCCGGGTCGTCGCGGCTGATAAATTTACTTTGCGTTTGCGGGTCTTTGGGCTTTTCTACAAACGCCGAAATGCGATGATCCGCTTCGCGTTTGAGAATGCCAAAACGCGGAGCCTCCGCTTTGGCGACGGGTTGAACCGCCACGGTAATATCGGCGTTATTCTTCCAATGAAATTCGGCCATCTCTTTGTAGTCCATGCGATATAAATGATCGCCCGCCAAAATGAGGACGTTCTGCACGCCAGTGGCCTGAATTTCGAGCAGTTGTTTCCGCACCGCATCCGCCGTACCTTGATACCAATCCGCGCTTTCGAGGGTTTGTTCAGCCGCCCAAATATACACCCAGCCATGATGAAACGCGTCGAAGTTATAAGCGCGGACAATGTGGCGGTGCAAAGAGACCGAGTTGAATTGCGTGAGAATGGCGATGTGAAAAATTTCCGAGTTAATACAGTTGCTGATTGGAATATCAATCAGCCGATACTTCCCCGCAATCGGCACGGCCGGTTTGGAGCGCATTTGCGTCAGCGGGTAAAGGCGCGCGCCGCGCCCGCCGCCGAGGATGATTGCCAGAATGTCATTCAATGAGCGCATAGCGGAACCTCCGAGCCGAGCAGAATAAGACTTGCCACTGTTTCTATTTTAATTGCATTGGGCATTCGCTGGAAGAGATAAATTCAATCAAAACCGGCGGATAAGATAAAATCAGAAGCATGTATTCACGCCTTCGTTCCTCCCTCTTCAGTTTTGGACCTGAGCGCGCGCACGCGCTCACCTTATTGGCCCTCGGGCTGGCGGGCAAACTTAAGCTCACGCATTGGGCGCTCTCTAAAATTTTCAAAGCCCCGGACAAGCCGGTGGAAGCCTTCGGCCTGAAGTTTAGAAATCCGTTGGGGATTGCGGCCGGCTACGATAAAAACGGCATGGCCATTCGCGGGCTGGAAGCGTTGGGCTTCGGCCACGCGGAAATTGGCACGGTCACGCCGCGCCCGCAATTGGGCAACCCGCCGCCGCGCGTCTTTCGGCTGTTGGAAGATCAGGCCGTGATCAACCGGCTTGGCTTTCCTTCACGCGGCTCGGAGTTTGTGCAAAAGCAATTAAATCCCTACTTTCAGGCCCGAATCTCGAAAAAATATTTTGGCGTCGTCCCTTCAGAAAAAAACTTAACCGTCGGGATGATTGACAAAGGCAACCTCTTGCTCGGCGTGAACATTGGCAAAAACAAAGAGACGCCCAACGAAAAGGCCGCGCTCGATTACGTTTCGCTGGTGGATAACTTTGCGCCCTACGCCGATTACTTCGCCGTTAACATCAGTTCGCCCAACACCGCCGGACTGCGCGACCTGCAAGAGAAACATGCGCTGGCCAACCTGCTCAAACACATTCACGACCAAAGAACCCTCAGCGAAAAACAACACGAGAAGCGCCTGCCCGTCCTCGTTAAACTTTCGCCTGATCTCTCCGAAGCAGAATTGAATGAGGCGCTGGAAGTCATCCTCAACGCCCACATGGACGGGATCATCGTCACCAACACCACGCTGGCCCGCGAAGGGTTAACCTCCCACCATCAGCGTGAAGCAGGCGGCTTAAGCGGCAAACCGCTGGCAGTTAAGAGCGAAGCGGTTTTGCGGCAAACCGTCCAACAGGTGAACGGCGCAGTCCCCATCGTCAGCGTGGGCGGAATCATGACTCCAGACGACGCCAAACGCCGGCTGGAAATGGGCGCCGCCTTAATTCAACTCTATACCGGACTGGTCTACCGCGGGCCCGGCCTGGCCACCGAAATCATCCGCCATTTATAGCCCCAAAATTCTGATAAGATTCTGAAACTCTTTTACCGGGCAAGTGTGGTATATTCCGGCCAAGGTAAAACTATGGAAGACAAAATCACGATTATTGAAGGTCCGCCCCCCGTCTTTGAGCACGTCAACGACGGCTGGGCCATGGGGCTGAACGAAAGCCCGCATCTCTCCATCCCGGCGCTCACCCGCCTGCGCACCTACAACGGCCCCGCGCTGGTGGAACGGTGCTACAACGCCTGGCACAGAAAAGAATCCATCCACCTGCATTACCGCAACGACATGGGACTGGAACAAACCGCCCCGATCCTCGCCGTCCGCAACGTGGATACCGAAGAAGGCCACGTTTTACTGCTATGGGTCTACCTCGACAGCGAAAAAGTGGAATTTGAAATGGACCCAGGCGAAGACGATTTTTCAGACGACTTCCCCGAAGAATAAAAAATAGAAAGGTAGCGACAGCCGCTTGAATTAAGTGGCTGTTCCTTTTTAAAGCCATGACGCAAACGCTTCTCTCTGACCTCAAAGCTGGCTCGGTTATTCTGACGCTAAACCGCCCCGCCCGCGCCAACGCCTTCAACGCGGAGATGATCCACGCGCTCAGCCAGGCCCTCGCCCAAGCCGAATCGGATTCGCAAGTTCGGTGCATCGTCCTCACCGGCGCGGGCCAAAACTTTGGCGCCGGGCAGGACATCAAAGAAATGAAATTGGGCGAGATCATTTCCTACCGCGAACATTTGGAACAACACTACAACGCCTTGATCTTGCAAATTCGCAGAATCGGCAAGCCTGTCATCGCGGCGGTGCGCGGCGCGTGCGCCGGAGCGTCTTTTGGCGTGGCGCTGGCTTGCGACATCCGCATTGCCCATACCGGCGCGTATTTCGTGGTGGGTTTTGGCGGCATTGGGCTGGCCCCAGATTCGGGCGTGTCTTTGTTCCTGCCAAAGTACATTGGCTTGGGGCGGGCGCAGGAATATTTTTATACCAACCAGCCCATTTCGGCGCGGCTGGCGCACAGGTGGGGGGTTGTCAATCGGGTGGGCGGGTTTAACTATCAGCGGCTGGTGATGCAATTTGCGCGGGACCTGGCTGAGGGTCCGCAAGTGGCGTTTGCGCTGGGCAAGCAGGCCTTCAACCAGGCCAGCCTGCCCAATTTGGAAGCCGCGCTAACCAGCGAAGCCATCCTGCAGGAAGAGGCCGGGAAGAGCGCCGAGCATCACGAAAGCGTCCGGGCCTTTTTGGAGAAGCGCAAACCCAAGTACCGCTAGCGTATCTTTTTATTACCCAAATGGGTTATATCAAACGCGCAAAAACCGTCACTTTTTGTCACATTGACGCAAAGCCGGTTTTCGTGTACAGTTCAGCCAGATTTTGTTTTAGGAAAAAATGATGACACAGTGTACTGACATCGTTTGGAATTAAAGCGGGCGTCCCTTCCGGGGCGTCCGTTTATATTTTATTAAACCGTAGCGTGAGGAGATGATTTATGTCTGGACCAATCAATGCTTTTGAAATGGCGCAAAAACAATTTGACGCAGTCGCCAAACAACTAAAACTAGATTCAGGCGTGGCGGAAACGCTTCGCTGGCCGATGCGGGAGTATTCCTTCCGCATTCCGGTGCGGATGGAAGACGGCTCGCTGAAAGTGTTTCAGGGATTTCGCGTGCAACACAACGACGCGCGCGGCCCCAACAAAGGCGGCATTCGCTTCCACCCCGCTGAAACGATGGATACCGTTCGCGCTTTGGCCACCTGGATGACCTGGAAGTGCGCGGTGGCGGATATTCCGCTGGGCGGCGGCAAAGGCGGCGTGATTGTGGACCCCTCCACATTAACCGTCAATGAAAAAGAAGCGGTTTGTCGCGGCTGGGTGCGCGCCATGTGGAAGAACATTGGCCCGCGCAACGATGTGCCTGCTCCCGATGTGGGCACGACCCCGCAAATGATGGGCTGGATGATGGATGAATACTCGCAGTTGGTTGGGCAATATACGCCCGGCGTGTTCACCGGCAAGCCCGTGGGCGGCGGCGGCTCTTTGGGGCGCACAGAAGCCACCGGCTACGGCGTGGTGTACAACATCCGCGAGGCGATGAAGCATTTGAAGATGGATCCGAAGAAATCCGTCGCTTCGGTGCAGGGCTTTGGAAACGTGGCCCAATACTCGACCATTGGCTTCATTGAAATTTTAGGCGGCACGGTGGAATGCGTCTCCTGTTACGACCGCCACAGCAAGAAGGCTTACACCTACAGTAAAAAAGGCGGCATTGATCCGCGCTTCCTGATTTCGATTGTGGATGAATACGGGACGATTGACAAAGCCAAGGCGCAAGATTCCGGTTACGCCGTGGAAGAAGGCGACGCCTGGATTTCCAAAGATGTGGATGTGTTAATCCCCGCCGCGTTGGAAGGCCAGATCAACGCCGAAACCGCGCCTAGAATCTCGAAGAAAGTTAAGCTGATTGCCGAAGGCGCCAACGGCCCGACCACGCCCGAAGCGGACGAGATCATCAAGAAGAACAACATCTTCAACGTTCCCGACTTCCTCTGCAACTCCGGTGGCGTGACGGTCTCTTATTTTGAGCAAGTTCAAAACGACATGAACTTCTACTGGCACAAGGACGAGGTTCTGGAAAAGCTGGATCAAAAAATCACCTCCGCCTTTAACAGCGTGCTGGAACGCAGTGAAAAAGAAAAAGTTTACATGCGCGACTCGGCCTACATGGTGGCGATTGATCGCGTAGTGAAGGCGATGGAATTGCGCGGCTGGCTCACCGGCAACGCGTAAACGAGAATAGAGAAAAGAGGATTTGCCGTCAAAGGTAAATCCTCTTTTTGATTCGCGCTTCATTACTTAACGGAATTTTACCGCCAGCTTCTTCAGCTTTTACCCAGCCCACACATTGCTTTTGATACAATACGCATCTCTAGTTTTCTGGTTATCCAACATCGAGGTTCTTATGTCTAAAACTTTCAAATGGGACGATCCCTTTTTACTCAACGACCAACTGACCGACGAAGAACGCATGATCCGCGACACGGCGCGCAAATATTGTCAGGATCAGTTACAGCCGCGCATTCTGGAAGCAAATCGCAAGGAAATCTTTCACCGCGAAATTATGGATGAAATGGGCAGTCTGGGATTTTTAGGATCAACCATCCCCGAAGAATATGGCGGCGCGGGCTTGAATTATGTTTCGTATGGATTAATCGCCCGCGAAGTGGAACGCGTGGATAGCGGCTATCGTTCGGCGATGAGCGTGCAATCGTCGTTGGTGATGCATCCTATCTTCACTTATGGAACTGAGGAGCAAAGAAAAAAGTATTTGCCCAATTTAGCCAGCGGAAAATGGATCGGCTGTTTCGGGTTGACTGAACCCAATCACGGTTCTGACCCGGGCAGTCTGGAAACCCGCGCCAAAAAAGTGGACGGCGGCTACATCTTGCAAGGCAGTAAGATGTGGATCACCAACTCGCCGATTGCGGATGTGTTCGTCGTCTGGGCGAAACTTTCCGCCAAGGACAGCGGAACAGGTGACGACGAGATTCGCGGCTTCGTTTTGGAAAAAGGGATGAAGGGGCTATCCGCGCCGAAGATTGAAGGCAAGTTCAGTTTGCGCGCCAGCATCACCGGCGAAGTGGTCATGGACGAAGTCTTTGTGCCGGAAGAAAACATCTTCCCCAAAGTGAAAGGGCTGAAAGGTCCGTTTGGCTGTTTGAACAAAGCCCGCTATGGAATCGCCTGGGGCGCGTTGGGCGCGGCAGAATTTTGCTGGCACGCGGCGCGGCAATATACGTTGGACCGCCCGCAGTTTGGGCGTCCGCTGGCGGCGAATCAGATCGTCCAATTGAAACTGGCAAACATGCTGACTGAAATTACGCTGGGCTTGCAAGGCGCATTGCGCGTTGGGAGATTAATGGACGAAGATAAAGCCGCGCCTGAAATGATTTCATTAATCAAAAGAAATTCATGCGGCAAGGCCTTAGAGGTTGCCCGCACCTCGCGCGACATGCACGGCGGCAACGGAATATCGGATGAGTTTCACGTCATTCGGCATGTGCTGAACTTGGAAGCGGTGAACACCTACGAAGGCACACACGACATCCACGCGCTGATTTTAGGCCGAGCCCAAACGGGGATTCAGGCGTTTTCGTAAGAGATTATCCAAAAATTTAACCCGGGGAATTTTGTCCGCTTTTGGACAATTTTCCGTTTAAAGATATAGACTTGCATAAAAACTCTTTCCGGGAGACGCGCATGAGCGACAAAAATCCACAAAGCAATGTGGATTTTCAACTGCTTCAAAAAGCGGCGCTGGGCGATAAATCTGCACTGGCTGTGATTTACGACGCCTACGTTCGTCCAATCTATCGTTATCTGTATAGCCGCGTCGGTAATGCGCCAGATGCGGAGGATTTAACCGCGCAAACTTTTCTGGCGGTTCTTGAATATCTGCCGCAGTATCAGCATCGCAAGACGTTCACAGCCTGGGTCTTCCAAATTGCCCGCAACAAAGCCATGGATTATTTTCGGAGCAATCGCCATGTTCAGGTGGAAGTAAACGAATCCATGGTTGACCCAACCCAAAGCGATATTTTGGAAGCGGTAATTACAGAAGAGTGTCGAACGCGACTGAAATCTCTCATCTATTTATTGGATGAGGACGAGCGTGAATTAATCCGCTTGCGTTATACGGCAGAGCTTTCGTTTGTTGAAATTGCTCAACTGCTTGGGCGTAAGGAAGACGCTGTCCGAAAAGCGCTTCGTCGTATTCTTGACCGTTTATCTACGCAGATGGAGGCGCGCCATGTCTAACTCAATTCAGCCATCCAAACTTGAAGAAACGCTTAAGGCGCTTACCCAGGTTCCCGAGCCTGACGCGAAATTTATCGAAACTCTGCGTCAACGCTTTGTTATGGAAGGTCGCGCCAGCGCGCAAAAAAATCAGGAGGTAGCAATGCGAAAAATATTTTCAAAACGTCTGGTATGGGTTTGGACGGCGCTAACTTGCGTCGTTCTGGCTGTGATCCTTTCACGCCCTACCGTTGTAAACGCCCTAAAACACCTGCTTGGTTATGTTCCAAAAGTTGGACTTGTTGATCAAACCACACAAGTGAGAGTATTAACTCAACCGCTGACGCAAACCCGCGAAAACTACGTTGTTACCATCGAGCAGGCGGTTTTAAATGACGAAGGCACAACCGTGACTTATTCATACTCCCTGCCGCCAAACTTTGTAATGCCCAACACTGGGCTGGAAACCTCCGAAGCGCCTTACCTGATCCTGCCAGATGGAACGCGCCTTAACCTTGAAAGGGCCCAGCCCATCATCGGCGAGGATTGCCTGCAATGCTATATGTATTATTCATTAAAATTTGCGCCGCTTCCAGATCAAATCTTTGAAGCGACGCTGGCGATCCCGGAACTGGCTGACGTTCCCTCCAAAACGGCCCCAAAAGACTGGGAATTTCAACTACACTTCAAACCAGCCGATGCGTCCGAAATTGCCCCCGTGATTGAACTGGAAGTTACACCCACCCCAACAAACCTTGTTACAAGCGCGCCCGCCTTAAGCGTCAATCATTATGGCATAACCAACACGCTCGATAAATATGCAAAACTATCCGACGGCTATATCCTTTACGGCAGTACCGCCTGGACGGACGCAACCATCCCTTCCGGCGGAGTCAAATCCATTTTGATTTCGATCAAAGACGCAAACGGCCAGGAATTACCGTTTGACTATGCCGATCCGGAAACATCCCCTCAAGCAAATGAACTTCGCATGGATTGGGCTTATAAAATTACCACCCTCGATTTTCCTGCATCCGTTACCCTGACCTTTGGAATCACCGCTTCCGTCCCCGCGGATGGCGGGTCCTTCACCTTTGACCCTGGAGCAAGTCCCCAACCGAGTCAAACCTGGCAGATCAATCAGGACGTGACGGTCAATAACGAAACGATCCATGTCCTCTCCGCCGAACAAGACAGCGTTGAACCAGGTTTCTTCGTGTTCAAAATGCAGTCAGACTCCAATATTGTTGGCGCCGCGATAACTGACTTAATCCATCCGCCGATGGGCGGCGGCGGAGGCGGCGGGAATCTACCTGAGGTAAAACAGCCTTTCCATGTTAGCTACGGGTATCCGTTGCCGCTTCCCACTCCGCCTTATACGTTAACTTTTACAAATGTGGAAGTCATTGTTCCAGGAGTTTGGGAATTAACCTGGTCTCCATAAACACGCGCTACCGATGCCCCTCCAAACAGACCACGCCCTCCGCGCCTACCTGCGCCGAATGCACCACCCCGGCCGGCAAATCCAAACGATCGCCCGCATTGAGGGCGATCTGTTTTTTCAGGATTGGCAAGTTAAAGGTAATGCTTCCGCTGACCACATAAACCACTTTATGAAATTCATGTTTATGCGCGGAATATGAATCGTGCGGGCGGTTTGACCAACGATATGGGTTCAGCCCTTGTTGAGTCATAATCTCTAACAGCAAGGATTCTGTCGGTGGGTTGGCCGCCTGCCAGAGCGTGACGCGGAGCGTGTTCGTCATCTATATTTTTTCCAGCAATTCAATCCGATTCCCGAACGGGTCAAAAACATGCGCGCGTTGATAGCCGTCTAAGGGAGGTTGCGAATCGTCTATTTCATAACCGGCAGATTTAATTCTTGAAATCAATCCATCAAGCTCATCCACCAAAAAAGCGGGATGGGCCTTGCGCGCCGGGATGAAATTTTCCTCCACGCCGAGGTGCAGTTGCGCGCCGCCAGATTGAAACCAAACCCCGCCTCTTTTCTTTAATTCGGGCGGCTTCTCGATCTCCTCAAAATTTAACCAGCCGACGAAGAACTCGCGGGCTTTGTCCTCGCCGCCAGCGGGCATGGCCAACTGCACATGATCCAACGCGAGGATTTTCATTTCACTGTTCCAGCGGATAGCCCGCGTCCACCCAGGCGGTGAGGCCGCCAAGCAAAGCCTGCACCTGGGTATAACCGTTCTGCAAAAGGAGGAACGCCGCACGGGCGCTCGTATGCTCCGCTTGTCAGGTACAGTAGGTGATGATCCATTGGTCTTTTTCCAGCGGCAGGTTGGCGAGGTCGTTTTCAAACAAAGCCAAAGGCAGGTTGATTGCGCCGCGCGCATGTTCGGCCTGATAGGCTTCAACGGAACGCACATCTACAATCACAGCCTGACCAGCATCCACAGCCGCTTTCGCGTCTTCCACCTTAATGCGCGGAACTTGCGCCTCGGCGGCTTCGAGCGAGTCTTCCGCCTGCGTGACGGCTGTATCCTTTTGCGCGCTGGCAAAGACGCTCCATGCCGCCACAACCAACAGCAAACCGCCGATGATAAAAAACAGGGAACTTGTCCGTTTCATGCAATTCCTTTTAATAAGCTCACTTTATGCAACCCGTCCCGAAGGCTCTCAAAAATTCAACTTATTTTTTCAAAACTTTCGGGACGTTTCTTAACTCACCTTACGCAGTTTTACGAAAATTCGTAAATTCTCCCTCACCCTAACCCTCTCCCAAAGGGAGAGGGGACTCCCTTCTTCGCCGGGGCGTGTGCCCGAAAGAGCAGAAGGGCTGGGGATGAGGGTGCGTAAACTGAGTTCTTAGATTACAACTCACAATAGCGGTCAATTTGTTTGCCGATGATCGCCAAACTATCGTCCCAGAACTTGCGTTGGGTCAGGTCAATGCCAAAGCGTTTGGCCAGTTTGGCGGCGGTTTCTTCGCCGGTGGAAGCGAGCAGATTTTTATAATCTTCCACAAAATCCGCGCCGCGTTGTTGATAAATGGCGTACAAGCCGGTTGCAAACAACAAACCAAACGCATACGGGTAATTATAGAAAGCCAGTTCCGGCGAATAGTAATGCGGCTTCCACGTCCACATATATTTTTGCAAATATCGTTCGTCCAGCCCGTCGCCATAAGTCGCCTTTTGGGCGCGTTCCATAATGTCGTTGAAATCCTCCGCTGAAAGTTCGGATTGCGCGCGGCGTTCAAAGACTTCCTGCTCAAACAGATAGCGCGAGTAAATATCCACCACCACCTGAGCCGCGCCCTGAATTTGGGCCTCGAGGACGGCCAATTCCTCCTGCGGGTCTTTGGTGGCGGCGCGCACCGCCTCGGTGACGATGGTTTCGCACATCGTCGAGGCCGTTTCGGCCAAAGTCATTGGGGTAATTTGTTGCAACGGAGTCTTGTTGGCCTGATACGCGCATTCATTATGAAAGGCGTGACCCAACTCATGCGCGAGCGTACTGACCTGATCGAACGAGCCGTCAAAATTACTCAGAATGCGGCTTTCACGCACGCCTTCCACGCCCATGCAAAACGCGCCGCCGCGTTTGCCTTCGCGCTGTTCCGCGTCAATCCAACGCTCGTCAAAGGCGCGTTTGGCAAACGCGCTTAACTCAGGCGAGAACCGGCCGAAGTTTTCCAAAATAAAAGCACGGGCTTCTTCAAACGTGTAGGCTTTATCCGCTTTGCCCACCGGCGCAAAAATATCCCACCAGGCCAGTTTTTCCTTGCCGATCTTTTGCGCTTTGGATTTGTAGTACCGGCGGAACATGGGGAAGGAATCCTGCATGGCGGCGAGCATCGCGTTGAGCGTTTTGCGATCCATGCGAGCCGCGTCAATCGAAGCGTGAAGCGCGTCTTTACGCCCACGTTTTTTATTTAACACGTGCGCTTCGCCCTTGACCCCGTTCAGGCAGGCCGCCAACGTTTCTTGAACGCCCAGCCAGGCCACGTTCTCCGCGTCGTAGCCGCGACGGCGCGTGGCTTCATCGGGATGACTCCGCAAGTTAATCAGCGCGGGCATGGGCATTTTTTGCGTCTGGCCGTCCAGTTCAAAGTCCACGGTCATTTGCGAAGTCACTGTCCCTTGCAATTTGCCAAAGGCGTTGCCCCCGCTCAAGGTCAGTTCTGTGGCGAGGTTTTCCTCCGCTTCGCTCATCAAATATTTGCTTTGTTCGGCGGCTTCCTTCAGCATAAAGACATGCGCCCGCGTAGAAGGGTTGAGTTTGGCGGCTTCGCCCAGTTTTGGCGCAACCGTTCCCAGCCAGGCGGTGAATTGCGTCTGAAGTTGATTCATCGGCAGGCTGGCTTGTTCCATTTCAGAAAGGATTTTCTTCGCGGTTAAATCTCTGGAGTTGGTTGAAACGTAGGAAGCAATAAAAGGAAAGAGCGTGCCTGACAAGGTGTAAATTTTATTCAGGCGTTCCAGCGCTTCGCCGATGAGCGGGGCCAAATCTTTGGCTTTGGATTTCGCGCCCAGTTTGCTTAATTTGGAGTTGAAAAATTTACCAAACGCGGAAACCTGTTTTTTATACTCCGCAATGGCGGCGGCGAACTCCGGCGCTTCAAGCGAAGGGTAGACGTTGGTTAAATCCCAACGCGGGGTGGATGTGGTCATAAAAATCTCCTTTGGCAAAAAGTGATGGGGCGAGTATAACAAAAATCAGTTCATTAAACCGCAGAGACTCCCGGTTCTCCTCTTCGTAATGCATCAAGATAAAATGTTACTTTGGTAGTAACGTTGCATCAAGAAGGAATGTTACCGAGAAATTTTCCAAAGTTTGGCAGTTTTCTGGTCAATCCGACGCCGAAGTTCAGCGGGGTTGAG
>JADZCC010000017.1 GCA_020851785.1 Anaerolineales bacterium
AGTTTTTTATAGAGCCTCGTAGTTGTTTTCTTCTCCGCGTTCTCTGCGACTCCGCGGTCAATTATTTCTTCTTCCATTCAGGTTCGTAAAATGGGAGTTTAACAACGCGCGCTGGCGCATGTTGACGATGATGTTCCACCGTGATTTCCATGCGTACATTTGTGCCGACTTCATAATATGGTTTTTGCAAATGTGCCAAGGCGATATATTTCTTCAACAGCGGCGACCATGTTGACGTGGATGCGTATCCAACCTGAACGCTTCCAACAAAAATTGGCAAACTTCCACGAACAGCCATGCCAGGGATTTGTGGCGGCAGGTTAACTTGCTTGAAGAGGTTTTCCATCCCCACCCAATCCACTTCCAAGCCGACCATTTTCCATAATGAGCCTTCGCGTTTTTCTTTTTCCAAGGCGCGCCTGCCCACAAAATAACCTTGCTTGTCTAATGCCACTGTCCAATCCAGACCCAATTCATAAGGCGATGATTTTTGCGACTCGATCCACGCATGAGTTGTGGATGTGTAATCTACATCCAACATGAACAAACCTGCTTCCACGCGCGCCATATCCATGGCGAGGATGCCAACAGGCGTAATGCCATAATCCGCGCCTGCTCCCATGAGTGTGTCCCAAATCTTGATGGCGTCTTTGGCGTCCATCCAAATTTCATAACCGAGGTCGCCCGTGTAGCCTGTTCTCGAAATGGTGACTTCAATTCCTTTGATTTTATTTTTCATCAAACGGAAGTATTTCAAATCGTCAACTTGAGTTTCCACAACTTTGTTCAATACTTTTCTGGTGTTTGGACCCTGAAAACTCAACGCCGCAACTTCATCCGTGACTTCGCTGATTTCAACTTCCATGCCGACGGCGTTCATTGTCAGCCAGCGTAAATTTGGTTCGGCGGCAGTCAGGCGAAATATCTGGTCTTCGAGGCGGGTAACCGTGCCATCGTCAATCATCTTGCCTTCTTCGTCGCACCAGCCCGTGTATGCGACTTGTCCCACTTTCATTTTGTGGATGTCTCTTGTGGTGACACGATGTAACAACGCCGCGGCATCTTTCCCCTTGATGATGTACTTGATCAATGGCGAAACGTCAATCAACGCCGCAGAATTGCGGATTGCCCAATATTCTCTATCAAGCACATGCTCGTACGAGCCAGCGGCAAAATATCCCGCCCACTTGCGCCAGTTCTGCGGCTGACACAACGCGGAGGTTCTTTCATGAAATGGGGTGGTTTTGAGATTGAACATTTAATTAACCTTTGACAACGCTTTCTAATTAAGTTTCTTTTTGAAAAAACTCTCGTTCTTTACCTTCCACCTTTGACCATCTTTTCGCTCTGGCTCATCTTCCGGATACTTTTCACAGACTTTTCCCCTTTGCTCTTGGTCTGCGCCTGTTCATGGTCAGTTCTTCCTGTTCTTTTACAGAATAGAACGACAATGCTTTTTCGAGCAACGCTTTCAACTCAGCCAAAAACGGATAACGTGGATTGAACACATACGGGCGCGTCCGCCCAACGGAGCGGCTGATCAGCACGCCGCTTTTCTCAAACTTGTCCAATTGCAGTTGAATGGATTTCAAGTCTGCTCCATAATAACTGGCAATCTCACGGGCGTAGCCTTCTTCGCGGCTAAAAATATAAATCAGCGCCCGTTCTGCGTTTTTTGAACCAAGAAGCGATTCGATCATGGCGATTCCTCGTGACGGAAAAATACCTTCAAATGACGTATATTTTACGTCATTATATCAGCTCTGCTCGGCGAAATATCCAGTCCACTTGCGCCAGTTCTGCGGCTGGCACAACGCGGAGGTTCTTTCATGAAATGGGGTGGTTTTCAAGTTAAGCATGGGATTCTCCAAACGCTGATATTGTACATTATATATAATTCTGCGGCAAATCGTTTTGCCCATCCTTCGGCGTGGCGCATAAAAAATCCGTTGTTCAGCCCGGCGGCTGTGAACAACGGATGATTACTTTGGTGGAAGGGACAATTCCCGTGGGGCTTATTTCCAGTCTTTGAATTCTTCTTCCAACTCGTGGATAATCTGGATGTATTTCTCGGCGCCGTCTTTTAACCCGCCCTCAAAGACAATCGCTTTAATGTCTTCGGTCACTTTTTCTTCGGCTTCCATCGGTAGCGTTTGCTCAATCAGCGGGTAGATTAAGGTCTTGAGGCGTTCCAGGTGCTGACGGAGCGTACTGGAATATTCGTGTGCGGCCCAGCCCACGTCGGCGCGGGCGCTTTCATCTCCATTTTGCCAGGCCGTCGCCGCGCCAGCAATGGATTCTGCGTTCTCGGCGCAATTCTTTTGATCGGCGCGTAACGTGCCCACCGGCCCTTGGGTGTCTGAAAAGCCGCCGTCAATCAGGATGTTAATTAAAACTTCTTCTTTTCTAAAGAAGCCCGCTTGAATATAGTCCTGTATGAACGTGTGCGCCTGCAAAAAGAATTTTGCTTTGGCGCGTTTGTTGGTGCGAACTTCCAGAGAGGCGCCGCCCAGGACATTGAGAAAACGGGCAATCTGTTCCTGGTCGGTTTGTAAATTTCTAGGCACGCGCATAATTTTCCGTCGCTTTTAATGAAGATGAATAAAGTATATCATTTGACCGGGTTGCTTAACTTCCCCAATCCCTCAATTTCAACATCCACCAAATCGCCGGGCCGAAGCGCGCCCACTCCGGCGGGCGTGCCGGTAAAGATCAGGTCGCCCGGTTCCAGCGTCATAATCGAGGAAATATAAGCGATCAGCGTGGCCACGTTGAAGAGCATGTCGCGGGTGGAGGCCATCTGGCGCATTTGCCCGTTGATGCGGCAGGTGACAACGGCATCGGATGCGTCAAAGTCCGTGTCAATCCACGGGCCAAACGGGCAGAAGGTATCAAAGCCTTTGGCGCGGGTCCATTGGCCGTCACTTTTTTGCAGGTCGCGCGCGGTGATGTCGTTGCCGATGGTGTAGCCGAAGAGATAGTCTTTGGTGCTTTCGGCGGTGACGTTTTTAGCGCGTTGGCCAATCACGGCGACGAGTTCCGCTTCATGCTCCACCTGGGCGGATTGCGGCGGAAGATGCACGCTCTCCCCGTTGGCAATGATGGCGGAGGGCGGCTTGAAAAAGAGGAGCGGCGTTTTGGGAATTTCATTGCCCAACTCTTTGGCATGTTCCACATAATTGCGCCCCACGCAAACGATCTTGCTCGGTTCGCACGGGGGGAGTAGTTTTAATTCCGTCACGGGCGTGCGGGCTTCTCTTCTACGATATTCCCCAAAAATGTTTCCCTGAATTTCGCCCACTTTATTTTCCAACATCCAGCCGTATTTTGGTTCTTCCCCGTCGTTTTGATAACGAATAATTCTCATTGCGAGCTTATTTCCCCTCGTACTTTTGAATCCCAGTTTGGTCGAGGGTCGCCAGTAGCTCGCTCACAGACTGGTTCAAAACTGGATGGATAAGAGCCGGCGCGAGTTCCGCCAGCGGCGCCAGCACAAAAGCCCGTTCATGCAAACGTGGGTGTGGAATTTGAATGCCGGGTTCGTCAATCATCTGATCGTCAAAAAAAAGAATGTCCACGTCAATCACGCGCGGGCCGTTTTCAAACGTAGCCGTGCGCCCCAGCGCCACTTCCAGCCGTTTTAGGTGCTGAAGCAAAGGCTCGGCTTGCAGGTAGGTTTCCACGCAGATGACTTGGTTGAGGAAGGGCGGCTGGTCTTTGTAGCCCCAGGGCGGGGTTTCATAGACGGAGGATTTGGCGCGCACGTTCATTTGCGGCGTGAGGTTGTTGATCAGGTTTTTTAGATTGGACAGGCGCATGCCCATATTACTACCGAGCGCGAGATAGACAGTGTGATCCATGGGTTATTTAATCGAATGGTCGTCGTAATGTTCGATGACGTTGGTGGCCAGCCAGTTGGCGAGAGTGGGATTCTCAAAGGCGCTTTCGGGCAGGTCTTGCGCGAGATGAACCAATTCCAGGCGGGCGGCTTCAAACGCTTTGCGAACTTCCGCCGAACTGGCGTTTTGTTGGGCGTTGACGAGCGTTGCGTTGAATTCGTCCACGTTCGGCTCGGTATAGGTATAGTTCGGGTCGGCCAGCGCGTGCTTGACGATTTTCAACGCTTCGTTCCACCAGCCAACGATGTGCGCGAGCAGGTCTTCAAATTTTGCAAAGCCTTGCGCGTTTAGAAATTCGGATTTATTTTCAAGCGCGTCAAAGCGTTGCGCGTAAGTTGACCATTCGTTTTCCAGCGTGTCCAGCAACAGGAAGCGACTCAGCGCCACGAGATGTTCGCGGGCATGCGCGATAAAGATGCCGTTCGTCCACGAACGCAGGCGGCGATTTTCTTCGTAGGTATCTTTGTAGATGGATTTCAAATCCACCACGGCTTTTTGGCGGGTCTTTTCAAAGTGATTCAGAAAAATCCCCTCAGGCCAGGATTTATATTTGGCGACGGCCTCGGCGTTGAAGGCGTCGTAATCATATTTTTTGCGTGGGTATTCGCGGTCTTCCGCCAACGCCATGATGATCGGCATGCCTTCTTCCCACCAGGCCACAATGTGCGCCAGCATATCTCGAAATTCGGCGTAGCCCTGTTTGTGGACGAGCGCCGCCCCATCTTCCGGACTCCAGCGGCTAAACCTGGCGACGTATGTCGCCCATTCATGGTCAAGGAAATTAACGACGCGCTGTTTGTAGTTGGCCATTCCTACCTCGGTGAACTGATTCTCGGCTTAGGTGCGTTACCTGTCAGGCTAATTTTACCCGCATTCTGAATGGGAGGAAAATACTTTGCAGATTTGTAATACAGGGATAATGAACGGGCCGACGGGGGGCGGGCTGGTTCGGTTTTCTTTGGCAGTTCCCACGCTGAAACTTCGCCTTATAATGGGCGGGAAAGCGCATTCCATACTTTCAATCAAGGAGCTAAACGATGAACTTACTGGTAAATATCCTCGTGGGGTTGAGCGCGTTGTTGCATTTTGGTTTTCTCTATTTGGAAATGGCTCTCTGGGACAAGCCCTTCGGCAGAAAAACGTTTCGGATGACGGAGGAACAAGCCAAAGCCTCGAAAACGCTGGCCCTGAATCAGGGCCTTTATAACGGCTTTCTCGCCGCCGGTTTGATCTGGGGATTGTTTGCAGGCGATGCGGTGAAAATCTTCTTCTTAAGTTGCGTCGTCATCGCCGGAATCTTTGGCGCGTTAACCGTGAGTAAGCGCATCTTTTATATTCAGGCCCTGCCCGCGTTGTTGGCGCTGGTCATTTTATTGGCGTTTTAAACAATCAGGCGGCCGGTAGGGCCGCCTGAAATTTATTTCACTACGTTCACAAAATCCGCAAATAAACCGTAGGCGGTTTCTTCCGGCCCGCCGGTGAGGCCGGGTTTTTCCGACAGGACAATCGAGTAGTCCAGAATCACGTCGGTTCTAAAGGTGACGCCCGTGCTGGAGTTCATCATGCCATATAAAGGCGAGGTTGAATCCACCAATTGGGGGGAAACGCTCGCCTTGATTTCTCCATTTATTTTTTCAGCGGAACAAACTAATTTATATCTCTTATTTTCACGTTTGGCCTGTGCAATCATTTCCGGCGTAATGCCGCGAACGCCGGTGGGATTCACTGCCTGCGGCGTCATGGGCGTATCCCACAACACGGTGACCAGCGCGGCCACTTTGATCGCCGCGTCCCAGCCATCCACATCGTTGGTGGGGTCGGTTTCGGCCAGCCCAATTTTTTGGGCGTAGGCGAGGGCTTGTTCGTAAGTTTCGCCGTCTTCCATGCGGGATAAGATGACGTTGGTGGTGGCGTTCAAAATGCCTTTGAAAGATTCAAGCTCTGCCAGCGGAAACGCTTCGCGTAACACGCTGAAAACTGGCGCGCCGCCCATCACCGCGGATTCATGCCGGAAGATTTTTCCCTGCGCTTTCGCCAGCGCGATTAACTCGCGATAGCCATGCACGACCGGGCCTTTGTTGGCGGTGCTGACGTGCATCCCCAACTTTAGCGCCGTGCGAATGTGATCCAGCGCGGGTTGGCCGGTTTGGGTGTTGACCGGCGAGTTCTCAAACATAAAATCGGCTGAGGAATGTTGAATGACTTCGAGGGAATTGGTAATGGGGAATGGGGAGTCGTTCAATGCCGAAATATCTTTTCCGCTTTCCACTAATTCCAAAGCCTTTTCAATATCTAATCCGTTGGGGTTGACTGCAAATCCGTGCCGTCCGGTGGAAATGCCGGTGAATGCAAAGGTGACGCCATATTTAGATTTCAAAATGGCTTGCTTGCGAATTAATAATTTGGCCAGCGAACGGGCGACGTTGCCAAAACCGATGAAGGCGAGGTTGTAGTGCATGGGGGCTCCTAAGTGTCAGGTATCAGGTGTCAGGTATCAGGTGTCGGCGCGCTTAGATGGGCGGGTATGGATAGGCTCGGCGGCCTTGCATTGGGCGCGGAAAGGTTTTGTTCGCGCATAATCTTTCTGCGCGGCGCAACAGGGCGGCGATTTCGCCCGGGCTGAGATACGGCTGAAGGTTGGCGGACCAGGCCTCCGCTTGGGTCAGCGGCGCAAGCAGTGTATCAGAAATTTCCTCTCCGGCAAAATCCCAGATGACCGTGCGGAGCTTGGTTTCGGTGTGAAAACAAACGCCGTGATCAATGGCGTAAAGTTTGTGCGTGGCTTCTTCAAAAAAAATGTGGCCGCCTTTTCGGTCGGCGTTGTTGGCCAGCAAATCGAAAAAAACGACGGGGCGAAGTTGTTCTTTTTCGGTTTCTGTAAAGTTGAAGTAATGACGCTCCAGATCGTATTCGATATATTCTTGCAAAGAACCGGCGCCGTAGGGGCCGTCGTGGCGATACACGGTGAATGGCACGATGTGTAATCCCAGCGCTTCACTTAATTGATAGGCCGCAACCTCGCGCAGGGAAAGCGTATTTTCAGGAAAATCCCAGAGCGGTTGCTCGCCCTGGCTGGGCTTATACACTGCCGGGTAAATTTTATTTTCATATTCGACATCTACCAAAAAAGTGTAGTTTGACCCCAGCATGAACTGGCCCTTGAGGTTGTATTCACCGTGGGTTAATGCGGCTTGAATGGGATTCATTGGGGAGGTTGCAGGTTGCAGTTACAGGTTGCAGGTTAATGCACGTGTCCATTTTTCTTTGGGCAAAAGTGACCTTCGGGTTCCATCGGTTGGCTACATTGCGGGCAGATCGGCCGGCCGCGGGATGAAACGTCCTGTCCCCAACGGGCCAGCGCGCGCAATTGCGAGCGGCTCGTCCAAAAACGGGCCTGCGCCGCCGATTCTGGGTCGTCTTCTTCGGTGAGCAGTTCTTTGGTAAAGATCACCACACGGTCGCGGTCTTTGTCGTAGCCCAGCCCAATTTCACCGGCGCGAAAGAGCGGGTCCACCGGCGGGCTGATGCGCATGACGTGCTCCACATAATCGCCGGAGGCTTCGTCCAACTGCGGGTATTGCTGGGTGATCTGCGCCAGAAATTGCTCAATCCCAATCGCCAGCGAAAGCAATTGCGCCTTTTCGATGATGATCGTGATCGTGCGCGCGTCTTGATAGGCTTGTAAATAAAACACGCGCTGGCCAGGCTTGCCAATCGCGTCAACGGTAATGTGGTCGCAGGGGTCTACGTCAATTTCAAAGCGGGGCATAAGTTACCTTTTGTTCTTACAAGTATTATAATGCAAACATCTTGCACAAGGAGTCGCCATGTACGACAAACACACGCTGGCCGCATTGGAAGAGTCGCTGAAGAAATGGGAAGAGACTTCGCTCAAAAAAGCCCTGACGCAATTGCCCGAACGCGCCAATCAATTTATCACCACTTCTTCCGAGCCCATCAACCGCTTGTACACGCCTTTGGATGTGGCCGAGAATGAATACGCTTCGTCTTTGGGACTCCCCGGCGAATACCCCTACACGCGCGGCGTGCATCCCACGCTTCACCGTTCCAAATTGTGGACGATGCGGATGTTTGCCGGTTTTGGCACAGCGGAAGAGACGAACGCGCGCTTCAAGTACCTGCTCGAGCAGGGTCAGACCGGCCTGAGCATTGCCTTCGACCTGGCCACGCTGATGGGCTACGACACCGACCAACCCGAAGCGCTGGGTGAGTTTGGCAAATGCGGCGTGGCCATCTCTTCGCTGAAAGACATGGAAATTTTATTGGATGGCATTCCGCTGGATAAAGTTTCATCCAGCATGACGATTAACTCGCCTGCCGCAATCATCTGGGCCATGTACCTGGCCGCCGCCGAAAAACAAGGCCTGCGCCTCGATCAACTGCGCGGCACGACGCAAAACGACATCCTCAAAGAATTCATCGCGCAAAAAGAATTCATCTTCCCGCCAGAGCCGTCCATGCGGCTGGTGGTGGATACGATGGAGTTCGGCGCGCAAAAAGTTCCGCAATGGAATACGATCTCCATCTCCGGCTATCACATCCGCGAGGCGGGTTCCACCGCCGCGCAGGAACTGGCCTTCACCCTGGCAGACGGCATGGAGTATGTGCGCTGGGGCATTGCGCGCGGCATGGATGTGGACGAGTTTGCGCCGCGCTTGTCCTTCTTCTTCAACGCGCATAACGACTTCTTTGAAGAGATTGCCAAATATCGCGCGGCCCGCCGCATTTGGGCCCGCGAAATGCGCGAAACCTTCAAAGCTAAAAATCCAAAATCGTGGCTGTTAAGATTCCACACGCAAACGGCGGGCGTTTCGCTCACCGCGCAACAACCGGAAAATAACGTGGTGCGCGTGGCCGTGCAGGCCCTGGCCGCCGTGCTGGGTGGGACGCAATCCCTGCATACCAACTCGCTGGATGAAGCGCTGGCCCTGCCTTCCGAACATTCGGTGACGATTGCCCTGCGCACGCAACAAATCATCGCCGAAGAATCCGGCGTGACGAATACCGTGGATCCGCTTGGCGGGAGTTACTTCGTCGAAGCGCAAACCGACCGAATCGAGCAGGATGCGTACGCCTACTTCCGCCGCATTGAAGACTTGGGCGGAGTCATTCCCTCCATTGAAAAAGGCTTCATGCAGGGCGAAATCGCCGACGCGGCTTATCGTTATCAACGCGAGATTGACACCGGCGTTCGTAAAATTGTCGGCATTAATGCCTACGCTGAAGATAAACCCCTGAGCATTCCCATCCTCAAAATGGACCCGAACGGCTATTCAAGACAAGTGGCGCGAATCGCCGAAGTCCGCAAGACGCGCGATAGCGGGCGCGTGGGCCAAACGCTCGATCGCTTGCGCATCGCTTGCGAAGGCACGGAGAACACCATGCCGTATATTATGGAATGTGTCCATGCGTACGCCACACTGGGCGAAATTATCGGCGTGATGACGAAGGTCTTTGGGAAATATGAAGAGCCGACGATGATATAGGGGGGCAGGTATCAGGTGTTGGGTATCAGGTATCAGGTTGAAGGTTGAAGGTTGAACGTGGAGAGTTTACGAGCTTTCCACGTTTTTCTTTTTCTAGCCATTGATACTTTTTTTGGTGCGGGTTTATGCGGAACAAGCGGATATTTTTAAGTAACTCACCTTACGCAGTTTTGAGAAATGTATGACTTCTCCCTCACCCTAACCCTCTCCCGAAGGGAGAAGGGCCGGGGATGAGGGCGCGTAAGGTGAGTTAAGTAAACAAAGATAGTTTTTTCCGCGTGCATCAGCGCTCGTCCGCGCCCAACTTAGAAGCTGTCAGGTCGCTGGTTCTTTTTTCGCGCCAGCAATTTTTGGATACGTTCATATCTTTCGCGGGTGAGCGGGTAAGACCAGGCCAACAGAATCGCGCCAAATAAAATCGCCGCGCCGAGGAACGAAACCATCAGCCGAATCATCAGCAGGGCAGAAGTGGGTTGCGAAAATTGAGTCACGCCTTCCGGCGGAGCCTGATACCCCGACCAGCCTAAAATTTGCAAGGTGATAAAGATCACCAGCGCGCCGGTCAGTTTGCGAATCAACGTGCGAATGCCGTAATACACGCCTTCCTGCCTGCGCCCCGTTCGCAGTTCGTCCCATTCGATCACATCCGGCAAAATTGAATCCGGCAGGATGTACGCGGCGGAAACGCCAACCCCCGCCAGGGCCGCAATCAGCAACAGGCGGCCAATCTGCCCGGGTTGAATGGTGAAGATCAGCAATTCGACGATGATCCAAAACGCCATGCCCAATAAATACGCGCGAATTTTGTTATATTTTTTGGCCAGCCACAACCAAAATGGAATGAACAAAATGCAAACGAACATCAGGATTCCAAAAAATGCGGACTCCAAGGCAAAGTTGACGCCGAAGAGGTTAATCTTAACCAGCAAATTTCCCTGCGCCACCCAATACAATAAAAAGAAGGGAAAGGTGATCGAGATCATATCCACCGCCGACCAGTTGAACATATAAATTCCGGCGGCATACCGAAAGGGGACGTTGCGCCACGTAATCTTGAGCGATTCGCGGAACGAAGTTTCCACCGCTTCTTCCGGCACAAATTTTTCTTTAATCAGCCAGCCAATCAAAAAGAGCGGCACGGCCCCCAGCCCGCCAAAAACCGCGCCCGCCGTAATGAACCCCTGTTGTTGCGAGCCGCCCGCTTCAATCACCGCATCCACGATCATCGGCGCGGCCACCACCACAATCATCGCGCCCAAAAGTTGAAAGAAGGAACGAAAGCTCGAAAGCGAAGTCCGCTCGTCGTAATCCTGCGTCAGTTCGGGCGTGAGCGCCATATACGGCACGCTCACCAAAGTTGTCAGCGTATCCGAGATCATAAACGCCAGCGTCACATAGGCCACCAATGCTAACTGGCTATCCCAATTCGGCGCCGACCATAACATCACAAAACTTAACCCAAATGGAAACGCAAACCATAATAAAAATGGGCGCCGTCGTCCCAATTTGGATTTGACGCGGTCGCTCAAAATCCCAATGATCGGGTCGTTAATCGCGTCCCAGACGATTCCAGCCAACGCGCCAAACGAAGCCAGGCGCGGCTCAATGCCCACCACGTCGGTCAGGTAAATTGCATAAAAAATCGAGCGCAACATCCCAATGCTGGAAATGCCCCAATCGCCCGAACCGTATAAAAATTTTAACCAAAAAGGAAGCGCTTTTTTCATCAGGAATATTCGCGCAAGTGTAGCATGATTAACGGATTAAAATAAGCGCATGTCTTCGCTTGCGGATAAACTCAAAGCGCTCGGCGTGAAAACGGGAAGCTCGCTCGCTACCCCGCCCAAGCCTGCCCGCCAATCTATCGACTCAGTCCTCGCTGGAACATTGCGCTCCAACCCGTTGGGCGAGGTCTTCGTGGCTGAGCAAAGTTACGAGTCCAGTTATTTGCATGGCAACGCTTCGCCGGCGTTTGCTTCGCCGCCCGCGCTGATCGCCGAATGGGCCAACGATGCGCGCCTTTCCAGATTGGAACTTTCGCAATTCGCCTTTTTAGATACGGAAACCTCCGGCCTTTCCGGCGGCACAGGGACGTACGCTTTTCGAGTTGGGGCCGCGCGGTTTATGGATGGAAAATTTACCCTGCGGCAATTCTTTATGCGCGACCCAGCCGAAGAAGCCGCGCTTTTGGAAGAACTGGCGGCCTTCCTCGCCCCCTGCGAAGCGCTGGTGACTTTTAACGGCAAGTCTTTTGACGCGCCGCTCTTAACCACGCGCTATTCCCTGCATCATATTCCCGTTCCATTTAAAGGGTACGCGCATTTGGATTTATTGCCCCTGGCCAGAAGGTTATGGCGCGACCGCCTGCCTTCGCGCGCGTTGAAATATCTCGAAGAACATATCCTCGAATTTCAACGCACTTCAGAAGAAACGCCTGGCTACGAAATTCCCTGGCTGTATTTTGATTACCTGCGCACCGGAAACGCGCATCCGCTGGCTGGCGTTTTTTATCACAACGCCATGGATGTGGTGGCCATGGCGGCCTTGCTCAATCATGTCGGCGCAACGCTGGAAGACCCATATCACGGGCGCGTGGCGCACGGGTTGGATTTCATCGCCCTCGGAAAACTATATGAAGATTTGAAGCATTGGGACGAAGCCGCCCGTCTGTATGAGCGTGGGCTGGAGTTTGGGTTGGCCGAAGCGGACTTCGGCGTGGCCGTGAAGCGTTTATCCGCCTTGCAAAAAAAACGCGGAGACATCCAGCAAGCTGTGCGCTTGTGGGAGGAAGCGGCGGCGCAGGGCCATATATACGCGCAGATTGAACTGGCCAAATATTTTGAACATACGCGGCGCGATATGAAAAGCGCGGCCCAGTGGGCCAACGCCGCCAGAAAATTAGCCGAACGCGCCGACCTGCCCGCTTACATGCGCAAACACTGGCTCGAAGAAATTGATCATCGGCTGGCGCGGCTGGCGCGGAAAGCGGTTTATAATCAAAAAACTTAGAGTTGAGGAGTTGATGATGAATATTGTAGTCTCAAAAGAAAACGGGCGCGAACAGGTGACGGTTTTGAAAGTGATCGGGCAGTTGGACAGCCAATCGCATCAGCAGTTGATTGCGGCCGCGAAGCGCGAGTTTGCGGCGGGGGCGAAGAACTTCCTGCTCGACCTGAGTGAATTAACGTATATCTCCAGCGCCGGACTGGCGGCCTTACACACCTTGACTCTGGTTGTGCAGGGCGAAGCGTTGCCCGATACGGAAGAAGGCTGGCGTTCGCTAAAATCTTTGGATCGCACGCGCCAGAGCGGCAAACAGAAGAACGTCAAACTGCTCAACCCACAAGAAGCGGTGACGGACGTGTTGGAGATGGTTGGCTTTTTGGCGCTGTTCGACGTGTTTACCGACCGTCAGACGGCGGTCAATTCTTTTTAAGTTTTGAACTTTCAGCGCTGTGGAATTTTTTCGCGGCGTTGTTGATTCTATTGGAGGAATTGCGGATGATGATTACACTTTCCGTGGAAACCGGCGGGCGCGTGCCGGTGACGGTTTTGCATCTGGTCGGGGAGTTGGATTCGACAACTTATACCGACGCAATCAAAAAAGCGCAAGAAGCGTATGACGGCGGCGCTAGAAACCTGCTGATTGATTTGGAGAAGACGCCCTACGTCTCCAGCGCCGGGTTGATGGCTTTACATACCATCGCGCTGATCTTCGCCGGACAGAGCGTCAACTCCGCTGGCGGCCGGCCGACCTTTCGCGCCCTCGACCCCAAACGCGACGAACTTGCGCGGCTCCATGTTAAACTTTTAAAACCACAACCAGCCGTACTGCAAGTTTTGGAAACCATCGGCCTGACCAAAATCTTTGAATCCTTTACCGATCTGAATCAGGCCTTTCAGGCTTTTTGAGATGAAGCGCAGTCGCCGAAATTATTTACGCCCGCGCCAGCCGCTCTTTCCATTTTTACGCAAGCCCGCCGGTCAATTGGCGGTGATTTTGTTGGTGGCGTTGGCCGTGTATTTAATTGCCAGCGGCGGCATCCGCAAGAAATTGCCCGCCACAGTCGGCGTGGATGAAGCCTATCAACTGTATCAAAATGGCGCGTTCGTTTTGGACGTGAGTTGGCCAGCCGAGTGGGATGAATATCACCTGCCCAACGCCACGCTCATTCCGTTGGATCAGCTATACAATCGCCTGAACGAACTCCCCAAAGACCGCGAAATTTTAATCGTCAGCCGTTCGGCCGCGAGCAGTGGACAGGCGTGGGATTTGTTAATCTCCGCAAAGTTCACTGCGACCAGTTTGGACGCGAGTTTATCCGCGTGGTACGAGAAAGGCTACCCAATTGAGGGCGCGCCGCCGCAGTAAGAATTGAACGAGCCAGAGACTCCAAAAAGCGGAGTCTTTTCTTTTGATGATTGTGTCGCTCCGAGCGAAGCCTCGCTTCATTCCTCAAAATGACATTGCTCTAAAAAACTCCGACATCAATTAACTGGATGACGTTAAAATAGATTTGCATGAAAAAAAATATCCATTTGATCTGGCTCACGGCTCTTTTCCTCGCCGCATGTGGGTCTGCCGCGCCAAACCATGCTGTCGCTTTGAAAGTTTTGGCCACAACCACCATCCTGAAAGACCTGGCGCAAAACGTGGCCGGTTCCCGACTGACGGTGGATTCTTTGCTTCCGCTTGGAGCGGACCCGCACGCCTATCAGCCCCGCCCGGCGGATGTGGCCAAAGTTGCCGAAAGCGCGGTTCTAATCCTCAACGGGCTGGAGTACGAACATTTTATTGAGCCATTGTTGGAGAACGCAGGCGGACAGCGTTTGACGATCACCGCCTCAGACGGGTTAATCCCGTTGAACATGCCGGCGGAAGACGATCCAACGCAAAAAGTGGGCGACCCGCACATGTGGTTGAATCCAAATGATACGATTCAATATATTCGCAACATTCGGGATGGCCTAATCCGCGCGGACCCCACGGGCGCGGACGAATACAGCGCCAACGCGCAGGATTACATTGCCCAATTGCAGGAACTGGATGCGTGGATTCAAACGCAGGTCAATCAAATCCCGCCGCAAAAACGGTTGTTAGTGACCAACCATCAAGTCTTTGGATATTTTGCAGAAGCCTACGGCTTTCGCGTGGCGGATTCGATTTTGCCGAGCCTCAGTTCCGAAGCGAGCGCCTCCGCGCAAGAGTTAGCCGCTTCCATTGACGCAATCAAAGCCTCCGGCGCGCCGGTGATATTTTTAGACGCGGCCGAAAACCCCCAACTGGCCAAACAAATCGCGGCTGAAACTGGCGTACAAGTGGTCAACACTTTATCCCTCGAAGCGCTGACCGAAACTGCGCCAACCTATCTGCAAATGATGAAATACAACGTCTCAGAAATTGTCAAAGCCTTAAAATAACCCAACCTTAAACCTTCAACCTGTAACCTTCCACCTGATACCTGATACCTTCAACCTTCAACCTGACACCCCCATGCCCCACACTCCTCACCGCCTCGAAGTTCGCAACGCCCGTATCGGATATGGATCAAAAACCATTCTCACCGATCTAAATTTTCAAATTCCGCATGGCGCGCGCGTGGCCGTCGTGGGCCCCAACGGCGCGGGAAAATCCACCCTGTTCAAAGCGCTGGTCGGACTGTTGCCTTTGCAAGCCGGGCAAATTTTGATTCATGGCGAAGCGCTTGGCGCGCATCAAGATTGCGTGGCCTACATTCCCCAACGCGAGGCGGTGGATTGGCGCTTTCCAGTAACCGTTCAAGACGTGGTGATGATGGGGCGTTACGGACAAAGCGGCTGGCTCAGTCGCCCTTCCAAACAGGATCGGGAAATTGTCGCCCGAAGCCTGCAACAAATGGAGCTTACGAATCTGGCCGCGCAGCCCATTGGTCAACTTTCCGGCGGGCAACAACAACGCGTCTTTCTGGCGCGCGCCATTGCCCAACAGCCGCACATCCTTTTGATGGACGAACCCTTTACCGGCGTAGACGTCACCACCCAGACCGCCACGCTCAATTTGCTGGATCAACTTCACGATCGACAAGTGACGATGTTAATCTCCACGCACGACTTAAATTTAGCCGCTTCGCGCTTCGACCTGGTCCTGCTCCTCAACCACCGACTCATCGCCTACGGGACGCCGAAACAGGTCTTCGCCAGAGAACATTTGCTTCAGGCGTTTGGGCGTTCCCTGCTGGTCATGGAAGATGGCGCGCTCCTGGTGGATGATTGTTGCCCGCCAGACGCGGGAGAAGCGCAATGAATTGGTTGCTTGAACCATTAACCTACGAATTTATGCAACGTGGCCTGCTCGCTTCGGTCATCGTCGGCGTCCTTTGCGCGGTGATGGGGACGTACGTCGTCTTGCGCGGCATGGCCTTTTTAGGCGACGCAATGGCCCATGCCATTTTGCCCGGCGTGGCGGTGGCTTATTTATTTGGCGGCAACCTTCTGCTCGGCGCGGGCGTTGCGGCGGTGATCGTCGCGTTGAGCATTGGCTTTTTCTCGCGGCAGGGAGACGTGAAAGAGGATACCGCCATCGGCATTTTATTTGCGGCCGCGCTGGCTTTGGGCATCGCGCTGATTAGCGCCATGCAAACCTACGCGGTGGATTTGAGTCACATCCTGTTTGGCAATGTCCTCGGCGTGAGCGCTGCAGATTTATGGCTGATTGGCGGATTAAGCGCTTTGATTTTGTTAACCGTCGCCATCTTTTATAAACCCTTCCTCGTCGCTTCGTTTGACCCGATCCTCGCCGCCACCCTGCGCCTGCCCGCCGAACTGCTCCGCAACCTGATGTTGATTCTGCTCGCCTTAACCGTCGTCGTCTCTTTGCAAACGGTGGGGGTGAGTTTGGTCGCCGCCATGTTGGTGACGCCCGCCGCCACCGCCTATTTGGTGGCCCGCCGCTTATTCCCCATGATGTTAATCTCAGCCGCGCTCGGCGCGCTTTCCTCCATCATCGGCTTGTACCTTAGCTATTATTTAAATATCGTCTCCGGCTCGGCCATAGTACTAACGGCTACCGGCTTCTTCCTACTTGGGTTCTTGTGGAAGCGCGCCAAATCCCTATAATCAGCGTATCGTCAGCAAACCACTTTATAGGAGAATAAATCATGACGCTTATTGAAACTTCCCTCAACATTAACGCAACCCCGGAAAAAATCTTTGCTTATGTTTCAAGTTTGGAGAGCTTGAAGAACGATTATGTAGTTGGCATCGAAGCGGATGGCCCGATTAAACTCGGTGCGAAGATAAAAACCAAAATCAAATCTGCCCTGGGCGTGGTGAATGAGATTACTTCCCAAGTCGTCGCTTATGAAGAGAATAAAGTCTTTGGAACCAAGACCTTCGCCGCTCCGCCCGCCTCGGACGTGACCAGCTCTTACATCCTCGAAAAAGACGGCAGTGGCGCCAAAGTGACCATGCAAATTGAAGCGCAGTTAACCCCGCCCGGAATGCCCTCCATGCCCGGCATGGAAGAGATGATGAAAAAACAAATGCTCGCGGGCTACGAAGCCGCCCTGGCCGCGTTAAAGAAAAAACTTGAAGGCTAGCTTTCCAGTTGTCAAACTTACGCCGCAGAGAAAGGTTCTCTGCGGCGCTTCTTTTTAAAATATAAGATCTGCGCGCCGAAAAATTGACTGTGCGCCTTCGGTTTGCGCGACGAAAGCGGATAATTTCTTTTTGTGGAGCGGATGCATGAAATCGGGGAGCAAATCCGCCAACGGCGCGGCGACAAACGCATACTCCCAATACTTAATTTGAATGGGTTTGTCGTCAAACAACACCAGATCAATATCCAGCGTGCGCGGCGCGTTTTTCTCCGCATTGCGAATCCGTCCAAGTTTAGATTCGATGGGGCGGATGACCTTTTCTTTTAATTCCGCAGGCTGTAAATCAGTTAAAAACAAAACGCAGAGGTTTAAAAAGTTTGGCCCGTCAAAACCCACCGAAGGCGATTCCCAAACTTTAGAAATTGAAACAACCTCGCCAGCTTGACGAAGCAAATCCAGCGCTTTGGGTAAATTCAATTGCGGCTCAATGTTCGAGCCGCAATTGAGATAGGCGCGATGCAGGTTATTCATCGCGCGCGCGATCAATTTCCACGCCGACCGATTTGGCAAAACGTACCGCCCCGGGTTTTTCCACGCGCACAATCGCCCGCGTTACGCCGTTTTGCGCCAGACAAATCTTCATCAAATCGGCGGCCAGCGCTTCCACCGTCAGGCGTTTGGCGGTTTCGGCGTGCGTTTGAATCTGCTTGGAGAGGGAACTGTAATCCACGCAATCGGCAATCGCGTCGCTTGCGGCGGCGCGGCGCGTATCGCTAAAGACGGTGATATTAATCAGCATATCCTGCGGCTTTTCGCGCTCCCATTCGCGGATGCCGATAATCCCGCGCACCAGCAAATCTTTGATGAAAGTTTTATCCATGTTTTTCTCCTTGTGGAGTCCATCAGCTTGCTGATGGATAATCGAGTAGCAAGCTACTCGACTCCATAATTAAATTAAATGTCGCCCGCCATCCAGATGGATGATTTCGCCGGTAAGGTAAGCGGGCCCGGATAATAAAAAGATCAGCGCGTCTTCGACTTCGCCCGCCTCAGCCCAGCGTTGAGCGGGTACGCTTTCTATGATCTTTTCACTCGCCGATTCATTCGCGGGCGGCAAAATTGCGCCCAGCGCCAATCCGTTCACCTGAATAGCTGGGGCGAGGGCCACCGCCAGAGATTTGGTGAGCGAAGCTAATGCGGCTTTGCTGATCGTGTATGGGAAATGATCCGCGCCCGGGCGGAGGGCGCGCCAATCGAGGAGGTTGACGATGCGTCCGTGTGTGGCGTGTTTGGCGAAGGCCTGACTCAGCAGAAAGGGCGCAGTTAAGTTAATTGCTAAATGATTTTGCCAACCTTCCAGCGTGGTGTCTTGCAGGCTGAGGTTTTCAAAGATGGCGGCGTTATTGACCAGCGCGTCCAATGGAGCCAGTTGGCTGGCTTGGGCAATTAAGGAAGAGACTGATTCGGCGTTGGAAAGATCGGCGGAGAGGACCCAGCTTTGGGCGTGGAAAGAAGCGAGTTCCGCTTGTACATCCAGCGCTTCTTTTTCAGAATGTCCATGATGGATGACGACGTTCGCGCCCGCCCTCCCGCAGGCCAGGGCAAACAAACGCCCCAGGCGCCGCGCCGCGCCGGTGATCAAAATTGTTTTGCCTTTAAGGGATTCCATGATTTAAGATTGTATCACTCGTTTCTTGACTTTCGTTTTTGGCGGTGATAAGATGAAAATAACTTTTTCAGAAAGGTTGCGCCGATGGCTAAAAATCAGAATGCGCCAATGTACACGGGGGAAATTGCAAAACAAGAGTTTGACCCAACCCAAGAATATTCAATTGAAAATCAGGAAATCGTTTTCAGCCCGGAGCAGAATGCCATCTGGGCTGATCTTTTTTCTGGCGTGCATCAGCCGTATTTGCTGGAGCATTTGTGCCGCGAATATCTTACCGGCTTGGGTTTCCTGCAGTTAGACCCGCGCCAAATTCCGAGCGTGGCGCACCTCAATCAACAGATTACGCCGCGGAGCGGCTGGCGCATTGAGCGCACGGCTGTGCGTTATACGCTGGCGGATGATTGGTATCAAAAATTTGCGCGGCGGATTTTTTTGATCACCGATTATTTACGAACCCGCGAGCAGATGGAATTTACGCCGGAGCCGGATATGTTCCATGATATTTTCGGTCATCTGCCGTTTCTCACGCAGGAGTTTTACGCCAGGATTGAAGATAAATTTGCGCCCGCTTATTTAAAGGCGACGTCGGAAGAACGCGAAGTGATTAAACGGCTGGCCTGGTATAGCACCGAGTTTGGGTTGGTGGTGCAGGAGAATCGCTTTAAGGTGTTTGGCGCGGGGATCATCTCCAGCCGCAGTGAGTTGACGCATACGATCATGGAGTTTTATCGCCTCGGGCGCGATAATGTGATTGACTATAGCCGCGAGATTTTTCCGCAACTGCAGGAGAATTTTGCGCGCCACAAAGCGGACGTTTTGCGCGTCATTCAGGGCGTGAACGGCCTGCATCAAAAAGGGCAAATGTCCTCGGCGGAGCAGGGCTGGAGCGTGGTCAGCGCCTTGTGCGCTCAATTGCAAATTCCGCGCGCCGGTTATTTGGGCGGCGAAGTGATTTTGGCTCCGTTTGAGCTTGAGACGATTGCCTTGATTCCAAAGACGGTCTATGCGTTTAACCCGATGTTCTTCGTTTGCGAATCCCTTGAAAAGATGGATGCGACTCTGGAAAGCTATTTGCGGCCGATCGCGCAGAGGGCGTAGAACGGGGTTCGCTTACTTGTGAACCCCGTTTTGCCGAAACGACTCTTTGAGCGTTCCGCCCAGCCGCGTAATTCCTTCGCGAATGGTCTCTGGCGTGGAGAACGAGAAGTTTAACCGCATGGTGTTCTTTCCGCCGCCGTTGGGGTGAAAGGCCACGCCCGGCACAAAGGCCACTTTCTTTTCGACTGCGGATTTTAAGACCTCCGAAGCGTCCACGCCTTCGGGGAGCATCCCCCATAAAAACATACCACCCTGCGGCCGGGTCCAGTGCATTTCAGCGGGGAAGACTTCGTCCATCATCTCCAGCATCACGTCGCGGCGTTCTTTATACACGGCGCGAATCGTTTTGACATGCTCGTCTAAAAAGCCGCCTTTGGCCACGTCGTAGGCCACCATCTGATTGAATGAAGAGGTGTGTAAATCTGCCGCTTGCTTGGCCAGCACAAATTTGCGAATCACCTGCGGCGGGGCGATCACCCAGGCCAGCCGCAGGCCCGGCGCGAGTAATTTGGAGAAAGTGCTTAGATAAATCACGTTGCCGGTATATTCGCCGCTTTCGTCGCCGTCGTTGCGGTAGCGGCTGTCCAGATACACCACCGAAGGGATGTTCTCGCCATCGTAGCGCAACTGTCCATATGGGTCGTCTTCAATAATCGGCACGCCATATTGATCCGCCAGCAAAACCAGTTTTTTACGCCGTTCCAGGCTCATCGTTACGCCGGAAGGGTTTTGAAAGTTTGGGAGTACATAAATAAATTTGGGGCCCACGCGCAGGGCTTCTTCCAATTCCTCCACGCGCATTCCATGTTCATCCGAAGGCACGGAAATATATTGCGCGCCGTAGGCATTCCAGGCTTGTAAGGCGCCCAAATACGTGGGCGATTCCACCACCACATAATCGCCGCGATTGATAAATAACTTGCCGATAAAATCCAGCGCCTGTTGCGAGCCGGAGGTGATCAGAATATTGTCGGAACTAACTTTGACGCTATAGCGCCCGGTATGGCGGGCAATCATCTCGCGCAGAGGCGCGTACCCTTCGGAGGCGCCGTATTGCAAGGCCTGCGCGCCTCGCTCGCTCAAAACGCGATTACACGATTCTTCAAATTCTTTGATCGGGAAAACCTCCGGCGCGGGAAGCCCTCCGGCAAATGAAATAATATCCGGTAATTCGGTCAGCTTTAATAATTCGCGAATCGCCGAACTGGACATTCTCTGCATCCGATGCGCGTAACGGTACTCCCAGGGGGGTTGCATGTTTGCTCCTTTGAGCGAGATGATGTGAAATAAAAAAGTCTGATAGATATGAAGTATCTATCAGACTTGCTGATGAGCGGCTTGGACGAGCCGAAGGATATGTAGCGGTAACCTGTGAATCATAGCCGCTTAATCTTACCTAGATTCTGGCGATTTGGCAACTTGTGAGGAAAATGAGGTGAAAAATGGGCAAAAGCGGAGTCGCGCCAAAGCCCCGAAAAAAGACTTCATATTAAATTCAATTCAAGTCGTCGGGTGGAGATATTCCGTTTGTATAATCTTCCCATAGGTGTTATATGAAGATTTTGGCGCTTGAGAACGACCCCAAAGAATATGACTTGCTTCAAAGCGTGTTGAATGGCCCGCGGCTGGCTTTGCTGAAGGTGGATTCCAGCGAGCAGGCCTGGACGGCCATCCAGTCCGGGCTTTCGCATTTTTTGATCGCCAATTGGGATACCAGCGACGTAAAAGAGACGCAACTCATCCAACGGATTCGGGCGCATAAATCGGATGCGCCGATTCACATCCTGTTGACCAGCGCCAAACCTTTGAATGGCGAACCCCCCGCTTCGCAGGCGGATGATTTTATTACCCGTCCGTTCAACCAGCAGGATTTGAAAAACCGCGTGGCCATGGCCGAGCGGATTATTTCTTTGGCCTGTAGTTTGGCCAGCGCCCGCTCCGAATTGGAAACGCAGGCGGTCTTCGACCCGCTGACCGGCTTTATGAATCATCGCGCGTTTGTGCGCCAGGCGTTGGGGGAGTTGGAGCGTGCGCGCCGCGCCTCTTTGCCGTTGAGTTTAATCGCTTTGGATCTGGATCACTTCCAGCGGGTGAATGAGAAATACAGTCAGAAAACCGGCGATGAAATTTTGAAAGTGGTTTCCAACGTGATTCGCGAGAAGAGCCGCCCGTATGATTGCATTGGGCGCTGGATGGGCGACGAGTTTATTATTTTGGTGGCGGGCGTCATCGGCGCGGACGCGGAAAAAATTGCAGAGCGGATTATTGCCGGAGTACGCGGCTCCAGGATTGAGCTTGAAGGCGAAGCGCCGTTAAACGTCAAAGTGAGCGCGGGCGTGGCTTCGGCGGCGCGGATCAGCGCCTCGGCGGAGATTGATCCATTAATCGAAAAGGCGCGTTTTGCAGTGGCGCGCGCGCAAGAGGCGGGCGGCAATCAGGTTTTTATGGTGTTTGTTTAAATTAAATTTAAAAATACCAGCGCCAACATGCCGACGAGGATGGTGAGCAGGGTGTTTTTGCTAAACCAGGCGGTGAGGATGGCCACCACGCCCGCCATCAAACGGATGTTGGTTGGCCCTAAATTAATTTGTGCGCCGCTGTAAAATAGCTCTGGAAAAACGATGGCCGCTAAAACGGCGGGGGGGACGTAACGCAAGGCGCGTTTTAAGGTTTCTGGAATTTCCAATTTGCCAAATAAATAAATCAGCGAAAACCTCATTCCAAAAGTAATCAAACCGCCTGCCAGCATGGCCAACCAAATCTTCATGCGCGTTTCTCCAAACTTGTACCGACGATAATTCCAACCAAAGCCGCAAGGATTAAACCCAGCTTGAATGGCAGGGCCTGCGCGAGTAAAGCCGTACCCCCGGCGGATAAAGCCGCCAGCGTCAGCGGTTTATCTTTTAAGATCGGCACAACCATGGCGATGAACGTCAGCGGTAACGCAAAATCCAGCGGAATGGTTTTGAGGATGTCGTTTTCTGTCAGATAGCCCACGAGGAAAATTCCCAACGCCGTGCTGATTTGCCAATTGATCCACAGCGCACAACCTGCGCCGAATAAAAACCAATGGCTAAATGGCGTCACGCCGTTTTTTTCATAATAGATAATGCTGGGGGCGTAGGCTTCGTCGGTTAATAAATAGGCAAGCAGAGCCTTCCATTTTACCGAGACATCTTTCAAATACGGCGCCAGCGAAGCGCTGTAGAGCATGTGACGGATGTTCACAATGGCGATGGTTAAGACAATCACCAACGCAGGCGCAGAGTCGGCGACCAATTGCGCGGTGACGAATTGAGCCGAACCCGCAAAGACAATCGCAGACATGGCTTGCGCCGCCAATCTGGAAAGCCCGGCGTTCACGGCCAGCGCTCCGTAAATTAATCCAAATGGAAAGACTCCAACCAATAAGGGGAGTTCAGCTTTCATCCCGTCTAAAAAATTTTTCTTTGCTTCGTGCATCTCTGCTCCATAAAAATACATCTGAAAGGCTTGGCTTGCGCTCGCTGATTATATCGAATTGACCTGAGGCAAAAAGCTTTGCTTGAAAACTTGATAGAATAAAACGACGTTCCTGAAAATCACCGTCTTGAAGTTTTTATTTATAGGAGTGAACACAATGACCTGGCAAACTTGGGCGTTCCTTTCGGCAATTTTCGCGGCCCTCACCGCGATCTTCGCAAAAATCGGCGTGGAAAATATCAATCCAGATTTTGCGACTTTCATCCGCACTTGCGTTATCCTGATCACGCTGGGGCTGATTGTTTTTTTTACGCAACAATATCAATCGTTGCGTTCGATCTCGCTGAAGAGCCTGGGCTTTCTGATCCTTTCCGGGCTGGCCACTGGCGCCTCGTGGATTTGTTATTTCAGGGCGCTGAAAATTGGCAACGCCTCGCAGGTGGCCCCAATTGACAAACTCAGTCTGGCCTTTGTGGCGGTGTTCAGCCTGATCTTTTTAGGCGAACACATTCCGCTTAAGCAATGGCTGGGAATTGGACTGGTGGTTTCGGGCGTGGTGATCGTTGCGCTTAAATAATTTCGCTGGATGCTAAACCTCACCGTTGAACAATGGCTGATCGGCGGCTTGGCCGCGCTGATGCTGGGCATTACCAAAACGGGCATTCCCGGCGCCGGTATTTTGGTGGTTCCCTTGATGGCGCTGATCTTTGACGGCAGGCTCTCCGTCGGCGCCACGCTTCCCCTGCTCATCTTTGGCGATCTCTTTGCCGTGTTCTGGTATCAACGCCATGCGCGTTGGGAGCGCCTGTATGAATTATTTCCGTGGATTATTGGCGGCATGGTCGTGGGCATGGGGTTGTTATGGTACACCGGCGCGCAAGCCAGCTCTGTGAACTGGCTCAATCTAATCATTGGCATCCTGGTCTTGATGATGCTTTTGATCAGCGTGGCTCGCCGAATTTGGAAAGATTCCTTCACGCCAAACTCGCGCGCCGGACTGGTTTCGGCTGGTACGCTGGCGGGCTTTGCCACCACCGTCTCCAACTCGGCTGGCCCAATCATGTCCATTTATTTAAGCGGCATGTTGCGCCTGCCCAAACAGGAATTTATGGGAACTTCGGCCTGGTATTTCTTTATCTTCAACCTGACCAAACTGCCCATCTACTTATTTCTGACATGGATTCTGCCAGCTCAACCGCTGATTACTCGAGAAACGCTTCTCTTTGACCTGTGGATGCTTCCGCTTATTCTGACAGGCGCATTCCTTGGAAAATATTTACTGCCGCGCATTTCAGAAGTTTGGTTTGATGCGGTTGTCTTGATTCTGTCAGGCGCGGCAGCGCTTAAGCTAATTTTGGATCAACTCCATTAGCATACTCTACAACCCTAAAAATCCGTTCCCCATCCATTTATCCGCTTCCTATCCGTTTTTGTCCGTGCATCCGTGACAGAGTCCGCTTACCAAGTCCGCTCTTGTCCGTGCATCCGTGACAGAGTCCGCTTACCAAGTCCGCTCTTGTCCGTGCATCCGTGACAGAGTCCGCTTACCAAATCCGCTCCCCTCCGCGAATCCGCGTCAGAATCCGTTTATAAAATCCGCTTATCCGCTTCCTATCCGTTGCCCTCCGCGAATCCGTGACAAAGTCCGTTTACCCGCTTCCTATCCGTTATTAAAGTGACTCTGCAAACTCCGATACTTCAGTTCCTTCTTCCGTGTGGCTCGGATTGCCGAAACAGCCGCAATGGCGGAGGAGAGAGTCGTCAGCAGAGGCACGTTCATGGCGATGGCGGCTTTGCGGATTTCCGCGCCGTCGGTGTGCGCGTGCGGGCCGAGCGGCGTGTTCAGGACGAGTTGAATCTGTCCACTGCGAATCAGGTCAACGATTTGAGTCGAACCATCTTGCGCTTTCTCCACTACTTCCACAGGCAAGCCTGCGTTATTAATCAGATAAGCGGTGCCAGGCGTGGCGTACAATTTGAAACCGAGGCGGTGCATATCGCGCGCAAATTTCAAGCCGTCGCTTTTATCATAGTCGTTGACCGTGATCAGCGCTGCGCCTTCGTCGGGCAGTCCTTGCCCCGCCGCCGTTTGCGATTTTGCAAACGCGTGACCAAAATGCGAGGCGTGCCCCATCACTTCGCCTGTGGAGTGCATTTCTGGTCCGAGCAGTGAACTGGAGCCAGGCAGTTTTTTGAACGGAAAGACCGCTTCTTTGATGAAGAAGCCGTCCACTTGCGGTTCTTCGGTTACGTTTAATTCTTCCAGCGTTTTGCCCGCCATCACTTGCGCCGCCACATACGCCATGTTCAAGCTCGTCGCTTTGCTGGCATACGGCACAGTCCGCGAGGCGCGCGGGTTCACTTCCAACACATACACAATTTCATCCTTCAACGCAAACTGCACGTTCATCAATCCGCGCACGCCAAGCGCCAGCCCCAATTGCTCGGTGTATTCGCTCATCCTCCCCTGATGATAGGCGCTGATTTTATACGGCGGCAGGACGCAAGTTGCGTCGCCTGAATGCACGCCCGCTTCTTCGATGTGTTGCATCACCGCGCCAACCACCACGCGTTCTCCATCGGATAATGCGTCCACGTCAATTTCAAACGCGTCTTCCAAAAATTTGTCAATCAAAATCGGTTGATGCGGAGCCGCTTCCATCGCCTCTTGAATGAATCCTGCTAAATTGGCTTCGGAATCCACTAGAGCCATGGCTCTGCCTCCCAACACAAAAGACGGGCGGACTAAAACAGGATAGCCAATCCGTTGAGCGACTTCTCGCGCCTCTTCCAACGAACGGGCGATTCCGTTTTCAGGCTGGGTGATTCCCAACTCTTTGAGCAGTTTTGCAAACGCTTCGCGGTCTTCGGAGAGTTGAATGGCATGGGGCGATGTGCCCAAGATTTTGACGCCCGCCGCTTCGAGTCCCGCCGCGAGGTTGAGCGGAGTCTGCCCGCCAAACTGTACGATCACGCCGATGGGCTTTTCTCTGTCAATCACGTTCAATACATGCTCAAGCGTCAACGGCTCAAAATACAATCTGTCCGCTGTGTCATAATCCGTTGAAACAGTTTCGGGATTACAGTTATACATGATGGTTTCGTAGCCCATCTTCGATAAGGCAAACGCCGCCTGACAACAACAATAATCAAATTCGATTCCCTGCCCAATGCGATTCGGTCCGCCGCCGAGGATTAATATTTTTTGCTTATCCGTTGGTCGTGATTCATCATCCATCTCATACGCGGAATACAGATACGGCGTCTGCGCTTCAAATTCTGCGGCGCAGGTGTCCACGCGCTGGAAGGTGGGGAGGATGCCGAGTTGTTTGCGTAATTCGCGGATAGATGTAAATGGTAATTGGTAATTAGTAAGTAAACGAGCAAGGTGAGAATCTGCGAAGCCTAATTGTTTTGCAAAACGAAGCGCGGGTTTAAGCTCTGCTTCGGTTGTGCAATTACCAATTACTACTTCCCAATTACTAATCTCTTGCATTTGCGCGAGGAACCATAAATCATAACCCGTGGCTTTTTCAATTTCATCCAAACTCATGCCCTGACGAATGGCGCGATAAACGCGGAACAATCTGTCGGCGCGGGGGATTGTCAGTGTGGCGAATGTTTCGGGTTCAGCGACCAACTCGCGGTTCGGTCCAGAGCCGTCGAGCGCGTCCACGCCGATTTCCAAAGATTGAATCGCTTTGTTCAAGGCTTCAGGAAAAGTTCGTCCTAATGCCATCGCTTCACCAACGGATTTCATTTGCGGACCAAGAGTCGGATCTACGCCTGGAAATTTTTCAAACGCCCAGCGCGGAATTTTGACGACGACATAATCGAGCGAAGGCTCGAAGGCGGCTTTGGTTTGCTTGGTGATGTCGTTGGTGATTTCGTCGAGCGTGTACCCAACCGCAACCAGCGCCGCAAGTTTTGCAATTGGAAAACCCGTCGCCTTGGATGCCAATGCAGATGAACGACTGACACGCGGATTCATTTCGATGACGACGACGCGACCAGTTTTTGGGTCAACGCCGAATTGGACGTTTGAGCCGCCCGTTTCCACGCCCACAGCGGATAAAACTTGATGAGCAAGGTCGCGCAGGATTTGATATTCGCGATCCGTTAGCGTTTGCGCGGGCGCGACGGTGATGCTGTCGCCAGTATGCACGCCCATTGGGTCGAGGTTTTCAATGGAGCAGACGACGACAAAATTATTTTTCTTGTCGCGCATCACTTCGAGCTCGTATTCTTTCCAACCCAAAACGGATTCTTCCAGCCAGGCTTGCCCGATCGGCGATTCGGAAATGGCAACGCGAACCGCTTCTTGTAATTGATTGGCTTCGTACACCCACGAAGCGCCCGTGCCGCCCATTGCAAAGGATGCGCGCACTAAAACTGGATAGCCCGTTTCTTTGACGAGTTCTTGCGCTTCTTCCAATGAATACGCCGCTCCGCCGCGCGGAACAGGGATATTATTTTTTTGCATGGTCTCGCGGAACAACAGGCGGTCTTCGGCGGCTTTGATGGCTGTAAGATTCGCGCCAATTAATTGCACACCGTATTTTTCCAACACGCCGTTTTCACTTAATGCCAACGCAAGATTTAATCCCGTTTGCCCGCCAACGGTGGGGAGCATGGCGTCTGGTTTTTCCTGCGCGATGATGGCTTCCAGCGCTTCGGGCGTTAATGGCTCGATGTAGGTTGCATCGGCAATTTCGGGGTCGGTCATGATCGTGGCTGGGTTTGAGTTAACTAATACAACGCGATAGCCTTCCGCTTTCAAGGCTTTGACGGCTTGCGTGCCAGAGTAATCAAACTCCGCGGCTTGACCAATGACGATGGCTCCCGAACCTGGGACGAGGATGGTGTGGATGTCGCTACGCTTCATAATAAATGTAGAATTGAGAATGCAAAATGAAGAATTGAAACGCAGAAATTCTGCATTCCTCATTCTATATTCTTCATTTCCCTTTCATTTTCCTTGATTTCTTTTTGATGTGTTGATAGACGAAACAAAGATGGCAATTAACTCATCGGTTTCTTTTCGCAGGTCTGTGAGTTTGGCAGCAGGCACAATTTCACCTTCTACTAATAGTTCAAGCCAAAATGCGGTTTCATCTAATTCTTTTAGCGCGCCGCCCATCATATTGACAAAGTCTGCTGGTGATTTTGCTCTGCAAGCCTCACGATATTGTGCGCCAACAGAAGTTCCGCTTCGTAAAACTTGTTTGCCAATAACTTGCGCTTCTCCACTTTTAGGCAAGTTTTGATACACCTTGATAATTCGCAATGCAAACTTTTTTGTTCTATCTCGCAAATCTTTTGTATCGTGTGCCATTTCAAAACTCCTTATCTTTTGTATTCATCATTCCGCATTCATCATTCTTCATTTATTGTTCAGCATTTCAAAAAACTCTCCAAAAATATCATGTGCGTCATGCGGGCCAGGCGCGGACTCAGGATGAAACTGCACGCTGAAGACGGGCTTGTTCTTCATTCGTAGCCCTTCCAGCGATTCATCGTTCAAACTTTTATATGTGATTTCAACTTCGTTTTTATTCAGTTCCCCTTCGCTGACGCAATAGTTATGATTTTGCGCGGTGATGAGAACTTCTCCGCTGGGCAAATGTTGCACGGGATGATTGCCGCCATGATGACCAAATTTCAATTTATGCGTATCCGCTCCCAATGCGCGCCCAATCAACTGATGACCTAAGCAGATGCCGAATATGGGAATGTTGCTTTCAATCAATTCGCTGACGGCTTTTACTGCATAAGGCAAACCTGCTGGGTCGCCAGGTCCATTGGATAAAAAGATTCCATCAGGTTTCAATGCCAAAACATCTTTAGCAGTTGTATCCGCAGGGACAACGGTCACATGCGCGCCGTAACTTGAAAGATGTCTTAAGATATTTTCTTTAATCCCAAAATCATAGGCGACGATAGACCATGGACGATTGACCATATTCTGCCTTCCGCCTTCTGCCTTCTGCATTTTCGCCACCCACTTCATCCCCTCATCATCCACCCAATGATAGGACTCTTCACAAGTCACTTCCTTGACCATATCCCGCCCGTCGAGTCCCGCCCATTCACGCGCCATTTTAAATAACGCCTCAGCGGATGTCCCTTTCGTAGATAGCGCCGCTTTTTGTGTACCGCCATCGCGCAGTTTGCGGGTGAGCCAGCGCGTGTCCACGCCGCTGATGGCAGGCACGTTATGCTTCTCCAGCCAATCGGATAACGAAAGCGCCGAACGCCAATTGGACACCACTGGACTCAACGAGCGGATCACCGCCGCCGAAACTTGCGGCTTTGCCGATTCGTCATCTTCCAGGTTGATTCCCACGTTGCCAATGTGTGAAGCCGTAAATAATACGCCCTGCCCGCGATATGAAGGGTCGGTCAAAATTTCCTGATACCCCGTCATGCTGGTGTTGAAAACCAGTTCAAACACCGCATCCGTTTTCGCGCCAAAGGCTTTGCCTTCGAGGATGGTTCCATCTTCAAGTACAAGTGTTGCTGTCATTCGTCAATCCTTTCGTTGTTGCCAGATAAAAAAATAACCCTCCAAAGGAGGGTTATTTTTAATTAACATTTTCGATGCAATCCTGAATCGCGTCCGTCAAATCAAAAACTTCCAGCCTTCGGAAGAGGGTTGGTTTGAAACGACGGGTACGACGGACGGAAACTTGTATGAACAATGTGCTGTGCATATCGGGCGGTATTCTACCATTCATGTAAAATCTGTCAATGGAAATGTTGGACAACTTGCAAATTCTCGCTATGGGTGTAGGACTCGTAAACCGAGATGCGTTTCATAGCCATCAAAGTCGCTGTCGTTGTGCAGTAGTTCATGTTCGTTCTCAATGCAATAGGTGGCAATCAGGCTGTCTATAGTTTTACGAACAGTGACTCCCTTTTGTCGTAAAAGGCGATAATTTCTTGCGCTTTGAATGGCAACCATCGGGCCGACCATATTGACTTGGGTAAACCTGGCCAAGGCGCGACGAACTTTCTCAAAATCCGGGTCATGGCGAAACCCTTGTAAGACTTCGGAGAGGATTAAGTCCCCAATCAAAATCGGGGCTTTATCCAAAACAATATCAAGATAATCAGTTTGTGAGTTTTTCACGCCGTTGAAGTAATCCACCCATACGCTCGTGTCAACGATCAGCACGGCTAATTAACCTTCAGGCGGGATTGTCTTTGATCTTCCAAATTACCGTCCCAGGGTAATTTCCCGCGTAACGCGCGAACTTCGCCTTGTTCGTTTAATAGAATCAAAAGGCGTAAGGCTTCATGAACAACCTCGCGTTTTGTTTTGATGCCGGTCAATTTTTGAGCGCGCTCAACAAGTTTGTCGTCGAGGACAATATTGGTTCGCATGGTTCAATCCTTTGTGTGTATAGAAATTTACATTTATGTGTATTATACAGCATTGTGAAAAATGTAAAGGGGCGAAAATTGTTTTTGAAACCAAAGCAAACTTCCGTTAAGCGCGTAGCGGATTCTAGTTACTTCCAGATGTTTCCGTAAGCATGTTCGCCTTTGAGCAATTTGCCGCTTGCGAATCGATCAAAATGAAATGAGGAAATATCCACGCTTTTGGGCGCGCCGTCGAGGATCCATTCCGTCATGGCGCGTCCGGCAATCGGCGAAGTTTTGAAGCCCGTGCCGCTTAATCCACAAGCGAGGTAAAAACCATCAGGACCCGCTGGACCGAAAATGGCGCGTTGATCGGGAGGCAGGCCATCGCGCCCCACGTGAATGGAGTGGACTCCGCTTTCTTCCATCTTGGGCATCCGCTGACAAATTTTCTCAATCAGGCGCTCGATAAATTCCGGCGCGGTCTTTTGGCTTTCAACCCCGGGTTCTTCGTTGCGAAAGCTATCTTCTTCCAGCGCGGCCAAAACCAGCGACGAACCTTCCGGGCGACCATACATCGCAATCGAATCGTCAATGAAGGCCGGGAAGGGTCGCAGGCCTTTCGGGCGTACGAGAAAGGCCACGTCATGCGTCCAGGTGACCATCGGGATTTCCAGCCCAACCATCTTTCCAATTTGCGCGCCCCAATTGCCCGCCGCGTTGATCACAATCGGCGCGAAAAAAACTCCTTTGGTTGTGGTCACGCCGTTCACTTTGCCGCCAGAAATTTGAATCCCCGTCACTTCACAATCTTGAATCAGCGTGGCGCCTTGTCTCTTTGCAGATTCCAAAAACGAGTTGGTGGTGAGCGTCGCGTCCGCGTAGCCAGAATCTGGCTCATAGGCGGCGAAGTCAAAATCATCCGTTGTAAAATCCGGCGCAATTTCTTTGACTTCGCTGGCTGAAATCATGGAAGTGTTGATTCCCAGCTTTTTTTGATTCTCCACGTTGCCGCGCATTTTCGCTTCGTTGGCGCGCGGCTCAATTTGCAAAAAGCCGGTGCGCGTAAAGCCGCAGTCCCCGCCAACCTTTTCCTTCCAGTTTGCAAAATATTGATAGCTTTCAAAGGCCAACTGCGCTTCCACCTGCAAGTCGTAGTGCATCCGAATTAATCCGCTGGAATGGCCGGTGGCGCCGCTGGCCACGGTCTTTTTTTCCAGAATCACAACTTTGCTTCCGCGCTGTGATAAATGAAAAGCCAGGCTGGCGCCCATTACGCCTGCGCCGATAATGATTGCATCATAAGTTTGCGACATGTTATTTTCCAATCAACTCGTTATATTTTTTACGAACTTCCTGAATATCTTCCCACATCAACGCTTTGGGCGAGCCCGGCGCCTTGGATTGATTCCGCAGTAAATAAGATGGATGAAAGATGGGCATAACCCAACGATGATCTATTTCAATCCATTTGCCGCGTAAGCTGGTAATGCCGGTCTTTTGCAGGATGGATTGGCAGGCTACATTTCCAGTAAGTAAAACAATCTGCGGATTAATCAAACGGATGATTTCTAAAACATACGGGCGATAATATTCAATCTCTTTGTCGTTTGGTTTGCGAAAGTTCGCGCCATCGTCCCCGGGCGGCATTCTGAAAACCGAATTCGTAATGTACACGTCCGTTTCAGAATCAAACTCGGCGGCTTGTAAAATTTTATCAAGCAGTTGCCCGGCCTTGCCGACGAACGGCTTGCCCTGCACATTTTCCTGCGGGCCGGGCGCTTCGCCCACAATCAACAGTTTGGCGCTTGGGTTGCCGCGGCTGATGACAACGTTCGTTCCAGCTTTGGCCAGCGGGTCATTCGTCATTTGCCGCATGGCCGCAAATAACTCTTCCAAAGAAGAATACGGATTAAGCGTGTTGGAAAGTTGAGGATCAGACATACGCCGCCTTGTTGAATAATTTGAATTGTATCATTCGCTTTTCCATTTGACTTCTGCGCCGCGCGCGGCATGGGTGATATACACTTCGGGCTGGAGGTTGGTTTGCGTTTGATATTTTTGCGCGAGCGTCAGCGCAAACGCCTCCGCTTGCGCCGCCGCCACCAAATTAACCGTGCAACCGCCAAAGCCTGCGCCCGTCAGCCGCGCGCCGTAACAGCCTTTTAGCGTTTGGGCAATTTCAACCAGCGCATCCAATTCGGGGCAGGAGACTGCATACAAATCCCGCAAACTTCGCTGGCATTGATTCATCAACTGCCCAAAAGTTTGGATGTCGCCTGCGGCCAACAACGCCTCCACTTGATTCATCCGCTCGATCTCTTCCACTACATGACGCGCGCGCCGCTCCGTCTTAACTGGAAGCTGGTCGCTGAGCCGATTGAAATCTTCCACGCGGACATCTCTCAACGTGTGAATGTGCGGCAAACTCTTTTGCAAAAAGCGCACTGCTTCTTCGCAGGACTGGCGACGGTCGTTGTATTCGCTATCCGCCAATTTGCGGCGGATGGTTGTATCCGCCACGACGATGGAAACATCGGGTGGCAGGGCCAGTTCCTTCCATTCCAGTGAGCGGCAATCGAGGAGCAGGGCTTTATGCTCCACGCCGCACGCCGCGGCAAACTGATCCATAATGCCGCAGTTGACTCCCACGTAGCGGTTCTCTGCCTTTTGTGCGAGCAAAGCCAATTGCATGGGCGGTACACTCCAGCCGCCGAGCGTTTGCCAGGCGAGCATGAAACTCAACTCCACCGAAGCGGACGAACTCAACCCGGCCCCGCGCGGTACATCTGAAGCGAAGACCGCGTTCATGGCTGGAGCGGATAAGTTTTCTTGTAACAAAGTCCACAGGATTCCGGCCGGGTAGAAAGCCCATTCGGGCAGGGGCGTTGCGTCGGCTTGGGTTTTGGCGGAAACAGATTGGGCGGAGAACGTGGCCATTTGGTTGTAGTCCACAGCCCAAAGCGTGGAGTGCGGCGCAGGCGCTGGCGAGCAGGCGATGTAAGTGGCGCGGTCAATCGCGGCGGGCAGGACTAATCCCGCGTTGTAATCCACATGCTCGCCCAATAAATTTACCCGCCCCGGCGCACGGACGATGAATTGCGGCTGGCGGTTGAATTTTTGCTGATAGCGCGCGGCAACCTGTTCGATGAGTTTCATCGTGGGTTATTGTAAAGCAGTTCGTGAATTTTCCTTGACAAATCGCGTCGGCGGCCTATAATCGCCTTCAATAAAATAAAACTGTGATGAGGACGAGTACGCGCGGTACGACGGTTTAGAGAGCAGGCAGTAAGCGGTGAAAGCCCTGCCCGAGACGACGGCGCCGAATGGACCTTGGAGTTGCGAAGAGAAAGTTCAACCTGGACGATTATGTTGAGCGAGTACCAGAGACGGGAACTGCGCCCGTTACCCTGCAGAGTTTCTTAGCGAGATGGTCACTAGTAAACTAGATAACTACCTCACTAGCAAACTACAAGAGTGAAGCTGGCTTTCCCCCTGTTGCATCACAACAGGGATTTTTTATTAAGTAGGGAACTGGCTTAATTCGGGTGGCACCGCGAACTTTACGTTCGTCCCGTGATTGGGACGAACGTATTTTTATTTAATTTGGAAAGGAGTCTGTATGAACGCGCAACCGAATCTTGCTTTGGAAGAAGAACTTCCGGTTGAACCCCCCGCTGTGGAAGTCGAAGTGGAAGCGGAGGAGGAAGTTCTGGTGGTCCTCTCGGCGCGGCAGGTGTACGCTCAACGCTTCGCTGAAAATGCGTCTAACGCTGTTCCCAGCCCGGCTTTTGTGCCGTGAATGACTCGTCATTTCATTTCAATTCAAACTTAAGGAGAAAAATAACATGTCTGAGCAAACCCGTTTCAATTTATCGCAAGCCGACCTGCCAAAATTTTGGTACAACATCAACGCCGATAGCCCGGTTGCGCCTGCGCCAGTTTTGCACCCCGGCACGCTCGAGCCGGTGACGCCAGACTTCCTTTCCGTGCTGTTCCCGATGGATTTAATCATGCAGGAGATCAGCGCGGAACGTTATATTGAAATTCCCGAAGAAGTGCGCGAGATTTACAAACTCTGGAGGCCCACGCCATTAATCCGCGCGGCGCGGTTGGAGAAGGCGCTCGGCACGCCCGCGCATATCTACTATAAATATGAAGGCGCTTCGCCGGTGGGCAGTCACAAACCGAACACGGCGGTGGCGCAGGCTTTCTATAATAAGGTCGGCGGCACGCACGCAATGACCACGGAAACCGGCGCCGGGCAGTGGGGGACTTCGCTGGCCATGGCCTGCAATTACTTTGACCTGGATTTGGAAGTGTACATGGTCAAGGTTTCGTATGGTCAGAAGCCGTATCGCCGCATTTTTATGGAGACCTTTGGCGCGCAAGTCTATGCCAGCCCAACGGATCGAACCAATTACGGGCGTTCTTTGTTGGAGAAAGACCCGCAAAACCCGGGCTCGTTGGGGATTGCCATTTCAGAAGCGGTGGAAGCGGCCGCTTCTTCCGGCGGGAAGAAAAAATACGGGCTGGGTTCGGTGTTGAATCATGTGCTTTTACATCAGACCGTGATCGGCGAAGAATCCCTGAAGCAAATGGATTTGGCTGGAGAATACCCGGACGTAGTGATTGGGTGCGCGGGTGGCGGCTCGAACTTTGCGGGGATCGCCTTCCCCTTCCTGCGCGAGAATCTAAAGAACGGTCAACGCACGCGTTTGCTGGCGGTGGAGCCAACGGCCACGCCCTCGCTGACGAAAGGCGTGTACACGTTTGATTATGGCGACACCGCTCAAATGGCTCCGATTGTTAAGATGCACACGCTCGGCCATACGTTTATGCCGCCGGAAATTCACGCCGGCGGATTGCGCTATCACGGAATGGCGCCGACGCTTTCGGCGTTGTACGACGCGGGCCTGGTGGAAGCGAAAGCGGTTAAGCAACGCGCCACGTTTGAAGCCGCGATTCAATTTACGAAAACGGAAGGCATTATCCCCGCGCCAGAGAGCGCGCATGCCATTCGCGCGGCGATTGACGAGGCGCTGGTAGCCAAGGAAAAAGGCGAGAAGCGCGTCATCCTCTTCAACTTGTCCGGGCATGGACATTTTGACATGGTTTCTTATGAAAAATATTTGAACAATGGGCTGGAAGATTACGAATATCCGGTCGAAGCGGTTCAGGAAGCCATGCAACATTTGCCGCAGGTTGCGCCCGCCAATTAACCTTTTACGAATTTCTAAGCCATCTTGATGGTTGCATTCCGCGTCACCTTCAAGATGGCGATTAAAGCGGGATATAATTTACGAACGTATTTCAGCGCTTTTGGAGAAATTAACGTTATGGAATTCATCCCCACAAAAATACCGGATGTGATCATGCTCAGGCCGCAGGTCGTGGAAGATTCGCGCGGCTTTGCCTTGGAGACCTACCGCGATACGCAGTTTGACGCCTCTGGCCTGCCGCAGATGTTTGTACAGGAAAAACACACCAGTTCCTATCAAGGCGTCATTCGCGGATTGCATTATCAAATTACACGGCCGCAGGGAAAACTCGTCCGCGTGGTCATTGGTCAGATCTTCAATGTGGCGGTAGACTTGCGCCAAAGTTCGCCAACTTTTGGCCAGTGGGTGGGCGCAATCCTTTCAGAAGAAAATAAATATCAGGTTTGGGTTCCGCCGGGTTTCGCGCACGGGTTTTGCGCGCTCAGCCGAACAGCGGATGTGATTCATAAGTTGACCGCGTATGATGAGCCGGAGTGGGAACGTTGTCTTTTGTGGAATGATCCGCAAGTTAATGTGATGTGGCCGTTATATCATGGCGGCTCGCCGATTCTGTCTGAAGGGGATGTGGCTGGGCGGCCTTTGGCAGAACTCGATCTGTTTGATTAAGGGCGAAGGTATCGAAAACAAAAAGTGGAGCCAACTTCGGCTCCACTTTTTTGTTAAGTTCTAGCTTGCTTAGGGTTTCAACGTGCGGACGAACGCAATAGCTTGCCAGATTTGTTCGTCGGTCAAAACGCCAGCCCAGGGTGGCATGGCGGTATCCGGCACGCCGGTGCTAATGCGCCAGAAGAGGTAGTCGTCCGCTACGCCAGGGGCGAAGCTGGAGAGGTTGCGGGGCTTGGGGTCTAACGCCGCGCCGGCAGGGCCGTCGCCATGGCCTTGCGGGCCGTGACAGGAAGCGCAGTTGGTTTGGAACACTTTTTCGCCAGCGGTTGCGGCGTCGGCGCCCAGCGGGCTGGTCTTTCCGGCATATTCTGCTGGAACGGTTGGAATGGCTTCGGTGGCCTGCGAACTACCGCATGCGGCGAGCAGGACAGAGCCAATTACGAGAAAAAACAGGGCTTTCTTCATCTAGATGATCCTCCGAACTCCTTTTAATGTAAGGATGAAATTATATGGGATTTATGTTCGTCATCAAAGTGACAATTGTCACCCTTAAAGCAGGTTAAATATCTGGCGGGTTTCAACCCTGCGGATGAAAACCAATTATGAACCTTGAATAAGAAGTAAACCTCACAAAATGGGATTATAACGCAATCCTGATGAATGTCACGCTCTATCAAGTTACATTTATCACATTGGTTTTAAGGCCTCTAATGCTATGATAGCCAAAAATTTAAGATTTTATTAAGTTTTCAGTTTTGAAAAAGGAGAATCTCATGTCCGAGAAGAACGAGCAAGAGCAAGAACCTGTATCCTGGGGACAGAAGTTGTTCGATAACGTCTGGATCTTGTTTGTGGCCTCATTGCTGATCAGCACGCTGATCTACAATGTCTGGGGGATTGTCAACCTGATGAGCGTCCCACCGGCGCCGTAGTCAAACTCAATATGGATTAAGGAGAATGTAAATCATGTTAGCGCCTGAAAAAAATTGGTGGAGGCCCATGGGTCGTCTGGAAAAGACCTGGCTGACCATGGCTTTGGCTTGGTGTATTTTCTTGACGATTATGATGCCGCTCTGGTATTACATGGGCAAGCAAAACGTGCCCACCGAAACGTATCGCACCACCGCGCAGAAATATGCCGCAACCGTGAATGAATTTGTGACTAAATATCAGGTTGGCGAAGAAAACCTCGGCGGGGTTCCCATCCCGGTCGTTGCGCCGCCCGCTGGTAGCGACGTCTACATCCGCGCCAGCGCCTGGCAGTGGTTCCCAATTCTGCAACTCGAAAAAGGCCAGGAATATCGCCTGCACCTTTCTTCAATGGACTACAACCACGGCTTTTCGCTTCAACCGGTCAACATTAACCTACAGGTTTTGCCCGGCTACGAATATGTCGCCACCATTACCCCAACCTCATCCGGCGACTTCACCATCGTTTGTAATGAATATTGTTTTGTTGGCCACCACACCATGGTGGGCAAGATTATCGTGAAATAGGAGAAGACGTAATGGCAACCCTTGCCCCCACAACTCCCTGGACCAAGGAAGCGAAAGACGATTATCGCACTTGTCCAGTCCTGACCTTAAAGGTGGATATGCACGCCGAACGGCTGATTATCGCAAATGCGGTGATGGCTGTGGTGGTGCTGGCGATTGGCGGTCTGGCCGCGCTCTTAATCGCCCTGACGCGCTGGCAGGCCATTCACCTGCTCCCCGCCGACTGGTTCTATCGCCTGCTCACGCTTCACGGCATTGACATGCTGATTGCCTGGATGGTGTTTTTTGAAATTGCCGGTTTACACTTTGGCTCAACGGTCTTATTAAACGCGCGTCATGCCGCGCCTAAAGCCGCCTGGCTGGGCTTCATTATGATGACTGTCGGCGGGTTGATGGCCAATGTCGTCGTCTTGCTCGATCCGAAAAACACCGTGGCGTACACCGCCTATATGCCGCTCAAAGCCAGCCCGCTCTTTTACCTGAGCTACATCCTCTTTGCGGTTGGCGCATTAATCGCCGTAATCACTTTCTTCATCAACATTGTGGTGGCTAAGCGCGAAAAGCGCTTTGAAGGCTCCCTGCCGCTCGTCGCGTTCGGCTTTATGACAGCCGCAATTTTGGCGACCTACACCCTGCTTCAAGGCGCGGCGGCGGTTGTCCCAGCCTTCCTGTGGTCCATCAACGTGCTTTCGCATTTTGACCCGGGCATTTATCGCAACTTCTTCTGGGGCTTTGGACATCCCGCTCAACAAGTGAACCTGGCCGCGATGATCTCCATCTGGTACGCGCTGGCTCAAATCACGGTTGGCGTTCGTCCGGTCAACGAGAAATTCTCGCGCCTAGCGTTCGTCCTCTACCTCTTCTTCATCAACCTCGGCTCCGCCCATCACTTGTTGGTGGACCCCGGCTTGTCCTTCGCCTGGAAGGCGGTCAATACCTCCTACGCGATGTACCTCGCTGTGCTGGGTTCGATGATGCACGCTTTCTCGATCCCCGCCGCAATTGAAGTCGCCCAACGCGCCAAAGGCTTTAGAAAAGGCCTGTTTGGCTGGCTTCGTAACGCCCCGTGGAAAGAGCCGGGCTTTGCCGCCATGGTCATCTCCATCATTATCTTTGGTTGGGTGGGCGGCGTCACCGGCGTGGTCATCGGCACGGAACAAATCAACCTGTTGGTTCACAACACCATGCGCCTGCCGGGCCACTTCCACGCCACGGTCGTCTCCGGCACTACCACCGCTTTCATGGGCTTTGCCTACTACATGGTTCCGCTCATCTTCCGCAAGGAACTGAAACTCAAGAAGTGGGCCACCTGGCAACCGTACATCTTCGGCGGCGGCATGTTGCTCCTCTCGCTCGGTATGATCGTCAGCGGTTTGCAAGGCGTTTCGCGCCGTAGCTGGGACATCACCTTCGCGGGCGTCGTCCCCGGCACCGTTGAACTCAGCCTCGCGATCTTTGGCATCGGCGCAATCTTGGCGGTCATTGGCGGGATCATGTTTGTCACCATCATGCTCACCTCGATCCTCACTGGCTCGCGCCTTGAGGCCAGCCAACTGCTCCTCGTGACCGGCAACAACAACCCTGTCCTAGAATCGACCAAGTTGACCGAACACGACATGGAATCCAAACAAAACCAACCCAAAGGCGCTTTCGTTCTTGTGCTGGCTTTCCTGGCTTGGTTTGCGGTGTACTACTTTACCAACTGGTGGCTCCTCGGACGCACCTGGTTCATCCGCTAAATTAATTCACCAGACTTCGGCGGGCAGGTCAGCCGCCGAAGTCTTTTCGCAGGTTTAATTGCACATTTACGGTAAACAATGTTAGCTTCGCTGTTGTTAGGGTTATTGGGGAGTCTCGGTCACTGTGTTGGGATGTGTAGCGCGGTGGTTCTGCTCTTAAACCGCCATCCAGTCTTCCAAAATAAATTCGCCTGGGCGCTCGTACACGCCGGGCGAATTAGCGCTTATATCCTCCTCGGTTTTATTTTTGGGGCTTTTGGCCAGGCGCTGGCTTCGTTCGATAAATTCCAAGCCGCGCTCTCCATCCTCTTTGCCGCCCTCGCCTTTTACATGGCTTCCGCATTTATTGGATTAACCCCCTCGCCCGAAATTTTATTAACCTCCTTGACGCAACGCTGGGGCCGCGCCATCCGCGCCTTCAAATCCGCTTCGCTCCCGACCTCATACCTGCTCGGCGTCCTTTGGGGATTTCTCCCCTGCGGCTTGGTCCTCACCGCGCTCGTCCCCGCAATCGCTTCCAAATCTGCAACGACTGGCGCGCTCAATATGCTGGTCTTTGGCTTGGCCACTGTGCCGAGTCTGCTGGCCGTCAAATGGCTGGCGGATAAATCCACCCCGCGCCTCTGGTCCCGTGGCTTGGCCGCTGTGGTGATGATGATCTTCGGCTTCCAATTTGCCATGCGCGGCTTTGCTTCGCTGGGCCTCGTCGAACACCTTATGCTCGGCGAAATCATGTTCTGGTAACCTTCAACCTTCAACCTTCAACCTTCAACCTGAAACCTGACACCTGAAACCTGACACCTGACACCTGAAACCTTCAACCTGAAACCTACCCATGCAACTCGCCAAGCCCTCAACCGCCCAACCATTTACTACTTGTTCCCTATGCGGGCTTACCACGCTTCATCCGCTGACCAACCAACAAGGGGACGCGTTTTGTTGTCCCTCGTGTAAGGAAGTTGCGGCGCTGTTGGCCGAGTCGCCTGCTCCCGCTGTCGCCGCAACCGCCAACGAAGCGAACGCCCAAAACGTCACGCTCACGCTCAACGGGATGTGGTGTTCCTCTTGCGCGTGGCTGGTCAGCGAACAGTTGAAGCGCTCCACAGGCGTGCTTCAAGCGGAAACGAGTTTTATTCAGGGGCAAACCAACATCACCTTCGACGATACGCTCACCAATCCGAAAGCGCTTAAGCGTCGCGTGCGCTCGCTAGGCTACAAAGCCACCCTCCCGGACGAAAAACCCTATGATGAAGAAGACGCCTTCCTAACCCGCTTGTTGGTCTGCGGCATCATGGTCTTGCACGACATGGTCGTTGGCGGCGGCATTTATATTCGGGATATTTTCGGCTGGGCGACGCCCGAATCGCAACCGCTGGTGGACTTCTTTCAGGTGATGATGCTACTCTCCAGCATTCCGGTGTTGATTTTGCTCGGCCTGCCCATTTTGCGCGCCGGGTTCGCCAGCCTGCTGAGGGGACAGCCCAACCTGCACACGTTGATTATGATTGGAACTTTTTCTGCGTTCGGGCTATCCGTGCGTAATTTGATCATCGGACATGGCGGCCTGTATTTTGACACCGCCACCATGCTCATCTTTTTAGTCTCGGTGGGGCGTTGGCTCGAAATGCAGGCCCATAAAGCCAGCGGACAGGCGGTGACCAAACTGCTGGAACAGATTCCCGAAACGGCGGCGGTGGTGACCGATCAAGGCGCTGAACTCGTCAGCGTGGCCGCGCTAAAACCCGGAATGCGCGTCCGCGTGCGCCCGGGCGAACGCTTTCCCGTGGATGGTTTGGTTGCGCTTGGCGCGGGCGATGTGGACGAATCTCTGCTGACTGGCGAGCCGAAGCCGATTGCCCATCGTGAAGGCGACGCCATTAAAGCCGGGACGATTAACCTGGATGGCAGTTTTGAAATCATCGCCACCGCCGTGGGTGAGGCCACCGTGGCCGGCCAAATTGGGCGCCTGCTTCACGAAGCCTTGTGGGCGCGCTCTCCGCTCGAACGCACGGTGGATAAACTCTCCGCCTGGATGACGCCCATCGCGCTGGCCTTGGCCGCCATCGCTTTCCTGAGTTGGAATCAGGTGGGCGGCTCGGAAAAAGGCCTGATTGTAGCCCTCTCCGTCTTATTAATCGCCTGTCCTTGCGCGTTGGGGCTGGCCACTCCGCTGACGCTCTGGCTTGCGCTCGAACGCGCCGCCGAAGCGGGCGTAATTTTGCGAAGCGTGGCGGCGTTGGAACGGCTGGCGAAGGTTAAACAAATTTTCTTTGATAAAACCGGCACGCTCACGCAACTGCCGATGAAAGTTCAGGAAGTGTCTGTGCACGACGCGCTGGACGAAGCGCAATTTCTGACGCGAGTCGCTTCCATCGAAAACGAGTCTGAACATCCGCTGGCGCGGGCAATTGTGGAATACGCCAAAGCCAAACAAGTGGAGTTGATGAAGCCCGAAACCTTCAAAGCCGTTCCCGCCTTTGGCGTGGTGGGCAGTTTGCCAAACCTAAATTCGCAAGTAGTCATCGGCTCGGCGCGGTTTATGTCTGCTGAGGGGTTGGCAATGCCCGAGAAAATCGGTCAGCAGGCTGAGGCGTGGAAAGAAGCGGGACGCGTCGTCATCTATGCGGGGTGGGCTGGTCGCGTGCGCGGTCTGGTGGCGCTTGGCGAAACCATCCGTGAAGAAGCGAAAGAGGTTTTGAATCAATTGCAATTACGCGATTTGAAACTGGGCGTGTTAACCGGCGATGAACTTCAAGCGGGCGAGCGTTGGCAAAAGACGCTGGGCATTCCGGTGCAAGCCGGGCTGACGCCGGATGAAAAAATGAAGCGGCTGGCTGAAAACGCCGCGATGGTGGGCGATGGCATTAATGACGGCCCGGCGTTGGCCGCGGCCACGGTGGGGCTGGCGCTCCATCATGGCACGCATGTGGCCCGCGCCGCTTCGGACGTTGTGTTGATGCGCGACGATTTGCGCGTTACGCCCTGGCTGTTTGATCTGGCGCGCGCCACCATGAAGCGCGTACGCCAAAACCTCGGCTGGGCGGTGATTTATAATCTGCTTGGCGTGGGGTTGGCCATGGCCGGGTTATTGCAACCGGTGTTCGCCGCGTTGGCCATGGTGATGAGTAGCGTCTTTGTCACCTCAAACGCAATGAAGATGAATAAGTTTCCGTTACCTGCACATCTGGCGTTGGAAGAAGAATCGACGCCGGGTTGAAAATCTCAAAAGAACTGCTGGACCTAAGGAACCCATGACAAAAAAACTTTATACCGAACGGCGCTTTATGCGCGCTCTTGAAAAAGGCTGGATCTCTGCGGAAGGCGCGATTAATCGCTTCGCCAAATCGGACTTCAACCCATTGCATCATTTGGGCACGCTCACCATTTTTATGCTGGTGGTGTTAATTGCCACTGGTACCTACCTGACGCTTTTCTATCGCCCGGGGGCGGATGTGGCCTACGCGACGATTGAAGCGATCAGTTCCACCTGGTACGGGTCGTTAATCCGAAGCGTGCATCGCTATTCTTCGGACGCGATGATCATCTTAATCATCCTGCATTTATGTCGCATGTTATTTGGCGACCGCTTTTGGGGCCAACGCTGGCTGGCCTGGACGAGCGGCTGGATTATGCTGGCCATGGTCTGGCTGACCGGCACGTTTGGCTACTGGCTGGTGTGGGATCAACGCGCCCAATGGATGACCGAATTTATGATGCACACCATTGCGGGCTATTCCGGGCTGACGTACGTGGCCACCGACCTGGCTTCGCGCACGTTCTCAAATTTTGTGATCATTTTATTTTTGCATTTATTTGTCCCCATCATCGCCTTCTTCTTCATCAACGTTCACGGCTTGCGCCTTTCGCGCGCCCGCTGGTGGACGCCGCGCTGGGCGGTTGTGCAAGCCTTGATTGGGCTGGTCGTCCTTTCGCTGATTCGGCCCGCCATGCTCTACGCGCCAGCCGATTTGAGCAAAATGGTCAGTTCCGTTCCGATTGATAGTTTTTATCTGGCGCTTCTGCCGCTGGCGGATATGTGGGGCAACGTCATCTTTTGGGGATTGGCGATCCTCATCGCCGGAAGCTTGGTCCTGCTCCCCTGGCTGATTCCCGGCCGCGACGATGGCCCGGCCATCATCACCGACCCCAAATGTACCGGCTGTACGCTGTGCTATAACGACTGTCCCTACGACGCGATTCGCATGGTGGAACGGGACGACGATTCCGGTTACCCGAAACTTGCGGTAATCACCCCGGAGCAATGCACCGCCTGTGGCCTTTGCGTGGGCGCCTGCCCAACCGACGCAATCCATTTGAAAGGCGGCTATCACGGCGAGCAGGTTTTTGGCGTGGCGCTGGGCGCCGTCAAACGCGAAATGCAAGCTGGAAAAGCCGTGACGGTCTTGTTTGCCAGCCAGCGCACGCAAACGCTGGGCGGTTTGCCCGCCAAGTTATATGTCAATGAAGAACAGGCCGCAGTTGGTATGACGGAATGGGACGCGCAGAGCCGCGTCATCACCGTGGTTTTGCCGAGCATTGGCGCGGTGAACATTGACTGGATTAAGACCCTTGAAAACGAAGGCGTGCGCGACATCGTTTTGCTTTCCGCGCCGTTTTATGACAATATTTATCGCGAAGACGCTTTGTCTATTTTGAGTCGCTTGCACGCCCGGCCGGCCCTGGTCACCCCGGCCTTGCATTGGCTGGAAGTTACGCCCACCGACCCGAAGCCGGTGGAAAGCTATTTGGGCCAATTGCACAGCGAAGCCGGTCAACAAAACAAACGCGCCGCCATTTTGCCGCCCGTCAAAGACCGCAACAAACTTGTGCCTTCTCTGGTGGGCGGGCTGATTGGCACGGTTTTACTGTTGGGCTTGTTTGCGCTGGCGTTGCCGTTGGACGTGCCGAGCGGGATGGTTGCGGCGGACGAATCCGCTTTGCGGCTGGCGGTGGACGCCAAAGGCAAGGTTGAACTCGCTGAAATCCCCGAGGGCATTACCCTGCCCGAAGGCGCAGACGCGGAGAAGATCTTCGGCGGCACGCATTACCCAATGAGCGTGCGGATTGTGATTGACGGTCAAACTGTGTTTGAAGATACCTTTAAGCCGAAAGGCCTCAGCGGCAACGGACGAATCGCCGCGTTGGAATTTGTGGAAGTGAAAACCGGAAGCCATCTCGTGGAAGTCTTCATCAAAGACGATTCGGAGGAATTCCGTTCGGCGTTTTCCGGCGAAGTCAATTTTGAAAAAGGCCGCACCTACATCCTTGCGTACGACGAAACGACCGATACCTTCATCCTTCGATAAAACCCTGGATAGAGCAAACCGCCCCGCAGGCTGAAACCTGCGGGGCGGTTTGTTTATTGCCGATTAAGCCTGCTGTGGCGCAGACGGCTTTTTGCGATAAGCGATGTAAAAGACCAGCAACAGAATGGCGATCACGCCCAGCGGATACCACATCAACTGCGCCTGACGCCTGAGCGCGGCCTGAAACGGAGCCTTGGCCGCCGGGTCGGCGACATACCACTTTTTATCATATTCAGAAGAGCCGTTGGCCAGCCCTTCGTAATAGACGAAGCCAGTGGTTGGGTAGTAATACAGCAGGTCAAAGGGTTGTTCCTTGCCGTCCACAACAAAGACGCGTAAAACCTGATAGCCATCGCCGGGTTCGGCAGGCGCTTCCACCGCTTTGGAAAAATCCGAAAAAGAGAAGAACTGGATCAAATTCGGGTGGCTGACGGTCAGTTCGCCGGTGACGCCCGGCCCTTTGACGGTGATGTAGGTAAAGTCTCCCTTGGCCAACGCCGCAAACGAAGGGATTAAAACAAGGAGGGCAGTTAAGCCCCAAATCAGTTTTTTCATGATTTACTTTCCTTTAGGTCTAATGCGCGCAGACGGTGAATAAAATAAATGCCCAATGCAAATAAGCCCACAGCCGTGGCCTGATGCAAGAGCGCGATGGCAATGTTGACGTACGATAAGATCGTGAAAATGCCGAGCGCAATCTGCAAGCCAATCGCGGCCACCAGCCACTCCAGCCCGATTTTGATTTCGTCTAGGCGCTTTTCGGCGCGCGCGTGACGATAGATGAAGAAGGCGGCGACCAGGACGACAAAGGCAAACCAGCGATGAATAAAGACGATGGTCTGCGGCATTTCAAAAACATTGATCAACGAATTGAACAGGTTCGGCGGAATTAACTTCCCAAACATCAGCGGCCAGGTGCTGGAAACGTGACCGGCTTTGAGGCCCGCCGTCATCCCGCCGTAGGAGATTTGCAAAACCAGCAGGACGAAATAAAGCGCGGCAAATTTGGACGAAGCCGACCAGTTGGATTTTTTGCCAGTGGCGTGAAAGCCATATTGATGACCGAACGCCGTCCACAAGGCCAGACCGAGGAGCGTCAGCGCCAGCAGAAGATGAATCGTCAAATTGAAATGACTCACTGACGGACGGTCCACCAGCCCGCTGGCCACCATGATCCAACCGGCGAAAGCCTGCGAGATGAAGAGTATCCCCATCCAAAAATAAACGCCAAACTCCTTCCAGGGAATGGCTTTTTTGAACAGAAAATAAAATACGGGAATGGCGTATAACAGCCCGGCCATCCGCGCAATGAAGCGATGGATCCACTCAATCCAGAAGATGTATTGGTATTCCCCCAGGGTCATGTTGAAGTTAACCTTTTGAAATTCCGGCGTTAACTGGTATTTTGCAAATTCTTCCTCCCAGGCGGCGTGACTGAGCGGCGGAAGCGTCCCGCTGATGGGATTCCACTCGACGATGGAAAGCCCGGCGCGGGTCAGGCGGACGAAGCCGCCAAAAACGATGAGAAATGCGACGACTGAAGCGAAAACGAAAAGCCAGTTCATGACAGCGCGATTTTGCGAAGCCCTGGCGTTGGTCTGAGGCGTTTGTGGCATATTGCCCTTCCAGTGATATAAAATTATCTTACAAAGGGCGATTATAGCATTGAGAGGTGAGAGCCGAATGAGGGCCGGACTGAAGACGGTCATCCTCCCCGAAAAAAATCTCAAAGATTTGGTGGACCTGCCCAAAAGCGCGAAATCTGAATTGAAGATCATCCCGGTCAAACACATGGACGACGTGTTAGAAATTGCCCTCTCCAAACACGCGACGCTTAAACCGCCGAAGGCAAAGAAAAAGGAAACGCAAGAGGAAGAATGAGTGAGTTTCTTTTACGACAGCATTATTTTCGGGCGATATTGCAAAGCCTCTGCCAGGTGGACTGATTGAATCTCGGCGCTGTCCGCTAAATCCGCAATCGTGCGGGCGAGTTTGAGGATGCGGTGATAGGCTCGCGCCGAGAGATTCATCTGACTCATCGCCGCGCGCATCAAGCTCTGACCTTCGGCCTGCAACTGGCAAAATTGCCGAATCTCCCCGACGCGCATGTCTGCGTTGCATAGTACATCGGTAGATTGGGAATTGGTAGTTTGGTGATTGGTAAATCGGTTGTGTTGGATGTCTCGTGCGGCTTGCACGCGCTGACGAATCGTCTCGGAGGTTTCGCCCAACTGATTGCCGCTCAGTTTTTCGTAATCCACTCGCGGAACTTCAATGTGAATATCAATTCTGTCCAGCATCGGGCCTGAAATCCGTTTTTGATATTTGGTCACCACGGCCGGGGCGCAGGTGCATGGTTTTTGGCTGTCGCCGTAGTAGCCGCACGGGCAGGGATTCATGGCGGCGATTAACTGGAAGTTGGCGGAAAAGGTCAACGAGCCTTTGGCGCGGCTGATCGTGACGATTTTATCCTCCATCGGCTGACGCATCACTTCCAGCACGCGCGAACCGAACTCTGGGAATTCATCTAAAAATAAAACGCCGCGATGCGCCAGCGAAATTTCCCCGGGCTTGGGGATGTTGCCGCCGCCGACGAGGCCGGCATGGCTGATTGTGTGATGTGGCGCGCGAAATGGACGCTGTTTGATTAAGGGCGTGCCCGCGGGGAGTTGGTCTGCGACTGAAAAGATGCGGGTGACATCCAGCGCTTCTTCGATGGACATCTCCGGCAGAATGCCAGGCAAGGCCCGCGCCAATAAGGTTTTACCTGCGCCGGGCGAGCCAACCATCAGCACGTTATGCCCGCCCGCGGCGGCGACTTCGAGCGCGCGCTTGACGTGATCCTGTCCTTTGATTTCGGAGAAATCAGTTGGGGTGAAGATTGGCTCCAGCGCATCGGCTTGGGCGAGGTATGGCTCAATGAAACGCCGACCCGCCAAATGGTCGTACAGATGCGCGAGCGTTTGAACGGGATACACTTCCAGGTCTGGAATCAAAGCCGCTTCGCCCGCATCGGATTCAGCCACGAAAATCCTTTTAAATCCATTGGCTCGGGCTGTGGCCGCCATGGGTAAAACGCCGCGCGTGTGACGCACCACGCCGTCCAGCGAAAGCTCGCCGATAAACATGGCGCTTTGAATTGAGTCTTGCGGCAGGTGACCGGCCAGAATGATCACGCCCAGCGCAATCGGTAGATCGTAGGCGGGGCCTTCTTTGCGAATGGCGGCGGGGGATAAATTGACGACAATGCGGTGACGGGGAAAATGCAAGCCTGCGTTTTTGATGGCCGTTTGCACGCGCTCACGGCTTTCTTGCACGGCGGCGTCTGGTAAACCCACAATGGTAACGCCGGGCAAACCGTTGGTGTAATCCACTTCCACTTCAACGATTGCGCCTTCAAGTCCCACGACCGCGCAGGAATGAACTTTGGAGAGCATGAGAGGATTTTATCAGAATTAAAACTACCTACCTGACCCTTTTAAAATTGGACGCGGACGAGCGCTGATGGACGCGGAAAAAACTACCTTTTTCAATTGAAGACCTGAAAATATCCGCGTCCCAAAAGAAAGGTGTCGGGTGGCTAAAATTAAAAAAACTTCCACAGCTTTCAAAGCTGTGGAAGTTTGATGACTTGCTGAAAAAATTAATCCAACAGATTGGCGGGAATGTTGCCGCCGTTTTCGGCGATCTTTTTCAAGACTTCTTTGTGAAGCCACACGTTCATCTTGGAGTAGTCGCCGCCGATCAGGTCGGCCGGGCAACCTAATTCTTTAGCGAGTTCAATGCGCGCGTCTTTGCTGGAGTCAATGCCGAGGACTTTGAGCATGTCCACAATCGAGGACTTCCAATTGAGGCCGGGGAAACCAGCGGCCATTTCTTCGAGCTTGGCCACCACGTCCACTTCGGAAACGGCCTTCACGGCGGAAGCGGCTGGGCGGTCTTTCAAAGAGGAAGCGCCTTCTCGTTGGTCTGGTCTAATCGGAGCGCTGGCTCCGCTGGCAATTGGAGTTTTGGCGGCGGGGATTTCGCTTTTTTGCTCAGCGACAGCGGCGGAAGGCGTAGTTGGTTTGTCGTCCTTGTCTTTCTTGAGGCCGAGCTTTTGGAGAATGTTACTGAAGAAACCCATGATCGTAAATCCTTTCGTTTTCAAAAAAATGGATAAAATTTGAACGCTGTTTCGTTCAAGGCTTGCATTATAGCTGGAGATTCGTGCAAATAATTTTTTCTATCGAATTGTTAATAAATCGCAAGGCGCTTTTTGAATCCTAAAATATAATCGGATCATGGAAACAACCAAACCAACTTTCTGGACCCGCGACTCATCCATCCTGCTCGGCGGATTCCTGCTCACGGTCTTCCTCATCGTGTACATCTGGTGGCCCCTTGCGGAGGAATACCTCAAGTATGTGGATTGGAACGGCGCGTGGTGGCTGTATATGGACTGGTTCTTGCTCGGCATCTTCGGCTTCATGTCCATCACCATCATCGCGCGCGCGAATCTCAAAACCGATTTGCTGATCGTCTTCGTCGGCGTGTGCGGCGGGCTGGCGATTGAAAGTTGGGGCACGCAAACCAACCTCTGGCATTATTACACCGCCGAACGCCCGCCGCTGTGGATCATCCCCGCCTGGCCCATCGCGAGTTTGTCCATTGATCGCATCACAAGATTCTTGAATTGGATGATTAAACAACTTGAGCGCCGCTTGGACTTCATCCTTCAGCCTTCTGCATTCAGCATTCTCTATTGGATCACCTTCGCCTCTTTCCTGACCTTGATGCTGGCCTTCGTTTCCCCAACCTTCGACAAGTCCTTTACCTGGCTCGCCACGATCCTCTGCATTCTCCTCATCCTCACGCCGATCGATCACCGCTTTGCATTGCTTACGTTCGTCGCTGGCTCTGGGCTGGGATATTACCTCGAACTATGGGGCACCACCCGCGAATGCTGGACGTACTACACCTTTCAAACGCCGCCGCTGTTTGCCGTGTTGGCGCATGGCATGGCGGCGGTCGCATTTTGGCGCGCGGGTTTGATGGTGAGATTCGTTATGAATAAAATTTGGGGAAAGAAAGAATCTGAAAGCGTGTCCCCTCTCCCTTTGGGAGAGGGTTAGGGTGAGGGGAAAGGCGAGGCAGGCTGAGGTCGGGTAAGAAGCGGAAATTCATCCCCTTGACAAAAAATAGTAACTCGTCTAATATTTCGCTCGGTTTGAAATTAGTCATCTGTTTACTATTTTTATCGAGGTCGAATGTCCGTCCGAAATGCCATCCTGGGTTTGCTTGCTAAAAAACCGCGCCACGGATATGAACTGCGCGTGGCGTTCTCCGCAGTGGTTGGCGGCGCGAGTTGGGACGTGAAGCCCGCGCAAATTTACACCACGCTGGATCGCCTTGAAGAATCGGGGTTGGTGCAGACGAAATCCGACATCGGCGAGGGGCGCGAACCAGACCGCCGCATTTACGCCATCACCCGCGACGGGCGCCACGCGCTCAAAGAATGGTTCGCCGATGGCGTGACCAGCGAACATCAACGCGATGAGTTTTACGTCAAGTTGATGATTGGCTTGATTTCAGAAGAAGCCGACCCAGCCAGGATCATCCAAACCCAACGCGTAAAATTATTTCAAGAACTGCACGACGCCACCGCGCAACGCGATCAATATGATGCGCGCGCGCAATTGGCAAAAATTTTTTTGAGCGATAAAGTCATCATGCACCTCGAAGCCGACCTGCGCTGGCTCGACATGATCGAGATGCGTATCGAAGCCATCAAGAAACAGCCATTGGATGAAGTGGAGATTCGCAAACGCGGCAGACCCAAAAAAGAGGATGGAGGTTCAACGCATCCGCCGCCTGCGGAGTGAAATGCCCCTCATCCCCAGCCCTCGCGAAGCATCCCGATGGGGAAGAGAGTCCCCTCTCCCTTCGGGAGAGGGTTAGGGTGAGGGAAAATCTCCTTCCACTTTCTATCCTCTTCTTTTCATCATTCACAACCTCTGGAGCCACCATGTCCAACATTCAAACGGAAAAATTAACCAAAACCTACGGCGCGGGCGGCACGACCGTCACTGCGCTCGATCACGTCAACATCCTCATCAATGAAGGCGAGTTCGTCGCCATCATGGGTCCGAGCGGATGCGGTAAATCCACGTTACTGCATTTACTCGGCGGGTTGGATAAACCCAGCGATGGTCATGTGTTGATCGGCGGGCATAATCTCAGCGACCTCAACGACGACAAACTCACCGAACTGCGCCGCCGCAAGATCGGATTCGTCTTCCAGTTCTTCAACCTCATCCCCGTGTTGAACGCGGTGGAGAACGCCGCATTGCCCGTCACATTGGACGGCGTAAAACCTGTGGAAGCGAAATCAAAGGCGACAGAATGGCTGACGCGCTTCGGCTTATCCGACCGTTTGATGAATCGCCCCGATCAACTTTCTGGCGGACAACAACAACGCGTCGCCATCGCCCGTGCCTTGGTCGCCAACCCCGAACTGATTCTCGCCGACGAACCGACGGGAAACTTAGACACGCGCTCCAGCGACGAGATCGCCAGTTTACTGCGCGATGTTTCCAAACAATACGGCAGAACGATTGTGATGGTCACGCATGATCCACGCATTGCGGCGTATGCCGACCGCATCATCTTCCTCAAAGACGGCAAAGTGGCGGATGAAACTCGACTCGAAAAGAAGAATGGGAAGAACGCGGAAGATGTTGTTGAAAAGATGAAACAACTAAGTAACTAGGTAACTAGCGACTAGGAAACTAACTATGAACATCCAATTTACGCTTGCTTACCGCTACCTGAGCGGACGAAAATTACGCACCTTCCTCACCACGCTGGCGGTGATCTTCGGCGTGCTGGTGATCTTCGGCATGAACATTATTTTGCCGACCATGATCGAAGCCCTGCAAGCCAACGTGCAAGGCGCTTCGGGGCTGGTGGATTTCAGCGCGACTCACATTTCGGGCGAACCCTTTTCAATCACCGTCGCGGACAAACTCAAAGATGTGGATGGCATACGCGCCTATTCGCCTTCGCTGACTCGCGTGGTCAATATCCCCGCCGATTTTTACGATGACGATTCGAATCAACCCGACAAGGTGACTGCGCTCTCCCTCGTCGGCGTGATTCCCGAAGCGGCTCGCGCTGTCCGCGCGTATCCGCTGGTGGAAGGGCGTTACCTCGAAGATGCGGATACGAACGCGGTCGTGATTTCGCGCACGCTTGCCGATTCGCTCAAAGTTAAATTAGGCGACTCGCTTCGCATCCCCAGCGTGGACGGCACGGCGGAACTGACCATCGTCGGCATTTTGCCCGCCCGCACCTCGCCAGGCAACGAAGAGATTTTGGTGAACCTGCCCGAAGCGCAAGCCATCACGAATCAAAGCGGCAAGGTCAACACGATTGACATTGTGATCGAAACCTTCGCCTCGAAAGAGCGCCGCAGTGAAATTCAAAAGAACATTCAAACCGCGCTCGGCGAAAATTATACGGTTGGGACGCAACTGAATGCCGATACCCAAATGTTCGCGTCTCTGCAATTGGGTCAAGCCATGATGAACTTATTCGGCGCGTTTGCCCTGTTCATGGGCGGATTTATCATCTTCAACACCTTCCGCACCATCGTCGCCGAGCGCCGCCGCGATATTGGCATGTTGCGGGCGTTGGGCGCGAACCGCAAAACGATCATCGGCATCATCCTCACCGAAGGTTTAATTCAAGGCGTTGTCGGCACAGCCATCGGAATTGCATTGGGCTATTTCATGGGCGCGGGCATTATTACCGCCATGAAACCCGCGATGACTCAATTCTTGAATATGACCTTGGGCGAGCCTGTGGTCACGCCGACGTTGACCATCGTTTCAATCGTTTTGGGAGTCGGCGTCACGGTGGCGGCTGGATTGTTCCCCGCGCTCAGCGCCAGCAAGGTGACTCCGCTTGAAGCGCTGAGACCGTCCGCGAGTGAAAAGCCATTCGATTGGCGAACAAGCTGGGGCGTGATCGGAGGCGCGGTCATTATCATCATCACGTTGATCGCGATTCTTTCGCGCCGCGCGGAGTTCATCGTGCCAGGCGGCTTTTTATTCCTCGTGGGCTTGGCGCTGGTTACGCCCGCATTGGTTCGCCCGTTCGCCCTGTTGTTCGGAAAAATTTTGGCGTTGTTTTATGCGCGGCGCGGCATTGGCGATTTGGCGCAGGGCAACCTCACGCGCCAACCTTCGCGCGTGGCGGTGACGGCGGGCGCGAGCATGTTGTCCATTGCGGTGATCGTCGCCATCGGCGGCATGATCGCCAGCATTACATTTACTTTGTATGATTTGATCCGCGCCAACCTCGGCAGTGATTATCTTTTTGTCCCGCCTTCGATTGCGTTGTGGAGCAGTAACGTCGCCGCGAATAAAAATTTTGCCGAGCAATTAAAAACGATTGACGGCGTGGATGAAGTCAGCGCGCTTCGCTATTCCAGCGCGGTCTCAAACGGGCAACCGATCTCGCTTCTTTCCATGGACCCCGTTGCGTTTCCGCGTGTCTCGGCTTTGTTCTTCAGCCAATCCATTTTCGCGGACGATAAATCCGCGTACGCATCGTTGGATGAAGGACGCAACATCATTGTGAATGGCGCGTTGCTCGCGGCTCTGCAAAAGAAAGTCGGCGACACAGTGGAGATCGTTACGCCCGACGGTTCATTTGATTATCGCATCGTCGCCGTAGCGACAGACATGTTAAACGCCAAAGTGACCACAGGTTACATCTCGCACGCCAACATGCAAAAAGATTTTGACGTGGAAGACGATGTCTTCATCCAATTGAATTTGAAAAAGGACGCGGACCGTCCAGCCGCCGACGCCGCCATTCGCGCATTGGCTGAGAAATACCCAACCTTCAAAGTGATCTCTGGCGTGGAATATTACAACACGATGAAATCCCAGCTGGACGCGACGTTCGCCTCGTTATACGTTCTGTTCTTCGTGCTGGCGATTCCATCTTTGATCGCCATGATTAACACGCTGACCATCGGCGTAATCGAACGGACGCGCGAGATCGGCATGATTCGCGCCGTGGGCGGCACGCGCAAACAAATTCGGACGATGGTCGTCAGCGAGGCTTTATTACTTTCAGCCATCGGCACGGCCTTCGGCATCTTCGGCGGAATCTATCTGGGCTATGTGATCGTCATCGCCATGGAATCGATCTTCCCATTGGGCTTTGTCTTCCCCACGTCGGGCATCTTGATCGCCATTGCGATCGGTCTGATCTTCGGTACGCTCGCCGCGTTCATCCCCGCCCGCCAGGCTTCGCAGATGAATGTGGTTGAAGCGCTGAGGTATGAGTGATGAACCTTGCTTTTGGTTGACAATACCTTCTGAGTAATCGTACCATTCTGTTTTGTTTAAGAATCAAGCGTGAGTCAATTGGCTCACGCTTGATTCTTAAAAACCTTAAAGAAAAATATCCGCGCTGGTTTTAGTATGCCGTTGAATGAATAAAATCAATGTACGAGTCTTATGATATTTTAAGATAATTGTATGTTCAAAAACCTTTACAAGTATCAATAGTTGTATCACAATCAATATATCTTAATCAATCAAGCGTTGATTGATAATCAAGTATAAAAATATTTTACGAATCAAATTAAACGTTCGATATTTTTTAGTCAATCAAATAAATCATCACGCTGATAAAAAGGAAGCATAACCAAAGGAACGAATATATGTATATTTGCGTATTAACCAGCACGCCAGACGAAGACGATGTTCCGTATGATCCCTCTCCTTATATGCAGGACTACCGCTGGAAACAACATCTGGTGGCGCCCACCGACGTGGAGAAACAAATCAAAGCCTTGATTGACGAGGGCGTGGATGCCTTTGTCAACCTGTGCGACGGCACGCCGGATGACGCGCTCTCAGGTATTGCCTTGGTCCACGCGCTGGAAAAATATAACGCCGCATTTACCGGCGCGAACTCAAAATTTTTTGACCCCACCCGCGACGAGATGAAGAACGCCGCCCGCCGCGTTTCAGTCCCCACGCCCAATTGGATTTTCGTCAATCGCGTGGAAGACGCTGAAAAAGTCGCCAAGCGCTTGAAGTTCCCCATGTTGGTCAAGCCGCCGCATGGCTATGCCAGCGTGGGCATTCGCCGCAAATCGCGCGTGGAAAACATTGACGATTTACGCGAACAAATGGCGCTGGAAATCGAAGAATTTGGCCGCGCGTTGATCGAAGAATTTATTGAAGGCCGCGAATTTACCTGTTTGATCGCTGAAAATCCAGATGATGCGAACAAGCCGATTACGGTGAAACCGGTGGAATTTATCTTCCCGACCGGCGAATCGTTCAAACATTATGATATGAAATGGGTGGATTACGAGCGCATGTCGGTCGCCGCAGTGACCGACCCGAAGATTGAGAAAACCCTCCGCGAGCAAACCGCCCGCGTGTTCAAAGAACTCGGTGGAAACGGCTATGCCCGTTGCGACTATCGCATGGACGCCAATGGCGATATTTACATGCTGGAGATTAATCCCAACTGCGGCATTTTCTACCCGCCACACGAGCCTGGCTCGGCGGATTTCTCGTTGATGAACGACAAGCACATCAACCATAAGAAGTTTATGAAGCTAATCATCCGTTCCGGGCAGAAGCGCCAGACGGTTCGAGCCGCCGAGAAAATCATCAAGCGGCAACAACGCAAACGCCCGGTGGAAGTTGAGCAGATGGCGTATTCCTAAACGGAAGCACAGCGGACGCGCAATTGCGCGTCCGCTTTTTTTGTGGCGAGAAAATGCCTTTCGTGGCCCCAGCCGCCGTCCCTGCGCGCGCGGCGTTTTTTTCAGGTGGGGGAGTCGCCCTAAAAAGTGGGGAATATTTCCATGAAAAAAAGTTGTAAAATATACCTGTCGAAATAAGCGCCGCTGAAGTATAAAGCGCGAAGTTAATCGCGCACAAAGGAGAATCTGATGTCTTTTTCGCAAGCCTTGGACGTGGCTGTTGGTTTGATTTTTATTTATTATGTGTTGGGTTCGATGGTTTCCCTGGTGACGGGTTGGATTAATGAGATGTTGGAAACGCGCGGCGTGGCTTTGGAAAAATATTTGATCAAAATCGCGGGCGAGCATCGCGATAACAAATATTTGAACGACCTGATTGCCCTGCCGCAATTGCAGGCGCTTCAACCGATTCGTTATAAAAACCTCTGGAGCGTCTTCACGGCTGAAACGAAACCGAAGAAGATCGAGAAAATTCCGGTCGGCGTGCTGGTGGACGCATATTTCGACATCGCCGGACTCACGGCCAACCCCAGCCTGCCGCTCATTCAACTGGCCGAATTGATTGATAAACTGCCGGATTCTGAAGCCAAGCGCGCGTTTATGAGTTGGATCAATCAGGGCGTGACGAATGTCAACGACCTGCGCGCCCGCACCACGGCGTACTTTACCGGCCTCATGGAACAAGCCGCCGCAAAATTCCGCGCCAACGCCAGAAGTTTCGTCATCATGCTTTCACTCGCCATCACCGTCCTGTTTGGCACGGATAGCATTCAACTTGCGCGGGCTTTATGGTCCAGCGCGGAACTGCGGGCGATTGCCGTGGCCAAGGCGGATATGGTCATCAAAGAGGAAGGCGTCAACGTCAATCTGCCCGACTTAATCAAAGAACTGAGCGACCTTTCCATCAAAATTGGCTGGTGGCAAACCGACCACCCCGCCGCGGGCGCTCTGCCGATGGAATGGGTCGGCTATGTGTTACTGAAAATTTTAGGGTTGGGACTGACAGTCGTCGCTGTTTCACAAGGCGCATCTTTTTGGTATGACCTGCTTAAGAAAATTGTTACTCCGACGAAGAGCCTCAAGTTGGATGAACCCAAAGGCTGAAGCTCAACTCCGCGACGCAAGTCGCGGAGTTTTTGTATCGGTCTTTCTCTCCCGCGATAACCGATTACAATTGCGCCATGACACAGAAACCATTCAAATATGAAGGCTGGCTCTACGGGCTGGCTTTTCTCATCGCCGTGGGACTTCGCCTGCCCGGCTTGGGCTACATCCCCTTAAATGAAACCGAGGCCCGTCTGGCTTTGGAAGCGTTGCGTTTGGCGGCAGGCCTCAAGCAGGCGCTCAGCCCGCATCCGGGTTACATTCTTTCAACGGCTTCGCTATTCTTTCTATATGGCGGGGGAGCAGATGCGCTGGCGCGACTCGTTCCCGCTTTGGTTGGAAGCGCGTTGACCTGTGCGCCGCTCCTGTTTAGAGACCGCCTCAAACCCCGCCCGGGCCTGATCCTCGCCTTCTTCATCGCGCTAGACCCGGGCCTGGTGGCCATCTCGCGTCAGGCCGCAAGCCCTGTCCTTGCAATCACCTGCCTCGTTTTTAGTTTAGGCTTCTTCAATCAGCGCAAGTTTTTAATGGCTGGAGTTTTCGCCGCTTTGGCTTTGCTCGGCGGCCCCAGCATTTGGATGGGGCTCCTGGGTTTGGGCCTTGCGCTGGCGTTATATCAAGCCGCCAAGCTTCATTTTGTGGACAAGCGTCCAGCTTTCAATTTCAGCTTTGACGCCGTTGAAAGAAACACGTTCTTTATCGCCATGGCCGCCGCGCTGATCATTGGCGGCACGTTCTTTTTCCTGGCGCCCAACGGACTCAGCGCCGCAATCGCCTCGATCCCCGCGTACTTGAGCGGCTGGCGAACGGTCCCGCAGACGGGAGCCAGCCTGTTGCTGATTGCGCTGGCGGTCTATCAACCCTTTGCGCTGATTCTTGCTTTCCTTGCAATCATCCGCGGTTGGGTACAGGCCAGCCGTAAGATCGTCTTCCTACACCTCTGGCTGTTCGTTTCAGTCATCCTTGCTTTGCTTTATCCCGCCCGCCAAGTTTCAGACTTAGCCTGGTCCTTAATTCCGCTCAACGCTTTAGCCGCGTTGGAATTGGTTCGCTTTCTGCGCGTCCGCCTGGAGGAACGCAAAGAAGCCCTCGGCGCAATTGGGCTGACCCTCTTCCTGTGGCTCTTCGCATGGATGAATCTGACCGCCATGTCGCGGAGTTTGGGCGCGCCGGGCGCCTATCAACAACATTTAATTTTGGCGGTGGGCGCTTTGGCCTTATTGCCAATCAGCGTCGTCCTAATCTGGCTGGGTTGGTCTTTACGCGTTGCGCAGGTGAGTTTGATTTGGGGGCTGGGCATTGCGCTGGGCGTATTAAGTTTCGCAGGCGCGTTGGGCGTGACCGGCGCGCGCGGCCTGGACTACCCGGAAATTTGGCAATTACAAGACAGGCCGCTTCAAGCAAGCTTGCTTGTCGCCACGGTGGATGATCTCTCCGAATGGGGCAAAGGCTACGATCATGCCGTCCCCGCCACCATCATCGGTTTGAATTCGCCCGCGTTGGAATGGGCCTTGCGCAAGAATTCGCCCAGCGTGGAAAACTTTGTGAATACGGAACAGCCGCAACAGCTGATTATCTCCACGTTTGAATTTGACCCGAACTCCAGCGCGCCCTATCGCGGGCAGGACTTCCTCTGGCGCTCCAATGTCAATTGGTCAACCGCCCAGCCAGCCGATTGGTTCAAATGGCTGTTTTTACGCGAAATGCCCCAAACGAGCGAAAACATCATCCTCTGGGCCGACAACAATTTATTTATTAACGCCAAAAAATAATGACACATTCCATTTCAATCATCGCTTTGGACGGCCCCGCCGCATCGGGCAAATCCACTTTAGGTAAAAAACTTGCGGAACAATTGAACTTCCTTTTTTTTGACACCGGCATTATGTATCGCGCCGTGACATTAATCGCCCTGGAATCCAACCTGAACTTACAAGACGAAGCGGCCGTTACTCAACTCGCGCAAAATACGCAAATTGAAATCCGCCCGCCTTCAAAAGAAGACGGCCGCGCTTTCGATATTCTGGTCGGTGAAAAAGACATCACTTGGGAAGTGCGCCGCGCCGATGTGGACGCAAACGTCTCAGTGGTTTCCGCGTATGCGGGCGTGCGTCAGGCCCTCACCGAGCAACAGCGCCGCATCGGCCTGCGCGGCCAGGTGGTGATGGTGGGGCGCGATATTGGGACGGTGGTTTTGCCCGAAGCGGATTTGAAAATTTACCTCGATGCGAGCGCCGAACAACGCGCCCAACGCCGCTATGACGAATTGATTGCCCGCAACCAACCGGCGGATTATGCCGAGATTCTCAAAAAGGTAATCGAACGCGACCGCATCGATTCCACCCGCGCGGTGGCCCCGCTTCGTCCGGCGGAGGATGCGGTGATCCTTGACTCAGATCAACTAGACCGCGAACAGGTTTTTGAACAGGCGCTTAAGCTATGCCAATAAAAGAATACTCCCTGCCGTTGCATACCAAACTTAACCGCCTCTGGTTGCGCTTTGGCATTCGCTCCATCTTTCAGATTTTTGGACGGATGAAAATTTATGGCGCAGAAAATGTGCCGCTCGGCACGCCCTATGTGATCGCGATGAATCACATCTCCATTTTTGACCCGCCCGTGGCCGTTTGTTTTTGGCCGGAAGAACCGGAAGTGATCGGCGCCGCCAACGTCTTCCAGAAAAAAGGCGAAGGCACGATCCTTTCTTTGTATGGCGTCATCCCCGTCCATCGCGGAGAATATGACCGTACCGTGTTGGAAAAAATCATCGCGGTTCTAAAAAAAGGCAAGCCGCTGGTGATCGCCCCGGAAGGCGGGCGCTCGCACACGGTGGCGATGCGGCGGGCCATGCCGGGTTTGGGCTATATCATTGAGCACGCCCAGGTTCCAGTGATTCCCGTGGGCATTTTGGGAACAACGGGCGATTTTTGGCAAAAAGCCAAACGCGGATTAAAGCCGCCGATTGAATTACGCATTGGCAAACCGCTTCAATTTCCGCCCACGCAAGCCAAAGGCGTGGAGAGGCGCGAAGCCCGCCAGCAAAATGCGGATTTGGTAATGCGCTATATCGCAGGCTTGCTTCCGCCGGAATATCACGGCGTCTATGCCGGGC
>JADZCC010000018.1 GCA_020851785.1 Anaerolineales bacterium
CAAGCCGTTCATCGCTGGCTCGGCAAAGGGAATCGCGTTGGTGAGTCGTGAGCCGCTTTCGTTTTGGGGCGGTTATGATTGGAAGACCGGCGAGATCATTGACCGCAGGCATCCGCTTTCGGGGCAGGTTGCAAAGGGTAGAATCCTCGCCATCCCGTTCACGCGCGGATCGTCCACGACGACGGCGGTATTGCTTGAATCAATCCGCGCGGGGACTGCGCCTGCTGGCATCATCACTACCGCAACCGATTTTTTCTTCGCGCTCGCGTCTGTTGTGGCGGATGAGATGTACTCCAAGCCGATTCCATTGGTGGCGATTTCATCCGATGATTTCGCGAAGTTGAAAACGGGGGATGAGGTTGAGATTGAAAAAGATGGAAATGTTGTTTTAACCAAACTCGGTGGTTGAGTAGTGGCGCGAAGCGCGCCACGTATCGAAACCACAAGTGCGCATACAAACTTTTGTAACAAAAATACTTTACAGCGTGGTGGTCTCGATACGGGCTTCGCCCTACTCGACCACCGAGGAATGAATCAATATGACAAAACTAACCTCCCAACAAATCATTGACCTCAACAAGGAATACACCTTCTTCTCCTGGTCCAATCAGGGACAGGTGAATCCGATCCCGATGGAGCGAGCGGAAGGCGTGTATTTTTGGGATGCGAACGGCAAACGCTATCTCGATTTTGCGTCGCAGTTGGTGAACACGAATGTGGGACACCAGCATCCTAAAGTTGTGAAAGCGATTCAGGATCAAGCCGCAAAATTGACTTTTGCCAGCCCAGGCATGGCGACAGATGTGCGCGGTCTGCTCGGCAAGAAACTTGCGGAAGTTACCCCAGGCGATTTGAAGAAAACATTTTTCACATTGGGCGGAGCCGAAGCCAACGAGAACACGATCAAGATTGCGCGCTTCTACACGGGGCGACATAAAATCCTCGCGCGCTATCGTTCCTATCACGGAGCGACTCACGGCGCGATGGCATTGACGGGTGATTACCGCCGTCTGCCTGTTGAGCCTGCGATTCCAGGCGTGGTTCACTTCCTTGACCCGTATTGCTATCGCTGTCCGTTCGGGTGGACGAAGGAGACTTGTCACCGCGAGTGCATCAGCCACGTGGAAGAGGTGATTCAGCACGAAGGTCCCGACCAGATCGCGGCGATCGTCCTCGAAGGCGTGACAGGCACCAACGGACTCATCATCCCGCCCGATGAATACTGGCCCCGCATGAGAGAGATTTGCGACAAGTACGGCATCCTGCTGATTTCCGACGAAGTGATGAGCGGATGGGGACGCACAGGTGAATGGTTCGCTGTGGATAATTGGAACGTCGTCCCTGACATCATCACCACGGCGAAGGGAATCACGTCGGGATATGTTCCGCTCGGTGCGGTGATCGTCCGTGAGAAGATTGCGAAGTTCTTCGACGACAAAGTGTTGTACGCAGGTCTCACATACAACGGACACGCGCTGGCGTGTGCGGCGGCTCTCGCTACGATTGAGGCATACGAAGAAGACAAAATTTTCGAGAACGCGAAAAAAGTTGGTAAGCATCTCGGTCAGCGACTCGAAGACTTGAAAGCCAAACATCCCTCTGTGGGTGATGTCCGCTATATCGGCATGTTCTCCGCGCTCGAACTCGTGAAGAACCGCCAGACCAAAGAGCCAATGGACTTGACCCCGCTCAAGAACTTCATGGTTGCCAACGGCGTGTATGTGTTCAATTTCAAGAACATCCTGTTCATCGTCCCGCCGCTGGTGATTACGGAGGAGCAATTGGATGAAGGGTTGAATTTGCTGGATGAGGGGTTGGCGGAGTTGATGGATAAGCAAGCAGTCTAAGGTCGAAGGTTGAAGGTCAGGCGACGTTGGAACGTCTTTGTGAATTGAAGTAATCATCATGAGTGTAATGCAGATTTCCCCTAACGCTTTGTACCAGGCAGATTGCTTGTCCTTACTTGAAAGATTGGAAAGCGACTCTGCGAAATTGGTATATCTTGACCCCCCATTTTTCATAGGAGATGCTACGTTCGTATTAGAAGGCAATAACCAAAACCGAGAAGTAGATTTCGATGGCTATTTAGATTGGCTATCTCAAATAATTAACCAAGCGTATCGTGTGACAGCTCCTGCGGGAAATATCATTATACATACAGAGCCAAGAATAAATAGTTACATTAGGTTAATCGCAGAAGACTTATTCGAAAAAATTGAATTCACAGAAATTATCTTGCGAAGGCCAAAACGTTTTGCCTCCAGCCAAAAACCATTCGATGAGCATGAAACTTTGCTGGTTTGTCGTAAGTCACATGAATCCATTTGGAATCCACTTACGCGCCCCTTGGACCAACAAGAAATCATTGCGCGTTTTAGATTGACCGATTCGCATGGGCTATTCACGACCCTCGATTTAACTCAGCCTGTAGACCGCCCTAATCTCCAATATTCTTGGCAGGGTTTTACTCCCCCAACAGGGCGATCTTGGAGATTTTCGAAAGAAAAAATAGAACGTTTAAATTTAGAAGGGCGAATACATATTTCTGCCGATGGTAAACGACCTTACCTGAAAAGTTATGCAGATGAATTTGCGGGAACGCCCATTGGAACAAATTGGGACGATCTACAACCACTTGTTTTACCATCATCTAAAGAAAAAACAGGTTCTGCGGCAGAGCAAACTCTGGCGTTAATGGAAAGAATTATCCAGATTTCAACCAAGGAAGGTGATTTAGTTGTTGATCCGTTTTTCGGGTCGGGAACCTTGCTTGTTGCGGCACAAGCATTGGGAAGAAAATGGATAGGAAGTGATATAAACGAATCTGCTCAAGAAATTACAAAGAAACGATTTGAGAATACTGGTGTAATTAGCCCAGAGGATTATACGATCGGAAATGAACATGAATTAAGTAGCTTTGAGGTCATGCGCGATGTGAAGTATGGCGGCTTTGTCAATAAATTTCGTCATCAGAACATTCAATTTGTATTGAATGAAAAAATTCATATCGAAGAAACTCGCCATTATGAATTCAAAGAAGTTGTTGGCAATAATCCTATAAAAGCCATAGAAAATGTTGCCGATGAATATGCGATTGCATTCCTGAATGGTGAGGGTGGTCGAATTTATTGGGGTGTGAGAAATGATGATGGTGTTATTGTCGGTGTGCTTCTAGATTACCGTCAGAGGGACGAAGTTGGAAAAACAATAAGCGTGAAGTTAAGTCAAATTCAGCCGCCTGTTGCGCCTTCATCGTGGCGACTCGAATTTCACAAAGTTTACAAGAAAAGAAAACCTGTTGAAAACATTTTTGTCGTAGAGGTGATTGTGCCTCGTTCTCCTAATGCTAATATTCTCTATGCAACTGGCAAAG
>JADZCC010000019.1 GCA_020851785.1 Anaerolineales bacterium
ATCATGCCTTCACAAAAAACTTCGAGTCTTTCTTTTGGAAAAGACTTATCCCCGTTCGCCAGATAATCCACAACGCCAATTGAACCATCCGCGAAAGTAAAAGTCATGGACACATTGTCGTCGCTATATTTATTTTGATTGGGAAGCGCAACTACGCTCACGGAAGCGGGAGGCATGCCAACGAGATAGGTAATCAAATCAATGAAGTGACAGGCTTCGCCGATGATCCTTCCGCCGCCGATGGCTGGGTCTTGAGTCCAGTGATTGGGTGGGATAAAGCCTGCATTGATTCGATAATGGGCATGTAATGGAGATTTGAGACCTGTGACTTGAAACTTGAGACTTTGGGCAAGTGGGGAGAATCTACGGTTGAAGCCTACAGTTAAAAGACCGTGGACGATGGACGATGGACCATGTTTTACGGTCTGTGGTCTATCGTCAATGGTCAACTGCTTGATGATTTTGTTGAGTTGCTCAGTATTTAATGCGAGAGGTTTTTCAACAAACACATTTTTCCCTGCTTTGAGCGCTTTGATGACTAAATCGGCGTGTGAATCGTGCCGCGTCAGAATCGCAACCGTGTTTATATTTTTGTCATGGATGATTTCATCTTCAGAAGACGTGGCATATTGAAAGCCGAACTTTTTACCGGAATGTTGGGCATGAAGCCCGCCGGAAGAAGCGATGCCAACGAGTTGAAAATCTTTGTTGTTTTTGAGGACGGGCAATAAAGTGGCATTGGCGTAAAGGCCTGCGCCGAGAACTCCTAGTTTGACGTTTGACGTTTGACGTTTGACGGTGGAAGGAAACTCAATTCGTTTGCTTATTCCTTGTTTCTCATCGCTATACTTCAGCAAAACGCCAAGAAACGATTCTTTCTTTTTTCCAGTGATAACTTCATACGCCTGAACGCCTTCTTCAACTGGGAAGCGATGGGTAATTAAACTTTCAACCTTCAACTTTTTACTTGATAACAAATCTACAACGGCTTGAAAGTTGCGGCCTTCCGTCCAGCGAATGTAACCCAGCGGATAATCATTTCCATTTTCTTCATAGTTTGAGTCGTAACGCCCCGGCCCGTAGGAGCGGGAGTTGATGAAGGCCAGTTCTTTTTCGTAATAAACTTTTCTTGGGATGTTTAACCCCACCGCGCCAGTGGCGACGACTTTGGCGCGGTCTCTGGCAATGGCGCCCGCTAATTCAATCGGGTCGTTGGAAGAAGTATCGGCGCAGATGATGATGACATCGAAGCCTTTGTGGTTGGTAAATGCCTGGGCGGATGATTCTGCCTGGGGTCTGGTAACCGCTTGAAGGTTAAGAGATGAAGCGAGTTTGACTCGCTTGGGGTCCAAGTCAATGCCGAGGACGTTGCATCCGGCGGCAGACGCAATTTGAATCGTCAATAATCCTAATAAGCCTAAACCAATGACAGCGACATTTTCGCCGAGTTGCGGTTCTGCCAAGCGAAACCCATGAAGCGCGATTGCGCCCAAGGTGGTGAATGCGGCGGATTCAAAATCCACGTTTTTGGGAAGTGGCGTTAAAAGATTTTTTGGGATGAGATTATATTCAGCATGAGTTGCATAGCCGCCGCCCGCACAGGCCACCCGTTGACCCACTTTGAAGCCCGACATATTTTTGCCAAGCGCGACGATTGTGCCAGCCGATGAATAACCCAACGCCATCGGTTGATCCAGCCGATTGAAAGCGGCTTGCAAGGTTGGAGTTAAGCCTTCGCGTTTGGCTTTTTCTAAAACTTGTTTGACCAAATCCGGCCGCGAGCGGGCTTTGCCCACCAGACTTTTTTCGGCAAATTCAACGACCATGCGTTCGGTGCCAGCCGAAACAAGGCTCGCTGAAACTTTGACGAGCGCCTGCCCAGCGCGTAGCGTTGGCATGGGCACGTCTTCAATGATCGTTTTTCCGTCGCGAATGTTTTGTAAGAGTTGTTTCATGGGTAAGGTCTAAGGGATTAGGGATTAGGGAACAGTATCTTCAATGCTAGAGTTTTCTGATAGACAGCGATTGTATCAAATCTCCACCCCTGCCCTGTCCATTGACTCTTCCCCGCCCACATTATCCACTCGTGCCATCTTGTTGTCCATATATTGATTTTGCGCCCGCAAATCCAACACGGACTGCACGCGATTCCACTCGGCTTCGTCCGCCGCATCAATTGCGTTCATCTTGTCTTCCATGTGCTGGTTTCGTACTTCTTATTAGCTATAGGGCACGATTAGAAAGAAATAAATAGCCATCCACCACATCAATATTGCGCCCAAAATAGCAGTTATCAACTCTCCCTTTTGAGACGGATGGTAATAAATAGTTCGCTTGTTTTTGTCGTAGAAATAAATAATTATCCTGATAATAAAAACAAAACCGAGTGCAAACCAGCCAAGGAAAAAGCCAATATTCGATCGAAGAAAGAACATGATCCCCAAACTGACTGGGGTTGGAGAGAACATAATCAGTACCCTTGCAAGGGCATTCTTGTTAATTAATTTTGCCGAGCGTTTGAGTTCTTCAGCTTTTTCATCGTCAATATTAGGCGTTGGCATCTTTACCATTTAACTCCTGCCAGTTTCAAGATTTCCCAAAGTGAAGGGTTTATTTTGGGCATCAATAATATAGATAAAACACTTACCACAGCCAGAACAGCGCTAAATAAAGCTGGAATTACTTCCAGAAAAACCACGCCCAACGCCAGATACATGATTGCGGCGCTGAATGCCATTAGCCTTAAAGAAACCCAGCCTTTTCTCAGCATCCAACGGAAAGTAATATATCCCAAGCTACAAAAAACCAACCCCCCGCCAAAAATTATGAGTACAATATTTATGAATTCCATATCTCTATTCCTGTAATTATTCAAATAGCTCATTTAGGGGCGTCCCCATATTTCCGTCCCAACCAAATGTACGACCAGTAGTGTAAGCAAGATTTAAGAAAGCGACCATACCAACCGGAAAGGGATGTAATGCACCCATAAAACTGAACACTAAAGGGGCGCGTGGCTATCAAGATTGTGCTTGGAAAACCAGGCGGTCTCAAACTCAGTCGGGGTCAAGTACTTCAAGGATGAATGCACGCGTTTACGCA
>JADZCC010000020.1 GCA_020851785.1 Anaerolineales bacterium
AGGAATTAACTCGATCAAACTTCGTAACGCGTGGTTGACGCTTTTCGAATCGGGGAAATAAACTTTTACATCGGGGTCGAGCTCAACCGCATTTTCTTTCAAGACAAACTGCTTAACCGTAACCGTTTTATCTTCATGGATAATGCGAATTGAATAACCATGCTTCATGGCTTCCGTATATTTCCCGCGAACGCCTTTTTTGCCTTTGAAATTGTATTCGGGGAGCATATCGTCTTTGTGAGAATTATTCGCCTTTTTCATAGGTCATTCTTTCGGAGGTCGTTGCTTTTCTGCAACTGATGATGCGGATCACAACACGTTCTTTAAGTTCTTCCTGTTCGGTATGCACAACCAACAGGAGTCTTTCTTTTGCCGATATGCCAATACTCGTAAATCGCTCTTCTGCGTTGGAATGGAATTCATCGGGGAATGTGACGAGAAGCGGGTCAATAAATATCGTTTGCGCTTCCTCAAAACTGACCTTGTGTTTTTCAAGGTTTGTTTTCGCTTTTCTCGCATCCCACTCGAAGATGATTTCCATGCAGAAATTATAGCACCACCTGCTCACGAGTTTGCTAACTTGGACGCTCCCAACCTTTCTGCGTCCAACCGACAAAACCTCAATTCATTCTGGATATATTTTCAACATTGTCCCCACACTATTTCTGATTTAAAATCGAACAACCTATGCAAGCACTCAACTGCCCCAACTGCGGCGCGGCGCTCCCTCAAAAAGCTATCAAAGAGTCCGACTTGGTCTCGTGCGAATTTTGCGGCACCAGTTTCCGCGTGCCGAAGACCTTTACGCCCGAACCCGATATGGGAGATCTGATCCTCGGCGCGGACTTCAGTAGCAAAACCATGCCAGGCTGGGAAGTGATCAACGAAGAATTGTTGACATTCCACAAAGGCAGTCCCTCCGAGTTGCGGGGAAGTTATAAACCCAGCCCCAATTCCTATTATGTGTTGAAGAGTTCGGGGTTTTTGGATGACTTCGACGCCAGCATCAACATGAAATTCACAGGCGGCGACGAGAACATCATCCGCGCGGGGTTTTATGCGCGCTTCTCTGATAACGGTGGGTATGCGGTGTTGGTCTCCGTGTTGGGATCGTACACCATCGGCTACTATAAAAAAGATGAGAAGAACGAACTGAAATGGGAAGATTTACTGCCGTGGGCGAATCACACCGCCCTGCGCGCAGGGATGAACGAGACGAACCGTCTGCGCGTCCTCTGCGACGGAGGGCAGTTCCGCGTCTACCTGAACGGGGTGCTGGCAACCTCCTTCAAAGACGATCAATTCAAGCGCGGCAAACTCTATCTGGCTGTCGTCCCGACCGAGAAATCAACTCTGGATGTAACCTTCTCCGATTTGCAATTGAGGGAAGTTTTGAAATAAGAGATTTATATTCTCCTAATCATCGAAACCAAAATACTGTATAATGATTTTGACCAATGAGCGAGACATTCCAGAAAATACTGAAACTGATCGAGCAAGAGCAAGTACAAATCACTGCTCATGGATACGATGAATTGGCTGACGACAATATTCTTGTTCGGGATGTTCTGAAAAGTGTATCGGATGCGCTTGTAGTTGAAGACTATCCAAATTACGGGAAGGGACCCTGTGTATTGGTTTTGCAAAGAGACCATCAAGACCAGCCGATCCATATTCTCTGGGGAATCCCCAAAAGCGCTGCATCTCCTGCCGTGTTAATTACGGCGTACAGACCTGACCCTGCAAAGTGGTCGGACGACTTTACAAGGAGAAAGAAATGACAAAAAAACAAACCTCTAAATTGATCCATTTTGGCGAGTATGTTGCCGAAGTGGACGTGGAATTGATCTACACCGATGATGAATGGTCACCATACTTATCGGTGAACGATGCGATGAGATTGGATGATGTCCGCGAGGCGCTTCGCCAAAAGGATTTTGTCACAGCGACAAAATTAGCCCGTGTATACAAACTCTCTCCCCTCGCAGTGTAGAAAATACACATTTCTAGTTTTTCAGCCCGACGTAGATATTCGTCGGGCTTTGTTTTTGGGTTGAAGATACTTTTCTCACATCAGACTTTCATTAACCTCCCCCTTCGTCCAGTTGCCAATCTAGACCTCTCGTCTTATAGTCGAACAATTCTCTAATCCTCCAGTTCTCAAAGGTTGGAAAAGTCTCCAGTCTTCAGTCTCCAATCTCCAATCTCCAATCTCCAATCTCCAATCTCCAATCTCCAATCTCCAATCTCAAATTACCAATTACCAATTACCAATTACCACCTCTCAGGAGTTCCTATGCACGGCTACGGCTGGTTTTCCTACATGCGTTCGGGCGACGAAAAGCCCAAAGTAACCAAGCAACTTCTTTTGCGCGTCCTCACCTACGCGCGCGGATACTGGTGGCACATCGCGGGGATGCTTGTCACGATCCTCCTCACCACGGGCTTGTCACTGCTCACGCCGCTCATCTTCCGCAACATGATCGACGTAGTGATTCCCGCCAAAGATGTGAATCGACTCGTCTGGCTCGGTGTGGCATTGCTGGCGATCCCCGCGTTGACGGGCGTCGTCAACGTTTTTCAACGCCGCTTGAATTCGTCCGTCGGCGAAGGCGTGATCTACGATTTGCGCTCGACTCTCTTCGCGCGCTTGCAACACATGTCTTTGCGATTTTTCACCAACACAAAATCGGGCGAGTTGATGTCTCGCCTTAACAACGACGTGGTTGGCGCGCAAAATGCGATCAGCAACACCATCGTCAACATCGTCACGAACTTAATCGAAGCGATTGCATTGCTCGCGGTCATGCTCACGATGGAGTGGCGATTAACTCTCATCAGCATTGTGATCCTTCCATTGTTCATCATCACCGCGCAACGACTCGGCAACACCTTGCGCGATATTGCGCGTCAAGCCATGGACACCAACGCGCAGATGAACGCGCACATGAACGAGACTCTCAACATCGGCGGCGCGCTTCTCGTCAAACTTTTCGGGCGCACGCGCGAAGAGGAGAATCGTTTCCGTCAACGCGCCGCGAGCGTGCGCGACATCGGCATCCGACGCGCGGTCGTCGGCTCGACGTTCTTCGTCATCTTCGGTCTCATCACTGCGGTCGGCACCGCGCTCGTCTACGGTCTCGGCGGCTGGTACGTCATCGCAGGCACGTTCACCGTCGGCACCATCGTCGCGTTCGGTTCGTATCTCGGTCAACTCTACGGCACGCTGCAAGGTC
>JADZCC010000021.1 GCA_020851785.1 Anaerolineales bacterium
ATTTTGTAAAGCCACGTTATTTTGAGCCGCCGTATAAGCTGGGAAAACGAACAGCCCCCCCAACACAAACAATAAAAACAATTTACGCACAAGAGCCTCCAGGGTGATTTCCCCTATTATACGCGGCGGCCCGCACCATCGCCCAGCAGGCTTTGGTATAAGGCGTTGACGTTCCCCGTTTTTCCCCCCGAAGCGCCACCGCGCCGCTGATTGCGTCAATTTCTGTGGGCGCGCCACGCCTTAAATCCTGAAGCATGGAGGAATCATTCAGGGCCGTCTTTTGCGCCACGGCTTCCGCCGCCGCAGTTGGGTCGTCAAACGGCAGGCGCACCCCTTCCGCCCGGGCCACTTCAGCGGCCTCCTCCGCGAGGGCGCTCATCACTTTGCGCGTATCAGGATGCGTCAGCAATGCTCCGTTGGGAATCTCCAGCAAAGCGGTTAATGGATTGATCGCCGCATTAACGATTAATTTTCCCCAGATCAGCGCCTCCGCGTCTTCAACAACCTGCGCGTTGAATTGCGCGGAACGAAAAAACGCCGCCAGCTTAACCGAAGCTGGATTCTGTTCCAATGAAATCAGTCCCTCGCCGCCAAAGCGCGCCAACCCGGGGGCCAGTAAAGTGGCTCCAGTGGTGGTAACGCCGACTGCAACCCGACCCACCCCGAGCGCGGTCTGAAGCGTCTCCTGATTTCCCAACCCATTTTGTAAAGTCAGGGCCAGTCCATCTGACGCGAGCGCAATCTGCAACTGCTGTGCGGCGCGTTCGGTTTGCCAGGCTTTCACCAAAACCAACGCGAGTTTTACGCCGCTCACCGCCTGCGGATTGTGCGTGGCAAAGACCGGAAAACTTTTGATTACGCCGTCGGCGCCTTGTATGCGCGCGCCATGTTGATTGAGTTCGTCAATCCCTTTTTGCCACGCGCCGAGCATGGAAACGGCGTGACCGGCTTCGCTTAAGCGGGCCGCGAATAAAGTGGCCAATGCGCCCGTGCCAATTAACAGGATGGGGTCTTTCACTTCGTTTCGTTAAGGAAGGCGTCCCATTCCGCGTCGGTCATTTCGACGGTGTGTTCAAGCGCCGGGAATTTTTTCGTTTCCACGTCGTCAATGTATTCCGTGAAGGCTTTGCGCATGGTTTCGTGCAGGTTGGCATAACGCTTGACGAATTTCGGCGTGAAACGCTCAAACAACCCCAGCAGGTCATGCGTCACCAACACCTGACCGTCGCACCCGGCGCCGGCGCCAATGCCAATCGTCGGGATGGAAATTTTCTTCGAGATGGCTGACGCCAAACGCGCCGGAATCGATTCCAACACCAGCGCAAACGCTCCGGCTTCTTCTAAAATTTGCGCGTCTTCCAGCAGGCGAACGGCGGCCGAGGCGGTTTTGCCTTGCGGGCGAAACCCGCCCAACTGGTGGATGGATTGCGGCGTGAGGCCCAAATGCCCCATCACCGGAATGCCCGCGCCGACGATAGCGCGGACGGTTTCGGCGCGCTCGCGCCCGCCTTCCAATTTCACGGCGTCCATGTTGGCTTGTTGAATAAACCTACCCGCGTTGCGCAGAGCTTCTTCAATTGAAACTTGATACGACATGAACGGCAGGTCGCCAATCAGCAAGGCAGATTTTGCGCCACGGGCCACGGCGCGGGCGTGATGAAGCATTTCCTCCATCGTCACCGGCAGAGTGTTTTCGTAGCCCAGTTCCACCATCGCCAGCGAATCGCCCACGAGGATCGAATCAATCCCGGCCTGATCGAGCGCCAGCGCGGTTGGATAATCGTACGCGGTCAGCATGGTCAGCGGTTCGCCGCGTTCCTTCTTCTGACGAAACGCAAGCATCGTCATTTTTTTTCGTTGTGCAATGGCAGGAGCAATGGTCGTGGTAGACATGGTACCCTCCGAAATGGTAGAGTCCGTTTGGCATGTGCGCCCCCAGCATATCCATGCGCGTGCGGCTGAATAAGGTTAACGCCGTCGCGTTCCAGTAGATACGCGCGACAAGGAGGATTATACACAAAATCAATTTTTCATCTATAATAAATTTGTCAGAAAATACAGCGTCCACACAAAAGCGTTTGGCGTTTACAAGGAGCGATACTCATGCGTAGAATGTTTGGTTTTTTAATTGGAATCTTTGTCGGCGGGCTGGTCGGTTCAATGATCGCCTTATTGCTGGCGCCGGAATCGGGCGAAAATTTACGTTCGCAAATTCGCGCGCGCGGGCAGGGACTGTTTGACGATATTCGTCATTCCGCCGATTCACGGCGGATTGAATTGCGCGACCGGCTGGCCAACTTAAGAGCGCCGAGAGAAGGCTAGAACTCAGGCGCGGCCGGCCAAAACCTGCCGATAAAAATCTTCCGCCTTTTGTAGATTGGCTTCATAGCCAGCTTTGGCGGCAATTAACTGTACATTCAGACCTGCGGCCGCGCGCCGCAGGTCTGCGTTTTCCAAGCCGAGCAAAATCGCCGCGGCCATTTCCTGCGGGCTATTGGGGTTAATCAACAAGCCGTTTTCGCCGGGCGTAATCCACTCGCGAATCGAGTCCAAATCCCCCGCAATTGGAAAGCATCCGCAGGCCAGCGCTTCCAACAGCGCGTTGGGCGAGCCGTCATGCACGCTGGGCGAAACCACAATTTGCGCCGTTCGAAAAAGCTCCCCCATTTTCACATGCGCCAGCGGCGCAAGCAATTGAACCGCGTGGCCAATCCCCAACTCGCGCACCCAGGCTTCGGCTTGCGCCTCCCCTTGCATGGAAGCGCAAATAAATTTTGCTTGCGGATATTTTTCCAAAACCAATGGGATGGCCCGAAAAAAAGATTCGTTGCGGATGTACGCCCGAAACCCGCGCGGATTAATAATCACCGGATTTTTAACCGGCTCAACCGGCGGATAAAAAACCGCGCGGCGAACTCCGCCGTTGCCGGGCGCAACCAAAGTGAGTTTGTCCTCGCCCAGGCCCCACTCGCGCCCCAAACGGATATCGCGTTCTGTATCGGCATGTAAACCAGAGACGGCTCGCATAACGCGGCGCGTGTAGACCTGCATCAAAGGCGTGGATGGCGCGTGCAAGGTAAAGTCATTGCCCCACACGGAAACGATGAATGGGATGGAGGAAAATTTTCCAGCGCGAATCGCTTCGGCCGTCAACATGCCTTCATACGGAATCCGCAAGGCGTGGATTAAGTCCGGCTGAACTTCCTGGATGAAGCCACTCAACTTTTTGGCGGCAGTGGGGATGGTGAACGGGCCAAGCAACTGCCGAAGTCGCGTCCGCAGGCTGAGGGTCCGGGAAGCGGCGGGAGTTGGGCGCGAAGTTTGCTTCTTAAGCGCGCTAAAAGCCACGGGTGTCAATTCCAGCTTTTGGACGGGGAAATCCAACTCCCCTTCAAACGTGGAGGCGAGATAGACTTCATCGCGTTGGGCAAAATGTCGAATCCAGTTTTGGGCGGTTGGCGAGCGGCCATCCGCCACGAATAAGATACGCATGGGCGGGAATTATACCCAGTAGTAGATTCGGATGGATTGCCCGCACGATTAAGGCGTAGTATGATTTAGGCGATGAATGGTAAAAGCATCTTAGTCGTTGAAGACAACATGGACACCTACGAGCTGGTCAAGTTCGTGCTGGAGAAAAAGGGGCATCAGACCTTTCTGGCAATGAATGGGCGCGACGGCGTGAATGCCGCGCTTAAACAACGGCCGGATTTGATCATTATGGACCTTTCCATGCCGCTGATGGATGGCTGGAACGCGACTCAAAAAATCAAACAAGACCCGCTCACCCGCCAGATCACCATCATCGCCCTCACCGCGCACGCCCTGCCGGAAGACCGGCGGCGCGCCTTTGAGGCCGGAGTGAGCGAATACATTACCAAACCCATGGATTTGGAAGAATTTATGGAGACGATTGAAGTCTGGCTGAATAAAGCCTGAATCAATATGGTATAGTTTGTTTAAGTCGCCTTACGCGCCCTCACCCTAACCCTCTCCCAAAAGGAGAGGGGACTCCCTTCTCCCTTTGGGAGAAGGGCCGGGGATGAGGGAGAGTTTACGAATTTTCGTAAAACTGCGCAAGGTGAGTTATTTAAGTCAAAACAATCATCTTTAGTTTGCGTGGGAATGGCTCTTTCTCCCCATTTACTTTTTATCTAAACAGAGGAAACTTATGAAACAAATTTGCGTCGTCGGCGTGGGCTACGTGGGCTTGGTAACCGCCGCCTGTTTTTCCGATTTAGGCAATCGCGTCATCGCTTTGGACGTGGACGAAAAGCGCGTCGAAAATCTAAAAAAGGGCATTATGCCCATTTACGAACCCGGCTTGGATGAGTTGGTCAAGCGTAACGTCAACGCAGGCAGAATTACATTCACCACCTCTTACAAAGAAGCGCTGGCCGGTTCTGAATACGCGTTCATCGCCGTTGGCACGCCTTCCGGGAAACAAGGCGAAGCGGACTTGCAATACGTGGAAGCGGCCGCGCGCTCCATCGCGCAGAACATGTCCGCGCCGCTCGTGATCATCAACAAATCCACCGTGCCGATCGGCACCGGCGATTGGGTGGCGGACATCGTCAAAAACGCCCAGCCCAAACCGATTGAGTTCTCCGTCGTCTCCTGCCCGGAATTTTTACGCGAAGGTTCGGCCATCGCAGATTTTACAAGCCCGCACCGTACCATCATCGGCTCTTTGGACAAAGATGCCGCCAATAAAGTGGCCCACCTGCACCTTCCCCTGCGCGCGCCGATTGTGATCACCGATTTACGCACCGCTGAAATGATCAAATACGCGAGCAACGCCTTCCTGGCCACCAAGATTTCCTTTATGAACGAACTGGCCGATTTATGCGAACGCGCCGGAGCGGACGTGAAAGAAGTGGCCGCAGGCATGGGCTACGACGCGCGCATCGGCCGCCACTTTTTAGACGCCGGACTGGGCTGGGGCGGCTCGTGCTTCCCCAAAGACGTGGAAGCGCTGGCCTTCATGGCCAAAGAGAGCGGGCTAAATCCGCTGATTTTGAACGGCGTGATGGAAGTGAACTACAACCGCCGCAAAGCCGCAGTGACCGCCGTAGAGCAAATGCTGGACGGACTGAAAGGCAAAACCGTTGGCTTGCTGGGGCTGGCCTTCAAACCCAACACCGACGATATGCGCGACGCCCCGGCCATTGACATTGCCGAAGCGCTAATCGCCGCCGGAGCCAAAGTGCGGGCCTACGACCCGGTGGCCATGGAAGTGGCCCGTCCGCTTCTACCCAACGTAGAACTGGTGGATTCGGCCTACAAAGTCGCCGAAAACAGCGACGCGTTAATCATCGTCACCGAATGGAACGAATTCAAACAGCTCGACCTCGAAAAAATTAAAGGTCTGCTCAAAACGCCCACCCTCTACGACGGGCGCAACATCTATGAACCTGGGCGCATGAAAACGCTCGGCTTCAATTATCGGGCCGTGGGCAGATAACCCAACGCATGACCAAACCACCCATTTGCAGTTACGAAGGTTCAGACTATCAACAAGCGTTTTGGGAACAAGGCGGCCGCCAGTACGAAGATTTAGCCGAAGGCTTGGCCTTTAAGCGCGTCCTCCCCACAAGCGGCAACCTCATGCTCGAAGTTGGCGCGGGCGCCGGACGCAACACGCCACGCTACGCCGGCTTTGAACGCATCGTTGTGATGGATTACTCTACCACGCAACTCGCGCAAGCCCAAACCAAACTGGGACGCTCCGAAAAATATATCTACGTCGCGGCGGACGTGTACCAACTCCCCTTCCGCGAGCGGCTGTTTGACGCGGCCACGATGATTCGCGTTTTGCATCACATGGCCGACGCGCCCAAGGCCTTAAGTCAGATCGCCAGCGTTTTACAACCCAACGCCGTCTTCATTTTGGAATTCGCCAACAAACTAAACCTCAAAGCCATCCTGCGTTATGGGCTGGGCAAACAAGCCTGGAACCCGTTTACCCTCGAACCCGTGGAGTTCGTCAAACTCAATTTTGATTTTCACCCCACAGCCATTCGCAACTGGCTGGCAGATTTGGGATTCCGCGTGGAGCGGATTCTGACCGTCTCACACTTTCGGCTTGGCATTCTCAAACGCCTCATCCCCGCCGGATGGCTGGCGGCCCTCGACGGACTCCTCCAACCCTCCGGCAGATTCTTCCAACTCTCGCCCAGCGTTTTTGTGCGCGCCGTTTTACAAGGGACCCATTCCCCTACGCCCCCGCCGCAAGACGTTCTGGACCTGTTCAAATGTCCGGAATGCGGCCACCCCACATTGCTGGACAAAAAAGAATACCTGGCCTGCCCCACCTGCACAGCAGAGTGGCCAATTCAAGATGGGATTTACAACTTCAAAGAAAAAAGATAAATCAATAAAAAAACCGCCAACAAGCGGTTTTTTTTATTTCACCAACGGCAAACGGATGAAGAACGTACTTCCCGGATATTTTTCCTCATCATGCCCGGAACTTTCCACCCAGATCGTCCCATGCAGAGCCTTGATAATCCCCAAAGCGATGGCCAGCCCCAACCCGGCTCCACCGCCCTTATAATTTGTACGGCTGGAGGAATGTAATTCCACTTTACCCAGCTGATAGAGTTTCTCAAAAATAATCTGGTGATGTTCGGCATTAATTCCAATGCCAGAATCCTGCACCTGAATTTCAGCGCACTTCCCCATCTTCGCATCGTCCACCACCCGCGCCGAAACGGAAACCGAGCCGCCGTCCGGCGTGTATTTAATCGCATTCACGATGACGTGATCCAAGGCCTTCTTGAGCAATTCCGAATCCGCCAAAACGGGGGGAATATCTTTGACGGCTTCGTCCAGGTTGAAGGTCAGGTTGCGCGCCGCGAGGTCTTTCACGTAATCCTTATAGACCAAACGCAAGGTCAACCCCACGCTCACCGATTCAAAATGCGGGTTAATCACCTGGCTGTCCAACCGCGCCACATCCAACATGCTGTTGACGATTTGTTGCAGGCGTTCCGTCCCCTGCCCCACGCCGTCAATCGCCTGCGTTAAAGTATTGTTGGCCTGAATGCCAGAATCGGCCTTGAGAATGCCGAGGTAGCCTTTAATCACCGTGAGCGGCGTGCGTAATTCGTGAGCCGCCACTTGAATAAACGCGGATTTATTCGTGTCGTGTTTGGCCAGCGTTTTATACGCGCCGTTCAATTCTTCCACGCGCTGGGCCACCATGCGCTCCATCACCTGATTCATCGTGGTGACTTCGTCGTAGAGGCGCGCGTTTTCCAGCGCGATGGTGGCCTGCACGCCGTAGGTGGTCATCACAAAGCCATCATCCTGATTGAAGGCGCCCGCTTTACGCGAAACGGCCAACAAGCCAACCGCCCGGCCTTTAGAAAATAAGGGCGAGGCCATCCACGCCTGATCCACAGGCAACCAGACCGGTTGCGACCAGCCCTTGACCGCTCTAACCTCGTTGATCAAAACGGTTTCGCCTTTTTGCGCGACCGCCTGATAAAAGTCCAAGTCGCCAATTTTGAGTTCCAAATTTCCCGCGTTGGCTTCCGGCGGCATGCCCCAATGCGAGCGCACTTGCGGCGCGCCGTTCACGTCTTCCAGGAACAGGATGCCGCGGTCGTGCGGCAGAACCTGACGGAGTTGCTCGACGATTTGTTGCGGGATCTTCTCCACGGTTGTCAATGAAGAGAGTTGACGCGAAGCGCGGGCCAGCGCCTCCGCCCCCTGACGACGAGCCTGCTCCAAACCCAACAACTGGGCGTTTTGGCTGGCGGCTTTTTCCGCTTCCTTTTGGGCTTCTTCGCGCTGTTCGACCAACATTGTGCGCAATAACGCGCTGGAGATCAGGTTCTTAACGCGGACATAAACGTCCCAATCTTTGGGGCCTAACTTGGCCCACATAAAGCCAAAGCGATTGGAAGCCAGCGAAAGCGGCATGACCACCGCCACATAGCGCTGATTTTCAGGGGTCTTGCCGCGCGGCACAAGCCGCCCCGTGCCCATGACGGATTTTTCCTGCGGCATTTCAAACTGCTGATTCTCGTATTGCATTAACAAGCGATACGTTTCCGGCGGCGAAGAAGCCAGCGAGCCCGGCGCCGTCAAATCGCTCCCATAAAACATGACGTACCAATGCTCCAACCCAAGCGCTGGAAAGTTTTTGGAGATGGCTTCGCCAATTCCGGCAAAGCTCATGGCTGGGGCCATGGAAAAGCTAAAGTTGCTCAGCAATTCTTCCTGCTGTTCCAATTGCAAACGCCGATACGCCTGCGCGCGTTGCGACAATTCGCCAATCAACATCCGCGCCTGCTGAAAGAGATTTTCAGCCTTTAATCTGGCGGTGGGGCTGGTAATGCCGCCCAGCGAATACTTGCGAAACGTGGAAATCACATTTTGCCAATCGGCAAAATCGTGGCCATGCCTTTGCAAGACTTCGACAAAGGCTTGCACCATTTTCAAGAAAGCGTCGGACTTGTCGTCTTCGCTGAGGCTCGCCAGAAAAACGTCCCAGGCGCGGCCAAACACATCACGGTATTGTTCGTTGAAGGCGTCGTTTTCTGAAACCCCTGCCGCCAAAAAGAGCGCGCGCAAGGCCGCGTTCTTTTTATTTTCCAAGCGGCCGGTCTGGGCGACTTCTTTTGAAAGCACCACCGCCTGTTTAATATTTTCAGGCAAACAGCCGCAAGACCAGCGAATAACAAAATTCGCATCCAGCAGGTTGATGGGCGGAACCGCGCCGCCGTCCATCTTTTTGACGAGCGCCTCAAAAGCCTTCACGCCCGCATCATAAAACGGCTGATGAACGGTCGTCAGCGGAATGCCCATGGATTGGGCTTCGCTCACGTCGTCAAAGCCGGTGACGGCAACCGTATCAGGGACTTTAATGCCACGCTGTACCAAAACTTCCATCACGCCAAAGGCCATGCGATCGTTTGCACAGGCGACCGCCTGAAAGCGTACGCCGCGCTCGTCCAGCAACGTCCGCACTGCGGCGCGTCCGCTTTCCTGCGAGAAATCGCCATCCACGATTAAATTTTCATCCAGCGCAAGGTTATGCATGCGGAGTTCGTCTTTATAGGCGCGTAGTCTTTGTTCGGCTTCGGCTTGCCCGCGCGGGCCGCGCACAAACGCAATTTTTTGATAAGCATGTTCTTCAATTAAATGGCGTATCACGGCGCGCATTCCGGCTTCGCCATCGGTCACAAAGGAGGAGACGTTCTCCGCCTGAACGGCGAATGAAGTCACGGGCAGGGGCGCAAGCGTTTCGCAGAACTTGCGAATTTCGTCCGCAGAAATGCCGTGCGCGAGATCCGCCGCGAGGAGGAGTCCATCGAAGCGCTCGTGTTTGATTAAGTCGTAAAACCCGTAGGATTGATTGTCGTCGCTTGTTTCCAAGGCGGTTGGAATTCCCCCGGCAAAGCAGATTAAATTCGTATCATGCTTTTCGGCCGCATCCATCACGCCCGCCATAAACTCTCCGCCAAAAATGCGGTTGAGCTGAGCGCCAAGCACGCCAACGGTCCTACGCGAGTGGTCAGTCTGTTTGAGCGACGTCATAGATGCTGAAATTATAAGTCAGGACGGAAAAAAAAGCATGTCAATTTCGTAAGGAATCAACCCCCGCAGGCAATTTTGCCTACGGGGGTAAAGGTAAATTTTAATCCATTCGTCAAAGCGACCGATTATCTTGCGCCCTCATCTCCAGCCCTTCTCCCAAAAGGAGAAGGGTAGGGTAAGTTATTTAATCTCCACCTCGTAGAAACCCAATTCACGGGTGTAGCGCGTCGTGCCGGAAACCACCAGATAAGCAGATTCGCCCGCGTTTAATGAGAGGGGAATTTCGGCAGTTTGGTCTGCGCTGAGCGGAATCATTTTGACGCTTGAATCGCCCGTCAGAACCAGAGCCAGCCGAAAGGTCTGCGGGAGCGCATTTTGAATGCGGACGAAGCCTTCAGCGACCCAGCCGCCGTCATCAGTTTCAAAATCAGAGCTGTAGTTGAGCGCGTCAACGGAGATGTCATCCAGCATGAGGCCTTCCCCATTGACGGCCGCATCGGTGACATATTCAAAGCGAATGGAAACTTTCTTACCGGCATAAGCGGAAAGGTCAACCGATTCTTGAATCCAATTTCCTGAAGTTCCGGTATAACCCCAGCCATACGAATTGCCAGACGGGTTGGTATCTGTGCCGGAAGGGGTCTTGAGAATCTGCCAGGTTTTTCCATCTTCCGAGGCCAGGACGTAGGCATAGTCCCAATCGGTTTCGATGTCATACCAGGTTTGATAGCTCAACTCAATCGGCCCGCTGACTGTGGTGAAATCGAACTCGCGGGTTAATTTCATATCCGATTCGTCGCCTTTGTTGGACCAGAAGGCGTGCGTTCCAGAATTCGGATCCACGGGGAGCAAACCCGTGACCGTAGAACCGGAAAACGAAAGCGTGTGATCGCCGGCGCAATCTATTTTGATGTAGTCCACGCCATATTGATGCACGTCCCTTTCGGATAAAGTTTGCGGGCAGGAGGAAACGGTTTCCGTCTCGGCGGCTTGATTTGCGCCAGAGTAGTTATGATAAATGTAACGGCCATCGCCAATCGAAGAATCCAAGACGAGGTTGGTCACTGCCCAATCCATAAAGAGGTCGTCGGCATAAATGGGCTGGTTGGTAAGCGGGTCGGTGGCGTTAATTTCTCGCAGGACGTCTTCGACGCTATCCAAGCCGTTGGCTGGGTCTTTGACCAAGGCTTTGGTGGCGTCTTCGCCAAAGCGATCGAGGAAGTAAGTCATAAACAGGAAGCCTGCGCCATAATGCGGGGACGTAGCATTCTGGTCGTTGGGCCAGTCGTTCAGTTGCAGATCGGGGTCGGAAATGTAGAGCCAGTCAAAGCCGCCCGGGTCGTACCCATTTAGAAAAGCGGCCAGCTCGGCAGAGCCTTCATTGACCCAGGACGTTTCGTTCAGGTCCTGATTCCAATGGATCATATGTTGAAATTCATGCGCCAAAACGCCATAGGTAAATTCTTCACCAAGCGGGGTATTATCCGCATTGAAGACGAACATCTCATGTCCGTTGGAGTATTGCTTAATTTCAGGGTTGATCGAATCGGAGGACGAAAAGTAGCCGGCAATGTTTGAGCCCAAGCCGCGCGCATATAAAATGTAAATATGCGGGTCGCCGTCAATGCCGGGATTCCATTCGTCGCCGAAAAATTCACGGTCGGTTGGATAAATCTTATTTTCAAACGTATCTGCCAGGGCGCGCATCTCGCTATCGTCATAAGCAACGTCGTTCTGTATCCAGAAGTAAACGTGCGGCGTGGCGTAGCGCAAGGTGGCCTGAACTTGATTGTTTTCAGCCGTGTCTTGATTTGAAACCCAAAACTTGTCCTGATCGCCAATTTTGCGCGGCGCGGCGGTAGTTGCAATTACGTCTGGCACGTTGCATTTCCCCTGCAAGCGACAGGCCAGTTCTTTCGGTTCGTTGGGCGGGACGATGGTTTTCTCAAGGAGGTCCAGCGTTTCGCCTGAGATTGAACTTGCCGGAGGGTTCATAAACCCAGAAGTGGGCGTCGGCCCAGAATCGTCCGTTGGGACCGCAGGAATATCAATCGGGCTGACCGGGTTGTTTTGGTAATACAGATACCCCACCAGCGGAACAAGGATTGCGCAAATACAGCATAGCGCTACAAAAATGCCGATGATCCAGGGAAGCAGGTTGTTCTTATTGTTTTGATCAAAATTTTCCATAGTTTCCTCTACTCAAAGATGCCCGATGATACCGTGTCTCGCTAAAAATAGGGTTAGGACATTCTGGCTATTTAAAAACAAAGAGCGCGGCAATCAGCCGCGCTCTTTACAAAAACTTAGGCGCTAACTTCCTGCTTTGGCTTTTTGGCGGGCGCGGCCTCGGCATTGAAAGTGATCTTATCGTCTTTCTCGTCCACCAGCACCGCCGCCCCATCTTTGAACTTGCCGCTGAGCAATTCGACAGAGAGTGGGCTTTCCACATATTTTTGGATGGCCCGACGCAGAGGCCGCGCTCCAAAGGCTGGGTCGTAGCCTTCTTTGGCCAGCCAGGCCCGGGCCGCGTCCGTCAACTGGACGGTGATGGCGTGTTCGTTGAGGCGGTCTTGCAATTCTTTCATTTGCAAAACCACAATCTCTTCCATCTGTTCGAGTGTGAGCGGCGAGAACATGATGATGTCGTCAATACGGTTGATAAATTCAGGACGGAACGCGGCTTTGAGGGCCTTCTCAATCTTATCGTGCGATTCGCGTTCTTCGCTGGTATCGTTCTTGGTCAAAAAGCCCAAAGCGCCGCCCTTCCGCACGTATTCCGTGCCGAGGTTCGAGGTCATAATCAGGATCGTATTGCGGAAGTCCACCACGTTGCCCTGCCCGTCCGTCAAACGCCCGTCATCTAAAATTTGAAGCAAGGCGTTCCAAACTTCGGGATGCGCTTTTTCAATTTCATCAAACAAAACAATGCGATATGGACGGCGGCGGACGGCTTCGGTGAGTTGACCGCCTTCTTCATAGCCGACATAGCCGGGAGGCGCGCCAAACAGCCGCGAGACGGTATGTTGCTCGCGGTATTCGGACATATCAATCCGCACGAGCGCTTCTTCGTCGTCGAACATAAACCAGGCCAGAGCTTTCGCCAACTCGGTTTTGCCAACGCCGGAGGGACCGATAAAAATAAAAGAGCCAATCGGGCGGGCGGGGTCTTTCAACCCGGAGCGCGCGCGGCGAATCGCGTCGGAGATGGCGTGAATCGCTTCCTCCTGACCGATGATGCGCTCGTGTAAACGGGATTCCATGTGCAGGAGTTTTTCCGATTCAGTTTCGAGCATTTGGGTCACGGGAATCCCCGTCCACTGATGCACCACGGAGGCGATGTCGTCCACGTCCACGACTTCGTCCAGTTTGTGTTCGGCTTCCCATTTGTCGCGGCTCAGGTTGTATTCCTGTTCGGCGCGTAAACGTTCGGCTTTCTTTTGAGCGGCGCGTTCGTAATCGCGCTCCAAGCCGGCTTGTTCCTCTTCGGCACGCATGCGATCCAATTCGGTCTTCATGGATTTCAAATCTGGCGGCATGGAATAGAGCGCCACGCGCAATTTGGCGGCGGCTTCGTCCATCAGGTCAATGGCTTTATCGGGCAGGTGGCGGTCGGGGACGTAGCGATCCGCCAGCCGCGCGGCGGCTTCGAGCGCGTCATCCGCAAAGTGAACTTTGTGATGAGCTTCGTATTTATCGCGCAGGCCGTGCAACATCTTAATCGTGTCTTCCACGCTCGGCTCATCCACATAAATTGGGGCAAAGCGCCGTTCGAGGGCCGCGTCTTTTTCGATATATTTGTGGAACTCGTCCAGCGTGGTGGCGCCGATGCATTGCAGTTCGCCGCGCGCCAGGGCCGGTTTAAGCATGTTGCTGGCATCCATCGCGCCTTGTGCGGCTCCCGCGCCGACGACGGTGTGCAATTCGTCAATCATCAAAATCACATCGCCTTTGGCGCGTTGAACTTCTTCCATGATGGCTTTGAGGCGTTCTTCAAACTCGCCGCGGAAGCGGGAACCGGCGATCATCGCGCCCAAATCCAAAGCGACGACGCGCTTGCCGGATAAAATTTCCGGCACGTCATTGGTGGCGATCTTTTGCGCCAGTCCTTCGGCAATGGCGGTCTTCCCCACGCCGGCCTCGCCAATCAATACCGGATTGTTTTTCGTGCGCCGTGAAAGGATTTGAATCAAACGCAGAATTTCATTATCGCGCCCAATCACCGGGTCTAACTTGCCTTCGCGGGCCAATTGCGTGAGGTCGCGCGAGTATTTTTCCAGCGTGCGATATTTGGTTTCGGCTTGCGGGTCGGTGACTCTCTGCCCGCCGCGCAGGTCTTGCACGGTGTCATAAACGCGATCGCGCGAAAGCCCGGCTGTTTCTAAAATTCGGGCGGCGGGCGTGTTGCGCTCGGTGAGGATGGCCAAAAAGATATGTTCCGTTGAAATGTATTCATCTTTCAGACGGTTGGCTTCTTCGTTGGCCAGGTCAATAATCCGCTTGACGCGCGGCGTAATGAAAATTTGCCCCGCCCCCCCGCCGAAGATGTTCGCCTTTGGACTGGCGCGCAGAGTCGCGTCAATCCTCTCGGTTAACGCTTCGGCGCTGACGTTTAGTTTTTCCAAAATTTGGGGAATGACGCCGCCGGGCTGTTCGATCAGCGCCAGCAGAATATGCTCGGTATCAATTTGATTATGCCCATAGCGTTGGATGATCTCCGCGGCGCGCTGGGCGGCTTCCTGCGCTCTTTCTGTAAATCGGTCAAATCGCATCATCAGCTTATCCTCCAGCGACGGAATGCCCGCCGCTACCATATGTAACTGCGGGCATTATAACAAAAGCCGGGTGACACAAGGCATAAGAGATTTGTTAGATTTCATCAGGTTTAGCGGCGGCGCCTTTCCGAAAAAACCATATTTTGTAGATGGCGAATGATACAATTTTGCGGTAGAGGAACCGCATGGCAGAGATTCAACTTCAGAACGTCAGCTACACGTTTATCCCCACCGCCAACAACATCGTCAGCCGCATCTTTAACTTTCAACGCGAACGCAACCTCGAAGACCTGCCCACACTCGCCGCCGCCGGAACGCAGGCCTTGGACAACGTCAACTTGACGATTCCCAACGGGCAAACTTTTGCCATCCTCGGGCCTTCCGGTTGCGGGAAAAGCACTTTATTGCGCGTCGTCTCCGGGTTGGAAAAAACCTACACCGGCCAAGTCCTCTACAACCGCGAGGACGTTCGCGAAGTTTCGCCGGGCGAGCGCTACATCGGCATTGTCTTTCAAAATTTTGCGCTCTATCCCAACTTTAATAACGAAGGCAACCTTTCGTTCTTTTTCAAAATGCACAAAATTACGGACGAAGAAACGCGCAAGCGCATCGAATACACTTCGCAAATCATGGGCATCGGCTTCGATGAATTATTGCCGCGCAAACCGGGGACGCTCTCCGGCGGACAGAAACAACGCGTGGCGATTGGCCGCGCCATTGCGCGCGCGCCAAAATTATTTCTGTTTGACGAACCGCTCTCCAACCTCGACGCCAAACTGCGCGTCCAAACCCGCACCGAAATCAAGCGCCTGCTCCGCAAATTTGAAATCACCAGCCTATACGTCACCCACGATCAAACCGAAGCCATCGCGCTGGCCGACCAAATTGTTGTCATGCACTCCGGCCGCATCGAACAAGTGGGAACCTATCAAGAGTTGATTGAAAACCCGGTCAACATCTTCGTGGCGGGATTTATCGGCCAGCCGCCCATGAATCTCTTCACCGGCGGTTCGCTCTCCAGCCGAAGCCTGCTCCTCGACCCCTACATTTTTCCACTCCCAAGCCAGGCCCTCGCCCGCCTCGAATACGAACCGCAGATCACCCTCGGCGTTCGGCCAGAAGCCGTGAGCGTCACGGCCGAAGCGCAGATGGCTAACGGGCAAATTCAACTCCAGGCCGCCGTTGAATCTACGGAAGCCGATTTGGCCCGCCGCATTCAAACCGTCCACTTGCGGATGGGGCGCTTCCTTTTTTCAGGACAATGCCCGCTGGAATTGAAACTCCAGCCCAGCCAACCCGTCCACGTTACGATCCCTCCCGAAGCGTTATATTTCTTCAGCGAAAAAAACGGAAAAAGGCTATGATCCTCGCATCCCCATCCACCCGGGCGCAATCTCACCTCCGGCCGCTAAACGTCTTTCACGATTTACCCGCCGTGGCAGATTTAATCGAATTATGTTTTTCCAGCACGATGGATAATGACGGCCGACGCTACCTCCAAGACATGCGACGCGCAGGAAAAGACAACTCGTTTGTCAAATGGGCCAGCCAGACGATTGAAACCGCCTCCCTGCCGCTGACTGGTTTTGTTTGGGAAGAAGGCGGAAAGATCATCGGTAACGTCAGTTTGATTCCCTTTCGACATGGCTCGCAAAAGGTCTATCTCATCGCCAATGTCGCTGTCCATCCGGAGCGTCGCAGACAAGGCATTGCCCAGGCTCTCACGCGACAAGCCTTGCAACAAGCCCGGGCCAAAAAAGCCACCTCAACCTGGCTTCATGTGCGCGAAGATAATCCCCACGCAATTGACCTATACGCCAAATTGGGATTCAAGGAGCGCGCCAAGCGCACCACCTGGCAAGCCCTAACAAGCAAAGACGCAATCCTCCAAAGCGACATAACCGTTACCGGCAGATTCTCTAACGATTGGCAAACCCAGCTTAATTGGCTGAAACGCTTCTACCCGGACTTTTTAGCCTGGCACCGCACCTGGAATTTTTCCTCCCTGCGGCCCGGTTTTTGGAATTGGCTTTACCTATTGTTTATAGACCTTCGCGTGCGCCAATGGTCCGCACAAAAAAATGGCGTTTTCGAGGCGGCTCTGGCGTGGATTCCCTCTGGGCGGGGCGAGGGCCTGTTTGCGGCCATCGGCTCCAGGTCCAGCCCGGAAGCGTTAACCACGCTCTTGCTACAAGCGCGGCGGGATCTGGCTCCAGCCCATCCAAAAATCATCTTGGAATTCCCAGCCGGTGAATTTGACCAAGCGATACATGCCGCCGGTTTTCAGGCGCTACGCACGCTGATTTGGATGCAAGCAACCTAGCAGTTTTTTTTTCGTATGTCTTGTCAAAAAGGAGAAGTATCACATGACAAAATTTCTTATTCGTTGGGCCATCAATACGCTGGCTCTCTATATTGCAGTTCAAATCGTCCCTGGGATTAACTTTGGCGGCCCCTGGGTGGATTTACTCTGGGTGGCTTTAATCTCCGGTCTGCTAAATGCACTGGTGCGCCCACTCCTCAAATTTCTCACCTGCCCTTTAATCGTCCTCACGCTGGGTTTATTCACCGTCCTAATCAATACAGCGATTCTCATGCTCACCAGCAGTCTGAGCGCCTCCTTCGGTTTGGATTTTTCAGTGGACGGTTTTTGGCCCGCCCTGTTGGGCAGTTTGGTCATCAGCCTAGTGAGTGTTGTCATGAGCGTAATCTTCAAAGATGAATTAAAAGGGAAAAAGAAATAAGCGCTGGCGACAGACTATAACCCAATAAACAAAAAAGAGCGAACGAATTCGTCCGCTCTTTTTTTATCATCCTCTTTTATTTAATCTGGTACGTTGGCACGGCGCCGCTGTTGCCAAAGATTAATTGCGGGAAGACGCCCGAAGGGGTGTAGATGAATTTATCTGTATCCTTGATCGCGTTGGCGTTCGCCAAAGCAATTTGCAAGGCCACGTATTGAGGGTAATTGGTGTAGATTTGCGCCAAGGCCAGTTCTTTGGCCACGTCCACTTGGGCCTGCTCGGCGGCGACGGCTTCTTGCGCCTGCGTGAGGATCAACTGTTTCTGCTCGTTAACTGTTTCCTGTTCAATTACCGCGAGTTCGGCCGTTAATTGATCCTTCTTCAGTTGTTGCAAGATCGCCTGCTGACGGGCTTCTTCCTGAAGTTTGGATTGTTCAACGCGAATGCGGCCTTCTTCCACGGCTTGTTGAGCCAGCGCTTCCTGCTTGGCTTTCTCCACGTCCTGCTTGGCCTTTTCAGTGGCCAAACGGCTTTGGACGATGGCGTCCAGCGCGGCTTGAACTTCCGGCGAGATGGTAATTTGCGGCACGGCCACGTTGCGAACTTCCAAGCCCAAAGGCTCGGCCAGGCCGCTTAATTCGTCGTCAATACAGGTGCGGAGCGTGTCGCGGCCGGAGCCAATCACCGCTTCGTCAAATTTCTTGTCGCCCACACAGACCTTCATGGCTTGCAAGGTGAAAGCCGTCATCCGCTGTTGCAAGGCCTGGTCGTTGATGTAAATATTGTGATAGCGCGAGTAGTTGGCAATCACAATATCGGCTTCGCGCGGGCGGAACACGTCGGCGGTCACTTCCAGCCCAACGCGTTGCTTGTCCACGGTAATCAATTCCGGGTCATCCACGGTGATGGCCACCGCGCTGGTGGTGATCTTCACCAGGTCTACGAATAGGCCGAAATCGTAGGCGATGCCAGGTTGAGCCACGCCGGTAATTTCTCCGGCTTCAATCGCCACGCCCACTTGATCGTTTTGGATGACGTCAAAATACCAGAACGATTTGCTGAGGCTGGCCAAAAAGGCGACAACCAAAATCACAATTACCGCGGCGATCAGCCAGCGTGGGATTAGCGATAAAAGCCCTCTGGGGGTGTTGGGCGGCGAATCTGAACCACCTCTTGAAGCATTTGGGTTTCTCATAACATTCTCCTTGATAGGTGTACGCAAAAACTAAGGCTTAGTTTAACCGAATAAATGGATTAAATTGCTTTTCGTGTCCAACGGTCGTTTCTGGGCCGTGGCCGGAGAGGAGGCGCGTCTCGTCGGGGAGGGTGTAAATTTGTTCGCGGATGCTTTTTTCCAACGCCGTCCAATCGCCGCCGGGTAAATCTGTGCGGCCGACACTGCCGTTAAAGATCACATCGCCACAGAAGCAAAGTTTTTCAGCCGGAAGGCGCAAAACGCAATGACCTTTGGTATGCCCAGGCGTAAAGCGAACTTCAAATTGGTTTGAGCCAAGTTTGAGCGTCATGCCGTGCGTCAGGTCAATGGTCGGCTCGGGTCCAGGATCAATCTTCAGCCCGAAAGCCGCGCCGCCGCCTCCCGCCCGCCAGAGGACATGATCGTCTGGATGAAGCGCCACGTGCGGCAAGGGATTCAACGCATCCGCAATGGCGGCCGCCCCGCCAATATGATCAAAGTGCGCGTGAGTATACCAAAGGTGACCAATCCGCCAGCCGCGTTCCTGCGCGGATTTGAGAATGAGATGACCATCCCAGGCGGGGTCAATCACTGCGGCTTCTTTGGTTTCAGAGTCGGCGATGAGATACGCATTGGTGGAGACCGGTCCCAGCGTGAAGGTGATAATTTCCAGCATAAGTGCCTTTCAGGTTACAAATCCGCAGTCCGACGGGCTGGGGAAAAAACATACCCAATGCCAATGGAGAGCGCCAGCAAGCCAATCGAAGTTGGATAGATGATCAACGGGTCTATTTCAAAGAGCCAGCCCGCAATGGGCGGCGCAATAATGATCGCGAGCGCGTTGACCGTTTCCAAGGCGCCGTAGGTTTTTCCCATTTGAGACGGGTGAACCAAACCGCGCGCCTGCGCCATGGCCATGGGGCGTCCGGCGCGAAAGCCGCCCAGTAAAAAATAGCCCAAAGCGAGGATGGGCAAAGCGGAACCCCGCCACATGGCCGTGGCAAATAAAATCACCAGAACTTGGGCGCATAAAAATCCCCAGCGCGGGTTCAGGCGACTAAACGCCAAAGCGATTAAAGAATTTCCCAACGCGCCAATTGTAAAAACAAAACCGGTTTGAGCCAAAGAAAGCTCGCGCACTTTGGTTAGGAAGTTTGGCGTTAACGGTTGCGGCAGATACATGGAGAAGATTGCAAATGCAAAAACGCCGGTAAAAATGATTAAGCCGCGATTGCTCCGCAAACCAAGCGGCGGCGCAGACGGGTCATGTTGATCGAGCGGTTGTTTCTCAATCAGCCAGATGAAGCCATTGGAAATGACAAAGATTCCAAAGGCAATCAAAAAGCTGGTCTGCATTCCATAGCGTTCGCCAATCCAGCCGCCCGTCACAGGGCCCAGCGCCATGCCCAAAGAAAAAGTTGCCGTCGTCAGCGCCAAGGCGGTCCCCACCTCCCAACGGCCGCGAGCCGCAGTGACATAACTATTCAAAGGGGAAGAGACAAAAGCGGTTAATCCATATCCGATTAAGCCCATCAAGAAGATCGGCAAAGACTGCGCCAAGCCCATGATCAACGTCGCAATCAAGCCCAGCGTCCAGGCAATGATTAACAGCGGCCTGCGCCCAAGTTTATCCGCCAGATGGCCAGCCGGAAGATGCACCAGCGCCATCGCCAGGCCAAACGCGCCTAAAGTCAGTCCGATCTCCGCTTCGCTTTGAAAAAACCGGCGGCTGAGATAAATCGGCACGAAGTTATAAAACATCCCTTCGCCAATCCCCCACAAAAACAGGGCTGTCGCAATAAAAGATAGACTTCGATTCAAATGGGCGCTTCCACTCTCTGGATAAATTTCAGGGCCGAGTCAAATACCCGCTGGCGTTCCGCATCGCGCGTGACGACGTGGCCTGATTCAGTTACATATAGTTTGGTCTTATCGGATACATTCGTCAGCCCGTTGTAAATCAACTCCATGTTTTCAGGCAGGACGTATTTGTCATTTTTGGAATGAATCAACAAAACCGGCCGATTCACCCTCGGCAAAGCGGATTGCAGTTCCCGCAGTAATAATTTCAGTTCAGCAATGGAACGGATCGGGTTTTGCGGATATGAAACCTGGAGCTTATACGCCTCTTTATCAAACCACGATGCGCCCGGCGCTTCTTTTGATTTGGGCATGTACTTGATAAATGTTCCGTATAAACGGATAAACCAGGCTGGATAATGCCGATCCCCTGGCAGAAGACACGGCGTGGACATGGCAATTACGCCCGCAACGTTTAAACGCGTGGACATCAACAAACTCAACGCGCCGCCCATTGAAAGCCCAGCGATGAAGATTCGGTCCACGCTGTTGGAGAGCAGGTTAAAGCCGTCTTCAACGGATGCAATCCAATCGGTCCAGCGAGAGGCGCGCATATCTTCGGGAGCGGTGGCGTGCCCCGCGAGTCGAATGCCTAAAACCGTGTAGCCATTTTTGTGTAGGTACTCCCCCATCCAGCGCATTTCTTTGGGCGTACCCGTGAATCCATGCACCAGCAAAACGCCAGTGCGCCCGCCTTGAAAAAAGAACGGCTCGGCCGTGGGGATGGTTTGAGTGTTCACGCTTGGATTATATCAATGAGCCGATAAACGGACTCTTTCACGGATGCACGGCCAGAAACGGATTTTAAAGCAGGTCAATCAATCCGCGCAGTCCGAGTTCGTAAGAGCGCCAGCCAAAGCCCGTGACCTTGCCTTTGCAAACCGCCGAAACAAAAGAAACGTGACGAAATTCTTCACGGGCATAGACATTTGATAAATGCACTTCGATGACTGGAATTTGAATCGCAGAAATTGCGTCGCGCAAGGCCACGGAGGTGTGCGTGTACCCGCCAGGGTTAAACACCACGCCGTTGGCCCAAGCGCGCGCATCGTGCAGGGCGTCAATCAACGCGCCTTCGTGATTGGATTGCAAGCATTTAATTTCGGCGTTCAATTCTTTACCCAACGCAATCATTTTTTCGTTAATGTCTTCCAACGTCAGCGAGCCATACACTTCTGGCTCGCGCGTGCCGAGTAAATTCAGGTTGGGTCCGTGCAGGATTAAGATTTTCATTGTTCCTCTTTTGACCATTGACCATAGACGATGGACGATATGGTCAATGGTCTAGCGTCCATCGTCTATCACAGATTCTAAATCATCCACATTCACCAATTCCACTTTGCCAATTTCAACGGGCAAGGCAAAACGGATAGACTTGGCGTTTTTCTTTTTATCCACGCGCATGGCTTTGATAATTTCTGCGCGCGGCATTTCAGCGGGAATTTGAGTCGGCAGGTTTAGTTTTTTCAAGGTAGATTCAAGCGCCTCGACCACGCTTTGGCTTGCCAGCCCAACCCGCGCAGAATACCTGGCTTCGACGGCCATGCCAATGGCGATCGCTTCGCCATGGCGCAAATCAAACTTGCTGACCAGTTCCACGGCATGGCCCACCGTATGACCTAAATTCAGCGCGGCGCGCAAGCCTTTTTCATACGGATCATCCTCAATGACTTTGATTTTCACTGCCATTGCGCGTTTGACCAATTCTTCCAAATTATCCTTAACCCAATCTAATCCATTGTTACATAGCTCAAACAACTCAGGGTCAGAGATGACGCCGTGTTTGACCACTTCTGCCATGCCAGAGATTAATTCCCGTTCGGGCAAGGTTTTCAGAAAGTTCACATCCGCTACGACCAATTTTGGCGGGTAAAACGAGCCGATTAAATTTTTTCCTTCGGGTAAATCAAAACCGGTTTTGCCGCCAAGTGAAGCATCTACCATTGATAATAATGTTGTTGGAACTGCAATCCAATCCATGCCGCGCATGTATGTAGAGGCGGCAAACCCGGTCATATCGCTGACGACTCCCCCGCCCAAAGCAATCACCGCGCTTTTTCTGTCCAATCCGTTTTCGAGAAATGATTTCCATAAACGCTGAACGGTTTCCAGGTTTTTATGTTCTTCGCCAGCAGGCACGACAACCGTTTTTATGTTTAATTTAGAAATAGTTTCAGCGTGATGTCTGGCGATGTTTTCGTCAGTGACGATGATTCTATTTTGGGGTGCAGGAACTTGCTCCTGCGAATTCGCCAGCATACCACTTCGTGGCACATAGCTGGCTGACTCCAAAATATTACCAACCGCCACGTCATACTCACCCATCGCGGAGAGATGATGGCGACCTAATATCATTCGCGCTTGCAGGGCATTTTGTTGAGCAGGTTTATTCTCCACAGACAATTTCAAAGGGAAAGATTCGTAATGCGCCTTTCTTCTTTCGAGCAAGGCGGAAAGCTTGGCTTCCATGTCGCCTGCCAGGAGTGGGCGCTGGTTGGGTTTATTTTTCACGCGATTCAGCAGGGTGGCGATATCTGCGGACAACAAGAGAATTGTCCCGTGCAATTCTGCAAAGGAACGATTCTCTTCCCGCAATAACGCGCCGCCGCCCAATGAGATCACCTGACTTAATGCGTGACCAGCAGATTCTTGTAATGCTTGTGTTTCCAAATCTCGGAAAGCGGATTCGCCTTGCGTTTCCATAATTTCTGGAATTGATTTGCCCGCGTTGGATTCGATGACGCGGTCTAAATCAATGAATGGAAGTTGAAGATGATCGGCAATCAGTTTACCGATGGTGGATTTGCCTGTGCCTGGAGGGCCGTAGAGGAAGATGTTTGTCATGTTAGCGGATGGGAAACGGATAAACGGATATATACGGATGTTATTCCCAAAAAATATGGGGAATGTTATCCATGGGCAGATCTTCAAGCGTGGCTTTGCGGAGCGAATCAAAACGTGGTTTGATTTCGTTGATTGAGTCGCCGCCAAGTTTTTCAAGCAGGGCATCCGCTAAAACGAACGCAACCATTGATTCTAAAATTGGAACAGCACGAGGCACGGGGCAAAAATCGGAGCGTTCATATTTGGTGGGAGAATCAGTTTGAGATGCCAAATCAACTGTCGGCTGAGGAAGAAGCGTTGTAGCAATCGGTTTCATCGCGGCGCGAATCACAATTGGTTGTCCGTTACTAATTCCACCTTCCGTTCCGCCAGCGCGATTGGTAGAGCGTTGCAGGTCAAAGGTCGCAGGTTGCAGGCGGATGGCATCATGCGCTTGTGTGCCAATTCGTTTTGCATTTTCAAAGGCATCGCCAACTTCAACGCCTTTGATGGCTTGCACCGACATAACGGCATGAGCAAGTTTGGCTTCGAGGCGTTTGTCCCATTGCGTAAAACTTCCGAGACCCACCGGAAGATTCAACGCGACGATTTCGATGATGCCGCCCAACGTGTTTTTTCCATGAATTGTTTTTTCGATTTGTTCACGCATCAAGCTTGCGGATAGTTGGTGCGGGCACCGAACATCCGATTCCTCTGCGAGTTTGAATCTTTCGGCATAGGTCAGATCATCCAATGTCGCATTCACTTCGCCAATGGAAGAAACATAACCGCCAATGATGATTCCAAATTGATTGAGTAAATGTTTGCAGATTGCGCCCACAGCAACGCGCATCGTTGTTTCTCTGGCGGAGGCGCGTTCCAATGCGGGGCGTAAATCTTTATATCCATATTTGACTGCGCCCGTTAAATCGGCATGACCTGGTCGAGGCGATGTCATCGGCTCAATGGGTTTGTTCTTCCATTTGACATGGTCGTCATTTTGAACAAGCAACGCAATCGGCGCGCCTGTGGTTTCACCAGCCATCACGCCGCCAAGGATTTGCACAGTATCTTTTTCTATTTTCATTCGTCCGCCAGAGCCATAGCCCTGCTGACGACGGGCAAGTTCCGTGTTAATGATTTCAGTTGTGATACGAAGTC
>JADZCC010000022.1 GCA_020851785.1 Anaerolineales bacterium
CCCGCCCAACTACAGGCGGATCACCTGCGGTTGCGGAACGATGGAACCGGTCAAATCGTAAGCCATTGCGCCGGTGATTCGTACGGGCGCCATTTCGCCCACTTTGGCCTGCCCTTCCACAAAAACCATACCGTCAATTTCCGGCGCGTCGCGGTAGGAGCGCCCAATTGAAATGCCATTATCAAAGCCTTCAATTAACACGTTCAAAATTTTGCCCACATACGTTTGGTTAACCTGCAGGGAGATGGCCTGTTGCGCTTCCATCAGGCGTTCGAACCTTTCCTGTTTCACCTCGGCCGGCACGGGGTCGCCCAGCGGCGCAGAAGTGGTCCCCGGCTCAAACGAAAATTGGAAAGCGCCCACACGGTCAAAGCGCATGGCTTCCACAAAATCCATCAACGTTTGAAATTCTTCGTCGGTTTCGCCCGGATAACCCACAATGAACGTCGTGCGAATGGATAAATCCTTGATCGTCGAACGCATCTTGCCCAGCGTTTTATGAACCCAGTCAATATTGGAAGGGCGCTTCATGCGATATAAAGTTTTTGGGTGCGCGTGCTGAAGTGGAATATCCAAATACGGCAAAATTTGTTTGCGCGTGGCCATCGCTTCGATTAACCGGTCAGTGACGTAACCCGGATAGGCATACATCACCCGAATCCAATCCACGTCCGGCACGGAATCAGTTAATTGTTCCAGCAAAACGGCCAGCCCGTCTTTCAGCCCCAAGTCGTGGCCGTAATCGGTGGTGTCCTGCGCGATCAAGACCAGTTCGCGCACGCCCGCGTCGCGTAATTTTTTAGCTTCATTCACAATGGCTTCAATCGGGCGGGAAACGGCCGTTCCTTTAATTAAGGGAATCGCGCAAAACGCGCACGGGCGGCGACAACCATCCGCCACTTTGATATACGCGCTGGCCCCCGCCACGCTGACGCGCAAGGCCTCATGCTCATCGGCGCCGACAGTTTTGACTTCCGGCAAGTGATACAAAGGTTCGGGATGCGGCGTTTTGCGAAGTTCCGTCACCACCTGCACAATGTCCATCCAGCGCCGCGTGCCGAGGATGCCGTCTATGCCCGGGACTTTTTGGGCCACTTCCACGCCGTAGCGTTGCGTTAAGCAACCCGCCGCAATCAAAATCTGTCCGTCGCGTTTGGTTTCGGCCAACTCGCCCAGCACGCGCAAAGATTCCTCTTTAGCCGGGCCGATAAACCCGCAAGTATTCACAATCAATACAGAAGCTTGATTCGGGTTATCAATCGCGCGATAGCCATCTCGAACGAGCAGTTGGGCCATCGAATCAGAATCTACGGTGTTTTTGGCGCACCCCAACGAAACGAGATGAAAGGTATTTTTGTTCGACATTAAATGTTCCTGACTGTAATAATTCTTTACGGCGTAGGCGTCGCTACGCTGGTGGGCGTTGGCGTGACGGTGGGTGTGAGCGTATTCGTCACCAGGGGCGTATTGGTAGCGGTGGGCGTCGGTGTGGCGGTGGGCGCAATCACGCCGGAGATCGTATAAACGCGGTTGACCACCTCGCCCACGTTGCCCATTAGCCCCAAATCTTTGCCATTGTAGGTAATTTTTAATGCGGCCGCATTGCCGCATAAAATTTCAATCTTCTCAGTCGCCGAATATTGATGCGTTTCAAAAGGCGCGATCCGTCCTTCAAAAACCACTTCGTCATCCACCGCAATCCGCACAAACGCGCGCTCCACCGAAAAGACGCTCACCACCACATTGGCGTCCAAACTGACCGTCGGTTGTTCTGCCAGCGTAGCGGTAACTGCGGCGGCGTTTGTCGCCAACTCCGGGTCGTTCACCGGCGCAAACCCTTCGGGAGTTAAAGTGTTCAAATCTGTATCCACCAAAACGTCCACAATCGAAGCTGAAGTTGGCGCGGCTTTTTTACTTTGAGAACTAATGGCATAGCCAATGCCCCAGGCGCCGAGGGCAATTAATAAAACAATCATCGTCAGCCCAATTAACAGATCGCCCGCGAGGAAAGCGCGAAAGAAGGGGAGCGAAGCTTTAACTTCGGTTTGAATTTTTTCGCGCGGCGTTTCGGCATATTTCTCGCGACGCCGGGCTTGCAGGGCATCCGCAAATTGTAAGAGGAGCGCGTCGGTATCCAGATCTAAAAACGTCGCATAGTTGGTTAACATGCCGCGCGTTTGCACGGTGGAGGGCAATTGATTCATTGCGCCCGCTTCCAGCGCTTTGATAAAAACCGCTTTCAACTTGGTGTGACGTTCCACTTCTTCAAGCGTCAGGCTGATTAATTCGCGGCGCTCGCGAAGTTGTTGCCCAAGCGCTTTGAAGATGACATCTGCGGGAAGCGCGGGTTGAGTGGGTTGAGATACTTCCGCCTGCGGGTTGGATTCGGGAACCGCGGGTTCCGCTTTCTCCGGCTTGGATGTAAACCGCTGAAGGATGTTTTGCAGGAAATTTCCCCGCGCCGCAGACTCCGCCGAATCTGGCTCTGCCTCAACCGGCGCTTCCAACGCTGTATCTTTTTCCGCGTCAAGGATGGCCTGCAAGGTGGGGTCTGTCGGCGTGGACTCCGGCTTGGGTTTGGCGAACCAGGCCCGGGCGGCGCTGAGGCGACGCTTCCAAAAAGGCGGCGCTACTTCTGCTTCCGTGGTTTCAGTGAAGGCGGGCAAGTCCGTCTCGGCCAGGTTCACCTGTGGAAGCGGCCCGCTCACTTCGTCAATCGGCGGCGCGCTTCTTTGAATCTCTGCGAGCGCTTCGTCAATTTTGATGTCTAAATATTCGGCGTAGTTGCGTAAAAATCCGCGCCCCTGCGCGGCGGAAGGCAGGGCGGAGTAATCGTCCGCTTCGAGCGCTTTTAAGAAGACGGCGCGGATGCGGGTTTCCTCGGAGGCTCTTTCGATGGAGATGTAGCGCGCCTCGCGTTCCTGTTTGAGGCGTTGACCGATGGTTAGCATGGAGGTATTTTAATCGAAATAAAAAACGGCAGTCGCCCATTTGCTGTGACTGCCGTTGATTGTAAACAAACTTGGAGTTTATTCGGCCGGGGTTGCTTCGGCCGGAGTTTCTGCTTTGGCTGGGGCTTCGGCTTTTTCCGCTTCTGGCTGGGCGGCGCTTTCCACGCTTTCGCCTTCGCGGTAGACGATGATTTTGAATTCGGGGATGAGGTCCATGGTGAGGCGCGCGTTGCCGGTGAATTCGCCCAGCGAACGCAAAGGTTGAATGCCAATTTGCTGGCGTTTCACTTCAAAGCGCACTTGCTCGGAGAGGGCGGCGGCGATTTCCTGGGTGGTGATGGAGCCGTAGAGTTTGCCGGTGTCGCCTGCTTTGGCGGGGAAGGTGAGGGTAACGCCGCGAATTTGATCCGCAAGGCCTTTGAGTTCATTATTTTGCGCGTTGCGGCGAATTTCGGCCTGGGCTTTGATTTTTTCAACCTGGCGCAGGGCGCCTTCGGTGGCCAACGTGGCCAGCCCTTGCGGCAGGAGGAAGTTGCGCCCGTAGCCATCGGCTACTTTTTTGATATCCCCGGCGCGGCCCAATTTGTAAACGTCTTTGATTAATAAAACTTTCATGTGCTTTAATCCCTTTCGGAGGAGAAGATGGCGCAGGCGAAGGGTACTACGCTCTGCGGGCGGAGATTGTACCACGAAGGCCGCGTTTCTTGTCAACAACTGGAATACCGATTAAGATAAGGACATGCCTGAACTTCCCTTTAGCTTGCGGCGCGTGGCTGTTTTCATCGGCGCGTTTCTTTTAATTCTGGTGATGGCGGAATTGAATTCGCGCCTCGAAGAGTTAAACCGCTTAAACGACCGCCTCGCGCAGGTGCAAACGCTGGCGACACAATCCATTCAGACGCAGGCCGTTTTACAAACGCAGGTGGCTTACGCCGGTTCAGATGAAGCGGTGGAAGAATGGGCGCGCACGGAGGGCGGCTCTACCCGCCCGGGCGACCAGCCAGTAGTTCCGCTTGGAGAGCCGGGGAGCGCTCCGGCGCTTGCGCCCACCCCTGCGCCCACGCCAACGCCCCTGCAAAACTGGCAGGTTTGGTGGGAGTTGTTCTTTGAACGCTAAGGGGGAGCGCTAAAAGCGTGATGAACCTTTCGCTGGCTATTTACTCAGTTTGTTTAACCGTTTTACTTTTTCTAACGCTTGGCGTCGCTGGCCGGGCGTTTTTTAATTTACAAAAGCAAGGCTCGCGCACGCTGGGCTTGCTCATTTTTTTGCTCTCCACCTGGGCTGGTTTCTACCTGCTGGAAATGCTCCTGCCGGAATATTCCCTCAAAGTCTTCTCCAGAAAGATGTCGTTTTTAGGGATGTTGGCCTGCGGCCCGCTCTGGTTGATTTTTGCCCTGCGCTACACAAAAAGCTTTGAGCGGGGCGCGCAAGGTCGGAAGGCGCTCTGGCTGACGCTCCCCGGCATCCTCTTGTTTTTACTGGGGATGACCAACGAATTGCATCATTGGATTTGGTTAACCATGAGTTTGCCCAGCGCAGGCTGGGGCGAACTCAGCGTTGAATACGGGCCGGCGTTTTGGGCGGGCGCCTGGCTGAGCTACGCTTTTGTGCTGGCCGGTTCCATCATTTACCTGAAAAAATACTCCGCCCCGCCCATTGAAACGCGTTTTCAAGCGTATGTGATTGCGCCCAGCGTCGTCATCATCGGCGTGGCGAATGTGATTTACCTGCTGAAGCTGTATCCCTTCCGGTTTGACCCGACGCCGGTTTTGTTTTTGGCGGCGATTGTCATTTTCGCTTTCGTGTTTTTTCGCGAAGGCTTGTTCAATCTCATCCCCATGGCCGCTCCATTAATCGTCGAACATTTGAAAGACGCCATTATTGTGGTCGATCAAAACGACCTGATTACAAACTTGAACCAGGCCGCCAACCCGATCCTTGGGCTGGACGAAGCGGCGTTGGGGAAGAATATCTTTCAGCGCTTTCCCTTTGCGAACGTCCTGCGCGAACATTGGCAGGCCCCAGAAGTTGACCTGACCTTCAAACACAAAACATCCGAGCGCGATCTTTGGTATGGACTCCAAATTACGCGCCTATTAAATCCTGAAGGCGCGCTCATGGGACGGGTGATTGTGGTGAAAGATCGCACCCGCGAGCAGACGCTCCTGGAGGCGCAACTACGCCGTTCTGAACAATTGAGTCTGCTGGAAGAAGTGGGCCGCGAAATTGCCGGTCTCTTAAGCGAAGAAGAGATTCTCACCCAAACCGTCAATTTAATCATTGAACGCTTCGGATATACCCAGTCCGCAATTTCCCTGTTGGTGGATGATAAATATCTGGAAGTGAGCGCCATTGCCGGAGTTCAAGACCTCGGCTATCGGCCCGGGTATCGCCAGGAGCTTGGCATGGGCATCATTGGGCATGTGGGCGAAACCAGACAAACCTACGTCTGCCCGGACGTAACCCAGGACCCGTATTATTTTTCATCCGCCCGGCGTACCGGCTCGGCAATTTGCGTCCCGATTTTGGAAGGCGAAAGTTTATTGGGGACGCTCTATGTGGAGAACGCGCTCGGTACGCCTTTTGACAACGAAGACGTTCAAATGACGCAGACGCTTGCCAGCCAGGTTTCCGCCTCTTTACAAAGGGCCCGGCTGTTTGCCAAAACGTGGGCGCATTTAAAGGTAATTTCCACGGTTCAGGAAGTTTCGCATTTGCTCTCTTCCTCCTTGGATTTGGATGAAGTCTTCAAAATCTTCGTCAAGATTTTGCGCGACACGTTTCATTATTCACACGTCAGCATTTATTTGCTGGAAGGCGAAACCCTGCGGCTGGGCGTGCAAAGCGGTTATCCGGAAGGCGAAATGATTGAGAACGTGCATATTTCGCAAGGCATTGTCGGGCGAACGGCGCGAACCCGCAAGACGCAATTTCTGCGCGACGTGCGGAGCGACCCCAGCTATCTCACCGCCGCCGCCGCCGTGCATAGCGAGATTTGCATCCCCCTGCTTAAAAAAGACACGGTCCTCGGCGCAATTAACGTGGAAGCGGAAATCAATTCGCCATTAACCCAGGCAGATGTGGAATTACTGAGCGCCCTGGCGGGTTCCATCACGCTGGCGATTGATAACGCCCGCCTGCATGCCCAGGTGAAAACCGCGGCCATGACCGATCCGGTCACTTTGCTGTATAATCGCCGCGCCTTTGAAGAAGCCTTGCAGGGTGAAGTTGAAACTTCTGAAAAAACCAGGCACCCGCTTTCCCTGCTCATGTTGGACGTTGACTCATTCAAGTCATATAACGACCTCTGGGGACATCCCGCCGGGGACGCGCGCCTGAAAGCGATTGCCGATTTGATCCGCCTCAATTTACGCAAGGGCGACATCTCCGCGCGCTACGGCGGCGACGAGTTTGCCATCATCCTGCCGGAAACCGACGCAGAAGGCGCCTTCAAATTTGCCGAGCGCCTTTTAAATTCCGCCCGCCAAAGCGCGCCCGCTCCGGCAGAGCGCACCAGCCCGGTTTCCGGCTATACTTTGAGCATTGGCCTTGCCACCTATCTCAAAGACGCAAATACGCTCACCGCGCTCTTGCTCGCGGCAGACCAGGCCGAACTGGCCGCCAAGCGCCATGGCAAAAATCAAATTTATCGCGCCAGCGACCTACCCAAACATGAATCGTCTTCCGCTTTTCCCGATCACAACCAAAATTGAAAATGACTGCCTGACCATTGACGGCCAGGCGCTTGCGCAGTTGGCTGAACAATATGGAACGCCGTTATATCTCTATGATGGCGCGACGTTGAACGCGGCTGTGGATGCGTATCACCACGCGCTCGCCACACACTACCCCGGGCCTGCTTCTGTAACCTATGCCGGCAAAGCCTACCTGAGCATGGCCATCGTCCGCTGGGCCGTGGCGCGCAACCTGCTTGTAGATTGCACTGGCGCAGGCGAAATTGCCATCGCTCGCGCAGGCGGCGCGCCGCCCGCGCAAATTTTGGTGCATGGCGTCAACAAATCCCTTGCAGATTTACGCTCTGCGTTTGAACACGCCGGAACGATCGTGGTGGACAACCTGGACGAGTTGAAAAAAATCAAGGCGTTGGCCGCCGATTCGCACAATTCAATTCCGCAACTTTGGCTACGGTTATTGCCCGGCGTGGCGGTTTCCACACATCACGCGCACACGCAAACCGGCCAGCATGACAGCAAATTTGGCATGACGTATGAAGAAGCGCTGACGGCGGCGGAGTTTTGTAAAGAACACCACCTCCCGCTCAACGGGATTCACTTTCATCAAGGCTCCAACTTCCGCGACCCGGAGCCGCTCCTCCCGGCGATTGAACTGGGTCTTGACCTTGCTCAAAGGCTTGGCTTGGGCGACGAATGGCATTTTTGTCCGGGCGGCGGCTGGGGCGCGGCCTATCACGAAGATGAATTGCCGCATCCATCCATTGAGGTTTATGTGCGCGGAGTGGCCGAAGCCGTCAAGGAAGGTTGCGCCTCGCGCAAGTTGCGCCACCCGATGTTGCACCTTGAACCAGGTCGAAGTTTGGCGGCGCGAGCGGGCGTGGCGCTCTATCGGGTGGGAGCCATCAAAAAGCGCGGCGCGAAAACCTGGGCCTTAATTGACGGCGGCATGACGGACAACCCGCGCTTTGCGCTGTATGGAGCGAGATACTCTTGTTTGCCGGTATCCGGCCCGGGCGGGGAAAGAAGCGAACTGGTTTCCATCGCCGGGCCGTATTGCGAATCGGGCGATGTGCTCATCGAAGATTTGCCCATGCCGAAATTGAAAGCCGGCGAGCTAATCGCCATCCCTGTGGCGGGCGCGTATCATTTGAGCATGTCGTCTAATTACAACGGCGCGCGCCGACCGGCGGTGGTGTGGCTGGAGCATGGAAGCGCGAAGTTGATTCAAAGGGCCGAGACGTTTGAAGATTTGCTCAAACGCGACGTATAAAAAAAGAAAGCCGCCGTTTCAATTGAAGCGGCGGCTTTTGAATTACGGCGTTAAGGCTACTTGCCTTCAAGCCACAAGTAGCGCTCCAGTGGAATGGAAACCGGCGTAAAGGTAAAGCCCTTCACGTATGGTTTAACCAATTGATACGAAAGCGAATGAACCGTGTATAACGCGGGCGCGTCATTGACGATGATTTGTTCGGCTTGTTGATAGAGCGCGATGCGTTTGGTTACGTCTGGCTCCACGCGCGCCTGTTCCAAGAGCGTGTCCAATTCTGGATTGGAATAATTGCCGGAGTTTTGAGCGGAGCCGCTGTGATAAAGCACATCTGCAAAATTTTCGGGATCGGGGTAATCGGCGCACCAGCCGCCGTCGAAGATTTGACCGTGATTGCCCGCAAAAATTTGTTGATAGTAAAAGTTGTAATCCAGGTTTTCAATTTTGATTTTGACGCCCAGATTTTGTTGCCACATCTCCGCCAGCGCGGCCACGTTGCCGCTCACGCTACTGCCAACTCCAGAGTTGGTGTACACAATCTCTGGCAGACCTGCGGCGCCGCCATATTTGGATTGTTTGAGCAGTTCGCGCGCCTGAGCGGGGTCGTAGGGCAGGCCTTTTAGATCGTAATTAAAACCGGGTAGGCCGGGCGGGAATGGGCCAATGGCCGGTAAGGCCAACCCGCGCAAGACCACGTCAATATATTGCTGGCGGTCAAACGCCATGCTAAAGGCCTTGCGGACGTTCACATCATCAAACGGCGGGCGCGTCGTATCAAAGACGACGTAGCTTGTGCATAAGTCCACGCCCGTTACTAAATTTGCGTGCAAGGGTTCAGTGGGGTCGAGCATCCGCTCCACCGAATATAAACCCACGCCAGCCACGTCAATATCGCCAGATTCAAAGAGGCGCACGTCGTCGCCTGCAAAAAGTTTGGTCACCACGTAGGGAATGGAAGGCGCGCCGAGGTAGAAATCCGCGTTCGCTTCATATAAGATATATTCGCCGGATTCCCATGCGGTTAATTTATACGGGCCGGTTCCATTGGGCTGGCGGAACCAATTTTCGCCCTTAGCGACGTTGGCTTGATCCACCACAAAGGCGGTGGGATAAGTTAGCTTCATGATGAAGTACGGTTTGGGCGCATCAATCGTGACTTGAAGCGTTTTCGCGTCGAGCGCTTTTAACCCGCTAATGGAGGTGGCTGTTCCGGCGGAGACTTCGCGCGCGCCAACGATGTCGCCCAAATAAGTTAACGCCGTGTCCGACTGCAAGGCCGGGCTGAGGGCGCGTTCCCAGGAAAAGATAAAATCCTGCGCGGTCACGTCGCGCCCGTCATGGAATTTGGCGTTCTGACGGATGTGAAACGTGTAAACGGTGCGGTCTGAATTGACCTCCCAGGTTTCGGCGATGTCTGGCGTCAGGTTGAGGTGCGGGTCGAGCGAGACCAGCCCGCTGAAAACCAGTTTATCGCCTGAGCTATAGGTGGTGGCCGGGTCGTAATCTCGCGGGTTGGAGGATTCGCTTCCGCTGTAAACCAAAGCGCGATCCAATGGAATGCCGACTTGAAAAGCCAAAGCGGTTTGTGCGCTGGCAGTGAGCAATAAAGAGCCAAGCAAGAGTAGTAACCCGGACTTAAAGAAGAAGCGTTTGAACTTATCCATTTGTGCCTCCGCTGGAGTTTTTCTTACGGATGATGAAGAACGCCGCCCCAAGGATGAGCAGGAGGATTAAGCAACAACAGACCAGCGCAATGATCCACCACAGCGCTGAAGAAGAAGTTTGCGGGTTGGCGCTGGGCTGGTCGTTGTTCCCAAATGAAGAAGTGGGGATGGCGTTGGGCGTGGGCGTGGTGGCCAAAGGCGCGCCGGAGATTGGCATATACGTTGGCACCTGGGTTGGCGTGGGCATGGCGGTGGCCTGCGCAATCATCAGCGCGGGCGCGCCGACTGATTCGCGCCAGGCGGAGTCCAATCCGTCGGTGTCAAATCCATATACTTCGCGCAGGGCCTCGTCAATGGACTTGGCGTCGCTGAGGGCTTTGAGCAGTGCGCTCATCTTTTCCTGTCCGTATTCTTTGATCAAGAATGTCACCACGCTATAGGATTGCGCGTAAGACAAATTGGCTTTATCGGATAGTTCCGAAAAACTGCTATTCAAAGAACGCAGGGTGATTAGCGATTTGGCTTGAATGGCCTGATCGAGCATGTTTTGCATTCCGGCATCCAACGCGCCTTCGCTATACATGGCCAGACCTTCCTCCAGCCATTGGGGGCGAGAGCCGATACAGGAGAAAGCGTTGCGCCCCACGAGGACGTGCGTCAATTCATGGATGACGGTGTTTTTATCCCAGTTTGAATCCGAGCCGGAAAGCCCCATAATGATGATGTTAAATTCCGAAAAGGCCTGCCCGCCGGTCCAACTGGGTTCGTAGAGGATGGCATCTTGCAGGTCTTGATAATTTGGATAAACATAAATATCAATTACGCCGCTGGGAATCATACCGGCTTGCTCTTTATCGCGGCGCAGGCCTTCCACGGCGGCGGCGAGCATGGTATCGGCAAAGCTTTTATCTTTTTCATAGTAATGGATGCGCACGTCGGCGTTGGAGACCTGCTTCCAGTCATGGACACTATCCAGCCAGATTGCGGTCTGTTTCTCGCTGACGGTTTCTTTGCCGCCCGAATCGATGTAACGCCAGCGCCACCAAATGGTTGTGCCGGGGGGGAGCGAGCCGCTCTGACGCATGTCCCACGTCCAGGAAACGTCCACCGATTTGCCCGGCGTGAAGTTTGGAAAGGCTTTGGCGATCACATCCCCGCAGGTGAGTTGATCGTTGCCGTATTCAAGTGTGACGGAAGTAATATCTGTGTCCGCTTGCAGGGTGGCGGAAAATGTTGCGGTGTTGGGAAAGTCAAAGGCGACTGAATCCGCCTGAACGTCGGCCCGTGGCGCGGCGTTGGCCGCTTGCGCGTTGAGCGGCGCGAGCCCAATCAAAAATAGGATTACGAACCACCATCTAGGTTTCATAAAAGCTCCTTGGTATTTTTTTCAAATATACCATGCAGGGGCTTTGGTGCATAAAAGGATTGACAAAGAAGGGCGAGACCGTGTAATTTTGGTTTATGCCTAAACAAAAGAAAACACGATCACACCCAAAGCCATTATACCGTGTCAAAAATTGGTCAGACTA